>NZ_JBIVZM010000008.1:0-352352 GCF_044759525.1 Streptomyces sp. NPDC101110 | reverse complement strand
CGACTGGCTGGACTGGTACAACTACCACCGACCCCACACCGGAATCAGCGGCCACACCCCAGCCAGCCGCGTCACCAACCTGTCCGGTCAGCACATCTAGGGCCCGCAGCCTGTCGTACAGCTCACGGGCCTTCGCGGATTTCCCCACTCGCGCCACCTTCCGTATGCCCGCCTGCCCTCCTCTGCCCGTATCGGGACCGGCGGGCACGCCGATGACCAGGAGCGTAGCGGCAGATTGCCCGCCTTGCCCGCCCTTTCGGACAGCCACCGCGTTCACGCGGGACCGTGGTCCACGCCCGGCCCACCGGCCGGCATCCAACCGAGGAGAGGAACACGTCACCATGACCACGCCTATCGCCCGAAAGTTGGGCCATGCCGCGCTGTTTAGCCTGATTCGCGGCGCGTGCTGGGCCCTGGGTTCAGCCTCCGTGGCGGGCATCGTGTGGTGGATCCAGCACAGGTAGCCCTACGAGAGACGCGCCTGGGCCCCCACCGTGCCCGGCCCAGGCGCGGTCACGACCGGTGCCCGTCGTTCCGGCGAACTAAGGAACCCGCTGCTCTTCTTGACGCTGGTCAGCAGTCCTTTGCCTGGTTTCTGCGCAGCCGACGCCTGGTCAGGGACTACGAAGGCCGCACCGACACGAGCGAAGCCGTCATCCGCTGGTCGATGATCGCCCTTATGAGCCGCCGCCTGGCCGCACAGCCTCATCAGTGCGCTGTTCTGCCGGCAGGGCGAACCCTCCGGGCTTGGTCTCCACCAGCCAGCCCCCTTCCACCAGCCTCTTCAGCCGTGCTCTTGCCCCCTCGACACGTGAGGCCGAGGCGCTGTCCCAGCCGGGCACCACGGCCGCCCGCCGGGCACCCAGCCCGTCGTTCCCGGCTTCGGCCGCGGCTGCCATCACCGCCTGGTGGTCCACCGACAGATCTTCGACACCGGCCGCGTTCTGTCGATGCGGCGCCGCACGGCGCGGGCCCACCGGTGTCCTCGGCGACGGGCCAACGACCGTCTCGGCCGGCTGTTCCTCCTCGGCGAGCGCTTCCAGATACCGCTCGAGGCCGATCGTCCGTAGCTTGAGAACCTCCTCGGCGTCCACCAAGTCCGCCCGCATCCGCTCCAGTTCGGCTTCGAGCTCCTCCACCCGCACGGCGGCGGTCTTCCGCCGCGTTCCAGGACCGCCCGCATCGACGGCATCCGCCACCCCCAGGCCGACTCGATCAGCAACGAGTCAGGACTCCCGCCACAGCCGGAATCTCATGCCTGACCAGCGTTATCCGCACACGGCATTCGGAAAGCGAACGGCCTCTTACGGGTCATCTCATTTGGCGTGCTCGATAGCCTGTTGCCGTGGGGATCGTTGAACGGCTGGTGCCGGATGAGTTGTGGGAGTTGTTCCAGCGGGTGGTGCCGGAGGTGCCGACCCGTCCGCAAGGCGGTGGTCGGCGCCGCCACGGAGATCGGGAAGTGCTGGCCGCGATCGTGTTCGTCGCAACGTCGGGCTGCACGTGGCAGCAGCTGCCGTCCGCCTCGTTCGGGCCCTCAGGAGCCACGGCCCACCGGCGGTTCACAGAGTGGTCGAAGGCCAGAGTGTGGGCCAAGCTGCACCGCCTGGTCCTCGACGAGCTCGGTGCCCGCGGCGAGCTGGACTGGTCCCGGTGCGCGCTCGACTCGGTCAACATGCGGGCCCTGAAAGGGGGGAACTGACAGGCCCGAATCCTGTCGACCGGGGCTAGTACGGCTCGAAGGTGTACTTGATCACCGAGCGGTCCGGTCTGCCCCTGTCCGTCGGCATCTCCGGTGCCAACATCCACGACGGTCAGGCCCTGATCCCGCTCGTACAGGGCATACCGCCGATCCGCTCCCGCCGCGGTCGACGGCGGCGAAGGCCCGGCAAGCTGCACGGTGACAAAGGCTATGACTACCACCACCTGCGGCGATGGTTACGCGACCGCCGCATCACGCCCCGGATCGCCCGCAAAGGGACGGACTCAAGCCAGCGGCTGGGCCGGCACCGCTGGACTATCGAACGCACCATGGCCTGGCTCGCCGGATGCCGACGCCTCCACCGACGCTACGAACGCAAAGCCGGCCACTTCCTGGACTTCACCAGCATCGCCCGCACCCTCATCTGCTACCGCCGACTCACCAAATGAGATGACCTGTTAGTGCGCCGGTTAGGGTGGCGGCAACACATTCTGTGAGTGTGCGGTGTGCCGGGAAGTGTGGTCGGCGACGTTGGCTGAGGTGTGGTTCGTCGTCGATTCGTCCGGAGATGTCTGGCGCTTGCCCACGGAGGACCTGCTCGGAGGCGTCCGTCAGGGAAGCAGGCCCGTGTGTGCGAGGGCGGCCGCGCTGAGGATGGCGATGGCCTCCTGGTCACGTCGACGCCAGGCGTCGGCGAAACCACCGGGCGGGGTCGGCAACTTGACGAGGGCGGCTGGCGGACCGGTGAGAGCACGCAGGGCGAGCAGGTCCGCACCGCCCGGCGCGTCGGCGAGGCGACGGACGATCATGCTGCGACGAATCCAGAGCAGACGCGAGGGCAGCCACAGCATCAGGATCAGGAGCACCAGGCCGACAATGAGAGCCGTGGTGGCCGCATCGGCGATTTGAGTGACGGTCTCCTGAAACGATGCGCCGGCATCCGCGAAACCGGCACTGGCGTCGGCCGCGGATTGCAGCGGCTTCTGCAGGACATCGCCGACGAACGGTACGTTCGACGCCGCGTCCCCTGCGTTCCCGAGGTCATCTGCGAGGCCGTGTCCAGAGCTTTCAACCTTTTGCCCCGGCTCGGCCAACAGCATGATCGTGTCCCGGACGAAGAGGGCCACCCACACCGTGGTAGCGATCAGGGCCACGGAGGTCAGGTCCACGAGCACCTGGAGGTTCCGGCGTACGGGAGTCTGGGCGTAGAGGCGCAACGGCGAGGTCCTGTCGGTTCAAAGAGTCGGGGAGAATCGGCGCCCGCCCCGCCGGTGACTCGGCCGGCCGGTCGTCGGAACCCACTCTTCCATCGCGCTCACCGGGCAGACGTGCAAGACGCGCACCACGGGCGGTCCGGCGCCGCGATACCGAGACTGAACTCGCGGTGTCGTCTCGTTACTCAGGTGGGTCCGATGCCCAGGCCGGTCCCGGCGAAACAGCTCTCCACGAGGTGGCTGCGGTACTGTGCCGGTACCACGTCGCGGCCAAGACTGGCCGATAGCCTGACCGCCATGAGTGACGGCATTGCGTGGATAGCGCACACCACCACACCCCTTCATCAACCGTGCCCGGCGTGCTCGGCGGCATCTCGCTGACCCTGGCCCGTGGTTTGGAGACGGACGAATTCCTCATCAACCTGGGCGCTGACCTCGTTCGAGTTAGCCGCGCGCACCCCGTGCAGGGAGCTGCGCGCGCCGGCCGGGCAGCCGGGCGGGATCTCCCCTCATCTCAACCGCGTCATGTACGGCGCGTGCGGTGAGTGGATTTACGTCCTGGAGGACTGGGGCATGTCAACCTGGGCGACCGGCTTCCAAGGCAAGGTCGAGTCGATGGTGCCCTGCGAGGGCGAGGAGGTCCTCTGCCTGACCGCCAACCGTTTCAGTTCGTGTTCAGCGTCAGTTTGCCCGCCGGCACATCCACGGTGACCGTCGTCCCCGACGCCACATATGGGGAGACGATCCCCCCCCAGTGGTTGTCGGCGATGCTCACCTTCTTCAGCGGCTTGCCTGCCGCATCCGGGGTCCACACCTCGAACGTCAGCATCGACTTGTCCCGTCGGCGTCGGTCACCTTGTTCTTGAGCTGGACCTTCTGAGACGTCACCCGCTGGAACCCGCCAGGCGCAGCATTCCGCGAAAGAGGCGCAGCCGTCGGGCTCTTCCCTGACACCGGCCGCGCTCCTGCGGCAGCCGTCCGCGTGTCCTTCTCCGGCCCGGCAGCAGGTTGGGGTGAGGGAGCGGCGTTGGGGTCGGGCTGGGTGGTCGGAGCCGCCTGGGCCGTCCCGGCCGCGCCGCTGGCACTGAACAGCACCATGGCCGCTGTGCCGACGGCTAACCGCGAGAGAGTGTGTTTCCTTCTGGTTCTAGACCTTCTGAACAACACATGTCCGTTCGGTCTTGCCCTCCCACGAACCGAGGGCAAGACGTTCCTGGTATGTGTCGTGCCGCCCCTTTCCTATGTGGCGTGCTCATGATCAGGCAACGCACCCAACCTGGGCGGTTCGTCTCCAACTGGAGCTAAGAAAGTGACGAGACGATCTGGCTGATCACCCCCGACTCCGCCTACGACGACTCCTGCACGCACAGGCGACGGAACGGGAGGAGATGCTGGCTGACCTGTGGGAGTTCGAGGGCAAGCCGGCTGGCCTGCAGGAGGCGGGGCGAGGGTCCTGTCGTGGGCATTCGAGGAGGGCGCAGGAGCGTTCCTGTACTGGCTGGCGCGGCCCGGGCATGCCCCCGACGACGGGACTGTGCTGTACAACGAGGGACGCGGCCCCCTGTGGGAGCACCACCACATGGGGTGTCTCGCGTTTCTCCTGGCGGTGCTCCCGGAACCGCACAGACGGAATACTTCAGCCACCTCTATGACGTGCAGAAGCCGACGGAACACCGCTTCGCGACGGCCGACCGGACCCTTGGGGCGACCGAGCAGTGATGCCGCCGGGCGGCTCTCGACGACCTGGCTTGCCGCTGACGCGCCCAACTGCGCGGTGGACTTGGCAACGGTCGGCGCGTAGGCCGTGAGAGCGGGTACACCGCGACGGCCCTTCGCTCTTCCCCTTGCGGATGCCTCCGACTCGGCGTGCAGGCCCGGACGCGGCCGAGTTCTGACGTGTCCTCATCCACAGCATGGCGGTGGGTCTCACTGACACACGGTGCTGCCGACCGGCCGGGAGAGCCGGACCCGGCGGCGCGCACTGGTTTCACCAGCTCACCCACTCCATGGCCGACACCACCCCGCCCGACGCCGCCTCCATTGAGGGCCTGGAGATCGTCGCCCGGTAGTTCGCCACAACGGATCCCGCACGCGCTCCCAGCGGCCGCCTGGAGAGCGAGGTCGACCGGCTCGCTGCACGCACACCCGACCGCTGCCCCCCCGACTCCTCGCCGTCGAACACCACGACCTCATCGGTCATGCGGGCGTGCAGCGCGTTCGCCTCGTCGCGGGAGCGCAGCGCCACAATCGGCAGGTCCAGCTCGTGGGCTGCGCGGATCACCCGTACCGCGATCAATTGAATGCGGTACGAATGAATCGCTAATTGACAGCTCTGGGGCACATGCAAGTCAAACGGCGGGCACGCCCCAGGTGATCCCATTCCCGGCCAGGGCGACGCTCCACGCGCGGAGACCCTTGTGTTCGGCAATGGCGCAAATTCGGCTTCAGCACGGCTTCACATCCCGACATGCTCTGGGTGCCCAAGCACCAGCGCCGATGACCGGCAGAGCAGGCGTCGGCCATGGCGGTACGGGAGGAGTCAGCGCGGACTCAGGCTATTGAACGCAGCAGGACATTCGGGTGTCGCGCCGGGGTAGATCGCACCGAACGTTCGACGCTTGCAGCCACACCCTTTCCCCCGGTACTCCGCCGGAGCCGGTTATCAGGTCCCGGCGCGGTCGGCAGACCGCAAAAGGTAGCGCTCCTGAGAGCGAACACAGAGTTCTCGGCCGGGAAGCACTGCGCACAGTTGCGAGATCGACATTCAACGCCCTATTTCAGGAGCAGGTCATGAAGAGAACGCACCATCGCACCGGGGCACTTCTGGCCACGGTGTGCGGTTTCACTCTGTGGCTCCCTGGCGTGGCCCACGCGGCCGACGCACCGACGCCACATCTTTTCGCCACGACGCTGGTGAACAAGACCGGCACCACGATCACGGTCACCGCCGGGGTCGGCCGGGGCAACACGATCAGCGTCTGGCAGTCGGGCAGCAACATCAGAATCAGAGACACCGGAGACACGGTCGCACCGTCCGGCGACTGCACCGCCATCAGCACGACCGAAGTCGCCTGCAGGGCCGCCGACACGACCGAACTGGTGGTCAACGCCGGCGACCAGGACGACACCGTCACCTCCTCGCTGGCGGCCCTCGGCGTCACCCTCGTCGGTGGTGCCGGCAACGACAACCTCTACGGGGGATCCGCCAACGACACCCTCGAAGGCGACGAGGGATCCGACTTCCTTTCCGGCGGCGCGGGAAACGACACCCTGACCGGTGGAGCCGAGGCGGACAGGATCTTCGGTGGTTCCGGCAACGACTCCATCGAGGGACGCGGCGGCTCGGACATCGTGGACGGCGGTGCCGACAACGACGTGATCTACGGCGGCAGCGGCAACGAGCGCATCGTCGCCGGCGCCGGCAACGACTACGCCGAGGGTGGCAACGGCCGGGACACCATCGACACCGTGGACAACGTCGGCGGCAACGACTACGTCGAAGGCGGAGCTGACGTGGACGACTGCCGCGCCGACTTGGGCGACAACGTCAGCGGATGCCCCTGACCAGCGTGAGTGAGCGGCACGCCAGTACCCGTACACGGCGAGACAACACGAAAGGCGGGCACCGATGAGAACACAAGGAATCTGCACCACGGTGGTGGTCCTCGGCGCACTCACCTGCGCTCCGCTGACCGCCGCTTCCGCCGCGCCCGGTGCGGGCCCCGGCGGAAGCCTGGCGGGCACCACGGTCGTGCAGGAGGTGGGCGACACCCTTAGCATCACGGCCGCCCAGGGTGTGGCGAATGACATCACCATCCGACGTCAGGGCAACGTTGTCGTGGTGACGGACGCGGGGGACACCGTGTCCGCCGTAGCCCCGTGTCAGTCGACGGGGACGCACACGGCGGAGTGTCCGCTGCCTGTCGCCTCTATACGGGTCAACGCCAACGACTCCGATGACAGCGTCAGCATCTCCCCGAACCTGGAAGCCGCCGGAACGGTGATCGGCGGTGCGGGTGACGACCGCCTCAACGGCGGTCCCCGGGCAGACCGGCTCGTCGGCGACGACCCGGATGCCACTGGCCTGCGGGCGACGCCGGGCAACGACACCATCAACGGCGGCCCCGGCAACGACACGATCTCCGGGCTGGCCGGCAACGACACCATCTACGGCAATGCCGGCAACGACACTCTCAACGGCGACGACGGCAACGACACACTTGAGGGTGCCCAGGGCAACGACACCCTCACTGGAGGCCGCGGCAACGACACGCACATCGGCGGCGAGGGCAGCGACACCCTCAACGGCGTGGACAACGTGATCGCCAACGACGGCCTCGACGGCGGCCTCGGTTTCGACACCTGCAACCGCGACACCGGCGACACAGCCGTCAACTGCCCCTGATCAACCACTCGTTTCCCCAGTACGGCGCTACTCATCGAGTGGAAGCGTCGCCGGACAGCCGTAGCGGCTGTCCGGCGGCAGGATGACAGCCGGTGATGAACGACTGCTATGCAGTTCCCGCCGGTCATGACTGGCTGTTGAGAAAACCGATCGCGACGGCCCCCCACCACCCTAGTTGGGAGAGAACCGCCGAGATCACTCCACGCACCAGCAGCCGCCGCGGGGGCCGGGCGCTCACCTGGTCGCCCAGGGTGCGGTGCAGAGCTTGCGCGTGCACTCCGTTGAGCGCGATCAGGAGGACGAGCACCAGCTTCACCCGTGTAAGGGGAGCCCGTGGGTCGGGATCGAGGACGATTCCGCTCAGCACCAGGCCGGCCAGCCCCGTCCACACGGGCACGTGCAGCGGGCCGGCGAACTCCAGTGACTGGCGCAGGCTCCGCCTCCCCAGCAGCCACAGCATTCCGTAGTAGTCGACGGTCAGCACTGAGCCCAGTCCGAGGACCAGCGCCCCCAGATGGAGGAACAGCGCGACCGTACGCACCGCGGGACCGGCCTCCACCTGTGCCGCCGCCCCCACGCTGCCCGCCCACGCCAGACAGATGAGCAGGTCGGCGACGATGAGCGTACGGCTGTGCGGGGGTCTGCGGGGCCGTCCGGGATTCATGCGATCACCTCCGTGGTGAGGCGGTGGGACGGCATTCCCGCGCCCCACCGCCTGCTCGAGGCGGATCAGTTCCGGGCCACCCAGCCGGCCATGATCCCCATGACGTCGTCGTGCGAGTGCCCGTCGATCTCGTACCTGCTGGTGATGCGCAGGACGTCCCCTCGGTGGATCGCGCCGAGGGAGTCGCCGCTGCAGGGCGGCATGTTGGAGATCTCGGTGTGTCCGTGGAGGTCGATGAACTCGGGGCTGCCGCCTTCCTCCGCCACGATGTCGCACAGGAGCCTGCCGGTGGTGAGGTTCTCGGTCCGCACCGAGTGACCGCTGTGGTGGAGATGGCCGCGCATGTGCACCAGTGTCCCGGAGATCGTGGATCGCCACCGCCGGGTCTTTTCGCTGACTCCCTCGGGAGCGTCGTACGTGCTGCCGAGGCATCCGCCCGCGTCCATCCAGATCGGTGTCACCGGTTCGAGTCGCGAACCAGTGGCGGATTCATGGGTGTACGTCACGGAGATGTAGACCGTCTTGTTCTGGGGGGCGTGGTTCATCAGGTCGTAGAGCATGTTCCACCGCTCACCCCCTCCGACCTTGATGCCGTATCCGGAGGGCAGGACACTTTCCACACGCTCGTTGCCGGAGGCGAATATTCGCTGTGGACCGTTGCACACGACGTCGTTCTTCCAGTGATTTCCCATCACCATGTGATGCAACATTGGCCCGGTGTTGACGTTGGCGTTCGACCCGTCCGCGTAGACGAGATTGGGCTTGAATCCCGTGATGAAGCAGTCGTCGCACGGCTTCTGGACATTCAGGGAGAGTCGGTTTCCCGACTCCCCGTGGTCGTGCCCCGACGCGGCGGGGATGGTGAACGGCCCGTATCGTACGGTCGTGACCTGCGGGCCGCGGTGCTGCCGCCCTGTGTCAGGGGCGGCAGCGGCTGCGGAGACGGCCGCGGGCACGGCGCCGGCCGCCAGTGCCGCGGCGACGATGACGGCGGTCAACGCACATTTTCGCTGAAACATGTTTCCTCCTTGCCGGAAAGAAATTCTTCCGAATCGGCCGGAACGCACGGAAACCACATCGCGAGGACAGGAGATGCCCTGAAGTGCGGGCAGCGCATATCGAGGGGTCCCCTCGCAGGTAATTGCCCCGCTTGGCTGACCGTAGAGTGACGGGCGGCCTTTCCGCTGTCAACCGGTCCCCGCCGCGGTGAAAAACGGGGAGGTTCCCGCTGAGTTGCTGACCAGCGTCTACTCGAGATACTCGCCCCTGGGACTGGCGCAACACCGGCGACTTCACCGGTTCGCGGCGGTGATGCAGGGTGACTCAGCCGCTGCTCCGGGCCGAGGCCAGCCTGGCGAAGAGCCTGTGCACCAATGCGCTCCACGCCTTGCGGTCCGGGCCCTCGAGGCCCGAGGCGGTGAGAACGTCACCCCCGAGGGACACACACAGCACCAGGCGGGCGCAGGCCGCGCTGTCGACCTCGGGGGCAAGTGAGCCGTCCTGTTGGGCGAGTTCGACCAGGTCCGTCAGCTTGGCCTCCGCCCTGCGCAAGGCGGCGTGGACCCTGCGGGCGACCTCGTCGTCCCGCCGCGCGGCGGCGAGCGCCTCACTGACCAGAGGCGCCCACGTGTGCCGGCGGGGGTCGGAGAGGTCGGTGGTGATCATCTCGAGCAGGTCGGTGGGGGCCGCCCCGCGGTCGACTGCCTCGACCAGCCTGCGCGCGGCAGCTGCCAGACCGCGATCGACCGCCTCGGCGAGAAGTTCGGCCTTGTTCCGGAAGTTGCCGTAGATCGCGCCGGTGGAGAGCCCGGCACGACGGGCTATGTCCTGTACCCGCGCACGGTCGTAACCCTGCTCTCCGAATTCGTGAACGGCTGCCTCGATCAGCCGGTCACGGATCTCGGGACCGCACTGCCTTGAGAGGGAATCAGGCTCTGCCACGACCCAAGCGTAACCGCGCAGCGAGGTTCCAAGAGGCCCTGACAGAAAGGCACTTCGGGCCGCACCAGTATTGCGCTCACCCTCGAGAATAGTCATTATTCTCGACCTGAGGCGTCGAGCCGGGAGGCGTGCGTCATGACGTACGGCACCGAGCAACCCCACATCATCGGCAGACAGGCCGAGCGCCGGCAGCTGGCGGCGGCGGTCGAAGCCTGCCGCGGAGCAGGCGGCGGCGCCCTGCTCCTCACCGGTGACCACGGAATCGGCAAGACCGCGCTGCTCCGGTACGCCTCCCACCTGGCCCGTGGCTTCCGCCCTGTCAGGGCCGACGGGGTACCGGCGGAACAGGACCTGGTGTACGGAGCGGTGCAGCGGCTGGTCAGGCCGCTGGCCTCCGACATCCCTCAACTGCCCGCGCGCTCCCGTGAGGTGCTGGAGCGGCTGCTGCTCGGGCACGTCCCGTCGCCCGGGGACCGATCGCTGATCGGCGTCGCCGTTCTGGCGCTCCTGGGCAGGGCGAGCGGCCGCAGTCCGGTGCTGGTCGGCGTGGACGATCTGCACTGGGTCGACGCAGAGTCCCGTGACACCCTCGGTTTCGTAGCCCGCAGGATCAGCACCGAGCGGGTCCTGATACTGGCCGGGACGGAGAGCGACGGGTGCGCCGCCGTGTCGGGGGTGCCGGTGCTCCGTCTGGCGGGCCTGCCCGACCAGGACTGCCTGCGGCTCATCGCACGGATCCGGTCCTCTCCGGTGGCGCTCCCGGTTCGCGAGGTGCTCCTCCACGCAGCGGGCGGCAATCCCCTGAACATGCTGGAGTTGATGCGGACGCTCACACCCGCGGAACTGAGCCAGGTGTCCCGCCTGCCCGACCCCCTGCCCCTGGCACCTCGTCTGGCGCGCCGCCGGCTCACCGAATTGAGCCGGCTTCCCGGCGACTGCCGGAGATTGCTGTTGCTGCTGGCAGCGGAACCGGGCCTGGCCCCCCAGACACTCCTGCGTGTCGCCCAACGGACGAGCATCGACCCGTCGGCCCTGAAACCGGCCGAGACCGCAGGTCTGATCACTGTCTCGAACACCGTGATCTCCTTCCGGCACGACGATCTCGGCCGGGCCATCTACCAGGGAGCGGATCTCGCCGAACGGCACTGGGCGCACGACATGCTGGCTCGAGCGTTCACCGACACCCACGACGATCGTCGTTGCCGGCACGAGGCCGCCCTGTTGTCGGAGCCCAACGCCGAACTGGCCGACGAGCTGGAACGTCAGGCCGTAACCGCCCGTCGGCAAGGCAGCCCGGCCCACGCGGCAGAGCTCATGGAACGCTCGGCCCACCTGACCCCGGAAGACGGCCCCCGGGGAAGCCGCCTGGTGGCCGCGGCCGACTGCTGCCGACACGCCGGGCACCCGCGGCGCGCCGTCCGGCTACTGGAACGCGCGGAGCCGCTGATGGGCAGCGATCAGCCATCCCTACGGGGACACATGACCTACCTGAAAAGCGTGATCGCCCTCCAGCACGCCCCTGCGCCGGATGCCTGCGACGGACTCCTGACCGCCGCCGACCTGCTGGCCGGTGAGGACCCGTCGCTGGCCGTCAAGGCGCTGGTGGCAGCGGGGGAGGCAGGCCTGTACGCGGGAAACGCGGCCTTGCCCGTGCAGGCCGGCCGGCGTGCGCTGGCGGTGCTGAACAGCACGGGACACGAACAGCCGGCGAGCCGGTTGGCCGCCGATGTTCTGCTTGCGGTCGCCGATTCGCTTCAAGGCCGGCTCTCGGCCGCGGTGCCCCGGTTACGTGAGCGTCTCGACACGGCGGCGCAGGTCGACGATCCTCTCCTGCTCGCCTGGGCGTCGCACGGTGCGCTGTTCATCGCCGACGATGCCCGCGCGCGTGCGCTGGCCACCCGAGCGGTGACGCTGGCACGCACGGCAGGTGACACACCCACGATGGCGCACGCCATGCAGTACCTCGCGTACCCGGAATGCTGGCTGAGCGGACCGGAAGCCGCGACGCTCACCGCCGCCGAGGCACTGCGGCTCGCCCGCGAGACCGGCCAGCTCAACTGCGTCCGCAATCTGATGGGGATACTGATGCTCGCGGCCGGGATCACCGGAGACTCGGCGGCCTGCGGGCAGTACGCGGACCGCGTCGTCGGCGAAGCGCAGGCGCACGGCCTGGGCCTCGCTTCCGCCCTTGGCCTGTGGGGACTGGCCCACCTGGATCTCGCCTCCGGAGACTGGGCCGAGGCTGCTGCCAAGCTGCGCCGACTCGCCCGCACGAGGCTCGGACATCCCGGTGTCGCGATCGAGGCGGTGCCCAGTTACGTGGAGGCCGCGGTCCGAGCCGGGGACCGGCCGCGGGCGGAGCGCGCCGCGACGACTTTCGCTCCTTGGGCGGAGGCGATCGGCCGTGGGTGGCCGACCGCGTTGGCGGCCCGGTGCCGCGCGCTGCTGGAAACCGGCGACACCGAGGAACACTTCCGGTGCGCTCTGCGTCTGCACCCGATCGGCGATCGGGAACTGGAACTGGCCCGCACAGGCCTGCTCTACGGCGAGTACCTCAACCGTGAGCGCCGACGCTCGGACGCCCGCGCCCAGCTCCGGGAAGCAGCCGACATCTTCCGCAGGCACGGAGCGCGGCTGTGGCTCGAGCGGACCCGGGCCGAGCTGCGCGCCACCGGGGACGACTGGGATCCCGCGGAGGACGAGTCCCCTGCTCTTGAAGTCCGGTCCGGAACACTGACCTCCCGTCAGCACCAGATCGTCCGGCTGGTAGCCCAGGGCGCGACCAACAAGGAGGTGGCAGCCCGGTTGTACCTGAGCCCCCGCACCGTCGACTATCACCTGCGTCGCATCTTCGAGCGCCTGGGTATCACCTCGCGTGCCGACCTGATCCGCTGGTCCGCAGCCGGCACCGGTTCCGGCACATGATCCCCGGTTGGCCGCCGCGCCGGACTCGAAACCGACTCGGGCCCGTGCTGCTTTCGGACTGCTGTCACTGAATACGCCGGGCCATCCCGGTCCCCCTGCCCGTCAGCCGTTCCAGCGGCCCCCGCCGGAAGAAGCGGGACCAGAGGGTGGCCAGGACGGTGACGGACGCGACGAAGCCGAGCAGAGGCGGTGATGTCCCTGCCGATGAGTGGGTACGACCCCAATGGCTGGAGCTGCCGCCCCTCGGACCGCCGGGTCTCCGCATGGCCTCGGTGTCGAGGCACATGGGCCCGACGGCATGAAGGAAGGTGAGGCGGAGCGCGCGTGAGCCGGGTAGTGGTGGTGGACGGCGAGGCACTGGTCCGCTCGGGCTTCCGACTCATCCTGGGCGCCTCGGAGGACATCGAGGTCGTCGCGACCGCGAACGGCGGCGACGCAGTGGAGCTCCTTCGCCGGGAACGGCAAGGTACGCGGCGCGGCGAGCGACACCGCGTGCGGGGGACGGTTCGCGGGGCGGGTGTCATACAGGGCGCCGGCGCAGGTGGTCGTCCCGGCCCACGGCCGCGGGACCCCGACGAACAGCAACCGCCCCTGCCCGGGGCCGTCGTAGACGAGAGCGTTCCGGCTGCGGTACGGGCCGCCATGTCACGTGCGGCGGGGCTCAGGGCTTCGCGGGTGGCACGTTGGACGAGGTTGTGGACGCGCGCCGCCTGGTGAGGGGTGTTGGGGGTGTGGTCGGCCAGGCTGAGCCGGTGCAGGCAGCGCAGCGTGTCGGTCGCCTCGTCCACCCCTACCGCGCGCGGGGATACATCGAGGTCGGTGCCACCGTCGGGGGTGCGCTGTTCGGTGAGGCAGGCGAGGGCTGGGGGCGAGGTCAGGACGGTGGGCGCCCAGGGGGATGCCGTTGGGGTCGAGCAGGGCCACCAGGTGGAGCATGGGGCGGGCCAGGCCCGTGGGGCGGAGCCGGTCAGCGTGTTCGATGGACAGGGACCAGGTGGCTGCCACCGTGGCGCGGTGGGCGTCGGGCAGGCCGCTGTCCGCAGGGACCAGGTCGGGCAGCGTACAGGCGCGGTCGGCCAGCCGTACGCGGTATGCATCGGGAGCCCTGGTCGTGGTCGAGGGACAGGACCTGCTTCTGACGCGCCGTCACTGGCACCCACCTACCGTCACCGAACCGGCGCATCGCACCGTCGGCCTCTTATGGCGCTATTCCACCGCGGTGAGCGTCGCGTAGACCACGACGTTGCCCCGGTATCCGGTGTGCTCGGCGTAACCGCCCCCACAGGTGATCACCCGCAGCTCGGCCCGCTCGGAGTCGCCGTAGACCTTCTCGCTCGGGAAGCTGTCTTTGGCGTAGACCTCCACGGCGTCGACGGTGAAGACGGCCGTGCGCCGGTCCTCCCGGTCGATCTCGATCGTGTTGCCCTTGGCCAGGGCGCCGAGGCCGTAGAAGACGCCGGGCCTGCCGGTCCGCAGGTCCACGTGCCCCGCGGTGATAGCCGTGCCGACGGAGCCGGGCGTCGTGCCCCCGCCGTACCAGCCGGCGAGGTCGGGCTCGTCGGCGGGCGGGGGGCGCAGCGCCCCCGCCGAGTCCAGGCTCAGGTTCGTCAGTGGGGCGTCGACCTCGATGGCGGGAATCCGGATCCGCAGGGGTTCGGAGGGCCGCAGCGGCTGCATGGCGGAGTCGGCCGCGGCGGTGCGGCCGGCCGAAGGGGCCGCGGGGGCCGCGGGGGCCGCCGGGGCGGAGAAGGCCTGGCCCGCCGAGGGCTGCGGCGGCTGTCCGTCGTGCAGTGCGCCGGTCATCAACACCGTACCCACCACCAGGGTCCAGGTCAGAAGCCTGACCGACGGGATGCACGGGGGCGGGGAAGCGCTGTCGTCGTGTCTGGATGTCATCGCGGTGGTGCCTTTTGCGTACCGTGAGGTGGGTGTCCCCGCCTCACGGCCTCCGGGGCGAAGGGGGCCCGGGGTGCCGTGAGGCGGGGGGGTGGGAGGGCGGTCAGGTGCGGTTCGCACTCGAACGGTGACGCATCCTCACCGTCCACCCGGCGGCAGCCGCGGTGACCAGCGCTCCGCCCAGGGCGAGCTGCAGGGCCGAGTCCCGGGGACTTCCGAATCCGGCTTCGACGGCCCCGTCGGGCTGGCGCTTCCCTAGCTCGTACGAATCCGTGATCTTGGTGCGGGGTGGGCACTTGACGGTGATGGTGTCGGTGTCCGGCAAGGTCCCCTCCGGCAACGTGAACTCGCCGGTCAGCACACCCTTGCTCTCGCCCTCGAAGAGATGGAACTTCCCCGCCACCTCGGACTCGCCCTTGCCGTAGGTCACACCGTCGCCGCAGGCCGCGGTGGAGACCGTGACCTTGGATCCGGGCGAGGCGCCCCGCGACCTGATGTCGAGACCGGAGCCGTCCGCGGCGGCGGCGACCGGAATCTGCAAGGCCAGGGCACCGACCACCAAGCCGATACCGATGCCAATACGTGTGTTGCCCAAGGAATCCTCCAGTGAAAGAGCGTCCGGCCGGCCTGTACGGCGTCTCGTTGTACGTCACTGACGAGGCAACCGACGCTCCGTCACCTCCGCAACACGACGGGTGGCACCTGAGTCGCCCGGGCAGCGGTACTGATCACCCGCACGCGATCATTTGCGCAGGTCACGGAAGTCGCCGCCGCCGCGGCGGAGAGAATGTCAAGGGTCGGCGAACAGGCTAACGAAGTCCCACGGCCGGGGTCGTGTGCCGGGCGGTGGCCGGCGGGGCCGCGACGAGCGGGTCCCGCGATCGAGGCCCGCCCGGCCGGACCGACAGCGTCACAAACCGAGCACACCCTCCACGCTGCCCACCCGGCCGCATCCACCAACTCACCACAACCGTGCTGACCCCGCACAGACGAAAAGCCCGGCAGGGACGATGGTTTCCAGGCCGCCCGCCCCACTGCCCGTCCACGCGGGGAGGTCCACCAGCTGACAAAGATCGGACTGTCAGCCGTGAGTACTAGCGTGTGCGGCTGTGGCTGACATCTTTGAACTCATGCTCACTCTGGAGCTGCGCGACGAATTGTCGGAGGGGGAAGTCGCCGAGCTCCGATGGCACCTCGGGCTGGGCCGCAAGCCGGAAACCCTCAGTATCGTCACCGAGTTCCCATTTGCGGTGGTGGATGATCACGGAAACCTCGTCATCGAGGACGATCCTTATCCTCTTCTGGGTGGCAGCGGCGAGGCATCCAAGGTGGATGGCGCACTTGTCTCGATCCTGCTGCGCAGGCAGAAGACTTCGCTCGGTACCTGGGCTCTGACCAGCCGACAGGAGATCCACCCCGATGAGTTCGAACGCATTGGCGAACTCCTCAGCTGGCTGGCGACCAAGGTCGATGACTCTCACCGGCGCCACGACGGCAGCCTCCACCTGGGATGGACCCGGTTCTGCGAAGAGCACCGGCCCGAGCCGTTGGCGGTGCGTGACAGCACAGTCATCTGGCCGTCGTAGCTGGGTCTCTTCTGTGCCGATTGGGGGTGGCGAGTCGCGCGGAGGAAATCTCACTCCACCTTCAGAGAGAAACAGCAGGTCACAGCCGTCTTCGCATTGTGATTCTCAGTGAACTGAACAGGGCGTTGCCGAGCAGGGGGTGGTGCTCAGGGTCGGAGCACTCGCTGGGCTGCCCGCCTAGGTGGAAGGCGTGCTGCGTGACCTGGACGCTGCTGTGCCTCTGCTCTGGCGTGCGGTTTCCCGTCCACTTGGGTCTCTCTCACCAGTGCGGCCTGACTCGGTGCAGCCATAGCTCAGGTCGATGTGCGTGCCGTCGGTGCGGGCGTTCTTATGGGTGCGCGGGCAGTGCGGCGCGCGGTCCGCACGGCTGGGTCCGTCGTGATCACGGCTGGGCCGGGGGAAGGCCGAACAGGTCGGCGTGGTGTCTGTTCATGTGCTCCCTCACTTCCGCGGGGAGGCAGGAGACCAGGGCCTCCACGATGGGGCGGGCGTGGGAGCCTAGCCGGTCGCGGTCCCGGTCGACCAGGTCGCACAGCAGGGGCAGCAGACGCCGACCCACCGTGACGTCGGGCCCGGCGGTGTTGACTCCTTCGGCGACGCGCGCGTACAACAGTCTGACTTCCTCGTCCGGTAGTGCCGACCCGGCGTCCAGCCAGAGCCGCAGCAGGTCGTGCACGACGGAGGTCGCGGGACGGCCCCCGCCACCGTTGAAGGTGGTAACCAGCGGCCCCAGCGACTCCAGCAGCGGCTGAGCGACCTGGAGCAGCACGCCTTCGGTCGTCCCGGCAGCGAGACGGGCCTTGTGCCACATGTCGTCCCAGTAGGCGACGTGCCAGGTCACATGCCCTGCCTCGCGTGGTGGCACCTGGTACATCCAGTGGGCGTCGACGACTTCGGGGCGTGCGTTGTCGTCCTCCTGCCGCAGGCGGATGTGCAGGTCCCGGCCCGCAGCGTTCCTGACGTGACTGACGTTCAGGGCAAGGGCGAAGTCCGCCCACTCCACTTCCGGTAGCGAGGCGCGCCACAGCAGTGTGTGGGCATGCCAGGCCTCACCGGGGTCGTCCTCGGCGGGGAACAGGGTTGCCGCCGTCGTCTGGCCGGTCAGCAGGACGACCAGCATGACGAGGTTCGCACTGTAGATGCCATGCCGCGAGGAGACACGCATGCGGCGCGGGCTGTACGTCGGGTACGACTGCTTGTCCCTGCGTTCCTCCCGGCTCCGCTCCCAGTGCACGCGCACCACCAGGTCGGCGATCCGCTCCCGCTCCTCCGCCGAGAGCCGGGCGACGCACGCGCGCGCGAATCTCAGCATCTGCCGTGAGAACAAGGGCGCGAACGACACCAGGGCGTAGAGGAGGTCGTCGTCCAGGGGCTCCGCGCTCCGCAGCAGGGCGGGCCGATGGCCGAGGAGCCGTACCAGTTGCTGGACCGCCAGGCGCACGGCGAGGTATTCGCCGAACGTGGCGTGCAGGAACTCGTAGCTGGACAGCCGCTCCCCGTCCCGGATGGACTGGGCCCGCTGGACGAAGAAGAACCGGCCGAGCGCGGCCTCGGCCTGGTCCAGCGGCTTGCGAAAGCTGTCCGACCGTTCCTCGGAGTGTCCGTAGATGGCTCCGAGGTCGTCCTCCAGTTCCTTGCTGGACACCCATTGGCGTCTGCGGTTGAGCATGGAGAAGGCCACGATCGACAGCCGCTGCAACTCGCTTTCGACGCGCTCGTCGATCTGGCTGTCCCAGGGGGCGCCCCCGGCGCTCTTGCGCACCTCTCGCCGTGCGAACGAGATCAGCAAAGCCTCGTAGAGTTCGGCCTCGTCCAGGGGACGGCCGTCCTCGCCCTGGAAATCGTTTCCGGCGCCGTGAAAGAGGGCGAGCATGGTCAGCAGCAGGGGCTGTTCGGCCAGTTTGCGATGCGGTGCCAATAATTCCCAGCTCAGGGTGGACAGTCCACGGGCGAGGAGGCTGCGGGCGTTGCGGTTGTTCCACTGCTGGATCCACACCCTGATCTGGTCCGGCTGGAAGGGTTCGAGCCGGAGGGCGACCGTGCCGGGCGGATGCTGGGCCCGGTCCGCGACCGCGGTCCGGCTGGTCACCAACGCCAGTACAGGCCTGCCCTGTTCGCGCTCCCTCTCCTGGAAGCGGGCGACGCGTGTGAGGAAGTCACTCTGCCGCACTCCGGTGGTCTGCAGGAGTTCGTCGAAGCCGTCCAGCAGCAGGACGGGAACCGCCGTCCCGGCCGAACGGACCAGTTCCGGCCAGCCGACCCGCTCCCCCGTCGCGTCGCGCACGGCCTGTTCCAGCTGGTCCTGGAGGTCGTGGTCGGCCCGCACATCGCGCAGCGCCACCCGCACGGGCAGGAAGCCCGTGGCGGGCAGTCGGGCCGCGAGGATCATGGTGAGGACGGACTTGCCCGCGCCCGGCTGGCCGAGCACCAGCAGCGGAACGTCCCAGAGACCCGGTGAGGTGAGGGCGCCGGCCAGATAGTCCGTCAGGTCGCTGCGTACTGGTATCCCGCCCCACCACCCCTCGTCGGCGGGGTTGTCGCGGTCGCCGACGGCGCGCACCCTGAAGTCGGGGTCCAGGTAGACCTCGTCCAGGGTGGGCATGCTCATGCCTTCGGGAGGCGAGTCGGCGGCGAGGATGCGGCGGCCGAGCGCCGCCTGGTGGGCACGTGCCAGCGCCTGCGCCGCATGCTCCGGGGGGTGGTCAAGAGCAGCGGAGGACGCCAGGATATGTTCCAGTTGCGCGAGCGCCCGGCGCAGCTCGGCCCTCGTGGCCTGGTGCTCCAGCTGACCGGTCCAGTAGAGGAACTCCGGTGCCTCCTGGACGAGTCGGCGGTACAGCTCCTCGTACCGCTCCACCGCGCGGCGCGGCAGGGTCCGGTGCACGGTTTCCGTGGCCGCCTGCCTTTCACGGCTCGGCAGCCGGGCCCACAGGTCGAGTCCCTCCAGGAAGTGCGTGATGCGGCCGCCCAGGGACTCGTACCACTGCCCGAGCGCGACGAGGGTGTCCTCGTAGGGGAGGTGCGGGGCCGGGCAGGGTGCGTCGACCTGGGCCAGGGTCTGCGCCAGCCCCTCCGGTGCGGGCGGCTGGCCGGCCACGAGCCGCATCTGTTCCCGGTGGGTGAGGCGTACGTCGTCCCAGGGGAAGGGGAGTTCCGTCTCCTGGAGCACTTCGAAGAATGCCAGCACGACGATGACCGTGTGGGCCGCCTCCAGCAGCCGGGTGCGCGCCGCGCGCCCGTCGGCGCCGCGCAGGCGGTCCCCCAGGCTCCGGGCCGCCGCACGGCCCAGCCCCAGGATGCGTCCGCGTTCGCCCAGCATGCCGAGCACTTCGCCGCTCAGGCCGCCCGTGGCCAGGTTCAGCGCGCCGCCGACCGCCCGGTCCACGGTGGCCGTCGCGGGGGGATCCTGCCCGAGGAGCACCAGCGCGTCCCCGAACGAAAGCAGCCTGCGCGACACTGTCGCACCCCCCGTGATCGCCCGCGCACCCAAGGTCAGCATCGTGTCACGGCAGCCCCGGCGGGATCAGCGGATCACCAACTTCCGTGCCGGGCGCGGGATGCGGCGAAAGCGGCTCCGGGCGGATTGAGCGTCCGGTTTTGCTCCCAGCCCTCGCGCGCCCCCGGCAGACAAGCACCATGGCTGCCGGGTCGAAACACGTGGGGTGCAGGAACTCGTTGGCGCCGAGACGACAGCGGAGGCCTGCGCAGAGGCATCCGCAGGACAGACGGTGGATGGGAGTGGATGGGCCGGGAAGATCCGGTCATCACAGAGTCGAAGGCGCACGACTATTTCTCCGCCGCCTGGGGCGTCTCCGACTGGTTGGGTGGGAGCT
This sequence comes from Streptomyces sp. NPDC101110, assembly GCF_044759525.1. Lineage (NCBI taxonomy): Bacteria > Bacillati > Actinomycetota > Actinomycetes > Kitasatosporales > Streptomycetaceae > Streptomyces > Streptomyces sp. NPDC101110. The sequence continues at coordinate 332,186 of NZ_JBIVZM010000008.1, read as the reverse complement.
GCGTTGGTTGGCCGATTGCCTGCAGCCTCCGCGACGGAACTCGCCAAGCCTGTCCGCTGGTTGTCACGAGGGGCCGGGACGTTGTCGGTGGCGGCAGGTACGTTGCGATCATGGGTGTCTATCTGGTGAGTGTCGCCGCGCAGGACTGGTCGCAGCCGGGTGAGGACGGGTACGGGGACGTCGCCGCCGCGCTGAACACCGAGCTGGAGCGGCGGGGGCTGCCCCCTTACGAGCCGCGGCAGGCCGCACGGGAGGCACCGGGCTGGTTCGAGGAGAAGGTCAGCCCGTCCATGGACGGCTTCGTGGCGCTGTGCAGGACGCGGCTGACCGACGCGGAGCTGTCGACTCTCCTCGACTGGAGCGTGCTGGTGCCGTTCGCGCTGGAGGAGGAGATCGTGCTCCCCGTCGGCACCGCGTACTCCGGCGAGGAGACAGCAGTCGCCGGCGCCCCGCGGGTGCTCGCCCTGGCCGAGCGGCTGGCCCGTGCCATCGGACTGCCAGTGGACGCGATACCGGCGGGCGAGAACCTCGCACTGAGCCTGTGGTTCCTGGAGGGCGAGGCGGAGCGGACCGCCCCGATGCGGCCGGGACCGTGGGCCCAGGACAAGGACGCGGCCTTCTACGTGGCGCTCTACCTGCGCGCCGCGCAGTACTCCCTGCGGCACGGCTGCCCGATGACCTACGTCTGAGCCACGGTGGCCGACCGGCCGGAGAGGCCGTAACCGGAGAGGCCGTGAACGGTCCGGGTCGGGGCCGTGTCCACCGCGCGCCCGAGCCCCTGTCCTACCGGAACACCGCCGCGTCACATCGCCACCGGGAACCCGGCGCTGCACGCGCCCGACCGACGAGAGGCCCCGCTCCGGCCCCGGGCGCGACGCGGGCCCGTCGAAGGACACCCGGCCCGGCCGTCGGGCTGGACGCCGGTTCGGCGCGGCGGCGCCGGCCGAAGCTCAGCCTTGTACTGGTTCTGGTGCTTGATGGCCTGCTGGGCGGCGAGTTCTTCCATGACCGTCCACGGGATGGCAACCCGTTCGCCGGCAAATGCCGGGATGGCGCGGAGCAGGTCAGAACTGCCGCCCTCCGGGATCGGGTTGCACAAGATGTGGTGTCGAGAATGATCAGCGCGGCTCACCTCTCCCGCCGCCCGGCTGCTGGCGGCTCTGCAGTGCGCGCTGCGTGTCGACACCCGCGGTCATGTCCGGCTGAGGCGAGCCGTGTTGCGGGGCATGCGGCTGCGCCAGAACCACGAGTTGTGGCTGGAGCTGGCCCATGCCGGGTGGCTGGAGCTGCCGGACGTGCGTGCGCTGCCGTGGCAGGTGCGGCTGCTCGATGCCACAGTGCTGGACCAGGCGCCCAGCCGCCGTACCCGCTGCCGTGCTGCCGACTGGGGGCTGCGGCCCGTGCCGTTGGTCCTGCTGGCCACGACGCCCGCACTGCGGCCGCTCTCGTGCCGGCCTCCCACTCCCCCACCGAGATCGAGCACAGCAGCGACATGGACGTCCTCGCCCGGCTGTGCGGGCACTCTGCGCAGCAGGCCGGAGAACTGCTCGACCGGCTGGTGACCACGCGCACCCTGAGGGCATGGCATCACAACCGGGAGACCGAGGAGGTGTTCTGGTAACAACCTTGCCGGCCTCGCAGCCGGGGCCCACGTGGTCATCGGTCGGAGCGGCTGGCGGTCCCGGGGCCCGCGAGCCAGGCAGCGATCCGCTTCTGCAACTCCTTGTCGGCGCGGGGATAGTCCCCATGTGCGTACCATTCCAGGTCTTGCAGGATATTCTCAGAGCGGGCCGGGTGGGCCACCGCACGCACGTCGACACCAATCTCGCCCGTCGAGCAGCCGATGTACACGCTGCTGTCGAGCGCCATCATGGCGAACCCCGGGTGGCCCGCACGTATGCCGAGGAAGGCCGAAGCCGCACCCCGGCCCATGATGTCCCAGCGGTCGAGGAGCCGGACCCGCGTCCAGACCGGTGAGGGGACATGGCGGCCGTAGTGCAGGTACTCCTTCGGCAGAAGGGCCTGGTGCGTGTAGGTGCCGTGAGGAAGCAGGACGAGGAACTCGCGCCGGTGGTCGAAGAGGCCCGAGGAGACCGCCAGGTCATACCAGTCTTCGTTGAGGCGCTCGACGAGCCGTGGGGTTTCGTACGGGTGGGAGAAGCCGCCGACGATGTCCTCGGGACGATATCCGGAGACGAACGGCATCGTGCCGGGCGGCACGGCGTTCGGGATCACCTCGAGGCCGGCCCGCCGCAGCGGCCGGTACATCTTGCGTTCGCGTTCCTGGATACCCACGGGGCAGTGTTCTACCAGGTGTGGCGCGCCAACCATTCCGCGATTGCAGTGGTGGCGGTGTCGAGGAACGCGTGGCCGCGCGTCTGCCATAACGGGCGGCGATGCACCGCCCTGCCCTGTGTGCTGATCGACGAGGACGGCATGATGGGGATCATGGAGTCTCTGGCCGCTGCGGGCCTGCGGATCGTGGACGGGTGCAGCGAGCCCGACGGGCTCATTCCGCCCATCGTCACCGGGCAGGCCCCGAGCTGCCCTCCCGATGAAGCTCGCGTCGAGGCCATGCTCGATGTCCTCGAGCCGCAGTTGATACCCGCCGCCGCCCCTGAGGCCCTGGGCCAGGCAGCAAACTCACCGACCACCGCCCAAGAGACCCGCTACAGGGAAACACCCCCACTGACCCGGCGAAACGTCCCTGTACAGACAAAAAAGTGTGTCCTACGCACCCCGTGCGGCAGCTGACCGGGCCCGCGCGCGGGCCCGTTCGGAGTATGTGAGGGCGCGCCACATTTTCGCGCGGGGTGGAGCGTCGTAGCGTCCCCCGCATGATCGCAAGCACACCGCTCCAGCCTGCTTCCCTCACCCGCCGCGCGGCCCTGACCGGGCTCGCCGCGGGGGCGGGCGCGCTCGCCGTCGGGAGCACCGCTCCTACCGCGGCCGCCGCGCCCACTGCGCCTTCGGCGGCGCCCGATCCGACGCCGGGAGCGATGCGGCTCTTCGCCGATCCCGGCTTCAACTTCGCCGGGTTGCTCGCGTTGGGCGCGGCAGGCATGCGTGCCTCCGAGGTCGGCGAGGTGCTGACCGCGGTCAACGCCATCAATGCGGCGGGGCTGTCCGAGCAGACCTACACCGACACCTTCCGGTCCTGGGGCGACCGGCTCTCCGCTCCCCCGGCCGTGGGCCGGGACGACCGCGGGACGCCGTCGCAGACCCGCCGTTTCCGCTCGCTGCGCGCGGCCCAGTACTACGCCCAGGCGCTGTTCTACGTCCTGGGCACCGACCAGCCCGGTGACGAGGAAGCGGTCTACAAGGCGGGGCGCAGGGCCTGGGACACCTTTGCCCGGCTCTGCACGCCCGCGGCCGTCACCGCCCGGGTCCCGTGGGGCAGGACCCGGCTGCCGCTGTGGTTCTTCCGCCCAGACGGCCCCGCCGAGCGGCGCCCCACTGTCATCCTCACCAACGGCAGCGACGGGCAGAACGTGGACATGTGGACCTACGGCGTGCCCGCAGCCCTCGACCGCGGCTGGAACGCACTCGTCTACGACGGCCCCGGGCAGGGGCAGTTGCTGTTCGTCGAGGAGATCCCGTTCACCACCCGCTGGGAGACGGTGGTCGCCCCGATCGTCGACTGGCTGCTGCGGCGCGAGGACGTGGACGGCCGGCGGATCGCCCTCACCGGCCTCAGCATGGGCGGCAACCTCGCCCCGCGCGCCGCCGCCTTCGAGCACCGGCTCGCCGCCTGTGTGGCGATGCCCGGTTGCCTCAGCCCCTGGCTCGGATTCGACGAGGCGCTGCGTGACATCGTCACACCCGACAAGGAGGAGACCAACCGGGTGTGGAACGAGGACGTCGTCCCGGAGCTGAGCCCGCAGGAGGCCTTCTCGGTCAAGAAGCGCTTCGAGATCTTCGACCGGAAGGCGCTGCGCCAGGCGCGCCGGGGCAAGGTCCTCACCGATATCTGGACACCGGCGCAGGTGGCCATGGGCCTGGACATCACCGGGATCGTCGGCAGGATCAAGGCCCCGACGCTCGTGCTGGACTACGACTTCGAGCAGTTCTACCCGGGCCAGCCGCGGGAGATGTACAACCTGCTGCGCACGCGGCGCGACTACGTCAAGCTGACGAAGGCGACCGGGGCACAGTTGCACTGCTCCCCGATGGCCCCTCAGCAGCACTGCGACGTCGTTTTCGACTGGCTCGCCGACGTGCTCCGCCGTTGAGTGCTCGGGCGTGCGCCCCTGCAGCGTTGTTCGTCGTGATGGGTGGCCAGGTCGATCGCTGGTGTGGTGCTGGGTGCGGCCTTTGGTGATGTCAGGTCGTGCCCAGGTGAAGTGACCGCCCTGCATGAGCGGTTCGCACACTGGTTCGGCAGGTCGGGGCCTCGTGAATCGGCTCCAACCTGTATGCCGGGACTGATTGCTGCGCTGGTGCGGGAGAACGGCTGGACGCCGGCAGAGGCCGGTCATCTAGGGCCCGGACCGGATCCAGCGGATGCTGGACCGGATCGGGCAGGACGCCGAGGAGGCCCTGGACGACGTGCGTGACTACGTCGTGGAACACCTCGGCGACCCGGATGCCGTGCTGATCGTGACGCCGGCTTCCTGAAGAGCCTCCAGTCGGCCGGAGTGCGAAGGCGGCTCCGGGGCCGCCGGCCGCACCGGGAACTGGCAGATCGGTGTTGCCTGTCCCTTCAGCAGGCGAGCCCCTCGGAAGCGCTCTTGAGATGCCACGGCTAACCCCTCGTTCAGGTCCCGCTTTCAGGAATGCCCGTCAGCTTGGTCTTCGAGGGAGCGCTCTTTGAGAACTCCGACAAGCGCCGTGGCAACGAGGGCGACATCGCTGTCGTCGTCGTGGACCAGTTGACGCAGGACCTCCTGCCCGGTGGCACCCGCTAGCTCGACCAGCGCCTGGGCGAGACGGATTCGCGTCGCGGAGTCCGCGGTGGGCGCGGCCAGTTCGTCGACCAAGGCGGTCGTGATCCGGTCCGCGCACCCGGGGTCCAGGGAGAGCATTCCCAGAACCTCCGCCGCGTCCACGTCGTTGCAGCCCTCCACCACCATGCTGACGAGGCAGGGCACGGCCGTGGCCACGCCCTGCCTGCCCAGGGCCAGAGCAGCGTGCCTGCGCACCGTCGTGTCCAGGTCCCCGAGAGCGTGCGTGAGCACCTCGAGAGCGCCCGGAGCCTCGGGCATCTCGGCGATCGCCAGCACCGCTCGTCGTCGGATTCCGGCGTCCTCCGCGTGCGCACCGGCGCGCAGTGTCGCCACGCCGTCGCCCCCCGAACGGGCGAGCGCCCAGCGAAGGGCACCAGCGACGTGCGTGTCGGGCTCGGTCAGGATCGCGCCGGCCAGCAGAACGGCGGGTACCGGCACGTCCTCCGGCCGGGCCAGGACGGCCTGTTGCCTGCGCGCGGCACTGGGCGAGTCGAGTTCCCGCACGAGTTCGACGATGCGCAGCACTTCCTGCCAGTCGGTGGGCGTCGACGCGTCGATCGCATGGAGCCGCTCGAGCAGCTCCTTCTCCCGCGCCAGGCGCTTCTCCGTCTGCCGGATGAGGTCGCTGACCAGGGCGGACGGGGTGAAGGCCGGGTCCTCCAGCGCGCGCCCGATCTGCTTGAGCGACAGCCCGAGGGACCGCAGGCTCTCCACGTGGAAGATCCTGCGGACGTCCTCGGCCGAGTACTCCCGGTACCCACCGACAGTGCGGCCGGTGGGCCGCACCAACCCCAGGGTGTCGTAGTGCCGGAGCATCCGGGCGCTCACCCCGGAGCGGCGGGCCACATCGCCGATCAGCAAGCTGCGCCCTCCGCCTCTGCGCCCTGCGCCTCTACGGTCTTCGCGGCCTCGACCGGCTCGGTCGTATCCGCGGGTCCGGCGGTCTTCGCGGGCCGGGCGCACTCTGGGGGCTCGGTGCGTGCCGACGCCGCCGCGACGGCAGCGGCTCGTTCCGGGCCGAGTGCGACCACGCGCTTCGCCTCGTCGAGGGCCGCGTCGAAATCGGTCTCCGGGTTCTGCCGGAGCAGCTCGGTGGCGCGGGCGTGCGCGGCCACCGCCGGGGCGGTACTCGCCGCGGCCCTCTCCAGTGAGGGGCCGATCACGTCACCGAGGTCCACCAGGGCCCGGCTCAGACTCAGCTGCACATCGCGATCGCCACGGCCGAGCTGCAGAACCAGCTCGGCTGCCAGGTCCTTCTCCTCGTTCTCGGGCACGAGGACGACCGCGACGCGCCACCCCGTCCGCGCGACCTCGTCATCGGCGTCCCGCAGCAGGTCGCGGGTGATCCAGGCCCACGTGCCCGTGTTGCCGATCTTGGAGAGTGTGTGCAGCGCCTGACTGCGGGCCTGGGGACGCTCGGAGTCGAGCTCCTGGCGGATCCGCGGCAGGCTGATCTCCGGAGGGAGACGGGTCAGCGCCCAGGAGAGCATGTCTCGTACGAAGAAGTCCGGCTCGACCGCACACCGTTCGACGAGCGTCTCCAGGAACAAGGGGTCGGGGTTCGAGCCGACCGCCAGGGCCGCCCGAAGCCGGACCGACGAGTCGTCAGCTCCCAGGGCATCGGTCACACGGGTGTTCTGCGAGTTCGCGTCGGTCGGGTTGATCGGGACCACCTCCTGCGCCCAAGTGAAAACCCTGCCACCGTGTCAAGGTCAAGTTCGTGACCCGCGAATCGGGAATCCGCTGGTCACGGACGACAGACCAGCGACTGCTGTGACCGGGGCACTGGCGGCGCCGTCCCTGGGAGCCCGGGGTGACCGGGAACGCCGTCGCCATCCCCACAAGGGAACCGACTACCCGTTCATCCGCGTCAAGCCAAACTGGCAGTGAGGGGAAGAAGCGTGAAGAAGCGAGTCATCCTGCTGTGCGGTGGCGTACTCATCGTGACCGGGATCGCCGCGGCGGTGTGGTGGAACTGGTTGCGGGCACCCTATGCCCTGGCCAATTCACCGACAGTCGATGTGACCGTGCGTGCAGAGAAGTCCGTGTACCCCGACGTACAGGAGACGGCCCAGGAAGTCGACACTCTCATACGGGTCTATGTGCAACGCCTCAAAGACGGCGACGCCCAGGCCCTCGCCGAGCTCGCAGGGCCGGCCTACAAACAGCCCGGACCGGCCGCCGCCAAGCAGGTGCGCGAGTACGGCAAAGCAGCGAGCGGGCAGGTCGAGGTCACTGTGCTGGAGGGGCCCGTCGACTACTTCACCCCCGTGACGGTGGCGTACGAGGAAACCGGGCAGCGGCAGAACTTGCTGTTGGTCAAGGATGACGGACACTGGTGGATCGGCCTCGGCGAAGGCGACCCGGCAGCCGGCAAGTAACGAAACCCGCGGAATCGGCACCGAGGTTGCTTCACCCGAACCTCCGGGCCGTTCACCGTCCCTCCGGCCCCGCCGGGCGCGGTAAGACCATCTTCTTCCCCTCGACCGGCGAATCCACGGGGGACGATCCGTCGGCTGCCATGCGTGGCCGAAGGGGCGGGCAACGAGCGGCCGGATGCTTCACCTCCCGCACCACCTCCACCAGCAGATCGATCAGCTCGGCCCAGATCCGAGCGTTCCTGACCTGCTTGCGGGAGCCCTTTTGGCAGGTGGCGGCATCTTGCGTGCTTCCACGGCATGGCGATGCGCCCGCACGGTCGCGGAGTCGACAGCAATGTCCCAGCCAATGCCGCCGACGGCGCGCTGCAACAGCCCTTCCCACCTCCGCCGAACAGCGATGATGCCGTTCGTGAACTGTCTTGCACGCCCCGTATCGCTCCGACCGGAATCCCGCCACTGCACCCCCGGCCGGATGCGGCACAACACCCCGTGGACCACCCCGAAGGGATCCAGCCGGCCTGGCCGACGCAGGTCGGTTTCGCAGGGTCGCGCAACACCCACCACAGCCTCCAGGCCGTGGTGCAGTCCTCGCTCCCGGGCCGTCGAGAGACAGCGCAGCCGCCGGTGACGCTATACGCTGCGGGCCTGTGACCGGAATCGATCTTGTCAACGGGATAGTCGGGGCCGCCCTCGGCATCATCTTCGCCACACTGTTCCAAGAGCCCTTCCAGAACGCCTGGTTCAGGGTCCGACGCAAATCCGCCACCACGGTGCGCAGCCTGACGTATCGTCCGGGCAGCTCCCCGCTCTCCACATGGACGACCTTCTCGATCGGGCCACTGCACACGTCGGCGCTCATCGTCGAAGGCGACGGCGAACAGGCCATCGCGCCGGAGTCGGTCCGGGTCCAGGTGCTGGACGGGGAGGTGGTACTTCCAGACGACATGGCGCCGTGGCGGACGGAAATCGAGGAGGAAGAACAACAGGCCGAAACAACCGGCACCCGTGTGCGCATCTGGAACGGCCCCCGTTACGCCGTCGAGGGCCTGGAAATCTCCCGCACCAGACTCGAGGAACACCCGGACGTCCGACTGCGGCTGCGCCCCACCGACTACTTCACCTTCCTCGCGGCACAGCAACTCGACCGCAGACTGCCCGACGGGGGCACCCCGAGAGAGCGCTACCTCGACCCCGACCACCCCCTGGCCGCCCCGGCCTTCCTGCAGTGCAGTTTCGGCGTAAACGTAGCCGTGATCACCGCCGACCACCTGCTCGTCATCACCAGACGCGCCGACCACGTACGCTCCGGACCCGGCCTGTGGGGTTCCTCGGTGAACGAAGGACTCTCCCGGCACATCGACTCCGCCGGCCGCAACGCGCCCGACCTGCACGACGTCGCGCGCCGCGGCATGCGCGAGGAACTCTCCCTGGAGCCACACGAATACAAGCTCACCATGCTCGCCTTCGTCCTCGACGTCGAACGCCGGCAGTGGAGCGCCCACTTCACCGCACACCTCACCACCCTGACCGGTCAGGCCCTGCGAACACGCATCGCACACGGCGTCGCGGACCGGTGGGAACACCAAAGCATCGAGTACGTGCCGTTCCGCCCGGCGGACGTGGTGCGCCACCTCCTGCGCCCCGACCGTGTCCGCCGCTGGGCCCCGGTCACCCCTGCCCTGTTCCACCTGGCCCTGGTGCATACGCATGGACGCAGCGCCGTGGAACGAGCCGAGGCCCAGGCCGTCCGCCGGCTGCGCTAGACCGTGACCGAATGCTCGCGGGGGTGATGGTGAGCCTTCCCGCCCTTCGCCAGGCGGGGACGGAGTAACCACCAGGCCCCACCACTCACCTGTGACGCCGTTCGGGATCCTGGGTGAGAGGGAACCGTTTGGGCGTCACGCCATCCCGTCTGGAAGGCGCGCGGGTTTCCTCGTGACCGCACCAGGTGCGTGGAGCACCGCCGCCCTGGTGAGCCCGCTGGTCTCGATCAGTCGCTGTGCAGGGACGGGGCGGTGCTGGGCTGGGAGTCGTTCCTCCCGGCCTGGGAAGCGGGCGGCGCGCCGGAGCCGGACCTGCGCAGGATGCGGACACGACGGATCACTGCCGCAGTCGTGAGGCTCAGGCACAGCAGGGTCAGGGCCGACGTTCCGTACGCCGGCAGATTCGCCGGCGGATTCTCGGCCCAAGCACGGGAGAGGGCCCGGGACGGCTGCTGAGGGTCGTACGTGACGAGCATTGCCTCATCACGGTGGGCATCGGGATACATCCCGGCGTAGTCCGAGATCTTGACCTCTTCTCCGGCCCGAGGGCCGCTTACGAGGCGAACCTTGATGTATTTGGGCCTGGAGTCGACGCCGACGACGGTGGCAGCGGAAGTGACGCCCCTGGAGCGCAGGTCCTCTACCAAGGCGTGTGAAGGGAACCAGAAGGCGGCAGTCATACCGAGGCACAGCAGAGATATGCCGAATATAGCCAGGATCACTCGGCGTTGTGGAGGCTTCGGACGCGGCTTCCACCCCGCTGCCCTGCTGGCCGCCTGGCGTGCCCTTTCCACGTGTGGTGGCAGCTGATACCCGCTGGCCGGGCGCCTGTTCTTCTTTTTAGCCACAGTTGCAAAACCTCGTGAGGATCATACGCTCACCGTATTCGACCTGGTGCAGCCTGGATGAAGGGGCGCTGGAGCGGCTCCGGGGGGCGACGTGGGCAAACAGAAGCATCTCGCCCCGTCCCTGGCCTGGGTGTTCCACTTGCGTCGGAGACGCATGACGGCGGAAACGGCACCGAGTGCGGCGATCGCCGTGACCACGGTTCCAGCCGGGCGAATCGAGCAGCACGAGCCATCCACGCCCTACTGGCCGGGTCCTGGCCATGAGGCGTTTCGAAGATAGCGGCCCGGCAGGCCATGCCATCGGCCTCGTCCACACCGGTGAAGGCCACGACTCCTGCAGCGACCTGTCCCGGGAGCACGTCTGCGGCTCCATCAAGGATAATGCGCGGGCAGCCCACATCCCCCTGGATGAATGGCTGAAGTGGAAGGCCTGGAACAAGCCGTGACAGCACGACATGACATCACGCTCCCCGAGATGCGTGCGGAGATCATCGCATCCGTACGTGCTCTGGCGGATCCGGCGTACCAGCAGCGTGTATGGGTCGACCGCGAGTACCCGTCGGCGGACTACTACGACGACCTCACGTTGACCGTCAACATCCTTTACGACGACACCACGGTGCTCGCCGACCCGCGGACCGCGCTCGGCAGGACCCTGGCCGGCGAGGCGGAGGTCGAGGCCATGAGCAGACTGGCCGGCGAACTGACCGGTGCTCTGGACGAGGTCGGCCGTGACGAGCCGGACGAACGGTTTCTGGCCTCCCCTGCCTGGCCCTCCGTGGTGGGCGCCGCGTCTGCCGCTCTGGAGGTGTTGACGGCCGGGTAGGTGAGCAGGCCACACCGCCCTCCGCGCCCCGTTGGCGGAGGGCGGTAGGTCAATCTCACAGGCTCTCGCCCTTGAGCGGCAGGGGCAGGTGGGAGGAGACCAGGTGCCCGGGCGAGGACTCCGCCCAACGACGGGATCAGTCCCGGCAAGTCGCCGAGCGGATCAGCCTGGGCGCGGCCGCACGCGAGGCGAGCGGCCGCGCCCAGTGCAGCAACGCGCTCGGAAGCCCGCCCCCCCCATCAGCCAGGAGGGGGTCGCTGTGAACTCAGTGCCCGGCACTGCCTCAATCAATGTCGCTGCGAACACGCGGCTCGAGCCCTGTCAGTCCTCTCCGTACCCCGGCCCGTCCGGGGCAGGCGGGAAGGCCAGACCGGTCGGTGTGCTGAGGCCCGTGAAGGCGAGTGTCACCTGTCCTCCTCCCGTCTCGCGGACGCGCACCACACGGTTGTTGAACCCGTCGGCCACGTACAGGTGGCCGTTGCCGTCGAGAGCGAGTCCGAGCGGGGAGTTCAGTCCGGTGACGGGAACAGTGCTCTGCCGTCCGCTTCCGGTGGCGACCTTCACCACGCGGTTGTTGCCGCTGTCGGCGACGTACAGGTCGCCGTCGGTGCCGAGTGCCAGTCCGGTCGGCTGGGAGAGGCCCGTCGTGGGCACGGTCTGCTGGCCGCCGCCGTCCACCGCGACCCTGACGACCCGGTCGTTGACGAAGTCGGAGACATACAGATGGCCGTCGGGTGCCCAGGCCAGCCCCCAGGGGTGCAGCAGTCCCTCCGTGGCCAGCACCGTCCGGCCCCCGCCGTCGGCGGCCACCCTCACGATCCGGTCGTTGAAGCTGTCGGCGATGTACAGGTTCCCGGCAGGGTCGACCGCGAGACCCAGCGGGCGCGACAGATCGCCCGCCGGTACGACCGACTGCGCCCCGCCGTCCGGAGGCAGGACGACGACCCGGTTGTTGCCGGTGTCGGAGACATAGAGCCGGCCGCCTGCGTCGAAGGCCATGCCGGTCGGACGCACCAGGCCGTCGAGCGGGACGGTGACCTGTTCACCGCTGTACCCGGACAGGGTCACCACCCGGTTGCCGCCGTAGTCGGACACGTACGGGGCCGGGCCGACGGGCGTGCGGGCGTCACCGGCCCGGACGGCGTCCGTCGCCCCGGCGGGCAACGCGCAGAGCAGGACCAGTCCCAGCGCGGTGGCCAGCCGCCGGGACCACCTCCGGGCCGACCCGCGGCCGCTCGTCGCCGATCCGGCCGTCATCCGTTCCATGACCCACCCGCCTGTGTGCTCCATCGGTCGGCCCCGTGCCGTACCCCTCGCCGACCCTAGGAAGCACCGCGAGCCCGCGCGGGAGCCACGCCACCGGGCCGATCACCCGCCACTCCAATGCCCCCGGAGCGCGTCGGTCGGGAGAGGCGCCACGCCGGTTCCAGGTGCTGCGGCGGTGGGTCGAGGCGGTGGCGGAGGGAACGATGGGGAAGCCGGACGAGCTGCCGTTGAGCCTGGCGGTACGCCGCTGGCTCGACAGTGACCAGGAAACTCGTCCGACCGGTCGCATGCGGAGCCAGACGGCACGAGCGGCCGCTGCGGCAGTGCCGAGGAAGCCGTATCCCTGCCTGGCCCGCCGCGCCACTGCCGTGCGGTCGAGGCGGCACGGCAAAAGCCGGCGCACTACGTCGCCTTCGCCCTGGTCCCCCAAGGTGACACCGACATGACCCGGTGGTCCTAACGGCAGCAGCCTGCAGCCGTGGAAGCGCGGTTCGCCGATCACCGCGGTCTCTGGTTGGTCAGTACCCTTGTCAGCCGCTTCGCCGGACTGGGCGCCGGCGGCTCTCATTTCGTCCAGTGGCTCCGTACACGAGAACGGAAGTCGTTGGTGGACGGCTTCGGGACTCACTGGGGCTCGCGACGATCGCCGGGGAGGACAGCCCCAGCGCGGCGTTGTCCTTGCCGTCCCGCATGTGGTTGAGCCAGCGCTCGTACCAGCTGAGGAAGTCCCGTGCCGAGGAGACGTTCGGAGACCAGAAGCCGTCCGCGTTGCCGGTCACCACACGGCCGGCAAGGGGACCGGTCACTCCGATGAGGCACAGATCGCTACAGCCCATCTCGATGATGTGGAGGAACAGGTCACCCTGCAGCGCGTACGGGTGGCCCACATGAGTGAATCCCCTCGGACTGCCGTCCACCGGCTTCCGGTTCATCGTGAACAGCCTGCACTTCTCCAGCGGAAGAAGGCCGTAAAAGGGGCCGGCACCGCTGCCCCCGAGTTCGATGAGGAACGCTCTGTAGGCCGCCGGCAGGGCAATGTGGTGCTCCGCCTCGAAGGCGTCGGCTTCTGAAGAGCTGACGCGTGGGCCAAGGCGGAACTGGTGGCCCTCTCCGCACACGGAGTGGCTTCGTTGGGCCTGGTACGGCATCTTCGCCAGCTTGGAGCGTATGCGGGATATCCGGGAGTCCATGAAGGATCTCTTCTCTCGTCTCCGAGACCCTACCGATCAGTCCGGCAGAGACACATCCGAGGGTCTGGAGAGCTCCTGCCTGAGGGCGCAGTCGCCGGCCTGGTTGCAGCTGGTGACGTTGTCGGCAGGACGGTCACGATGCTCGGGCCCCTGGAGTCTGTTACCGGGGTCTTCGTAGGCCCCACCGGTGATCAGCACGAATCGGCCGCCGCGCAGCGCCTCGTAGAGCCGGCCGTCCTTCAGGGTGACGAGCTCGCGCAGTGCCTTGAGCTCATAGGCGCGGGCGGCGATCCGCTGCGCCTCGCGTAAAACGGCCTCCCGTTCGGCGGCGGCCTCCGCCTCGGCGGCGAGCTCGGCCCGGACGACGTCGTCGTCGGTGTCCGGGTCGTAAACACGGTGCCAACACGGTGCCCGGCGCCGCGGCGGTTCTCCGGCCGGGGCGTGGCCGCCGCCATGGCCCACCGGCTGCACCATCTCCAGGAAACCGTCTGAACGACCGCACCGAGCGGGCAGACTGGGAACCGAGCGGAAGCCGTTGGGGGAGCCGGAATGAAGTATGCGATGTTGGTGGGATCGGGCGCCGCGCCGGACGGCGCCATGCGGCTCGAGGTACCGGACGGCGCCACACTGGACGACACCGCCGACGCGCTCGGCTTGCTGCTCGCGACCCGGCCGACGCCGGACCGTGTGGTCCTCGTCGTGGGCGGCACGGTCGTCGGGGTCACCACCCAGACCCACCTGAGCACCGTGCGCGCGCTCGGGGTGGTGCGGGGCGCGGGCGAGGAGGACCGTGGCCGCCAGCCGGTCGAATCCACCCAGTACACGCTGCTGAGCTTCCGCTGCCCGTCCTGCGAGCGGACGGCCTGGACCGCCTTCTACGACGAGCGGTACCGGCCGACGTGCGAGACGGACGGCCACGGGCCGATGGAACTGTGGTGAGCCGCCGATGAGCCAGGCCGGCCTCGCCGCCGTCGCCACGGCACCCGCGGGCCTCGCCTCGGGCAGCTCGGGACGGTTCTTCCTCGTCTCCTATCTCCCTACCTACGCGGGAGCGTTGAGCATCCTGTGGCTGGTCTGGGCGGGCGCCCCCGGCGGCGCCCTGTCCATGCGCCGCGCCTGGCGCACCGCTGCCGGTCTCGGCGTCGGCGAGATCGTGCTCATCGCCGCCGGCATCACCGTCGTCGCCGTCGTCTTCCAGCCTCTGCAACTGGCCATGGTGCGGCTGCTCCAGGGCGGCTGGCCCGACGCCCTCGGCGCGGGGTTGTGCCGCGCCCGGCAGCGCCGCCGCAAGGCCCGGCTCGAACGCCGTACGGTCCTGCTTCCGGCCACGGGCGACGCGACGCCGGCGGAGGTGACGGCGGCAGCCGTGCAGCGGGCCGGTGCGTCCGCCGCACGCCTGCGCCGCCGGTACCCGCTGCCCGACCACCTCGTCCGGCCCACCGCCCTGGGCAACGTGCTGACCGCCACCTTCGACACCGCCGGCCGCGACCACGGCTGGGACGCGGCGGTGGCCTGGCCCCGGCTCTACCCGGTCCTCGGCGACCGGTCGCGTGCCCTAGTCGACGACTCCCGCGACTCCCTCGACGGTGCCGTGCGGCTCTCCGTCACCGGAGGAGCCACCGCGCTCACCGCCGCCGTACTGCTGAGCTCCAGCGGGTGGTGGCTCGCCCTCGCCCTGATCCCGCTGGCGGTCGCCCGCCTCGCCTACCACGGAGCCGTCCAGGCGGCCGTCGCCTACGGAGAGGCCGTACACACCGCATTCGACCTGCACCGCTTCGACCTGCTGCGGGCTCTGCACCTTCCGCTGCCGGCCGGCCTCGACGAGGAGCGCACGCGGGCCTCGGCCCTGTGCGCGTCCTGGCGACAGGGGCTGCCGCCGCCGGACACCTACGAGCACCCCGAAGTACCGCCCGCCGTCTGACCCGTTGAGGCACCGGCCCGCGCCGGAGCGCCCTACCGTGGCCCCATGTCAGCGATGGGGGAACACCGCCGCAACGATCGCGTCCGGGCTCTGCACGAGCGCGGACTGCGCGAACTCGACGACTACATCCGCTCCCGTGACCCCGCCGCCCTCGAACGGGCCCGGCTCGTGTTCCACACGACCGTGGCCTCCCTCGGCCCGCACTCCCCCGACCGGCATGTCCATCTCCGGAACCTCGCCTACACCGAGGAACTGACGTACGAGGAGACCGGCGGCTCCGGCCCGCTGCAGGACGCCGTCGCCTTGTACCGCCAGGCTTTCGCCGAGGCTCCCGCCGGCCACCCCTACCGGCCCGCCTACGCCTACGGGCTCGGACGCGCCCTGCGCCGACTGTACGGAGCGACCGCCGACCCCGCTCACCTCGACGAGTCCGTCGAGTGGCAGCGGCGGGCACTGTCCGGCGGACCGGGCGCCCGGCTGGAGGCCGCCGCCCAACTGGCCGGTCTCGCCGAAACACTCCTGGACCGCAACCTCCTGACCGGCGACCGGGGGGACCTGGAGGAGTGCGTGGCGCTGTATCGCCAGGCCGTACAGCTCACGCCCGAGGCCGAACAGGAGGACCTCGCGATCCGGCTGGTCAACTTCGGCTCCGCGCTCGGCGCGCTCCACGAGGCGACCCGGGATCCCGGCCACCGCGACGAGTCCATCGACGCCCACTCCCGGGCTCTCGCGCTGCTGCCCGCCGACCGCGGGCAGCAGCGGCAGGCCCTTCTCGGCGTCCTCGCACAGGCAGTACAGGACCGCTACGAAACCACCGGCCGGCTGGAGGACCTCGACGCGGTGATCGCCCTGCGCCTGCGCGCCGTCGCGAACACCGATCCCGGCACCACCGACCACGGCGAGGCCGCCCTGCATGCCGCCGACGCGCTCCTGGACCGGGCCGTCACGACCGGCCGGCCCCACTTCGCCGACCAGGCGATCGCCGTGCTCCGGCGCGCCGTCGGCGGCCGGCCCGCCGACAGCGCCGAACGTGCCGTGCTGACCGGCGTACTCGGTTCGGCGTACGACACCCGGTACGAGCTGACCGGGGAAGCGGCCTCCCTGGACCAGGCCGTCGTCCTGCTCCGAGCGGCCGTGGACACGCCCGGTATCGGGCACCACAACGCCTGCGGCCTGCGCACCAAACTCTCCGCCGCCCTGCGGGCCCGGCACTCGGCGCGCGGAGACCTCGCCGACCTCGAAGAGGCGATCGCCGTCCACCGCGACGCAGTGGCCGCCGGGACCGGCCTGGACGCGGCACGCCGGGCCCTCCACCAGGTGAGCCTCGCCGCGGGCCTGAACCAGCGCTTCGGCGTCCACGGCGACATCACGGATCTCGACCGGTGCGCCGAACTGTGCCGCCGGGCCCTGCTGGTTCTGCCCGAGGGGGATGCGAACCGTCCGGTCGTCCTCATGCTGCTCGGCGACACCCACCTTGCCCGGTTCTTCCACACCGCCCGTCCGGAGGCGCTGGGCCCGGCGCTCGGCGCCTTCCGGCAAGCTCTCGACGCCGCCAACCCCCAGCTGCGGGCGGCCGCGATGGGCAACCTCGCCCGCGCCCTCCTCGCCCGCTTCGACCACGCCGGCGGCACACCGGCAGACCTGGACGAGGCGATCGGCCTGCAACGCCACGCCATGGGCCTGCTCCCCACGCAGCGGGAGGTGAGCGGATACAACCTCGCCCAGTCCCTGCGCAGCCGCTACGAGATCAGCCACGACCTCACCGACCTCGAGGAGGCCGTCGCCCTCCTGCGTACCGTGGTACGGGACCGCCCCCGCGACGACCCCGACCGCAGCAAGCCCGGCACGGCCCTCGCCGAGGGCCTGTACAGCCTGCACCTGCGGACCGGGGACCGCGACCTGCTCACCGAGGCCCTCACCGTCGCCCGCGACATCACGACGGTCACCTCCGCCCCGGTGCGCGAACGGCTCGCCGCCCACGTCACCTGGGGGCAGGTGTCCGGCGTACTGGAGGACTGGGAGACCGCGTGGCGCGCCCTGCGCACGGCCACGTCGCTGCTGCCCGAGCTAGCGACGCGCAGCCTCACCCGCAGCGACCAGCAGCACGCTCTGGCCCGTCTGCCGGGCATCGCTGCGGAGGCCGCCGCCTACGCCCTCCAGGCCGGACGGCCCCGGGAAGCCCTGGAAGTTCTCGAACACGGCAGAGGAGTGCTCCTCGGCCGGCTGCTGCGCACCCGCGATCTCGACCTCGACCGGCTGCGCCGGCAGGCACCCGCACTTGCCGACGAGTTCCTGCGGCTGCGCGAGGAGGAGACCGGCGGGCCGGCCGGCCCCTCCGGACCGACGGCCACCACCGAACAGGCCGCCGAACGGCGGCGCGCCCACGCCGCCGCATGGCAGCGACTGCTGGGCCGGATCCGGGCACTGCCGGGATTCGACGGCTTCCTGCGCCCGCCCCCGGCCGAGGAGATCCTCCGCCAGGCGGGCGACGGACCCGTCGTGCTCCTCAACATCAGCATCCGCTGCGACGCCGTCATCGTGGCCGACGGCACGATCGACGTCCTGCCGCTGAAGGTGCGTTCCGGCACCGTGGCCGAGCAGGTGGCCGTCTTCCTCGACGCCACGCGCGCCGCCTCCCGGCCCGGAGCCTCCCTGGAGGAGATCTGGTCCGCGCAGGAGACCCTCTCCGGCGTACTGGAATGGCTGTGGGACACCATCACCGGACCCGTGCTTCAGCGTCTCGGACACACCGAACCGCCCGCCCCCGGGGAGCCGCCCCGGCGGGTCTGGTGGTGCCCGCAGGGCACGCTGGCCTTCCTGCCGCTGCACGCCGCCGGCTACCACGGCGCCCGGGCCGATAGGGACCGGCCGCGCTGCGCCCTCGACCTCGCCGTCTCCTCCTACACCCCGACCGTCGGCGCCCTGCACCACGCGCGCCGACGTCCCGAACCCGCCCCGTCAGGCGCGCGGCCGCCGCTGGTCGTGGCCATCCGCGACACGCCGGGGGCAGCGCCGCTGCCGAACGCCCCGCACGAAGCGGAGGCGGTGCGGACGCTGCTGCCCGGAACCACCCGGGCAGCCCTGCTGACCGGCGCCGAGGCCACCCGCGAGCGGGTGCGGGAGGGTCTGCGCTCCAGCCCGTACGTCCATCTCGTCTGCCACGCCGTCACCGATCCGCACGACCCCTCCGCTTCGCGCATCCTCACCCACGACCACATGGAAAGGGCGCTGACCGTCGCCGACATCTCCGCGCTGCGACCGTCGGGAGCCGACCTGGCGTACCTCTCCAGCTGTTCCACCTCCGGGACCCGCCCCGAGCTCGCGGACGAGGCGATCCACATCACCAGCGCCTTCCAACTCGCCGGATACCGTCATGTCGTGGGCACGCTGTGGCCCGTGACGGACGAGATCGCCCCGCGCGTCGCCCAGTCCTTCTACGGCCGGCTCCCGCACGGCGCCGCGTATGCGCTGCACGCGGCCGTCCGGCAGGCGCACACGGAGTATCCGCTGCTCCCTTCGCTGTGGGGAGCGCACATCCACATCGGTCCGTGAGCGCCCGTCCGCGCCGGCCGCCTCGTCTCCTAGCCGCGAGCGGCGCGGACCATGCGCAGGTTCTCCCGGGCCTGCGCCGTGCGAGGGTCGGCCGTGCCGTAGAGGCGTTCGTAGCCGGCGACGACGAGGCGACATTCCTCCTCGGCCTGGGCGTGCCGGCCCGCGTTGAAGAAGGTGGCGGCCAGGCTGGTGCGGTACTTCAGGACGTCCGGATGGTCGGGGCCGTGCAACCGCTCCATGCCCACGACGGCCGCCCGCAGCTCCGCCGCCGCCTCATCGACCTTGCCGAGCGCCTGGAGCATGGCGCCCAGGGTGGCGTGTGCGGAGAGCGTGTCCGGGTGGCCGGCGCCCTTGATCTTCACCGACTGCCGCACCGCGTCGCGCATCGACCGCGCGGCCTGGGCGACATGCCCCAGGTGGTGCTGGACGGCGGCGTGGTTGATCCGGGCCGTCAGGGTCAGCTCCGAGTTCCGGCCCAGCAGCCGCTCGGCGTCGCGCAGCACCGAGAGGTAGAGCGCCCCAGCCTCCTGCAGCGTCCCACGGGCTCGCAACACCCCGGCCAGGGTGTTCCGGCTGCCGAGCGTGTCCTCGTGCTCGGGCCCCAGCACCCGCGTCCGGCGTTCGAGCGCGGTGCGCGCCAGTCGCTCCGCCTCCTCGTGCCGCCCCAGGGCGAGCACGACGAGGGCCAGATCCCCGAGGGCGGTGAGCGTGTCCGGGTGGTCCGGTCCCAAGGTCGCCTCGCGCTGGGCGAAAACGGAACGACGCAGCCGTTCCGCGTCCTCCGGCCGTCCACGATCCCGTAACAGGGAGGCGAGAGCGGCCTCCGCTGCGAGGGTGTCCGGGTGGGCGGGCCCCAGGTCCGCCCTGCGCTCCGCCAACACCCAGCGGAAGACCTCCTCAGACTCTTCGAACTCTCCTTCCTGGCGGAGCTGCTCGGCCAGCTCGAACGAGAGCCGTACGACCTCCGGATGATGCGGGCCGTGTTCGGTCGCGAGATGCCCCAACCTCATGCGCGTCATCCCGGACGGCGTCAGGGAGAGCTTCACATTCATCACGGGGATGCCGTCCTCGCCCTCGTGATGGGTGATCCGGTACGAGCCCAGGCCCTCCAGCTCACCCTCGGCGGCCGTCCTGTCCGGTGCCGGTGACGGCGGTGCCGGTGACGGCCCGGGCACGGGGCCCGAGGAGGGCTGAGTCCGTACGGCCGGGCTCTCCGTCTCCGAGTGCGCGCCCCGTCCGCGCCGCCGGAACGGCCATCTGCCCCAACCCGCCCTGTCCGTGTCGCTCATCCCCACTCCTTCGTCGACCGAGGGAGTCGTTCCCCGTCCACCGGGGGCCCACCCCCGACTGTCCGCCCTCTCACCTCGCGTTCAGCCGGAGGATCCTGCCGTCACCGGGACCGAAAGGTCACGAACCGTCTACCTGTGAAAGCAGCGCTCTGTGTGGCGATCGGCAACTGCGCCCCCTTGCCGATCAGCTTCGCAGTGGTCCTTCGCACCGATAGTCCGAGGTGCCTGCCTCCCGGTCGGACCAGATCTCCACCTCGCCGAAGGAGCAGTTCATGTCAGCGAAGTTGGTCGAGGCCGCTGAGGTGCGGTCGAGCAGGAAGTGGTCGACCGTCTCGGACATGTCCCGGAAGACCACATCCGGGCTGCCGGCGTCCTCGAGGCGGGCGGTGACCCGGCCGGTGCAGACGAATCGCCGCATGCCCGGGTCGCCGTTGTCGGTGCAGAGCGGCGTCATCCCGGTCGCTGCAGCGAAGGAGGAGCCCACCGCGGCGGCGGTGGCGTCCCTCAGCCGATCGTTGGGCTGGTACCGGGTGTTCGGCACGAACAGGTCGTCGACCTCGGCGATCCGGGCGTCCAGGAAGGCGTCGTAGCCCCGCTGGACCGCGGTGTCCCTGCCCAGCCTGTCGCGCCAGGCGTCGAAGGCGGTCGGGTCGTCGGCCCTCAGGTGTCGGTACATCTCCTTCAGCTCGGCCGGATGTTCGCTCCACAGGTAGGTGAAGAAGGTGCCCGCGTAAGCGTAGAAGCGGAAGCCGTCTCCCCCGTAGGTGGCGTGCAGCAGCCGGTCGACATCCATGCGCGGGCCGCCGTTCGCGGTGTCGGCGATGATGCTCCTGACCAGTGACCTGCGTGCGGCGACACCGTCGTCGCGAGTGGCCCCGCCGAAGAACTCGGCCGTCCCCTCGTCCATGGCCGTGGTGCGGTCCCGCTCGTACCAGGGTCCCTCACCGAAGTAGCCGGGCACGGCGAATCGGCCGTTGAGATAGTGCACGTACTCGTGCCGGAACAGTTCCTCCAGGGCGAGCGAGGAGTCCTGTGGGACGCGGCGCTGGTACGTGTAGAAGGTTGCGCTGCGCTCGATGTAGATGCCGCCGTTCGCGGTGTCCATGCCGGTCAGCAGCGGATGGTAGTTCTCGTAGTCGGCGCGGGAGGCGTACAGGACGATGGTGAGGCTGGTATTGGTGTCGCCGACGAGTGGCTCCTCGGTGCCCAGCACCCGGTGGAACTGCGCCTTGACCTGCTTGCTCGCATAGTAGAGCTGGTCGACGGTGGCGAGGTCGAGGCCCGTGCGCACCTTGATGGCCCCGTTGTCGTAGCGGTACGTCCGGGGGAAGATCTCCCGTTCGATGTCGTCCTTGCAGACGGCGTAGGGCCTGCAGGCTCCGTAGAAGCCGAGCCAGGATGCGAGCCGCGCCCAGGGCGCGCTGCCGCGACCGAAGTTACGGACGACCGGGGTGAGGAGCGCACCGAGGTCCGGCACGATCGCGGGTGTCAGGGACGCGATCTGCCCGAAGCGGCCGTACTCGGCGAGGGCGTCGCGCGCGACCCACTCGTTGGGCGTGCCCTTGAGGTGGGTGTGGGTGGAGAACGCGCGGAAGGCGTCGCGGTAGGGGGCGTTGCGTGCGACGAGTGTGTGGAAGGCGGTGTCGTTGTTTCCCGGATAGACGCCGAGGTAGTTCACGGAGAGCGCAGCGAGGGCCGCTCCACCCCAGGAGGGGTCCTTGTAGGTGGTGGTGTGGTACTGGTTCATGGTGGCCAGCACCTTGCGTATCAGGCCGAGTTGTGAATGGCGCAGTCCGGTGGCGCCTCCCGCGTAGAGCGCCTCGCGCAGCGACTCGGCGTTGGTACGCGTGGCGTCGAAGGACCGGCGGGCGGTGCCGAAGGCGTGGATGGCGCGGCGCATCGCCTCGGTCGTAGGGGGGTCGGTGAGGTCGATCTCGCTGCGGGAGAAGTCGTGGTAGGCCACCGCGTGCAGGTAAGTGAGCATCTCCAGCAGGTGGCTGCCGTTCTTGCCGTCGTGGGCGGCGGCCAGGGCGGAGATGCGGCGGGAGACTGCCTGGACGTGTGCATCGGACATGACCGGCGCCAGACGCGCGTCCCAGGTCCAGAGGATGTCGCGCAGGCAGCCGTCGGCGGTGACGGCCGGGTCGGCGAGGAAGTCGGCGAACTGCTCCGGTCCGAGGCGCACGATGTCCGCGAGGGTGCACGCGACGGCCGGGGAGGACGCGGTCTTTGCGTCACCGGCGGCCGTGGGGGTGGTCGGCGTGTGTGGGCCGGGGACGCGGGTGCCGGTGCGTGCACCGGGGGCGGGTGCCGGTCGCGGGGTGGGCCGTGGGGCGGAGGCGAGACGTTCGACCTCGTCGTGGGGGTGGCCGGCGGCGGGGGCGGCTGGGCCGGTGAGGGGGCGGGGTGGGGGCAGGGTGTGCGCCTCGGCGGTGGGCGCGTTGCAGACGCCGGTCCCGAGCAGCATCACCGTGGTAACTGCGGTGAGGAAGGGTCTACGGAGGGAACGGCGGCGGCCGTTTGATCGCTGGGACACCTGCGGCTCCTGTGTCGGAGTGGAGGACGGGTCCTTGCAGCGGTGCGCACGGCGAGCGACAGAACCACTGATGGGTACATGCCACTACTGTGTGACGTGTAACATAGTAATGTGACATTGCACTGACAATCCCCCGGTCGGTATGCGATGCGGAGAGCTGCATTCTGGGGGCGCCGGAGGGTGCCGACCGGACACTGTCGGCCTCGCCGTCCGGCAGCATGAGGGTCACCCCCGTTACTGTGCCGCCGGTGGCCGGCCGCGCGGCCGCCACGACGGTACCGCTCGGCCCGCCGCGCGCAACGGCCCGCCCCGGACTTGCATGGACATCGCGTGGCGACCAGAGCCCTGCCCATGGCAACGGGCTGCTCCTCTACAGCCGGCCTCACAAGGGGCGTTCCCGTCGGCGGCTCTCGTGTGCCCCGACCCCTCGGCGCTCGCCCGGTGGCCCGGCAGGAGACGCAGCAGGTTCGGCCACAGCGAGCGCGTCCCGCGTCCAGATGCCCCGGGCCGCCACGACGTGGTGTCATCCAGCAGCCGCGCCAGGCCACGTAAAAAGTGGCGCCAGGCCACGTTGAGAGTGCGGATCTGGCAGGCTGTGCGGCTGCTGTGTCCACGCCTGCAGACCTGCCCCGATCGGGAGCCCCATGAACAGCCGGAACCGCGTCCCGTACTTTCGCTGGCAGCGCCACTTGCCGCGTCTCATTCAGGACCGGGCCGCGGGCCTGGTGTTGGCCTGGGCGGCAGCCATCGCCCTCTCGTTCAGCGCCGTCGGCGCTGTCGCCGAGCTGTCCGACCCATCATCAGATCCGTGCCGGCGGGCCCGCGACATCGCCGACGACGCCCGCCCCGCTGACGGGAAGGTGGACTCCGGCATCGAGCGCGAACAAGCCATCGAACCGGCGGGCGACTGGCTCGACGCCGCGAACGAATGCCTCAAGCGCGGTGGCGATCCGGGGCCGGGGTTCTGAAGTCGCGGCGGGTGACCTGCCCATCCCGCCGCGTCCAGCAGCTTGATCCCGGATGGTCCTGGAGAACCCAACAGTGGGGTCAGGTGGCCGGCGCCGAGGGTCTGGACACCCTCATTCCGGTCCGGCAGCGTGACCTGCCCGGCCGGCGAGATCATCTCGCTCTCGACGCACGTGCTCGCCCCGGGGTGTGATCCTGTCGACGGCAGATCGACCCACCCGCGCTGTCAGCCGCACGGCGGTTGTGTCGGCGTCCCCTCGGGCAGCAGCTTCCTCTCGGCGTCCGTGTAATCGCGCCCGGCGGCGCACAGCGTGCGGAACTGCTCGTCGGGACGCAGGTCGAACGTCTGGCGCAGGGTGCCGGTGTCGACGGTCAGGCGGTGGTTGCGCACGTAGCCGCCCACCCAGTCACCGTCGGCGATGGGCAGCGTGCTGGAGGTCTCGTCGCCTGTCAGGTCGTGGATCCGGACCGCGTCCTTGCCGAACACGGACGTCACGACGCTGTGGCCCGGACCGAACCCGATCAGGGCGTCGTTGCCCGTGGCGGGTGCGCCGCCGAGCAGTGGCCTGCGGCGGTCGACGTCCCAGACCCGGATCTGTCCGTCGGTGTTCTGCACGGCGAGGCGTGAGCCGTTCGTGTCGAAGGCCAGCGGTCCGGTGACGTAGGAGGTGCTGAACGGCACGCTGACGGACCGGCTCGGCAGCGTGCCGATGCGCCGGGGAACTGTGACGTCCCACAGCAGGATCTCGCCGGCCAGGGTGCCCGTCCGGGTGATCGCAGCGACCTGCCCGGGGTGGCCCGGGCGGCCCACGAGCTGGCCGCGCGCGAAGATCTCCCTGTCGAAGCCGCCGCCGCTCCAGTTGGGCTCCGGATGGACGAGGAAGGGCGGCGTGAGCACGGTGCCGTCCGTCGCGTCGACGCGGGTGAGTCTGCCCTCCACGGTCAGCAGAGCGATCTCGCTGCCCTGCAGCGCGGCGACCGCGTCCACCTCGCCGCCCCGCGTGGCCCTGACCCGATCGAGCTCCTTCGCTTTCGGCACGACGTCGTCGAGCTGCACGCCGTCGTTCAGGTCCCGCACGGGATAGGACCCCTGCAGGTTGCCCTGCTCGCCCCACACCACGATCCGCTGCGAGTCGGCTGTCCACAGAGGCAACCAGTCCACGCCCTCGGGAGGAGGCGGCAAGGACACCGCCCGGTGCCGGGTGCGGGAGGCGTCGAGGACCTCCAGGCGCCGGCCTGTGGTCAGGGCGATGTGGCGCCCGTCGGGTGACACGCTGTACTTCCCCGCGTCCTCCAGGAACCGTTCGCCGCCGGCCGGTTCGGCGCGGACGGCCATGAGTGCCGTGCCGAGGGGCACGAGGACAGTCAGCCCGCCGCCGGGGCGCGGTAGGGCCGCGACGCCGTGGTAGGCCGCGGTCCCGCCCCCGGTCGGCACGCGCGTGCGGTAGGTCCGGCCGGTGCGCAGATCGGTCAGCGTCGCCTCGGCGTAGTGGGCCTCGGCGTTGTCCGTCCCGAGGTCGAGGCCGTAGCGCGCCGTCGCGTCCACCGTGCCGACGTCACCGGGCAGTGGGATCCTGCGGCCGGGTGCCCTACCGAGTTGCTGCGCGTATGGTTCCCTGGTCTTTGTCCTGATCAGAAGCTCACCGCCGTCCCGCAGCAGCGCGCCGCCCAGGTCCGAGGTGGTGGAGGCGTATCGCAGGCGGCCGGTGGTGAGGTCGCGGACCTCGATGCGCTGGCGCAGCCCGTCGTGGGTGTAGCTGATGGTCGCGAGGCTCTCCCCGTCGGCGGTGAACGCGGCCTCGTAGAGGCCCGTCTCGGGTAGCAGGCCGTCCGGCAGGGGGATGCGGGCCCCGGAGGGGACGTGCCAGGCCTCGATGAAGGCGGGGACGCAGGGCCGGTCGCCGTTGGCACACGGGATGCCGTGGTCGTCCGTCGTGCGCAGCAGTCGTTTCCCGTCGCTGCTGAAGTCCAGGGCGCCACCGGCGTCCTCGGGGAGTTCGTGGTCGCCGAGCTTCAGGGTGACGGGATGTCCGGGGTCGCGCAGCCGCCACAGTCGCACCTCCTCACCGGCTGTCGCGGCGAAGTGGCGGCCGTCGGGGCTCAGGGCGGTCAGCAGCTTCCCACCCGGGACGCCGGTCAGGTGCCCTTGCGCTCTCGGTTTGCCCTGGAGCGCCCCCGTGACCACGGTCATGGTCGGCCGGTCGCCGCCCCCCGGCTTCGACTGCACGACCAGGACACGGCCGTCCGGGGTGGCGTTCATACCGGTGACCCGTCCCCGCCACACCGACGGGTGGCTGCCCACCAGGAACTGTCCTCGCGCGTACTGCTGGAGCAGGGCCTGCCGGGTTCGCGGGGTCTGTTCGGTCCTCCACCCGGCCAGGGCGAGTTGCAGCGCGGTGGTGGGATCGGTGGCCGGGCGGTCCTCGGAGAGCTGGGCGAGCAGGCCGGCTGCCTGGGTACGCAGCTGCTGCTCGGCGAGCCTGAGGCCGTGCCAGGTGGAGATCGCCAGGACGAGGGCGAGCACCGTGAGGACGGCCAGCGCGCCGACGGCGGCCTGCCGGAGGCGGGTGCCGCGCCGGGCGTGGCGGCGACTGAGCAGGATGTAGGCGCGCTCGTCGACGGAGATGTCCTCGGGGTGCTCGGCCAGTGAGCGGGCGGCCTGCGCCAGGTCGGATCCGCTCAGCAGCCGGGCGGGCTCCCGGTTCCGGGTCCGCCACCGGTGCAGGTCGGCCCGCAGCTGTTCCTGCCAGTGGCGGAAGTCCCGGGACGCGACGAGCCATTCCCTCAGGCGCGGCCAGAGCCGGGTGAGCGCCTCGTGCGCGAGGTCCACGATCTCGTCGCGCTCGGCACCTCCCGGTGCGCGGGAGAGGACGACCAGTTTGCCAGGGGCCAGCTCCCGTGCCAGGGCGAGGAGTTCGGGCGCCAGGTCGCTCGTGCGCACGGGCCTGCGGGTGAAGGTGTCGCCGTCTGCGGGCCGGGCCAGCTGCACGAACAGGCGCCGCGCACGCTCCTGGCGGGCTCCGGTCAGCTCGGCCAGGGCGTGGTCCGCGTAGGTGACCAGAGCGCCCGCCACACCGCCGATTTCGTCGTAGGCACTGTGAGTGAGCATCGACCGGGTGCGGCGATGCCACAGCTCGGTCAGGGCGAACTGGACCAGCGGCATCCGTCCGGGCTCCGCTCCGGCGTCGGCGACGATCCGCTGCGGAAGTCCGGGTTCGAACCAGAGCCCCGGTACGGCATCGACCGGTGCGGTCACCGCACGCTCCAGGTCCTCGTCGGCCAGCGGGGCGAGGAACTGCACGGCGTCGCTGAGCAGGTCGGAGGTGCCGGTCGTCACCAGCGTGTCGAGGGAGTCGGGCCGCGCGGTGGCGACCACCCTCAGCACCGCACCGTCCTGTCCTCCCGCCAGGGCGGCGAGCAGACCCAATAGGTCGCGTGCGGCCTCCGGTTCCGCGCCCGCGTACTCCTCCAGCTGGTCGACGAAGAGGACGTGCCCGGCGCTTCCCGCGTGTGCGAGGACCCTGACGCGCACCTCGGCGGGCACGTCGTCCCCGGTCTCCAGCAGTCCGGCCAGCTCCTCGGCCTTGACGAGCCGGTCGACTTCACCGAGCCGCGGCTCCAGGACGCCGGCCAGCGCCCGGGCGACCACCGCGGATGCCCGCACCCCCGGCACCGGCCGCAGCTCGGAGACACTCATGCCGTCGTCCCGTAACCCCGGCAGCACACCTGCCCGTACGAGGGACGACTTCCCGCACCCCGACGGCCCTGCCACCAGCGTCACCGGCCGTCCGCGCACGGCGGCGCGCACCCGGGCCATGTCCTCGTCCCGGCCGTGGAAGAACTCTGCGTCCTCCTCCGTGAAAGGCGCGAGCCCCCGATACGGGCAGCGCGGCGGCACCGTCCGCTCGTCGACCAAGTCGGCCGAGGGCAGCAGATATGCAGTCCGGTCGCCCCGGTCCGCCGCGACCGTCATACCGACGACACCGTCCTGGGCGTCGTCCCAGACCGGAGCCCCGCTGAACCCCTCGGCGATCACCGGCCCCGGCTCGTGCGCCTCCATCTGGGTCCAGCCCAGGCCCTGACCGGCCCGCAGGATGCCCGACGCCCACTTGCCGTGGTCGGCGCCGACCGGATAGCCCTGCACCCGGAACGTGTGCCCCCACACGCCGGTGCCGTCGACGAGCGACGCCGGGCGGGCTCCCGTCACGGGCGCGTCCAGCCGCAGCAGCGCGACGTCCGCCCCGCCGTGCCGCCAGGACACCACGGACGCCCGGGCCCGGGGGCGGCCCTCCAGCAGTGGGAAGTCGAGGTCCACCGGCCGGTCGGGCACCCGCTCCTCGCTGTCCGGCGTCCGGACGGCCCGGGCCACGACATGGGCGCAGGTGCACACCACGTCGGCAGCGATGAGGAATCCCGCCCCCACGACCCCGCCGACGGCCGAGTGGATCCGCACCTGCGACGCCTCCAGGACATCGCTCCCCCGTCCGACGGCCATGCATCTCCCCCTCACCCAGTGGCGCACACGCACCGTGGAGAAGCATCGTCCGCCCCTTGCGGCACTCGGCTCAAGAGCGCCCGGCAACCATCGAACGCCCCCGCTCTCTCCCCCACCCGACGATGCCACGCCACACCCGTGCGCCCCGCCGGACAGACGAGATCACGGGGCGAGCCCTCAACCTCTGGGAAAGCGTTGCCTATTGGGATGCCCAGGACGTGTGGGAGGAGTACCGGATCCGGGTCTCCGCCGCTCCTGGGCGAAATGACGGCCCTGCGCGCGGAGTTGGCCGGTGGTTCCGAAGCCCCTCCTTCCACGGACATGGACCGCGAGATCCAAGGACGGATCTTCGATGACGAGGCCCCTCTCAACTGTTGACCTTTCGCGTCGTCGGCCACCACCGGCTTACCGGCCCCGCTCCCGGCGGTGCGCACGCTCGTCCGTCCCCCGTCCCTGACCGCGGGTGCGCGGCTGGCCGGCCGGAGCCCGCCGGGGACACGGTGGGCAATGGCGTGTTTACTATTAGTGCAACATCGAGGGGACTGGGCGGGGCTGGGGGGCGTGAGTTGGGGGGTCTCAAGCACTTGGTGGTCGTTCTTCCGGGGCTCGGAGGGACGGTTCTCGCTGTCCCCGATCGACGCGGGCGTCCTGGGAAGGTGGTCTGGGGCACGGCGGCCAAGGGTTTCGACCTGCTGAAGGAACCCGAGAGGCTGAGTACGGGAGCCTATCCACGGCTGGCACCTGCGGGGCTCGTCGCGACCGCCAGGGCCTTCGGGATGTGGACCGTGGTTCCCGGCTATGACCGCCTCCTCGCCAGGCTGGGGAAGTGGACCGGAGGCGTCGTCGACGACGGGTCGGCACCGGAGCCCGATCTCGACGCCGGCGTCGTCGCGGTCGGGTACGACTTCCGCCTCGGAGTCGCGGACGCAGCGCGGACTCTGGACGACCAGCTGCGGCAACGGCTGGAGCACCATTGGCCGGACGAACGGGATCGCGAGGCCCGTGTCGTCATCGTCGCCCACTCGATGGGCGGCCTCGTGGCCCGGTATTGGGTCGCCGAGCTCGGCGGTGCGCCCTGGTGCCGCGGCATCATCACGCTCGGCACACCCCACCGGGGTGCGCCGAAGGCCCTCGCGGTGCTGACGCAGGGGCTGCCCGTAGGGCCCTTCTTCATCAGGCGCCCCCTCAACGTGGTGCGCGACTGGCAGGGGCTGGCGGACCTGCTTCCGCGCTACCCGGCCGTCCACGACAGAAGTGCGGCCGGCGCGGCGCACCTGCCCGAAGGCGGCCTCGCTCCCGGCCGTCCTCACCTGCTCCGGCCGCACGAACTGCCCCTGCCCTGGCTGCGGGAGCCGGCCCGACGCGCCCACGCCATGCACCGGCAGATCGAAGAGGGATGGCGAAGACTGCCCGTGGCTCCGGCCGTCATGCCCCGCATCGGGTTCGGCCATGCCACCCTACGGGCCTGCTCCTGGAACGGCAGCGAGGTCACCGTCACCAAGGACGCCCCCTCCGGGCCCGAACTCGGAGGCTGGGCCGACGGGCTGGGCGACGGCACCGTCCCCGCGTTCTGCGGTCTGCCCGTGGAAATGGACAACTATCCCCGGACCCACCTGCACGTTCACCGACGCCACGGGCCGATCGCGGAACTG
This sequence comes from Streptomyces sp. NPDC101110, assembly GCF_044759525.1. NCBI lineage: Bacteria > Bacillati > Actinomycetota > Actinomycetes > Kitasatosporales > Streptomycetaceae > Streptomyces > Streptomyces sp. NPDC101110. The sequence continues at coordinate 302,555 of NZ_JBIVZM010000008.1, read as the reverse complement.
CGGGAGACGGCAGAGCTGCTCGACGCCTTCCGCACCCATGCCGCTCTCTCCGCGTACCGGGCCGGGCAGGAGAGCCCGGTCGCCCTCGGCATGGACCTGGACGAACTGCACATGCGCGACAGGCCGATCGACGTCGCCGTCACCCCCGTGACCCTTGCCGGAGAGCATGCCGACGCCGCGCGGGCGACGGTGTGGGCCAGCGCGGAGCCGGTAGCGGACAACCAGCAGGAGGTGTGGCGAAGGATCGACGCCCGGCTGGCGTGGGACCCCGGGCGGCGGGTCTTCCACGGCCAGTTGCCGGGACTGCCGCCCGGCCTGGTGAAGGTGAGCGTCACCGCACGTGACCTGACCGACTCGATCGCCGTTCAGACGGTGCAGGTGCTCGATGACAGCAGCCTCGAGTGACCGCCGGACCGCGTGGCCGCCATGGTCGGCCGACGCGGCACCCGCCGACCTGGCCCGTTACGTCGTGCCTCACGCCATCCGCATGCACACACAGCTTCCGGGGCCTTCGGACGCTCCGGCCCTGCGGCGGGTACGCGCGGTCTGGGACCGGCTACGGGAGGCCGGCATCGGGTACGCGCTCGAGCCGCCCGACAGCGGGCCGTGCGGACAGTGGATCAGGCCCCCCGCCGAGGTGCTGAGGGCGCCCCGCAACGGCACGTGCCTCGACCTCGCCGTCCTGCTCGCCGGTGCCTTCCGGCACACGGGGCTGCTCACCGCGGTCGTCCTCCTCGACCCGGTCGAGCCGGGGCGCCCCGGGCATGCCCTGGTCGTGGTCGCGCTGACCCGCACCTGGCCCGAAGGCCTGCCCGGTGACGGCGTCTGGCCCACACTGCCGCAGGAGCTTCTGGACCATGTGCAGGCCGGACTGGACGGCCCACCGCGCAGCCTGCTGATCCTGAATCCGAACGGAATCTCCCAGCCGCTGGGCGCGGCCGGCTCCAAGACGGACACCGATCTCGCCACAGCAGTGGCGACGGGTTACACCCAGCTGACCTCCGGTACGTACCGCTGGCGGGTCGCAGTGCCCGCCGACCCTGACGTCGAGCCCTACACGCCCGCGGCCTTCCCTGCGGTACTGCCCCTGAGAGATCCGTACCGCGAACCGGGAACGGCCGAGTCGGCACTGCGACTGCTGAGAGCCGAGTACCAGGTCACGCCCTTCCAGAGCCGGGACGAGATGACGGTGCTGTCGGGGTTGTGCGAGGAGGCCGTCCTCGGTTCGCGCACCACGATTGCCGTCATCACCGGTCGCGGCGGCTCCGGCAAGACCCGGCTCGGACTGGAACTGGTCGACCGCATGGCCCGCGCCGGGTGGTACGCCGGTGTGCTGCGGGAGCGTGCCGGAGCGGACCGGCCGTGGGACTGGCTGGCCGAGGTCACCGCACCGCTGCTCGTGCTCGTCGACTACGCCGATGCCCGAGCCGGGTCCACCATCGAGCTGCTGCGCGTGGTGGCGCGCCGTCCGCGCCCGGCAGTCGTCGTGCTCACCGCACGAGAACGCGAGGGAGAATGGCTGACCCGGATCACCGACGCACTGGAGTCCGACGCCCACCCCCACAGGCTGGAGAACATCGAACTGCCGGACGCCCACCCCCGGCCCGAGGATCTCTTCCTCCGCACCTGCGCGGCGGTCCGGCCACGCCCCTGCGACAGCCCTCCCCGCCTGCCCCGTGCGGACAAGGGGACACGGTGGACCACTCTGGACCTGGTGCTGCTCGGCTGGCTCGCCGCACGCGGAACGGACCCGCTGCCGATCACCCCGGCCGAACTGTACGACGAGGTGCTGCGCCACGAACGCCGCTACTGGAACACCACCTTCGAACACCGCACCGGCTCGCCCCTGCGGTACACCGGTCTCCTGGCCGAGGCCGCCGCATGCCTGACCCTTCTCGCACCCGCCCCGCACCGGGTCGCCGAGGCATTGACCGCGGTGTCCGCGCTCGCCGGGGCGCACGACCTCCGGCAGCAGATCGCGCACACTCTCGTCACCTGCCTGGACCCAGGGGCCGGGGAACACGTCGCCATCCGGCCCGATCCCGTGGGTGATCATCACCTGCTCACCACCCTGGAACGCCGTCCGGAACTGCTGGAGCGCTGCCTGCGTGCCGGCTCGCTGCTCGACGAGGACGACCTCGGCGAGGGGCTGCGCAACGCACTCACCGTACTGACCCGCGCCGGACGCGACGACGAACCGGCGGCTGTCGCCCATATCGAAGCGCTCCTGCGGTCAGAGCCGGGACGCTGGCCGCTGGCCGCCGCCGTGGCCGCGGCCATGGGGGGCGTTGTGCGCAACGTGCTCGAAGCACTCGCCGCCGCCTCCGACACCCCCCTCCCCCTGGACGACATCTCGGCGGCCCTTCCGTTCGGCGCCGCCAGCTTGTGGAAGCTGGCTCTCATCGTCGACGAACGCAGGCTGGCGGGCGTCCGGGCCGGCGATGGGGAACCGGAGGAGTTGGGTGAACTGCTGTTCCTGGTCAGTAGGCGCCGCGACGACGCCGGGGACCGTGCCGGCGCACTGGCGGCGATCGAGGAAGCCGTCCCCCTCTACAGCGACCTCGCTCTCGCCGACCCGGAGGGGCACCTGCCCAATCTGGCGGCGGCGTGGAACGATCTGGCCACCCACCGAGGTGCCACGGGCGACCGGTACGGTGCCGTGGACGCGGCCGAGGGCGCTGTGCGGCTGCAGCGGAAGCTGGTGGACGAGCTCGGACGGGAACACCAAGAGGCCCTGGCGAGGTCGCTGAACACCCTGGCGACCTGCAGGGCCGCCACCGACGACCGGGCCGGCGCGCTGTCCGCCGCTGAAGATGCGGTACGGATCTACCGCGACCTCGCACACGGAGTCCCCTCCGCTCACCTGCGTGACGCGTACGTGTCCGACCTCGCCGCATCCTTGAACAACCTCGCCCATTGCCGCGCGTCGATGGGGGACCGTCAGGGAGCCCTCGCCGCCGGGGAGGAGGGCGTGGAACTCCGGCGCCGGTTGCTGTCCGGACAGACCGACGACACCCTCGCCGACCTGGCACACGCCTTGAACAACGTGAGCGGACACCGATCGAACATTGGGGACGACTCCGCCGCACTGGCGGCAGCCGTCGAGGCCACCAGCCTGTACCGGCAGCTACTGGACATGAACCAGGCCTACTTCGCGCCCGAGCTGGCGGGCTCGCTGAACAACCTGTCGGTGTCCCGCTCACGCACCGGCGACTTCGAAGCGGCCTTGGCCGACGCCGAGGAGGCCACCGCGCTGTACCGCGCCCTGGCCGCGGACGAGGACGGTGCGTTCGCCGCCGACCTCGCGATGTCGCTGAACACTCTGGGGAACCGGCGTGCCGAGACCGGCGACCGCGAGGGGTCGGTGGCGGCGGCCGCTGAAGCGGTGGACCTGTACCGGACGCTGTTCGACGAGGACCAGGACGTGTTCGCCCTCGACCTCGCGGCATCCCTCGGTAATCTGTCCGCCGGCAGAGCGGCTGCCGGGGACGTCCGCGGGGCGCTGGATGCGGCGGAGGAAGCCGCGCGGCTGTGCCGGTACGCCTCGGACACCAAGGGCGGCGCTTTCGCCGCTGAAGTGGCCCGGGCGCTGAACACGCTGTCGCTGCGACGCTCCGACGCCGGCGATCAGACCGGTGCACTCGCTGTCGCCCGCGAAGCGGTGACCGTACGCCGGCAACTGGCGTCGGCCGAACCCGGCGCTTTCACCCGCGAACTGGCCATCTCCCTGAACAACCTGTCCCATCGCCTCTGGCTGGTGGGAGACCGCCGCGAGGCCGCAAGGGCCGGAGAGGAGGCCCTCGCGCTGTACCGCCGTCTGGCATCGGCCAACAGGACGGCCGTGCTGCCGGATCTGGCCGCCGCAGTGAACAACCTCTCGGTTCTGGCGGACGACGTGGGTGATCGCGAGCGTGCCCTCGCCCTCGGCCAGGAGGCCATCGGCCTCTTCGGTGAGCTGGCCGCGATCAACGGGGCCGCCTGGAATCCGGGGCTCGCCGGGGCGCTGAACAACCAGTCGGTGAAGCTGACCGAATCCGGTGACTTCGACGCGGCGTCGGAAGCCGCCGAAGCAAGCGCCGCCCTGTACCGGGAACTGGCCGCGGCCGACCGGGCTGCGTTCCTGCCCGACCTCGCGATGGCCGTGAACAACCTCTCCCGCTGCCGCTACGAGTCGGACAACATCCCAGCGGCGATCTCCTCGGCCCAGGAGGCGGTCAGCCTGTACAGGGAGTGCGTAGCGCAGAAGGGAGCCGCGTTCACCGCCGATCTGGCAAGGGCGCTCAACAACCTGTCCGCGGTCCTGTCGGACACGGCGGACCACGTGGCGGCACTCGACTCGGCTGAGGAAGCCGTGCGGTTGTATCGGGCCACGATGGGGGCGCACCCGACAGCCCTCGTGGTGGACCTGAGCAAGGCGCTGAACAACATCGCCTCGGCTCGACTCGCCCTGCGGGACCCCAGGGGGGCACTGACAGCCGTCGGGGAAGCGGCAGAGCTGCTACGCGCGCTGGTCAGGACCGAGCCCGCCTACATGTTCGATCTGGCGCGCACCCTGAACGCCCTCGCCTCCGCGCTCTACGCCACACGGGACTTCGATGGAGCCCTGGCGGCAGGGCGAGAGGGGGTGGAGCTCCTTCGGATCCTCGCGGGTGACGATCCGGCTTCGTACGCTCCCGAACTGGCCCTCGCCACTTGGAATTTGGCAGACCTGCTCATGATCCGGTCGCCGGCCGAGGCGGCCGCGGCCTGGGACGCCTCGGCGCAGGCCGTGCCCGAGGGTCACGGGCAAGCGGAGGTTCTGGCGGGCACCGCCGATTGGCGCACCAGCCAGGGAGACCAGCGCACAGCGGCCGAGGTTCTGCGCCGTGCCGCCGAGCTGGCCCACGGCGACGACGCCCGCGCCCCGGGGTACCTGACCCGCCGGGTACGGGAGCAGATCCGCGCCGTCGCGCTGTCGCTCGATCCCCCTCCGTCCACGCTGCCCGGATGGGCGGTGGAGACGGTGCCCGAGGCCGACCTGGACCTTCTCCGCTCGTGGCGGACCACCCGGGACTGGCCGGACGCCGAGGCCGTGCTGACCGCCCGGGCCGACGTGGTCTCGGGCCCCACCGTCGCCGCCAGCGTGGACCTTCACCTTGTACTGCGCCCGGACGACGAGAGCCTGGGGCGGCTGCGGCAGCTCGTGGTCTCCATCCAGGACCGGGGCCTCGAAGCCGTACTCGCGGAACAGCGCCGACGCTACGCCGTCCAGGCACTCGTTGACGCCTGGATGACCCAGCCCACCCGGGCGCGGTGGCTGGCCCACCTCGCCACGCACCGGGAGGAGCTGTGCACCGGCGAAGCGGCCGAGATTCTCGCCGCTTCCGCCGAGCCGTCCGCGCGGGAACACGCGGCGGTGCTCGCTCTGCTCGAAACGATGCCGCTGGAGACGGTGAGCGACGTCGTCACTCATGCGGCGACAGCGGCGGACCTTGCCCTGGAGGCGCTGGAGCAAGCGGACCCGAGGCGTATGAGGACGCTCACCGAAGCCAACCCGGCCGCCTTGGACGAACCAGGTGTCGGCTTCGTACTGAGGGCGGTTCTGGACTTGGAACGCGGGGACGCCGAGCAGGCCGAACGAGTGTTGCGGGCCGGTGCGGCCACTGCCACTGCGATGCAGCGAAGAGCGCGGGCGGTGAACCTGGCCCGCTGGGCGAGGCACGCCGACAGCGACGATCTGGCAGCCATCGAGGCACTCATCGCCGCACTGGGCCACGCGGCCGACCAGAAATGAGCTCACGCACGGCCGTCACGGTGCCCTGACCGTCCATCAGCAGAGGAGCGGAGTTGTCCGAGCGTCTGCACGTTCTCACCGCCATCTACCAGTCGGATCGGTCCGACCGCGCCACCGCTCTCACCGTGAGCCTCGCCACCATGGCGGCCGCCGTCACCTACCTCATCGGCATCATCGCGTTCTACGACAAGCTCGATCTCCTGGGCTGGGCCATCAGTCTCCTGCCGTCTCCACTGTTCTGCGTCGCGGCCTTCCAGGCCCACCTGCTCAACCTCGCCGCCGTCCGTGCCCGGTCCATCCTCACTCTGGAGAAGACACTTCTCGACGCTGTCGAGCCGGCCGGCAGCACGCTGGACCGCGACAAGATCGGCGTCACAGCCAGTGAACGAGCCACCAACCTCCACACCGCACCGGCAGCACAGCGGGCTGTGATCCTGCTGTCCTACGGAGGCGTCGGCCTCATCTACCCGACCTGCACGGCCCTGCTGCTCGCCAAAGCCACCGACCACATCGGCGCCTGGATCACCGTCCCCTCCGTCTGCTACGCCGTGATGCTGGTGTGCCTCGTCGCGGCATGGCGTGACTGCGTCAACGGCCTCGACTTCTGATCCGGCATCCGTCAGCCGCCCCCGCCCGCCCGCCCGGATCGGTTCGGTTCGGTCGTCGTGCCCCTCCGGGGTCGTCCCGAGGAGGAGTTGCGTGATCGGAGTCCCTCGGCCGAGGTCGACCGGAGCGTGCAGGTGATCCCCGCCGGGGAGCCAGGGCACCCCCGATCGTGACGGAGTCCGGTACATCAAGGCCGACCTCGCCGACGCCCCGGGGCGGACCGAGCGGCTGGTCCAGCTCGGTGGGGTGACAGCGAGCGCAACGTGACCGTGTGAGACCCACGGACGTCCGACCGCCCGGTGAGCACCTTCACGGGCCACACCATCGCGGTGCGCTCCGTCACGGCCTTCACCGGCCCAGACGGCCGTACCCTTCTGGTCCCCTCCGCCAGCGGCCCCCTGCCGATCCGGACCCCATCGCCGACACCGAGCCGAGGCCCCCCTCGTCGTCCACGCCCATGCGCCCATGGCCGTGACTGCGTTCGCCGGGCCGGACGGCCGGCCCCTGCTGGCCACCGGATCCGACGACGGTGCACGGATCTGGGAACCCACCACGGGCGCCGCCCTGTTGACCCTGATGAGGGCTCCTGCTCGTCATGGGTGGCCATGCGGGACTGGCCACGCTGGAACTCGACCTGGAACGCCTTTCGTGATCCTCGACGATCTCTCCGCCCATCTGAAGTGGAAGATCGGCAGTTGGGCGACGAAGAACAAGGTCGGGCTGTGCTTCACACCCGCCCACGCGTCTTGGGCCACCCCGTTCGAGGCCCACTCAGTGGATGGGCGCGGACTGCCCACGGGGTCAGGCCGTGGGACCGACGAGCTTCCAGCCGCTCTGCCATGGCCAGCCGTTGCGGGCGTTGAGGCTGATGTTCAGGAAACCGAGTTCCTCCAGTGAGCGGGCCATGCGCAGACCGCCGGCGTCGATCGGCCGGAACCCCAGAGAGCCGAGCAGCTGCGCCACTGTGTCCTTGGCTGCCGCATCGTCGCCCGCGTAGAAGCCGTCCAGCGGCTGACCGTCCTCACTGGGGGTGCCCAGCCGCGAAGCCAGGATCGTGTTGAACGCCTTGACCAGGTTGGCCTGTGGCGCACGGGCAGCCAGCTCCTCGATGTGGCTGGTTCCGGAAGTGGTCAGGTCGCTGTAGGTGTCATTGAGCGGGTTGGTGACGTCCACGATCACCAGACCGACGGCGGCATCGCCCAGTTGGTCCAGCACCTCGGAGGCCGCTGCGGCCGGCACGGCCAGCACCGCCACATGCGCACCCCGGACCGCCTCCGCCGTGTCGGGCGCGACCCTGGCACCGGTCTGCTCGGCCACCTTCGCGGCGTGCTCCTGGTGCGTGGCGGTAACGGTGACCTCGTGTCCCGCCGCAGTGGCTGCCGAGGCGAGAGCACCGCCGACGTTGCCAGCACCGATGATCCCAATACGCATGATGATCTCCTTGCCTGGTGCTGTGACGCAGGACACACCAAGTACCCGTGAGGGCGGACGGGACACCCGGAGGCGTCAACCTCGATCACCGGCACTCACCGCATGGGCTGCCTGTTGGCTGCGCATGAACGAGGGACCCTGCCAAGGTCGGCAGGGCCCAGCTCGTGAAGGGTCAGCGGGCGGGTGGGGCACGCGGACCGGCACGCACCATTCCGGAAATCACTGGATGAGGGTCCGCAGAGCGACGGTGCTGGCGCCGGCGGCGGTGAGTCCGGCGATCGCGGCGGTGGCCGGGTGGGCGCCGGTGAGGGCGGTAAGCCCTCCGATGACGAGCCCCAGGACCAGCGCAGTGAGCAGGACGACAGCTGTGCGGAGAGGGAGGAACAGCCCTGAGTCGAATGCCGCCGGGACCGCGGGCGGGGTGGGCTGGGAGTTCTGCCGAGGTGTCATGGCTCGACCGTGCGGCCTTGCGCGCTGCCGACCTCACGGATCGAACGATGAAGATTGAACGCGATCGGGTGGAGGCCAACGCGGCACATCCCACCCGTTCCGCGGAACGATTTTGGCACCGGCGCAGGCTGTTCGGAGTGGTTCGTGCAAGTTCCGTACTGTTCCGTGGAGCGGCTTCTACCCTGCTGGGTACGGAACAACAGGGGGACACAGGGCATGACAGCAATCATCGACGCGGAGCACGGGCCGGATACGTACGAGGCTCGGCTGCTACAGCAAGCGCGGCACCTTTGCCGACTGCGAGTGGAACGCGGTAACCCGCCCCTGCGCCGGATTGAGAGGCGGGCGCGAAGGATTGGCAACGGGGCGCAGTTGCCCATCGCCACCCAGAGCGCTGCCTTCCATGGCAAACGGTTCGTGAGCGTGGACAAAGTCATCCTGCTCGTCCGGACTCTGATGTCCTGGGACGCGGATGGCGAGGAGATCCCCGCCCCCACTCGCACGGACCCCGTACTCGACGCATGGCGCAGCCGGTGGCGGGCAACGGCAGAACTGCGTCCCACCCGCCGAAGAGCCGTCCCCCGTGCGCTCGCATCGGAGTCGTCCCTCGCGCTCCGAGCAGCCCTGCATGCGATGCAGGCAGGAGAACTGGTCCTGCCGCCCGTTCGCACCGGCTCGGTGGTCGCGGTGGCGTTCTCACCTGACGGCGCCCTCCTCGCCACCGCCACCGCCAGCAGCGCCACCGCCAGCCGCGACGGGACAGTGCGTTTATGGGACCCGGTCACCCGCACCCCCGCCGGCCGGCCCCTCACCGGGCACTCCGGTCCGGTGTACGCGGTGGCGTTCTCCCCCGGAGGCACCCTCCTCGCCACGGGCGGCTATGACAGCACGGTAAGGCTGTGGGACCCGGCCACCCGCACTGCCGTCGGCGAACCCCTCACCGGCCACAGGCAAACGGTGTTCGCGGTGGTCTTCTCACTCGACGGCACCCTCCTGGCCACCGCCAGCCGCGACAGCACGGTGCGACTGTGGGACCCGGCCACCCGCGCTCCCGTCGGACAGCCGATTACCGGCCACGGCGCAGCGGTGCATGCGGTGGCGTTCTCACCCGACGGCACCCTCCTCGCCACCGCCGGCGATGACGGCACGGTGCGACTGTGGGACCTAGCCACCCGCGCTCCCGTCGGACAGCCGATTACCGGCCACGGCGCAGCGGTGTACGCAGTGGCGTTCTCACCCGATGGCACCCTCCTCGCCACCGCCGGCGATGACGGCACGGTGCGACTGTGGGACCCGGCCACCCGCACCCCCGCCGGCCCGCCCCTCACCGGCCACAGCAAACCGGTATACGCAGTGGCGTTCTCACCCGACGGCACCCTCCTCGCCACCGCCAGCCGCGACGGCACGGTGCGACTGTGGGACCCGGCCACCCGCACCCCCGTCCGCCCGCCCCTCACCGGCCACAGCAAACCGGTATACGCAGTGGCGTTCTCACCCGACGGCACCCTCCTCGCCACCGCCAGCCACGCTCCCAGCGGCGACAACGACGGCACCGTGCAGCTGTGGTCCGTTCCAGATGCCGGATAGGTGTGTGTCATGAGTCGGGCTGCACCGGCCGATGCTGGGAATGGAGCACTGACTGTGCCGTCCCAGCGGTCATCCCCCTGCTGCTCGGGCGGCTTCGACTCGGTCGGCGTAGACCCGGTCCCGGTAGGCCTTCCGACCTTGAACGGGTTCTCCGGCGGCCCGACGGCCCGACGGCCCGCTGAGGAGCCTTCCCGCGGTCCGTCAGCCCTCACCATGTTCGTGTCACAAAATCAGGTGCGTGGCCGCTGACAACGGCACCGTGCGCATCAGCCGGTCCGGAGACCGACCGCCAGTGTCAGTTCAAGGACCCGATGCGGCGATGCGAGATCCGGGAACAGCTCCCGCAGTTGCGACATCCGGTAGCGGACGGTCTGGGGATGGATGAACAATGCCGCCGCCACCTCCTCCCGCCTGCCCTGGTGCAGCAGCCACTCCCGCAACGTCTCCTCCAGTCGCCGCGCGGTCGCGGCAGGCAAGGCCCGCAGCGGTGCAAGGGCCCGGGCACGCAGATCGGCCAACGCGTCCGCGTCGGCGCTCAGCACCAGCTCGGGCAGGTGGTCCTCGGTGTCGCGAACATCAGCGGAGAGGGAGCGCGCGCGTACGGCTCGTGCGTACGAAGCGGACGCACGAGTCCACGGCCGGGCCGGGCCGACCACGGCGGTGCGGTCGGTCAGCTGCCGCAAGAGACGTGATCGGTCGGCATCGGGGACGAGCAGCACGCCCAAGCCATCCGGCAGATCGTCGAGGACGAGGGTGCTCGGGTCGAGCGAGCGGTAGGCAGGCCGGGCCTGGGCGGCGGGCAGCAGGACCGCGGTCAGCGAACCCGGCGGCTGCCATCCGGCCCGTTGTGCAGAGACAAGCAGCACGTCCGGGCTCGCGCCGGCGAGCAGGTCGCGGGCCAGGTGTTCCAGGTGGCGCTCGTGGGCGCGCCCCCGGGCGGCCAGTTCGTCGGCGTGGCCCGCGGCGCTCGCGGCGGAGAGCTCGTCGATGTAGGCGAAGGTCAGCTCGGCGAACTTGGCGACCTCGGAGGCGGGCAGACCAGCCGGTACGGCGCCCGCTGCCAGACATCGCCAGGCCACGCGGGCACCCACTCGGTAGGCGCTGAGCAGGGCGTCCATCGAACGGCCGTCCCGGACCTCGCCGCGGCCCAGCTCGTAGGCCGCGTCACCGCCGTCGCCCCCGGTGGCGTTCCCGCTGGCGAGGTCCAGATAGTGCCCCAGGGCGGTGCGGACGGCCCGGCGGATGGTGGCGCCCATGTGGCCCGAAAGGGCGCCTGCGTAGGAAGGGACCTCGTCGATGATCGCCTGGACGATCTCGTCTGCGGTGGTCTTCAGCGCGGCCCGCAGCGCGGTGACCGTCGTCTCATCAAGGGCCAGTTCGCTGGCCCTCCGGAGGGCATGGCTCATGTTTTGTTCCCTGTGAACAATTTTGCCGATCAGATTTACGTCCTACGGTCAGGACTTTACGCCCTGAGGCACAGCAAGCTGGAGTCATGACGAGTGCAGCCCTCCGCAGCAGGGCATGGAAACTGCTGGAGATGGTCACGACACCGCTGCTGCCGTCGGACTACCTCGACCTGGTCAGCCCGCTGCGTGCGGGCGCCGACCTGCGTGGACGCATCGAGGCCGTGCACCCCGAGACGCGTGACGCCGCGACCATCGTGATCAGGCCGGGACGGGGCTGGCGCGGCCACACGGCCGGTCAGTACGTGCGGATCGGGGTCGACGTCGACGGAGTGCGCCTGTGGCGTGCCTACTCGCTCACCTCACCGGCAAACCGCCCGGACGGCCGCGTCACGATCACCGTGAAGGCGGTCGAGGACGGCAAGGTCAGCAACCATCTTGTTCGCAGGGCGCAACCGGGCACCCTGATCCAGCTCGACCAGGCGACCGGCGACTTCGTGCTGCCGCAGACCAAGCCCGCCAAGGTGCTCTACCTGACCGCCGGCAGCGGCATCACGCCCGTGATGGGCATGCTCCGCGACACCGAGCTCGACGACGTGGTCATGGTCCACTGCGCGCCACAGCCGCACGACGTGATCTTCCGCAACGAACTGCACGACTTGGTCGCAGACAAGAAACTGCAGCTCACCGAGGTGCACACCGACACCGACGGCATGCTCGACATCGCCCGTCTCGACGAACTCGTGCCCGACTGGGCCGAGCGCGAGACCTGGGCCTGCGGGCCCGCGGGCCTGCTCGACGCCGCCGAAAAGCACTGGAGCGAGCACGGCGTCCCGGAGCGCCTGCACACCGAGCGATTCCGCCCCGGCGTCGTCGCCGTTGGCGACGGCGGCGAGGTCACGTTCAGCACCACCGGCAAGACCGTCGACGCGGACGGCGCCACGCCGCTGCTGGACATCGGCGAGGAAGCCGGCGTGCTCATGCCTTCCGGATGCCGCATGGGTATCTGCTTCGGCTGCGTCACACCGCTCAAGAAGGGCGCCGTCCGCGACCTGCGCACCGGCGAGATCACCGAAGCCGAGCCCGGCGTCCTCATCCAGACCTGCGTGTCCGCCGCGGCGGGCCCCTGCGACATCGAACGGTAGGAACACCTTGACCGCCATCGACCCCACCGCCCACCTCACCGCGGAGCAGATCGAAGAGCTCGGCCGCGAGCTGGACGCGATCCGCGACGAGGTGATCGCCGGCCGCGGCGAGAAAGACGCCGCGTACATCCGCAAGGTCATCGCCGCGCAGCGCAAGCTCGAGCTGGTCAGCAGGGGCGTACTGCTGTTCTCGATCTTCCCGCCCGCGTGGCTGATCGGCACCGCCGGCCTGTCCGTGGCGAAGATCATGGACAACATGGAGATCGGCCACAACATCCTGCACGGTCAGTGGGACTGGATGCGGGACCCGAAGATCCACTCCACCACCTGGGATTGGGATCACGTTTCGCCGGCCGACCAGTGGAAGCACTCGCACAACGAGCTGCACCACAGGTACACCAACGTGATCGGCAAGGACAACGACCTCGGCTACGGCATCATGCGCGTCGACGAGGACCAGAAGTGGCACCCGTTCCACCTCGGCCAGCCGCTGTGGAACTTCATCAACGCCTGCTTCTTCGAGTACGGCATCGCAGCCTACGACCTGGAGCTCGGCAAGAACCTGAGCAAGCGCCGCCGCAAGAACCCGGAGTTCCGCGCGCGGGCCAAGGACGTGGGCCGCAAGATCCGCAAGCAGGTGCTCAAGGACTACGTCATCCACCCGTTGCTGTCGGGCCCCTCGTTCCTCCCCACGCTCGCCGCGACCTTCACCGCGAACCTGGTCCGCAACGTCTGGTCCCACTCGGTGATCATGTGCGGCCACTTCCCCGAGGGCGTGCAGGTCTTCGAGCGCCGGTCGATCAAGGGCGAAACCCGCGGCCAGTGGTACCTCCGCCAGATGATGGGCTCGGCGAACATCAGCGGCAGCAAGGCCATGCACTTCATGACCGGCAACCTCTCGCACCAGATCGAGCACCACCTGTTCCCGGACCTGCCGAGCAACCGATACGCCGAGGTCGCGGTGAAGGTGCGCGCACTGTTCGAGAAGTACGAGCTGGAATACGTCACCGGGCCGCTGCCCAAGCAGGTGTTCTCCGCGTGGCGCAAGGTCTTCCGCCTCTCACTGCCGAACAGGAAGCCCAAGGCCAAAACGCCGGCCCGTGAGCAGGAGCTCGTCGCGGCCTGATCCCCGCGCAGCAGCGCATACCCGCATACGGATCTGCGAGCGTCGCCTGATCGAACAGGACTGGCTCTCCTTTGGCCGCCACCACCCGACACGTGACCGGGCACTTCGCCCAGCTCACACCTGGGGCTCGCTCCGCACAACGGTCGGGCGTGGTGCGGTGGCAGGGGTGAGCCTGCGACCGATCAGTCCTGGGCCGGCATGACCCGGGTCACCTTGCCCTTGAGATCCGAATCCAGGTAGCCGGTCACGTGCTCGTCGGCGAGATAGACGGCCAGTCCCAGCGGGGTGCCGAAGGTGTCGTCCGCCGGGCGGACCAGGACGTAGCGCATGGTCGGCCGCTTCACGTTCAGGTCCTTCTCCGCCCGCTTCAGCAAGGGCGGAAGGACGTCCCAGTCGAAGTCATCCAGGCTGAACGGGCGTTCGCCGCCGATGAGCGCGCTGCTGATGATGCCCTTCTTGACGCCTTCGCCCGGGCGGTAGGTGTAGCTGTCGTACTTGGTGTCGCTGCCCTTGACCATGATTTCCGCGGACACGTAGCCCGGGTAGACGGTGAGGTCGCACGCCCGGTCCGTGCCCGTCGCGGCCTTGATCTCCTTCACGGCCGTCCGGATGCCGTCCGGGGTCAGCAGGTCCGTCTTGGCGTCGGCCTGGGGCACCGATGCCGACCGGGATGCTCTCGGCGTGGGGGCCGGGTTCTTCGCGCCGGTCGAGGCCGAGGCGGTCGGATCAGCTGCTTTGACGTCGTCGTTCTGCCCGCCGTCGGGCAGCAGAGTCCACGTCAGGACTCCTGCCAGCACGGTCGCGACGACGGAGGAGACTATCGTGACGCGGCGCTTCGTCCGCTTTTCCGGTCGTGGCCGCGTCGGCCGGGTGGGGCCCATCGGGTAGGGGGTGGGGGCTGGGGTCGGGGGCCCGATGGGGCGGGGCACGGCGTCGTGCGGTCCCGTGGGTCCGAAGCCGGTCGGCGGGCCGAATCCCACGGGCGGTCCGAACCCGTCCGGCACCGAGGGTGTGGGGGTCTGGACCGGCGGAGGGGCGAGCCGGTACGAGCTGGCCGCGCCCGCCCCCTCGGGAGCGCCGGGAGCCGCGCCGCGGCCCTCGGCCGCTTCGGCGAGCATCCGGTCGGCGGTCTCGGCGTCCGCTCTGCGCGCCGGATCCTTGACGAGCACGGCGTTCAGGAAGCCGGTGAGCACTCCGGCCCGCTGGGGCGGCGGAAGCTCCTCGCTCAGGAGAGCCGCGAGCGTCGCGAGGGTGGTTCCCCTGCGCAACGGGTGGTGTCCTTCGACTGCGACGTACAACATCATCGCCAGCGCCCACAGGTCGGAGCCGGGGCCGCCCTCGCCGCCGGTGATGCGCTCGGGTGCCATGTAGTCGGGTGTGCCGATGATGGACCCGGTCATGGTCAGGGAGGTCGACTCCCTGATGGCCGCGATGCCGAAGTCGGTGAGGACGGGGCGGCCATCGGGCCGCATCAGGACGTTGGCGGGCTTGACGTCCCGGTGCTGGATGCCGACGTCGTGCGCGGCCCGCAGCGCGGCCAGCACCTCGCGGCCGAGCCGGGCGGCCTCGACGGGCTCCAGCGGCCCCTTGTCGAGCCGGTCCTGGAGCGATCCGCCGGTCACCAGCTCCATGACGAGCCAAGGGTAGGCGTAGGCGTCGGTGTCGACCACGTGGTGGATGGTGACCACGTTGTGGTGGTCGACGCGGGCGAGTGCCCGTGCCTCGCGCAGCACCCGGGCCCGGAGCATGGCCGCGGCCTGCGGATCGTGTTCGGCGAGTCCGGGATCGGAGGGCCGTACTTCCTTGAGCGCCACGTCTCGGTCGAGGACGAGATCGCGCGCCCGCCACACCATGCCCATGCCGCCGCCACCGAGCCGCCCTTGCAGTTCGAAGCGCCCGTCTATGACCCGTCTGCCGGAGTCCCCGTCGTTCATGGCCGGGAGCCTACGGGATGCGTGGGACGCGGCTCCGCGGAGGTGAGGGGCACGGCCCCGGTGGAGAGATGTTCGCCGGCGCGGCGGTCTCGTCCGATGGTGTGGCTGCTCGTCGTTCTTCTGTCGTACGTGGGGGGGTGCGGTGCTCGGGTTCAGCCTTGCTTTGCTTCCGTCACTGCTCTGCGCAGCGCTTGCAGGAAGAATTCTCCGTCGGCGTCGTCGCCCAGCGCGACGTGGTAGGAACTCGTCTCACCGTGGCCGGACCACTGGGCCGTGATTCTGACACCGCTGTCCTCGGGCAGCTGGACGTTGCGGGGCGACCGGGCGATCAGGGCGCTGTGCTCGGCCAGGGTCACGCCGTCCAGCCGTGCGGACAGGACTGTCGTTCCCGTCGATGCCCGTGTCACCGTCACGACGAGCCACCGAGGTGTGCACAGGGTCAGGGTCCGGTGCTCGGGGTCGGGGTCCGCCATGCCCTTGAAGCGGGAGCGCAGACTCGGCTTGTAGGTGCGGGTGCTGACGGTCACGCAGCAGGCGACGGCGTTGGCCAGGACGTCTCCGAGGGAGCATGCCTCCGCGTGGGCGGTGATCACCGCACGCAGGCCCGGCTCGATGTCATCCGGTTCGCAGTAGCTGCTCTCACGCCGGTACGGCCTCGCCATGGCGCCCTCGCTTCACGGTGGGGATCGGTGACACGAACGCCAAGGTAGGCGTTGTCCCTCCCGTTATGAAGCGTCCCGCGGAATGGCGCTGGCCTCACGCCCGGGGCCGGAGCAGGTAGCCCGTGAACCAGGTCGGGAATTCCCGCCTGAGTCCGGCCGGTCCGGTGAGCGTGACCAGTTCGGACCGCAAGAGGCTGTCCCAGGCGCTTTCGCCGAGCCAGAATCTCGTGAGCGCCTCCAGGTCGGCATCGACGTGCAGAGCGATGTCGAATCCCCCGTCCTCCGCGCACACTTGCACCCCGGGGCGCTTCGCCAGCAGGAAGTAGGGCGTACCGGCGTCCCGGAATCGCAGCTCGACCATG
The DNA here is from genome assembly GCF_044759525.1 of Streptomyces sp. NPDC101110. Classification (NCBI taxonomy): domain Bacteria; kingdom Bacillati; phylum Actinomycetota; class Actinomycetes; order Kitasatosporales; family Streptomycetaceae; genus Streptomyces; species Streptomyces sp. NPDC101110. The sequence goes on along the minus strand of NZ_JBIVZM010000008.1, from coordinate 286,076 downwards.
GTGGGGTGCTCCGGGAGGCGGTGAGGAACGACACGGCGGTGCATGTCCCACGTCAGCACATCCGGACTGAGGTCCTCTTTCCGCAGTCCACGGGGGTCCGATTCCAGGGCCCAGTGACCGAGTTCTCGCAGTACGGGAGCGAGGTTCTCCCCCGCCTTCGTCAATTGGTATGCACCGTCGTTCCGCTTCACGAGACCCGCCGATTCGAGCCTCTTCAGCCGCGCCGAAAGCATCGTTCTGGAAATGCGGGGGATGCCGCGCTGAATGCCGTTGAAGTGCCGCTCCCCCACCATCAGCTCCCGCACCACCAGCAGGGTCCACCGTTCCCCGAGGACGTCGAGAGCGCGGGCGATCGGACAGAACTGCTGGTAACCGGCCATGGAGCAAGGGTACCGGGGCAGTACGGAATCTGGACTGGCCTGCGTGCGCGGTCGACCTAGGGTGAAGGCATGAGTGACGACAACAGCATGCGCGGCCCCGATGGCGAGTTCGACGGCAAGGGCGTGAGCGGACTCGATTACCTTCACTCCATCATCGACGGGCGGCGGCCGAGAGCCCCCATCTCGGCGACTCTCGGGTTCGACCTCGTCGCGGTGGAGCCCGGAACGGCAGTTTTCGAAGGGAAGACCGGAGAGCATCTCCGCAACCCGATGGGATCGGTGCATGGCGGATTCGCCGCCACTCTCCTGGACTCGGCGCTCGGTTCGGCCGTTCTCACGCGGCTTCCGGCCGGACTGGCCTACAGCACGGCACAACTCAACGTGAATATGATCAGACCGATCATGCCGGAGACGGGAACGCTGCGCGCGACCGCCCGGGTCATTCACCTCGGCCGCACCCTGGCGACCGCCGAGGCGCGGCTCAACGGAATCGATGACGGAAAGACGTACGCCCACGCGACTGCCACATGTGCGGTCTTCCCGATGCGACGCACCTGACCTCGGAGACGCCTCCCACCGCGCGCTCGTCGTGGGTCCGCGTCCGGCACCTCTCGGCGTTCGGCGCCCGAAGACTCGAGCGGTGGTCGGCTCAGCCGGCCGCCGCTTGACGGTGCGAAGCCCGCGCTGGTCCACTGCCTGCGAAGATTCGACATCCGGTCCCCGATTTCGCCGGCGGGAGCGCGGACCGAACCGAAGGAGTGCGGCCATGCCAGCCGAAGCGATCGTCCGCCAGTCCGTCGTCGACCTCCTGGAAGAGCGCCTGCGTACGAACATCCTGGACGGCACCCACCAGCCCGGCTCCCTGCTCCCGCCGGAGCGTGAACTCGCCGCGTCCTACGGTGTCACCCGCACCACCCTGAAGCATGCCCTGTCCCGGCTGGAGCAGGCTGGCCTGCTCCGCACCAGGCACGGTGTGGGCACAAGGGTGCTGGACTTCCTCAGGTCCGGCGGCGTCGACCTCCTTCCGCTGCTGGTGGGCCAGGACGGCCGGTGGTTGTCGGACGTGTTCGAGGCCCGCCGGGCGATCGGCGGACTGATCGCGCGCAAGGCGGCGTCGCAGTGCAGCACGGCGCAGGGCGCTCGGCTCCGTGCCGCGGTGGACGCGGTGGCTGACGCACCGGACCCGGCCGAAGCCCAGCTCGCGGAGGCCGAGGTGCACCGGGAACTGGCCCGCACCACGGGCAACCGTGTGTACCTGTTGCTCACCAACACCTTGCTCAACGCATATCTGCCGGTGCGTCACGTCATGAGCACCCCCTTCGCGGACCCGGCGGTCGCCGCGGAACGCATCCGGCAGGTGGTGGAGCCCGTCGCGAAGGGCGAGACGGAGGAGGCCGGGCGCGCGGCGGAGACCTATCTCCAGCTGACCGCCGAGGAGATGACCGCGGATCTGGTCAGTCGCAAGCCCCGGAAGTGATCCCGGAGCCACCGGGCACCACTGGAGTCGCGGACGAGGCCGGGGACTTGACCTACGAGGAGTGGGCTGGTTCTCTGCCGTCAGTGGATGAGCCACTGAGCCAGTGAGTCACTGGATCGCGGGGGCTCGTCGTGACCTCCGTGGTCTCCCTACGGCTGCCTTACGCGTCGGACGGCCCGGACGATTCGGAGAGGAACGGTGCCGTACATGGCAGCACGCCGGGGAGCGCACTTCGCTGAGACCATGACGGGCAGGCTGCGGCTCGACACCGACGGGGGCGGGAGCCGGCCCGTGACGCTCGACCTGCGGGTGGACGCTCCCGGCCCGGTCCGCCTCCGTGGGGCGACAACCGCCGTCGTCACGGGCCGCGTTCGCGTCGACGGCTGGGCCGACGACCGACATGCCTGCGGGAGCATGCTCATCGCCCCGCTGTCCGGGGGCCGGATCGACTACCACGTGCGTTTCACGGCCCTGGACGGCCGGGAGTACGTCCTGGAGGGCCACAAGTCCCCGACCTGGCGCAGTCCGCTGCGCTCCATGACGGTCCTGCCGATCCGCCTGCGACCGGCCGGGGGGACGGCGGGCGAAGTGGGCTCGGGCTCTCCAAGCTCTGTCGGTGAGGGCCGGTTGCGGTTCCGCCTGCGCACCCTGCCGTCGTTCATGGCGAGTTGGCGTTTTCCCGGATCCACCGACTTCGCCGAGACGCTCAACGCGGCTCGCCCGGACCGCCTGAACGTCTGGTACAGCACCTTCACCGACCCGAAGTCCGGCACCGGATTCTGGCTCCATCACGAACTGGTGCGCCCGGTGAACGGCACGCCCTACACCCATGGTTGGGCCGCGGTGTACAGGCCGGACCTGCCTCCCGTCATCGACCGCTTCGGCCCCCACGCGCTGCCGGAGGGCGCTACCCCTTCGGCCGGGGACGGCGCCCCTTCCCAGTTGCCGGGCTTCCACTCCCCGTCCGCCGTCGCCACCGCGCACGAACTGCGCGGAAAGACAGCGCAGTTGGCCTGGGACCTCCGGGTGGCCTCGGATTCAGCACCCCTGCGCACCTTCCCCCGGCTGGCCTGGAAGCGCCGGGTGCTGCCCGCCGTCCACGTCATCCCGCAGGCACAGGCTCGCTACCGCGGGTCCGTGTGCCTCGACGGGCAGACGTTGCTCGTGGCCGACGCCCTGGGGGCCAGCGCCCGTATCGCGGGCCGGGGCAACGCCCACCGCTGGGCCTGGCTGCACGCCGATCTGGACGAGGACACCGTTCTGGAGGTGGTGGCGGCCGTCTCCGGCCTGCCGCTGCTGCGGCGTCTTCCGCCGCTGGTGTTCCTGCGGCTGCGCAGAGCGGGATGCGACTGGCCGCGCGGCGACTGGCGCAGCTCACTGGGCGTCATGGGGATCGGTCGGTTCCGGGGTGCGCCGGTACTGCCGACGTGGACCGTGCGGGGCCACGCGGGAGGGCGCCGGATCCAGGTACGGGTGCATCTGCCCGAGGAGAGCCGGACCGCTGTCTGTTACACGGACCCGGACGGCGGCAGGGCCACCTGTCACAACAGTGAGCGGGCCGATGTGCGGGTCTGCCTGGAGCAGTGGCGGGACGGCGGGTGGCAGCCGGAACAGGTCTGGGACGTACGGGGCACCGCGCACGCGGAGGTGGGGCTGCGATGAGCGCGGTTCACGGCCGGGCACTGGCGGCGGTGCTGCTGGATGTCGGCGCGGGCGCACACCGTCCCGAGTGGGAGCGGCAGGTCCCGGAGCGACTGCACCGCTTCATGTCGTCCCTGCCGCCGTACCTCCGCACGGGTCTGCACGCCACGGACATGGCGCTCGACGGGTTCTCCGTCCTCACCACGGGTCGGCGTGCGCACGGTCTGCCGCCCGACACCAGGGCGCGGCTCCTGCGGCGGCTGACCCGGCTGCCTGGATTCGAAACCCTGATGGACAACGTCAAGATCCCGCTGTTGCTGGCCGCGGGGGCGAGCCGGCACGGCTCCCGGCCGATCAGGCCCTTCGTCCGGGCCGATCCCCCGCTGGACATCTGCCCGTCCTCCGACTGGCCCGACGAGCACCGCGTCGACGCCGTGGTGATCGGTTCAGGCGCGGGAGGTGCCGTGGCGGCGCTGACCCTCGCGTCCTCCGGGCGTTCGGTCGTGGTCCTGGAGGAGGGACGGCACTTCTCGACGAAGGAACTCGCCTCCCGGCCGCCCCTGGACCGGTTCGCCGACGCCTACCGGGACGGCGGTGCCACCCTCGCCTGGGGTCTGCCGCCCGTGCTGCTGCCGCTCGGCCGGGCCGTCGGCGGCACGACCCTGGTCAACTCGGGCACCTGCTTCCGCACACCCCCTCATGTACTGGACCGATGGCAGCGCACCCACGGGGTCGAGCTGGCGGACCCCGCCTCCTTCACCCGTCACATGGACCATGTGGAAAAGCTGCTCGGCGTGGGTGTGCCCGATCCGTCCGTCCTCGGGCGCAACGGCGGGCTGGCGCTTCTCGGTGCCGGCCGCCTGGGCTGGTCCGCCGCTCCCCTGCGCCGTAACGCCATCGATTGCGGGGGATGCTGCGAATGCGTCGCCGGCTGCCCGAGCGGCGCCAAGCAGGCGGTACAGCTGTCGGTGCTGCCCGCGGCGTGCGCGGCCGGCACTCGTATCGTCACCCGCGCCCGCGCCACCCGCATCGTCACCGAGCACCACGCGGGCGCCCGACGCGCCGTCGCGGTGGAGGCGGTTCGCCCGGACGGCACGAGCTTCACCGTCAGCACCGGCCTCGTCGTCGCGGCGGCCGGCGCCCTGCACACCCCGGCCCTGCTACGCCGCTCCGGGCTGGCGGAGCATCCACGGGTGGGCCGTAATCTGGCGATCCACCCGGCCGTCAGCGTCGCCGGGCGTTTCACCGAAGCCGTCACCGGCCCGGGCGCGGGCCCCAACATCCTGCAGAGCGTCGGGGTCGACGCGTGGCACGACGAAGGCATCCTCATCGAGGCGACCGCCGCACCTCCGGGCATGACGTCCTTCGTCCTCCCGCACCTCGGCCAGACACTGAAGCGCGAGCTGGACGACGCCGGAAGGCTCGGGCTCCTGGGCGCGATGGTCTCGGACCGCTCCTCGGGGCGCGTGCGCGGCACGCGTCGCCCGGTCGCCTCCTACACCCTCGACGCCGAGGACGGTCGCCGCCTCCTGCGGTCCATCGCCCACATGGGGCGCATCCTCTTCGCCGCGGGCGCGCGCGAAGTCCTCACCGGTATCCCGGCACACCCGTCGGTCACCTCACCCGCCGATCTCGACGAGGTCGTCAGCCGCACCGGTCGCCGCCGCCTCCACCTGTCGGCGTTCCACCCCACGGGCACCGCCGCTCTCGGGGCGGACGACCGGCACTCCCCCGTGCGCCCCGACGGGCGACTGCGCGGCACGGAAGGGGTGCTCGTCGCCGACGCGTGCCTGCTGCCGTCGTCGCCCGGTGTGAACCCTCAGATCACCATCATGGCGCTGGCGCACGCCGTGACCGAGCAGGCCGTCCGCCGCGACGGGGGATGACAGGGCGCCTGCCGCCTGTCCGGCACGGCATCGGCTTCCGGAACCCTTCCGGTTCCCCTGCGTCCTTGATCCGGACTCGGCCCGAGCGCTTCTCCCGGGATTCCTGCGGCAGTCAGCCGAGGCCGAAGTCCTTGCGGACAGCGACGAACTCCTCGACGGTCAGGGGCCGCTTCGCGGAGATGCGCTCGATGTCGATGGCTGCCCTGTTGAGAGCCGGGACATCGTCGTGGTCGGCGGGGGCGCCGCGAGGGAGGAAGCCACCTTTCTCACCCGCTTCGTCCGCTCGGTCACCATCGTTCACCGCCGCCTCCACGCTGCCGGCGTCGAAGGTCATGCGGTGCGGGGCCCTGTCCGACGCCCGCACCAGCGGCGCTGACCGGCCAGCAAGCCGCTGACGGGCACAAACCCGCACCAGCTTCGGGCCCCGACTCCCACCTCAGGCCACGCCCACCGCACCGGCCACGCACCCCGGAATCAGAGGAGGGCGGCGACCGCAGCCGCCGCCTGCCGCAGCCGCGCCTGGCCGCGAAGGACGACGATTCCAGGCGTCTCTCCTGCTCGTTCGCGCACTCGCCGACGACTGGGGCGTACGGCGAGGGGGTGCCGCACGGCGAGAATGCCGATCGGCGAGTCCGCGTTGACGATCCTTGCCACATCCCCTGTGTGACCAAAACCCTTCGGCGTGCGGCACTTCGGCCGACGCACAGCAGGACGGCCCCCCATGGATTGATCAAGCAGGAGGAGCAGGTGAGCCCGTTTCAAAGGCAGCCGGGCGGCCCGTAATGCATGATCGATATCGCTGCCGTCCCTCGACAAACGGGCAATTCCAGCATGACCGGTTGACGTCTTATTGAGCCTCACTCACTTCTGCTTCAGTGGGTCGCATTGTTTGCCTCATCCACTGAGGAGGGCCGTATGGCCGAAGTCAGGAAGGTCGCCCGACCCGCGGTCACCGCGTCGAGCCGTCCGTGCGCGTTCGTATCGCCGGACCGGGGAAACGCCCCGACCATCACGCCCCAGCGTCAGCGGACGGAGAGCACCTCGGCCTCCGCCGACCAACGAAAAGAGTGTGAGCCGGCCTGACGGCTGACCCACCCACCCGGGGCCCCGCTCGCCGGCTGGGCCCCGGCACCGCGCGCGCCGGGAACTGCCCTGTTCCGCGCCGCGCGCATGTGACCGCGGCACCGCCGTCCCGGCCCTCGTGCCTACGCCTTTCCGTCGCGCCGGAATTCGTGACCCGCAGGGAGAAGGCTTCAGCCATGCAAAATTCGATGTACCAGTCCTCGCGCTACATCCGCACCCTGCGCGGCGCGGATGATCGGGATTTCAGCTCATTCGGCGGCCGGCTCGACGCATTCTCGGGCGGCGAGCGGAACATGGCCTTTCATTCACTCTTCGGAAACGCGCGGCTGATCGACCGGGACATCGTGGAAATTCTGCGGGAGGCCGCCGGGGGAATCAGCTGGCAGCGGCTACGCGAACGGGTGGACGAGGAGTCGCTGCGTGACCTGGTGGAAGCCCGCTTCCTGGTCGAGGTGGGGCAGGACGAGGCCAGGGAGATCGACGCCCTGCTCGAGAGCAGGCGTGAAGTGCTCAGCAGCGGCGTCTTCCACTCCTCCATCCAGCTCGTGCTCACCAACGCCTGCAACTTCTCCTGTCAGGGCTGCTTCGCGTACAACTTCGACGGTGGTGTGGAGGAGCGCAACACCTCCGGAGAGTCGGTGAAACCCGGTCCGGTCCTGGTCGAGCTGCGCCGCTCCCGCGAGGACGCGCCGGGCCGTACGGACTCAGGACCCACGCTCGCCCGCGGCGACTGGAACCACGGCTCGGACGAGGGCCGCAATCCGTCGATGCACATGTCGCGCGAGGTGGCAGAGAAGACCGTCAGGGAGGCCATCGAGCTACGCAAGGCCAACGGGGGCGGCCATCTGTCGGTGTCGTTCTTCGGCGGCGAGCCGACCCTGGCCCGGAACACCATCCTGCACGTGCTGCGCACGTTCGGCGACCGCCACGACGGGGTCTCCCTCACTTACGACCTGACCAGCAACGGCTCCCGCATCGACGCCGAACTGCTGGCGGCGCTCGCCGAGCACCGCGTCGACACCACCGTCTCCATCGACTACCTGGTCCCGGAGACCGGCGAGTTCCGCGGCGGGCAGCAGCAGCGCACTCCCTGGGCGGTGGTCCGCAAGGCGATCCTCGACATGAAGGCCGCGGGCGTGCCCGTCAGCATCACCTCGGTGCTCTCCCAGTACACCTGGGACAAGTGGGGCACCCCGCTCATCGACTTCGTCGCAGAGGCCGGCCTGGACAGCCTGGACGTCATCGTGTCCTTCCAGGCGAAGGAATTCTTCCAGCAGCACAGCCCGCACGACGTGGCACAGCGGCTGCTGGCCGCGGTGGACTACGGGCGCGAGCGCGGCGTCCAGCTCAGCGGCTACTGGTATCAGACCTTCCAGATGATCATCGACGAGGCCAAGTGGGCCGAGCAGGCCGACTACAAGACGTGCCCTGCGGTCGGCCGTCAGCTCTCCATCGAACCCAACGGCAGTGTGTTCGCCTGCAAGGCCACCGCCCGCAAGCTCGGCACCATCGACGACTGGCGCGGCATCTTCGCCTCGCCCGCCTACCAGGACTACGGCATGCGGGCCTACACCAACGGCCCCGGCTGCCAGGGCTGTGAGCTGCAAGGCACCTGCTCGGGCGGATCCGCCGGCGCTCTGGAGGAGGAGAACGGCTCGATCCAGGTGATGTCGCCCGGCTACTGCGCCTATATGCGCGAGGTGGTGCAGGGACTGCTGGAGCGCCATCACGCGCGGAGCCTCGCCGGCTTGTCCTGACCCCGGCCCCCACGTACTCCCCGACGGGTCGCCCGCACGGTGCGGCGGCCCGCCGGTCCACGACCCGGCTCCCGTGACCCAGTTCCGGGCCGAGGAAGGGTGACTGGTTCCATGGCAACGATCGGACTGCACTTCGGCCATGACGCCGGGGCCGCACTCACCGACGCGAACGGCTACCGGGTCATCGAGGCGGAGCGACGGCTGGGCCTGCGCCACGTGTGTGGCGGCAACGGAGACTTCCCGCAAGCCGCCGCCGAGTGGCTGGCGGAGTTGCGGGAGCGGGCGGTGAGCCCGGTGACCCGGATCGCCGTGGCGGACTGGTACACACCGCGATGCCAGGTGGTGCCGCCCGCGCTGGTCGAGCTGGTCAACGAGGACGCCCGCTGGGCGGCGCCCGGCGTCACCGGCCTGGCCGAGGCGGTGTCCCGTGTGATCAAGCCCGTCGACTGGCCGCTGGCCCACGGTCTCGGCGACATCACCCTCGTCGCGGTGCGCCATCACTACGCGCACGCTGCGCTCGCGTATCACACCTCCGGCGCCCGGAGGGCCCTGGTGCTGGCGCTGGACGGGACGGGCAACTACGCCGAGTGCGGCATGGTCTGTCTCGGCGACGGCGACCGGCTCACCCCGGTGATGTCCCTCACCAACCGCGGCGGCCCGCGCTTCGGCCTGGTCTACGAGGCGCTGTCCCGGCGGGTCCACGGCAGCCAGTTCGACACCGGCAAACTGCTCGGGCTGACGGCCACCGGGGAGACGGACGCGGCCCTGCTGCCGGTGCTGCGCGCCATGCTGGTCCCGCAGTCCACGCGGCGTGCCGCACCGGATCTGTACGAGGTGCTGGACGAGAAGAAGCTGACCGGGACCGCGCTGCGCTACGCCGACACCTGGTGGGAGTACGACTCGGTCAGCGGCGGCTACCTGGACGCGGGCCTCGCCGACTCCTCGGACGACGACGTCGTGCACTCCTTCGGCTCGGTGTTCCCTGACGAGATCCGGAGCGCGGACGGCGGTACCACGCTGGTGGGAACCTCTCCCGAGGACCGGGTCTGCCGGGACCTCGCGGCGACCCTGCAGCACGCCGTGGAGGAGGACCTGCTCCAGCTGGTCACCGGCATCAGCCGCCGGTTCCCCGGTTACACCACCCTGTGCTACGCGGGTGGCTGCGCCCTCAACATCACCGCCAACACCCGTCTGGCCGAGTCCGGCCGGTTCGCCCGGGTCCACATCCCGACGTGCTGCGACGACTCGGGAATCGCGCTCGGCGCGGCGCTTGCCGTCGCCGACCCGGCCGACCGCCCCGCGCTGCTGGGCGGTTCACGCTGGGCTCCGCTGGCCTATGCCGGACCTCCGCTGACGGGGCTGGAGGCCCTGGACGGCGACGGCACTGATCCGGCGTTCCGCCCCGCGGCGGCACCGGTCGAACCGGCGCTGTCCGTGCGACGCGCGGTGGACGACGAGGAGTTCGTCGAGCGTGTCGCCGAACTGCTGGCCGAGCGGCGGTGCGTGGCCTGGCTGGAGGGTGGTCTGGAGACCGGGCCGCGAGCCCTCGGTCACCGTTCGCTGCTCGTCTCGGCTCACTGGAGCGGCGCCCGCCGGTACGTTTCCGAGACGATCAAGCAACGTGAGTGGTTCCGGCCGGTCGCGCCGATCTGCCCGCAGGAGGTGGCCGACCACTTCTTCACCGGCCCCCTGGACCACGCCGAGACCATGTTGTTCGCGGTGCGGGTGCGGCCCGACCGGGCCCGGCAGCTGGCGGAGGCTCGGCACATCGACGGAACCGCCCGGCTCCAGACCGTGACGCCCGGCGTTCAGCCCCTGCTGCACCGGCTGTGCCACGCGGTGGGAGCACGCACGGGCCTGCCGGTGCTGATCAACACCAGCGCCAACGCCGGCGGACGCCCGCTCCTCAATCGCCTCGGCGAAGCCTTGGAGCTGCTCACCGGCACCGAGCTGGACGCCGTGGCACTGCCGGAACACCGCCTGATCGTCGAGTGAGGCCCGCCCCGTCCAGCAACCTGTGACCCCTGACCTGGAGAGTACCCGTGGCCGTCGTTCCCCTGCGTGACATCGTCAAGACCCAGCCGCTGCGCGTCCTGTCCCCTGCGGACTGGCAGCAGTGGGTCACCCAGGGCTATGTGATCGTGCGTCAGGCGGTGGAGCCGCAGACCGTGGCCGGCCTGGCCGAGGGCCTGTACTCCTTCCTGGACATGCGTACGGACGACCCCTCGACCTGGACCTCGCCGCACACGGGCAACGACCGGCTCCCGGGGCACAGCGGCCTGGTGGAGATGTACAACCACCAGGCGCAGTGGGACGTGCGGCAGAGCCCCCGGGTCTACGACGCCTTCGCCGACATCTGGGACCGCACCGACCTGTGGGTCACCATCGACTTCGCCAACGTCAACCCGCCCAACCGGGGGCCGCGCGCCTTCGAAGGGTTCGTCCACTGGGACGTGGACACCTCCACCGATCCGCTGCCGGTGAGCTGTCAGGCGGTGCTCTCGCTCACCGACGGCGACGAGGAGATCGGCGGGTTCCAGTGCGTGCCGGAGATCTTCGCCGAGTGGGAGAAGTGGGTGAGCGAACAGCCCGCCGACCGCGACCCGTTCACGCCCGACATCACCGGCCACTCGATCACCATGCCCCGGGTTCATCCCGGTGACCTGATCATTTTCAACAGCCTGCTGCCGCACGGTGTGCATCCCAATGTCTCCGAGGACCGGGTGCGCATGGCCCAGTACCTGACCATGGCACCCGCCTGGGAGGAGCACACCGAACTGCGCGAGGCCCGGGTGCGGTTCTGGCGGGACCGGGTCCCCCCGCATCCCCCCGAGGGCGGGGTGCGCAAGGACGAGGCCGAGCTGTGGGGACCGGCGCGGCTGAGCGATCTGGGCGAACGGCTGCTGGGCCTGCGGACGTGGTCCGACGACGGTGTGCCGCAGGACAGCGCGTCCCGGGGAGGCGTTGTTGACTGACACCGCGCGGCCCGCGACCGGACCGGGCCGGCGGGCGGACCTCGGCCGCCCGTTCCGGTGGCTGTGGGCCTCGACTGCCGCCTCCAACGCCGGCGACGGCATCACCCGTACCCTGCTGCCGCTGCTCGTGGTGGCACACCATCCCGACCCCGCGGCGGTCGCCGGGCTGACCACCGTCAACATGCTGCCCTGGCTGCTCTTCGCACTGCCCGCGGGCGTCCTGGTGGACCGCTCGGACCGGCGCCGGATCGTCCTCGCCAGCAACGCGGTGCGCGCCGCGGCTCTGCTCGCCGCCGCCGTGGCCCTCGCCGACCACCGCCCCCTGGCCCTGTTGTATGCGCTGGCGTTCGTGCTCGGTATCGCCGAGACCCTCGCGGACACGGCGGCGCCCGCGATGCTGCCACGGCTGGTCGACGAGCGGCAGCTGGAGCGCGCCAACGGCCGGCTGTCCGCGGCACAGATCGTGCTGAACGAGATGGTCGGGCCGCCCGTCGCGGGCCTCCTGGTGGCAATGACCGCCGTCGCGGCGGTGGCGACCGGCGGCACGATGTACGCGCTGGCCGCGCTGCTCATGCTCGGCCTCGCCCCGCTCCCCCGCGCCGCCCGCCCGAACGTCCCGCCGGGCACGCGCGGCGGAGTGCTGCGCGACATCCGGGCGGGCCTCGGGTTCGTCCTCGGCCATCGCACGCTCAGGCTGACGCTCGCCGCGAGCACCTTGTACGGGCTGGTGTTCTCGGCGACGTTCTCGATGCTGGTCCTGCTCAGCGACCGTGCTCTCGGACTGGACGGCACCGGGTACGGACTGCTGCTCGCCGCAGGTTCGGTGGGCGCCGTCGCGGGCAGCTGGCTGGCGCCCCGGGCCGTCGGCCGGCTGACCGCGCTGCGACTGGCCCGCTGGTCACTGGCAGCGTCGGGCGCCGCGTACGTAGCGCTGGGTCTCCTGCGGCAACCGGCGCTGGCCGCTCTCGCGCTGGCCGCCAACGGCGTCTTCATGATGGGCTGGAACATCCCCGTGATGTCGCTGCGCCAGCGGCTCACGCCGGAGCCGTTGCAGGGCCGGGTGATGAGCGTGTCCCGGCTGTGCTCCTGGGGCTCCATGCCGGTCGGCGCCACGCTCGGCGGTCTGCTCGCCGAAGCCCTCTCCGTGCCCGCCGTCTTCGTGGTGTGCGGTGCCGTCCTGGTGGCGGGCGCGCTGCTGCTGCTCGCGCCGCTGCGCGAGGACACCGCGGCGGCCGGCCCGTCCCCGCACAGCGACCTACTCGACAAGGGGTGACCGTTGGACACACAGCTCTACGACACGGTGATCGTCGGAGGCGGCCCGGCCGGCCTCAACGGCGCGCTGTACCTGGGCCGCTCACGCCGAAGGGTGCTGCTGATCGACTCGGGTGACGCCCGCAACATGGCGGCCGGGGTCATGCACAACGTGCTGACCAATGACGGGGCGACGATCGCGGACTTCCGCACCCGTTCCCGCGCCGAGCTCGCTGCGTACGACGTGACCTTCCGCGACGACGAGGTGACGTCGGCGGGATGCGACGGCGACCGGGTGGTCGTCACCACCAAGGAGTCCGGCACCTTCCAGGCCCGCACCCTGCTGTACGCGGCCGGGGTGCGCTCGGTGCTTCCTGCGGTCCCGGGCCTCGCGGACCTGTGGGGCAGGGCGGTGTTCGAGTGCCCTTACTGCCATGCCTGGGAGGTGCGTGGGCGCAGCTTCGCCGTGTACGGCGGCAACGTGCCCAGCGAGTGCCTGGCCGCGACTCTGACGGTGTGGTCCGAGGACATCACCTACCTCGCCGACCGGCGCGTCCTCCCGCGCGACGAACGAGACCGGCTCGTCGCGGCCGGCGTGCCCGTGGTGGCCGACGGGATCAGCGCGTTCAAGCCGCACCCGGCAGGGGTCGAGGTCATCTTCGAGGACGGCCGGTCCGCCTCCTACGGCGCCCTCTTCCTGCATCTGGACATCGAGCCCCGGGTGGACCCGCTGCGCCCCTGGCTGCAGGCCCCGGACCTGGAGTCGGTACAGGCAGACGAGCGCGGCCGCACCAGCCTGCCCCGGCTGTACGTGGCGGGTGACCTCGGCAGGAACATGCAGCAGGCCGCGATGGCAGCCGCCAGCGGCGGGCTGGCCGGCATGGCCATCAACGCCGACCTGATCCGGGAGGACCGGCCCGGTTCCCTGCCCGAGCCGCCGCCCCCGCAGCCCGCCCGCTGAGCGCACGCCGACCGCCCCACCCAGCCACGGGAGCCCCTTCGCGATGACCTCACCCCGCGCCGAGTTCACCCCGCACATGGAGCACTACACCTTCGTCCTGGAGGACCAGCCGTACCTGGGCTATTTCCAGTACGGAAACGAGAAGACACCCGTCTACACGACCGACCGGCACGGCTTCCGGGTCACGCCGGGGCCGGCCGGGCTTCGGGTCGGCGTCGCCGACGACCGCCCAGACGGCCCGGCGCGGGTGCTCGCCGGCAGTTCCGCGGTCTTCGGCGTGGGCGCCACCGGCGACGCGGCAACCATCTCCGCCCGGCTGTGGAACGCTCACGCGCCCCGGCTGCCCTGGCTGAACGTCGCCGGGCAGAGCCACAACTCCGCGCAGGAACTCATGCTGTTCACCCTGTTCCTGCACGAGCTGCCGCCCGTGGAGGACATCGTGCTGGTGTCCGGAGTCAACAATCTCGTGCTCAGCCGACTGCCCGAGGAGAAGCAGGGTCGACACGGCGCGTTCTTCGACTGCGGGCCCGCTCCCGATGTCGTCCCGCCACCGGAGCGGCGGGTGGCGCACGCCGCGGAACTGACGCTACGCCACCTCGGGGCGTGGAAGACCCTCGCGGACGGCCTCGGCGCCCGGCTGACCTTCGTCCTCCAGCCGCTCGCGCCCTGGGTGCGCGAGGAGCCGCTGCCCCGGGAGAAGCTGCTGTTCGAGGAGCTGGACGAGGTGTCCAACTTCCGCCGGTTCCACAACGACATCTCCACCATGGCGGTGGGCCGCGCCTACGCGGACCGGCTGGCCGCCGGGTGCGCCGGTCTGCACGTACCGTTCCTCGACATGAACGTGGCGCTGGCCGACGTGGCCGGCCCGGAGGACTGGCTGTTCATCGACCGGGTGCACTGCACCGATCTGGGCTACGACCTCGTGGCCCGGCAGCTCGCCGACCGTCTCGACCTGGCGTGAGGAGCCTGTGATGCCCGAGTCCCCGCACGAGGCGGCCCACGACACGGCCCCCCGGGAAAGCGGCCACGCGTCCGTGCCGGCAGTGCGCCGCCTGGCCTCCTGGCTGCGCCGCCGGCACCGGCCCGCCCCCTGTGCCACCGCACCCCCGGACGGGCTGCGCCCCCAGCCCGAGGACGACGCCTCCGTCTACCCCCTGTTCTGAGATGGCCCGTTCCGGCAGCGGAACCGGCCCGAACGGCCCGGTCCTGGGCATCTCCGCCTACTACCACGACAGCGCGGCCGCCGTCGTGGCCGGCGGCGTCCCGCTCGTGGCGGCGCAGGAGGAGCGGTTCACCCGGCGCCGCCACGACGCGGGCTTCCCCGCCCACGCCGTCGCGTCCTGTCTGCGTGAGGCCGGGCTGCGCCTGGACGACCTGGCGGCGGTGGCGTTCTACGAGGACCCGGCCCTGAAATTCCGCCGGGTGCTGGCGACCTGGCTGGCCACGGCCCCCCGCGGCTACCCGGTGTTCCGCCGGGCGTGGCCCGAGTGGACCGGCTGGAAGCGGCGCGCCGTGGACGACGTGAGGGCGAGGCTGGGTGAGCTGGCCCGCGGGCGGCCGCTGCCCCCGGTGGTGGCGCACCGGCATCACGCCTCGCACGCGGCATCGGCGTTCTTCCCGAGCCCGTTCTTCTCGGCGGCGGTGCTGTGCGTGGACGGCGTGGGCGAGTGGGAGACCACGACGCTCTGGCACGGGAGGGACACCGAGCTGGTCCCACTCGCGCAGCTGTCGTTCCCGCACTCGCTCGGCATGCTGTACTCGGCGTTCACGTACTACTGCGGCTTCAAGGTCGACTCGGGCGAGTACAAGCTGATGGGCCTCGCGCCCTACGGCACCCCGCGGTACGCGCCGCTCATCCGGGAGCGCCTGATCGACGTGAAACCGGACGGCTCCTTCCGCCTGGACCTCGGATACTTCACCTTCCAGTACGGGCTGACCATGGTCGGCCGGGCCTTCGAGGAGCTGTTCGGCGGGCCCCGCCGGACTCCCGAAGGCCCGCTGACCCAGCGGGAGTTCGACCTGGCGGCGTCCGTGCAGCAGGTCACCGAAGAGGTGCTGCGGCGGCTGGCCCGCACGGTGCTGGAGCGCACCGGGGAACGGCGGCTGTGCCTGGCGGGCGGTGTCGCGCTCAACTGCGTGGCCAACGGGCGGATCCTCACGGACGGGGTGTGCGACGAGTTGTGGGTGCAGCCGGCGGCGGGGGACGCGGGCGGGGCGCTGGGCGCCGCACTGGCCGAGTCGCACCACCGGGGAGCGCCCCGCGCCCACGCGGGCAGCGGCCGGGACGCGATGGCGGGGGCGCTGCTCGGCCCTGCCTGCTCGGACCAGGAGATCGAGGACTTTGTCACGCATGGCGGTTACCCCGCCGTGCGGATGCCGGAGCGGGCGCTGGTGGAGCGGGTCGCGGCGGAGCTGGCGGCGGGCCGGGTGGTGGGCTGGTGCCAGGGGCGGATGGAGTTCGGGCCGCGTGCGCTGGGCAACCGGTCCATCCTCGCGGACCCGCGGGATCCGGCTATGCAGTCCGCCCTCAACCTCAAGACCAAGTTCCGCGAGTCCTTCCGGCCGTTCGCGCCCGCGGTGCTCGCAGAGGACGCGAAGGACTGGTTCGAACTGCCGCAGGAGAGCCCGTACATGCTGCTGACCGCGCAGGTCGCCGCCGCCCGGCGGCAGGAGTGCGGGCCCCCACCAAGGGGGGCGACGGGACTGGAGCTGTTGCGGGTGCCGCGCTCCACGATTCCGGCGGTCACCCATGTCGACGGCTCGGCGCGCGTGCAGACGGTGACGGCCGAGCACAACCCTCGCTTCCACGCGCTGCTCACCGCGTTCCGGGAGTGGACGGGCTGTCCGGTGCTGGTGAACACGTCGTTCAATGTGCGTGGGGAGCCGATCGTGCGGGACGCCCGGGAGGCGTACGCCTGCTTCATGCGCACGCGCATCGATCTGCTGGTCCTCGGCGACTTCCTGCTGAGCAAGCGTGACCAACCCGAGTGGCGGGAGGAGGGCGACTGGCGTGCCGCGATCCCGATGGACTGAGCGGCTTCGGCACCTGGGGGCGGCCGTACTGTACTTCGCGCTGGTCACCCCCGCCGGGCTGTGCGTACGAGCCGTCCGCGATCCGCTGCGGCGCTCCTGGGACGCCCACCGGCCGACCTATCTGGAGCCGCCGGTGCGTACCCGCCGCCGCACGGTGTCGCCGTCCGGCCGAATCCGTGGACCGGGCGTCAGAATCCGGCGGGCGCGCTCGCCACGATGACGGCCACCCGGCGCGCTCCGAGGTCGAGGATCCGGGAGGTGGCCCCGGAGAAACCGCATGAAGTCGCCCAGGCGTCGGCCTCCCGCACGGTGCGGGGCAACGGCACGTCACGAGAGACGTGACGGGCGAAGCGTTCCGATGGGCGGAAGTGCGTGGCCAGCGGCAAGGTGAAGCCCACCCGGCCCCCGGGACGCAGGGCGCGCAGCCAGTCGTCCATCACCCGACGGCCGAGAAAGTGCAGCGAGGAGGCGCAGAGCACCACGTCCAGGGAGTGATCGGGGACGGGCAGCGGTACGGCGTCGGCGACCCGCCAGTCGATCGCGCCGGCCGGGACGAGGCCGGCGGCTCGGTCGCGGCCCGTGGCGACCATGCCCGGGGACAGGTCGACGGCCAGGACGGCCGGTGCGGTGTCCGGCCGGTCCCGGGCGACTTGCAGCGCGACCGCGCCGGCCCCGCACGCCACGTCGGCGATCCTGGCGGTGGCACCGGGATCAACCCATGCGATCAAGGCCCGTGCGATCTCCTCATGGTGCCCGTGGTCATAGCTGTCGGCCAGCTCGTCGAAGACTTCCGCAAGCGTTGCGCTCTCCATCACCGGCTGATCCTAGGCGGTTGTCCACCACCCGTGTGGAGGTTGGTGCATTGCCTGGGCATCGGCGGGGTGATGTCAGCGGACGATCCGAAGTGGATCAAGCCGCTGTCCGGGGCGATGTTCAGATGTGCTGGTAGGTCATGACCGGTGCTCGGTGGCGGTGAGGACGGCGACGTGGTCGACGAGCATGGGATGGCCGGGGCGGGTCTGCGTCGTGGGGGTGGCGTGCCCGGCCAGCGCGTCGGGGAATCCGCCGCCGACAGCGAGGTTCAGCAGGAGAAAGTGGCCTTGAGCGGTGGCTGCTTGCCAAGCGGCCGGGGCGACCTGCGTGGAGCTGACGGTGTGGTAGCGCCGTCCGTCGACGAACCAGTGGAGCCGCTCGGTGGAGGTGCGGCGGTCCCATTCCAGGGTGTAGGTGTGGAAGGTGCCGGTGCACCGTGTGCCGGGGCAGGTGGTGCCGGCGGCCAGGCCGGTGCTCTCGTTGCAGGGGCCTGCGGTGGGCGTGCCGCAGTGCATCACGCCCCAGATGCGGTTCAGGCCGTTGGCGTTCTCCATGATGTCGAACTCACCGGACGTCGGAGAGGGGACCCCGGCCCGGTATGAGGCGCCCAGGGTCCAGAAGGCCGGCCAGTAGCCCTCGGCCGCCACGCCGGTGACGGCGGGCAGTTGGATGCGGGCCTCGATGCGCATACGTCCGCCCGCAGGAGGGCGGAAGTCACTGCGGCGGGTCTCGATGCGCCCGGAAGTCCACCGTCCGGCGTTGTCGCGCAGGGGGGTGATGCGCAGGTTGCCCCGGCCGTCTTGGCTGAGGTTGGCGGGATCGGCCGTGTAGGTCTGCACCTCACCTGTACCCCAGTTGGGCGGGCCGCCGGGGTACCCGGTGCCGATATCGATAGTCCATTTCTCGCTGTCGGGCAGGGTCCCAGCCGGGCCGTTGAAGTCGTCCGCCCAGGCAGTCCTCCACACATGTGTGGCTGACGCGGGGGTGCCGCCTGCGACAAGCGGGACCAGGCCCGCGCACAGAGTAGTCAGCGCGGCCGCCAGGCCCACCCGGGCACGGCGGGCATGCAAGAGCATTCTCATGGGGTTGCACCTCGCTGGGCTGGTGGTCAACGATCTCCGAACACACGGTTTGCACCATATGTCCATAACTGTCGATCCTGCTCGGTGACAGGGCCTCCCCATGCGGCGCATGGCCCATCACCCGCACCCTGGTGCGGGCCACTCAGACCGCTGAGACAGACCGTCGGCGCCGTCCGCGCCTCAACCCCGAGGGGACCCGTCGGGTGATCCGCGTATCGACTCCGTGGCCGCGGGTGTCGCAGGGGAAACGATCTCTCGACCCCACCAGGCAGGAAAGGACGGCCGTCGTGGCCAAAGCATCGTTCCCGGTATCCGCTGATGAGCCCGAGCGTCTACGCGTCCTGCATCGGTACGGCATCCTGACCACACCGGTCCCACCGGACCTGGCGCCGATCGTGGAACTCGCCTCCTATGTCTGCCAGGTCCCTCATTCGGTGATCAACATCATCTCCGCCGAAGAGGCCAACCTGATCGCCGCGGTCGGCTTCGAACCGACGGTGTGCGCCCGCGGCGACTCCATGTGTGCGGTCACACTCGTCGAGCCCGAGCCGGTGTTCGTTCCGGACGCCAGGCTGGATGTCCGCTTCGCCGACAACCCCTATGTGAGTGGCGTCCTCGGCGACATCCGCTTCTACGCCGCTTCTCAGCTACGCACCCCCGAGGGAGCGGTCCTCGGTACCCTCTGCGTGTTCGACACCGAGGTCCGCCGGCTGACCGCCTCGCAACGTGGCGCGCTGGACAAACTGGCCCGCATGGTCGTCGACGTCCTCGACCTGCACCGTCACCAGGCGCTGCTTCATCAGGCACTGCAAGCCGCCGATGAGGCACGCCGCGAGCTCGAACGCTCCAACCGCGCCCTGCAGCAGTTCGCCGGACAGGTCAGCCACGACCTCAAGAACCCGCTGACCGGCGTCCTCGGCCACGCCGAGAACCTCATCGACATCCCGGCGATCGCCAAAGACCCCGACGCCTCCTTCTGCGCCCAACGGGTCATCGGCTCCGCACACCGCATGCACACCATGATCGAAGACGTGCTGGCCCTGGCCAGCGCGGGTGGACGACTCCACCTCGAACCCGTCGACCTGAACACCCTCGCCCACGCCGTCATCGAGGACCTCGACAGACCCATCAGCACCCATGGTGCGCGCGTCACCGTCGAGAACCTGCCCCTCGTGACCGCCGACGCGACCCAGTTGCGCGTGCTGCTCCAGAACCTCGTCAGCAACGCACTGAAATTCCGCAGAGCCGACCGCCCCTGCCAGATCGTCATCGCAGCCCGAGCACATGGGCACGGCTGGGACATCGCCGTCGTCGACAACGGCCGCGGCATCCCGCCGCAGGACCGCCAACGTGTGCTGGGCCTGTTCACCCGTGTGCACCCGGACGTCGAAGGCTCCGGCATCGGCCTGGCCACCTGCCAGCGGATCGCCGCCGCACACGGCGGCACCCTCCGCCTCGAAGAGACACCCGGCGGCGGCACCACCGCAGTGCTCACCCTTCCCACCGACACCACACCGAACTGTCCGCCGCCCGGGGCTTGACCCTGTGATTCACGGGTCCGCACATAGCCGTCACCGTCGAGGACGCGGCACTAAGCGAGAGCGCCCTCTATGACGACCTGTCCGCGCTGCTCATCACCGAGGAGACCGGCGGCACGATCCAGCTGTACGACCTCTCCGAGCCCGCCCGTCCGGAACAGGGAGCGCGGATCCCTGCCGCTCCCGCTGGCTACTTCCCCGCCGGGAAGGACCAGCTCGCGTCCGCGGTCGCCGACACCACGATCGAGTTCTGGGACGTGTCCGACCCGCGCAAGCCGACGAAGGAGGACGAGACCGTATGCCTCGACCGCGCCATCACGTCCCTCGACCTCACCCCTGACGACCGCCAGCCATCACCGGCCACCCCAACCGCATCTGATCCTTGGGCCGCGACGGCCGCTGGGTGACCCCGGAGTTCGCCACCCTGGAGGGTGCGGAGTCCGTCCGGCTGCCCTCGGACGCGAGCTGGCTGGTCGTCACCGCCACGGACCGGCCCCTCCCCCCAGTCTGCGATGGGCCTGAGGTGAGTTGACGACAGGGACGTCCATCCATGCCAAGTCAGCTAAAAGATCACATGACCGGGTCGGTCATGGTCGAACGCGGTCAACATGATCGGTACGGCATCTCGTCCGGTAAACCATCCCGCTTTTCAGATAAGTCGGGGTGTAGCGGGCCGATTTGGGGCACGATTCCGGGATGGCTTGGGTACGTGGAAGGCGCAACGCGAGCATCGCAGCCGTATGCGTCAACGGCGTGATGGTCCTGCTGACGTTGGTATGGGCTGGCAGCAAACTCGGAGATGCGAACTCGGCATCCGACACCTCGGCGGTCGTGGGGCTTCCGCTCAGCGTGGTGAGTCTCTTCGTCTCCGTAGTCAGCTTAGCTGTGTCCATCGAGGCGATGAACCGCCCCGCCACCGCCTTGGCCATTGCCGAAGAGGCTTCCAAGAGGCTCGCCAGACAGATCAAGGCGACGGAGAAACGGCAGCTGGCCGTCCTAATCGGCGACGTCACTGACACACGTGTCAACCTGCACTACTCAATACGCGACACCGGGCAGCCGGCAGCGATGACGGCTACGGAAGGGTGGCTGTACGTCGTCGAGGGTTCAGGAACGACGAACATGGACGTTGCTTCCTTCTACCGGAGCGTGCCACATGGCCGGCTGGTCATCGTGGGCCCACCCGGTGCAGGGAAAACGGTTCTGGCTATGGAACTGGTCCGGAAACTGATCGAGTCCAGGACTGACCTCACCACCTCCGTCCCTCTTCGGCTGTCATTGGCCGAGTGGGACCTGACAAGAACCCCGCAACTTGAGGACTTCGTTGTAAGCCGGATCGTCTCCACCTTCGACTGTTCGCGGACGCTGGCGAGGGATCTGTTTCAGTTCGGCCTCATTCTGCCGGTCCTTGACGGCCTCGATGAAATGGATCCACCTCTGAGTGACAGCGGAGGCATCGTCCGAGACACCTTCGGCCGCACACGCCCTGACCCGAACGCCCCACGAGCTCTTACCGTTCTAAAAGCACTTGAAGAGTACGCCTGGTACAAGCCCCCGGGACCACTGGTCCTTACCTGCCGCGACACCCACTACGACGCACTGCCTGATGGGGCCAGACTGCGCGACGTCGCACTTGTGCTCGTCGACGGCGTCGACACGGGGCGGGCGGCGGCCTACCTTCACGCGCGCTGCACCCTGAGGGCTGACTGGCAGCAGGCCGACTGGGAGCAGCTGCTCAGGACCCTGGCGCAGAGGGCAGTTGAGCACGGGCACGCGCTGTCGACGCCGTGGCGACTGTCGCTGATTGCCGCTGCCTACCGTGACGGGGGCGACCCGGCCGAGCTGCTTGCGCTGCACTCGCCTGAGGCGGTGGAGGAGCATCTGCTGGATCGGTACATTCCAGCGGTCACAGCAAGCAATGCTTGTGGTGGTGGCCGGTACGACGCGGTCAAGGTGCACCGCTGGCTGCACCACATGGCCAAATCCCTCACCAACCCACGTCTGGGACGTCGGCCCGACGCACCGCCAGAGCCAGGGGCAGATCTTCTTCTTCACCGCCTGTGGCCGCTGGGTGGAACGACTCTCGTACCATTCGTCGAGGGTGCACTGACCTTCGTCCTCTTTGTCGCATTGTGGTCACCGGCCATGGTCGTGGCGCCACCTCTGAGTACATCGAACGTCTCTATTGTCGGTCTGGCGGGGCTTCTCGGGGTCGTGAACGCTGTTGGCACGATGCGGGAACCTCAGCCTTTGAGCCTGCCTTCTCACTCGAGGCACCCCCGCCTGCGGCCACTGGAGGGGCTCATGACCGCCTATGACGAGGTTAGGTGGGGCCCAGCCCCAGAGGACCTCCCAAAGGCCGTCCCCATGTTCTCTTTCGGGTACCTGGTCTTCTCCTTACTCGTGCACGTGTTCCACGTCGTGGACTTCCCCTCTCGCACTCCTTCTGTTCTCCGGATGAACTTCCTGGACGCGGAAGCCAACCCTGTATTCCGTTTCATCACCACGACCGTGTTCAGCTTCGGGTACGGTGCTGTCATCGGGTATGTCCTGGTACGCCTCGTCTGCCTCCCCTTCCGTGTGGCAGCCCTGCCAACTGCCTTCGTCCGTGGGGTCACCGTCGCGGTCACAGATCCCACGAACCGCCCCCGCCCGCCTGGTACCGACATCCGGGACGATGTGCAGTCAGCCCTGGGTGTGGCCCTCGTGACAGCGGCTACAGTCGCGGCCGGCGCCACGGCTGTCAGTGGTTGGTATGCCGCGACAGGCCTCGGCTGGCTCGCGTTCACCGTGACCCTGCTGTCCCTCGGACCTAACGCGTGGCGGCGCCATCTGGCGTTTCGGCTTTGCACGTTGGGGGGCCAACGGCTCCCTGTCAGGCTGCGGTCCTTCCTCGACTGGGCCAGTACAGCGGGACTTCTGCGGCCGTCCGGCATCGGCTATCAGTTCCGTCATCAAGAGTTCCAGCAATGGATTGCAGCCCGCCCCGTGGCCCCGGAGCCGCGCCGCGTGCCACCGCCGGATGCGGGCCGCGAGTGAAGAGACGGCGCCGGACTGGGCGCGGGGCAGGACTGCCACACAGCCGCGGCGGGTTCGCAACTCAACGACGTCCTCTATGGTCCCGATCGCTGTCACAGATCACAGCCTGAGGTCGACCGACGTACCGCTCGTGGGACGCGCCGGCATACAGCCGACGGGCCCACCGACAGGCCGCGGCCTGAACCTTGACCGCCAACCTGGAGACATTCTCCGGGTGCTGCCGGCTAGCGAGGTGTCCGGCGACGCCCGTGCTGTCATCCCGGGGAGGCAGCCGCCCCGTACTGCTGTTCCATCATGGAGAGTGAAGAGGAGTCCCAGGAGGCCGGCGCTCAGGCCAGCAGGACATCCTCACCCGCCGTCACAGGGACGATCCGCTCGGCCGACGGCGCCTTGGCCTTCACCGGCGTCCCGAAGTTCGAAAGCGTCATCGTCGTCATGGCCTTCACACCGCCGAAGCAGGACAGCCGAACCTGAACGGCGCGCCCCTTTCCATCGACCCACACGTCCGCGTAGACGGGCATGTCGTCGCCCAGCTTTTCGCGCAGGTCGTTCAGCCCTCGCTTCGTCTCCGCGGTCATCCGGAGCGTCGCGGTAACGTGGTCGATCGTGCCCCGGTAGTGCACCGCAGGGCTGCCGTTCACCTGTTCCTTGCCCTCGTTCGAAACCTGCCGCATCGCCTTCACCTGGCGCAGCAGGTGCTCCGGGTCATTCAGCGGCGCCCGCAGGAAATAGCGGGTGAGTGCCTCGCTGCGAACGGCCGAGGCCCAGCTGCCCTCGCCCACCTGCCGCGAGCCCCGCACATAGACGGTGTCGCCGACAAAGACCTCCTCGACGGGATCCATGCCACTGTCCTCGAACTCCACCGTTAGCCGGCCCCTGTCACCCGCCAGGTCGAACGAGCCGTCGATCGAGAAGACGTAAGTCCTGGGGCTGTCGGCGGACTTCAGCTCGATCTTCTCGTCCACGCGGGCGCTGTCAGCGCTCGTCCGCTCGATGGCGGCACGCACGGCCGCCCCATGATCCACGGCCTTCTCCGCGCTCTCCTTTGACCCACTGTCCGCGCCGCCGGAGCAGGCGGTGCACAACAGGAGGACAGCAGCGGAGAGGAGGTGGGCGCGGCGCATGTGTTCTCCGGGGAAATCGTTATTGCGGCGGGGGGAGGCCCAGGAGGGCCTGTAGATCGTCGCACGAAACCGGTTACGGGACCCGAGAGTTTCGGCCTTGGCCTTGTCCACGAGAACGGACAGCAGCTCTTCACCACTTCGGGAGGCTTCAGAGACCGACGAGGAGTCGACCGGGTGAGGACCGCCGCGAAGATCGGCGGCGCGATCCGGGCCAGGGGCCTGCCGCAGGGACGAGAATCGGCCCGAACAGGGGAGCCGTGTTCCGACCAGGGATGCGGTCCCAGAGGGGCGCGAAGGCCTGGTCCGAGACCGCTTCCCTGCGAGTACGTACCTCTGCCAGGGCACGGCGTGGATACCTGCGCTGTGCTGGTCAACCGTTTGGACCAGATTCCTCACGGAATTGTCGAGGCGATCCCACCGAGGACGGTCAGAGGCTCAGAGGGCTCGTTTCGGTGATGCTCGCCCAGTCGTTCTCGGGGTTCGCCCAGAAGGAAATCTTCAGATAGCGGGCGTCCACGGGTCCCGCGGTGAAGAGGACGGTCTCGGGCGCGGTGGTCGTCCCCGAGCTGCGGCCTTCCCACACCTTGGTGTAGGAGACGCCGTCCTGCGATGCATGGATGGTGTAGTCGTTCCATCGCAGGTCACCGCGGTGCCAGGCCACCGTCGCGCCGCACAGGTGGCGCTGCGCACCGGTGTCGAGGATCAGCGCGGCGCCGAAGCCCTGGCCGGACCAGCGGGTCGTCAGGTCGCCGTCGACGGCGTTGGCGGGTGGGTTCGCCGCTTCGTAGGTGGTGGCGGTCACGGCGGTCACCGGTGCGGCTCGCGTGCAGGTCCGCTGCGGTGCGACGTCCTTGTGAACGGCGCGCTCATCGCCCAGGCGCAGGGCGTCGTAGTACATCACGCGCTGTGTGGTGCTGGAGGGGGCGCCGGTGTTCCAGTCCCACTTGTAGATGCCGAACTTGAAGTAGGGCGAGCGGGGGCCGCCGTCATGGGTGGCACCGGTGCGGTTCACGACGCGCTCGCCGTTCTTCCAGACCTGCAGCACACCGCTGCTGTCGGTGCGCCAGGTGACGTGGAAGACCCAGTCCACCCAGACACCGGTGGTATACGCACCCAGATCGAGGAACTGGCCACGGAAGTCGATCTTCCAGTGTCCTTCGTCGGTCAGTAGCGCCAGGGGCGGTGAGCCGCCCGGGCAGCCGGTGTCGCACTGGTGCCATTGGCTCACGATCTCGGCCGAGGTGTCATGGGCCCAGCTCGACGCCAGATTGATGCTGAAGCCGTACCACCGCTCGGCGTTCGCCGGCTGCTCGTCGCGCTGTGATATCTCCGCCCGTTTGCTGCTGGAGACGACCGGATCGGTCTTGCGCAGCTCGAACCGGGCCGCGTGGGAGCCGTCGCGTGTGGGGGCGGTGACGTTGGTGGCGCCGTACGAAGTGCCCCATTGCTTGAGGAAGGTCGCGGGGGCGGTGGCCGGGAGCGTACGGTCCGCCGCCGCTTCCCAGTCGAGGGTACGCAGGACACCGATGGGGTCGGACGCCGCCGGCTGTGCGGGCGATAACGCGAGGGCAGCGGTCAGTGCAGCCGTGACAACGGCCAGGAGCCAGGCTCTTGGGCGCGATGGTTTCATGGTGCGACTCCTTCCAGGGACGCTGAACGAACAGTCGCGGATGCGCGACGTCCGATGGCGGGCCCCGACTCTTCCGCCGGGAGAGGGTGCGGGCAAGGCCCGGCCGCACGGCGCGCGGGAGCATCCGGGCCCCGGCCCGCACCACCGACCGATCGCTTACGCCGCCGCCGACGATGGTCGTAGGCGTTGCGCGACGCCACGTAGACGACGGGGCGCGGCGAGCGGCCCTGCCATTCGCAGGCAGCGTGGATCTTCGTGGTCAGCCCACCGCGGGACCGGCCGATCGTCTGACCCCGCCAGAGCCACTGTTCGTGCCCCGGCAGCGTGCCGTCCGCCGACCAGCGGCGGTAGGGTTCCTGGTTCGTCCTCGCCGGCCCGTAACCTTCGGGCAGGTCGGACCAACGCCCCGCACTTTGCGGACACGCCCCCATGAACATGACCGGCCGACCGCCAGACGCAACCGCAGCCGTGCGCCCTGAGGTGGCAGAAGCAGTGGGTGTGACGACTGTGTGCGATCGCCTCAGCCGTGTTGACCTGACGGCTTTCCCGGGACGCCATGGCCGCCCGGCGCCGCCCTTTTGTCTGGGGGTGGGGTATGAGGACTGCGGCCGTATCGTGGTTGGCTCCGGCGTGCGCTGACGGATACTGCACAACCATTGTGCGAAGCCTTGTGCTCCAAGTAGGACTGTCCGCCGACCGTTCCCTTATTGACGGTATGTCAACATCGAGAGACCGTTTCAATGGTTTCGGCGTGGCTGCTTGTTCCTTCCACCAGGCATTCAGAGAAGATCTTTCTGCTGCCGGGCCACCGAACGGCTGCGGTGTCCGTGCGGTGAGAACGAGCAGTGGCATTGCCTGAGACCTTCACCTGAGCGTGGTTCCTGGTACGTCGATACGCAGCTGTCTTGCATCCCCCGGGGCCCTGTTCAGAACCGGTGTACGGGTGCCAAGGAGGAAGCATGTCGTGGAGTCATCGCAGCATCCGGGTCGGCAAGGGCCGAAGATGTCTGGTGGTCGTCCTGGCGGCGGCTGGGCTGTTCGTCGCTCAGGGCACCGCATGGGCCGGAGTGCCGACGTTCGCGTCGCACGTCGAGTACGGGACCGGCGGTGCACCGGTGGCGGTGCGGGTGGCCGACTTCGATGAGGACGGTAACGCCGATCAGGTCACGGCCAACTTCGACGACGCCACGGTGTCGGTGCTGCTGGGCAACGGGGACGGCACCTTCGACACCAAGGTCGACTACGGGGTGGGCAGCGTCCCGGACGGAGTGGAGGTCGGCGACTACGACAAGGACGGCAATCTCGATCTGGTGACGGCCAACACCGGTGACAACACGGTGTCGGTGCTGCTGGGCAACGGGGACGGCACCTTCGACACCAAGGTCGACTACGGGGTCGGCACTTCCCCGTACAAGGTTGCCACGGGCGACTTCGACGAGGACACCAACCCCGATCTCGTGGTCACCAACATCGAGGACAACACCGTGTCGGTGCTGCTGGGCAACGGGGACGGCACCTTCGACACGAACGTCGACTACGGCACGGGAACATGGCCCTACTCGGTCGCGGTGGCAGACGTCGACGAGGACAGCAACGTTGACCTGGTCGTCTCCAACGTCGGGGACAGCACCGTGTCGGTGCTGCTCGGCAACGGGGACGGCACCTTCGACACCAAGGTCGACCACGGCACGGGCGCCCAGCCCACTCGGGTCGTGTTCGAGGACTTCGACGAGGACTCCAACGTCGACATAGCGGTCGCCGACCTGGAGGACAGCACGGTGTCGGTGCTCCTGGGCAACGGGGACGGCACCTTCGACACCAAGGTCGACTACGCCACGGGCGCGGGCCCCATCGCGCTCGAAGCGGCGGACCTTGACGGTGACTCCGTCCTCGATCTGGTGACGCCGAACTCATTGGGAGAGTCTGTATCCGTGCTGCCCGGCAATGGTGACGGCACGTTTGCCACCAAGGCGGACTTCGGCGTCGACAGCGCCCCGTTCTCCGTTGCGGTGGGCGACTTCGACGAGGACACCCGACTGGATGTGACCACCGCCAACTACAGCCCGGACACGGTGTCCGTCCTGCTGAATACCAGCTCGTAGCAACGCTGACGTCCCTGGCCTGGGCCGGGTCGTCAGGCAACCGAGTGGATGATCGTCCCGGTGTAGGTGCCTGTCACGGCGGTGACAGGCACCGACACGTTCAGCGTCGGCTGCCAGATGACAGAGCTGGAGGTCGAAAGTGTGGTGGTGTAGCCGAACGCTTTGCGGCCGCTTTCGAGGGGTTGCGCGTTGTTCGCGGTGGGCTGGCCCGGAGACCAGTTCCCGGGGCCCGTCTTCGACACCAGCGGCCCCGACCAGTACGAAAGGTTGCTGCGCGCAATGGTCTCGGCGGCCGTGCCGGCGCCTGTGGTGAAGTCGCTCGCCGCCACCGTCGCTGACCATTCACGGACGGCGACGGAGTTCACCCGCACCTGACCGAGCTTCACCGTGGCCGTCCGTCCCGCTTCCACCGACCCGAGGTTGGCCGTACCGGGGGCCGTGATGGAAGCGGCCATCCGTGCCTGGGGAATCAAGAAGACCCCCGTCGCGGCCTGCGCGCGCCGGCCATTTCCCGGGGGCCAGAGTAGACAGCTCATCAGCAACATCACTGCCGTCCCGATCCGCACAGGCAGTGCGGGCCATGACAGGTATCGCGACGCCACCCGGATTCCTTTCTGGGTCACCGAAGCCGGAACGCCTCCCCCCTTCGTCGGCTCCTCGGGCGGGGAACTGACGCCGACCGACCGTCGGCGGCTGGATCGTGGGGTGCAACGGTTCAAACTGCCCAGCGGCGCTCAGGCCTGGCCGGTGGAGGCCCTGCGGCGGCGATAGCTCATCAGCGACAGGCCGGCGCCACAGGTGGCCAGCACACCGGCCGAGGCGTACCAGAAGCCTGGTCCCGACGCCGTGATGATCGTCGCGAGGCTGGTGCCGCCGGGGGCCGGGAAGGTCAGCCGTGCCGACAGGGTGTGCTTGACCGTTCCGCTCTCCAGTTCCAGTCGAGCGGTCCATGGTCCTGCCGGTAGCCGCTCGTCCAGGCCGTCCACGCTGACCGTGCCCCGTCCGCCGGGAGGCAGCGTCGTGCCCTGGGTGACGGGCCGATTCGGTGAGTCCAGCCCGCCGGGGCCGTCGAGAAGGCGGAGCTTGCCTTGCAGATCCAGGGCTCGCTTGCCCGTGTTGTGCACGTGGGCGACCACACTCGGTCTGCCCTCCTTGTCCCGGCGGGCCACCAGCTTGGTGATGCGGAAGTCGGCGTATTCACCGCTGTCACTGATGTCCAGATACACCCGTGTACCCACCCGCATAATGGAGCCGATGTTGTGCCGGGCATCGGGCGGAGTCTCGTTCTGCGCCCACACCACCGCATACCGCTCTCCCGGCGCCGCCTCCTTGGGCACCCTGATGGTGACCTTCGCTTCGGCCTTCTCCCACGGTTCCAGCACCATCACACCCGGTCGAACGCTGGTCCACTCGGACAATGCGTTCGGAGTCCTGCCGTCGGCGAAAACAAACCGGTTCTTCGCGATTTTCGCCGCAGCCGCGTACAGCTTCACCTCACGCCCGGTATCGGACTGGTTGGCCACCTCGAACCGGCGCTCGATCGTCGTTCCCGGCTTCAAGTGGTCGACGATGTACTTCAGCGCACGCGGATCATCTCGCCTCACGACAGGCGCTTCAAGAAGCCGGAACCCGATATACCCCGCATCGAGCCCGTCGTCGGACGACGCCGACACGGCCGCCGCGGGCACGCAGAAAAAGGCGCCGGCCGACACGGTCACAGCCAGGGCCACAGCCATGAGCTGCTGCAAGGATGTCGCTGCTCTGCGCACGGCGTCGACCCCTTCAGGCCACCGAGTGGGTCACAGTGCCCTGATAATCACCAGAGACACTGGCGGCTGGGACACTGACCGTCAGCGTGGGATTCCAGGCGACGGAATTGGCCCCGTTACCACTGGCCCGGGCGAACGCCGTGCGAGACGCGGCCAGGGTGCCCGCAGTCCCGGGTGTGAACGGGGGGTTGACCGGATTGATGGCCGCTCCCGGATCGTAAGTGACGTTACCGCCAGTGATCGTCTCCGCAGACGTACCGGCCCCCGTGGTGAACGGCGCCGACAACGACACCGTGGCCGTCCAGGTCGTGTTGAGCTGGGACCGCTGGTCATTCACCGCCACATTGCCCAGAGCGCCGGTAGCCTGACCGCCCGGTGCAGCAGCGGAGAGAGAGGCGTTTGCCGGCGCAGTGATGGTCAGCCCCGTCGTGGCCGTCACAGTGAACGTGGTCACGGTGTCGACAGCCGACGCCGGCATAGAGGCGGCCATAACCGCGCCGAACGCGCCCGCACAGGCAATCGCAGCATTCCGAAGGCGCATACCCGCTCCTCACGCACATGATCACCGAACAGATTCATGCATATCCGCCCCTGGCAGCGAGGAACCAGGAATTAACCGTTTGATCACGCTATTGGACTATCAGACGGGACCGGTGGCATCGGCGGCTGTGTGACAGGGCGATCCAGAGACGGGCGCAGCGTGTCTGTGGCCCGGGCGTGGTGCTGGTCGGTGGGCGTGGCGGCCGACGCCGTGTTGCGGTCGGCGTGAGAGTGCGGGCAGCGACGTTGTTCGCAGCCCTTCAGCCTGCCGAAACGTCGTGTGTCACCTCGCGGGCTTCGGTGAGGGCTCGCTGCCTGAGATTGGCGCCGAACAATTGGATCGTTGTGGCGGCCAGGATGTCATCCCTGCCGATGGTCCACCCGTCTCCCCTGCGTGCGGACAGCTTCCGGCGAGAATCCTTGAGGAACGGGCCTGGGGCCGGTTCGCCCGACATCGCCAGGGTGACCGTGCCGATACGTTCGGCCCCGCGCACGACCAAGGCCGCGTCCCGAGCGAGGTCTGTCAGGAACACGCTCGCAATTCCGTCCAGCTCGCGGACCATGGCTGGGATGGCCGTCGCCTTCTGGCTCCGCAGCAGCTTCTTGACCCCGGCCTCGAACCGGTGGGCGCCGACCACAGCACTCTGCTTGCGCGACCTGCTGCGTTTACGGGAAGGCACGACGACACCCTCTGCGTCGTACAGGACACCGGTCAGGCCCTTAGACGTTGTTTCAGTTGGTGAGTCGGCGGTAGCTGATGAGGGCTGCGGCTATGCCAACGAAGGCCAGGAAGTGCTCGGCCTTTCGCTCGTAACGGCGGTGCAGCCTTCGGCATCCGGCCAGCCAGGAGACCGTTCTCTCGACAACCCAGCGGTGTCGGCCGAGCCGCGTGGACGACTCAACGCCCTTGCGGGCGATGCGGTGGCGGATGCGACGCTCACGAAGCCACTTCCGCAGGTGGTCGTAGTCGTAGCCCTTGTCGGCGTGGAGCTTGGCCGGGCGCCGGCGGCGCGGTCCGCAGCGGGAGCGGATCGGTGGGATGCCGCGCACGAGCGGCTGCAGGCCGAGGCTGTCGTGCATGTTGGCGCCGGAGATGCCCAGCGACAACGGCACGCCGTTTCGGTCGGTGATGAGGTGGATTTTCGATCCCGCCTTGCCGCGGTCGGTCGGATTCGGTCCCGTCAGTGGCCCCCTTTTGCCGCCCGGACGCTGACCGAGTCGATCGCGCACCGCGACCAGTCCAGCTCGCCCCGGGCGCCGAGTTCGTCGAGGATGACGCGGTGCAGCCTGGCCCAAACCCGGTCCCGGCTCCACCGGGCGAAGCGGCGGTAGACGGTGGGCCAGGCCGGCCCGAACACCGGCGGCAGCTGCCGCCAGGTGCAGCCCGAGGTGGCCACGAAGATGATCGCCGCCAGGCACTCGCGGTCGCCGGCCCTCCGTTTGCCGCCGCCCTGCGGGCGTATGACCTCTGCCGGCGGGACCACCCGCCGGAACAGCGTCCACAACTCGTCCGGTACCAACCGCTCCACCAGATCCGTCATGCACGACTCAACGAACGATCACGCCATTAGAAACGGCGTCTTAAAAGTCGGGCTGTGGTCGTACCACTTGTTCCCCACCTCGAGCTCGACGTTCCGGTCGATCGCCGAGAGAAGGTCCTCGGGGATCAGCTTCTCCCGGAGGTTTGCCGCCGCCGCTGTCTTCGCGCCGTCGATGATCTCCATCAGCACGGTCCGCGTCACCGACGCGGCGGCCCACGCGGCCGACCGAGAGATGTGCATCGGGGTCACGTCCCTGAACACCGCTTTGACGAGACAAGGCTTGAATGGCGGGGCATCCATGGCCGAGGCGGTCTTGGGACCGCTGAGCTCAGGGCGTACGGGCTGGGTGGCCATCGGAAGAGACGCTCCCTGCTTTCGTGGTTATGAAAGGCCCACACTTCACCACGTAGACGGCTCTCTTCTCTCATCCTCCGTCGAACGGCACGAGGTCAAGGGCCCCAGAGGCGCATTCCGACGGGCGGGGCGAGTCATCTCCAAGGCGGAGACCCGGACGGCGGACGGGCCGAGCGTGCCACCATTCGTCAGGCCTTGAAGGGGCTGACCGCGCCGTCGGGCCAGCCGGGCATTGGATCGATCACCCCGCCCTACGGTGCGGTACCGGGCTAGGAAGTTGTCCTATGCGGTTTGCCGCGCGCGTTGGCCTGCCGTGCCGGTGTCGATATCGGGCGCGGCGAACGTGGACCGCCTCAGGAGGGGCCGAGGCGGGCCAGCACATCGTCGGCCAGCTCCCCCGGGCTCAGCTCGCCGTCCAGGAACACGGTGTCACTGGGCAGGGTGTCCACTGCGGCCATGCACGACTCGATCTTGGACTTGCACCACGTGCGCACCCGCTCATCCTGCACGGGGTCGTCAGGCGTGAAGCTCCGCCCGTCGATCCGCTTCACCAGCACATCCTCGGAAACCTTCAGGAAGAAGTGGTGAGCCGGCATCCCCGCGTCCTTCAGCGCGCCGAAGATCTCCTCGGCATAGCCGGGGTTGACCAGCGTCATGGGCACCAGGACGGGCCGCTGATACTCCTCGACGAGTCCCACCGCCAAGTCCGCGACCTGCCGCCTCCACAGCCGCAGATCCTGGAAATCGCCCGTGGGGACCTCCACGATCTTGCGCAGCACAT
This sequence comes from Streptomyces sp. NPDC101110, assembly GCF_044759525.1. NCBI lineage: Bacteria > Bacillati > Actinomycetota > Actinomycetes > Kitasatosporales > Streptomycetaceae > Streptomyces > Streptomyces sp. NPDC101110. The sequence goes on along the minus strand of NZ_JBIVZM010000008.1, from coordinate 253,319 downwards.
AGCCGACCATCTCCGGGTCATAGACCAGCGCCTCGGGCCAGCGCGGACGTAGTTCATCCACCAGCGTGCTCTTCCCGCTGCCGAACGCGCCATTCACCCAGACGATCACAACATCTCCCCCTCGATGGCACACCCCGCGGGGGCACACCCGTCCCCCAAGCCACACACCGCGACGCGAGGCGCGAGGGCGGGGCCGAAGCACCCTGACAGATCATGCCCGAACGATCGCCAAATGGGCGGAAACTCAATGACGCCAGTTCCGACGCACGAGCAAAGCCTGTCCCCCACGTCCGACACCCGCAATCTGGCAGGAGCGTCACTGTGGTCAGCATCGTATTCGGCTGCGATGACTCAGGGTGAGCCCGGGATCAGCAGCCCCGAAGCCGATGATGGGGTAGGAGAGTTCGGTGTGGCGGCCTGCTGCGGTGAGAGTACGACAGTGAAGGGCGCAACCGCGCCGCATTCAGCATGAGCTCGGCGGCTGATCGATCTGCGGCTGGCGTTGGAGGCGCCCGACGGCGACAGCGTAAAGTGGCGGGGTGGTTTCACTTGCCGGCTCGGCGGCCCTGGACCTGCTGGATGCTCATCTTGAGGCACTGTGGAGCGGGGCGGACACCGCGCTGCCGCCAAAGCTGCTGGGTCTCGCGGCGGAAGAAGAGGACGAGCTCGTCCATTGGGCCCTCGGCCGGCTCCGAGGCGTCCCGCGTGAGCCGAAAGACGCCTTCGTCCGGGAAGTCGGCGGTTTGCTGGTGGAGTTCCGTTCCCGCCGTAGCCCCTGGAACGCGGCGGTGTCGCGGCTGCTGGACGACACGTACACCTTCGTGGCCACCGGTCCCCGAAGGCACGAGGACTGGGCGCACGACGTCCATGCCGTGCTGCACCGGAAGGTCGCGGATCCCCGCGGCTGGGTCCGGCTGGACTCGGACCGCACCAACCCCGCCCGCCGGACGGTGCCCGCGTATCCTTTCGACCCGCCGGATCCGGCGGATTTGCCCTCCCGTCTGTACCCCCTGGAGACGGAGGCGGCGGTCGCCGCGCTGGCCGTCATGGCGGAGGAATGGCAGGGAGAGTCAGACCCCGTCCGCTCCCGCCCCGACCGGGATGTCCTGCTGGCGGATGCCCGGTTGCTGCTCGACCGGTACGGGTCCGGCGCGCGCTACTGGACCAACGCGAGGGCCGCCGCCTCCGATCCGGCACCGGACTTCCTGGCATCCGGCCTTCAAGGCACCGCGTCACACTGCTTCCACACCCGCCAGTACATCGCCGGCCTCGACATATTCGAGGACCTGGGTGTGATCGCTGTGAACGACGAAGAGACAGGCGTCTTCTGGTCGTTCGGGGCGTACTGACACCCCTCACGGGACACGCTCCCCCGCCAGGACGGCACTTCCTACGGTCGGAGGCCCGGCGACGGGTGTGTTGAGGGCGTCTGGGCGTGTTGGGCGGCGTCGGGGCTGCGGCAGGTCGGCGCGCGACTTCGCCGGTGCCCGACTGATGTGTGCTCACGCCGCTCACCAGCCCAGTTCCGAGTAAGTACGGCCCTCGGCGATGCCCAAGATTGCTGTCCGGGTGTAGGGGACGAGCTGGTCCGGGAGCTGCCGCTTCGGCCACCATCGCCAGGCCTGGCACTTGTCGGGCTCGCGGACCTCGGGAGTGCCCTTCCACCGGCGAGCCCGAAACACCAGCTGCATCAAGGGCTGTCCGCCCGGGGTGTCCACGACGTGGACGACGTGCGCCAGATCCACGTCCGCGGGATCGATGACCAGACCCGCTTCCTCCCATGCCTCGCGGAGCAGACACGCGATCGCGGACTCCTGCTCGCACCGCCCGGCCAGGTAGTGCCAGGTGCCGCCCGCGTATCGGGATGCGGAGTGGCGCAGGCCCAGGAGCACCCGGCCCTCGTCGTCCTCCAGGTGAAGATGGACGCCGATGCCGTTCAACACGGTCCGGCTGTCCCCGCCCCACAACGGAGGGGTCGCGGTCGGCGGGCCGTCGGAGGCCCTCTCGGCCGCGTGTCGGCGAATGAGGTCCCGTGTAGTGGGACACAGACGTAAGCGGTCCAGCTCGTCGGGTGTGAACCAGCGCAGCAGCACCCCTTCGTGCAGCCGGAGCCGGTCGGGGTTGCCGCGCCAGCGACCGGTGAACACCTGAACCGGGACGCTGAGACCGTCGACGCTCGTGGTCTCCTCCACGACGTAGGGCTCCAGGTACTCCAGAGAGAGGTCGGGGACCTCCTCGGACAGTTCACGCAGCAAGGTGGCCTCGAGGCTCTGATCGTCATGTGCGCGGCCGCCACCGAGAAGGTCGAACGCCCCAGACCCCCAAATGACGCCGGGCTTGTGATCACGCAGATGGAGCAGGTAGCGGCCGGCGTCGTCGTGAACCAGTACGGACGCGTTCACCGGCTCCGGCTGCCCGTCCAGCTGCGCGTGAAGAAGTTTCGCGCGGAGCGTCGGCGAGGTGACTTCCGGCAGGGCCAGCCAGCGGGCGCCGGACACTTCCTCGTCCTGCAATGTGATCGTCGGTGGTTCCTCACCAATGAGGTAGAAGGCGTAGCGGAAGTCGTAGTGCTGGTGCGCCGGTTCGCCTTTGGCTGGGCTGGCGTCGATGTCGTGGATGTCGATGTCGATCGGAGTGCCGAGCATCTGCCGGGTCAGGCACAGGGCGCCCGGCGCGAGGCCGGCTTCCTCCCAGACCTCGCGCAGGGCCGCGGTGAGCAACGTGCGGTCCCCGGGTTCGATATGGCCGCCGGGGGTGAGTAAGAGGCCGCCGGTGGCCCTGTGTCGGATGTGCAGAACCCGGCCCTGGCGGTCGATGACGACAGCGCTGCAGGTGACGTGCCCGGGCAGCGTCGTGCGGCAGGTCACATCGAAAGGGCGGTCCAGGCCGGCGAGCAGCCCGGCCAGGGCATCCCGTTCACCAGGATGGCGGCCGAGGTACGTCTCGAGGGTCTTGCGAATCGCGGAAGAGCAGGGCGGCATGAGGGTCATCTCGCCTTCGATGTGGGGTAGTTCTGAGGGCCGGGTGTGGGATTCCGCGCAGCAACGCAGCGCATCGGGCTCGACGCGGACCATGAGCGTCCGGGCGTCCAGGCCGCTCTTGCCCTGGCGGCGAATTTGCTCGCAGATACGCCGCGCCGCGTTCATCTGCTCCCGCCGGCTCCAGTCACCGGCCGCGCGGCCATCAGCATCGGCACTGCTGACGTTCACGGCGATCGTGAGGGACGCGCGAACGCCATCGACGACGTCATCGGTCATCGGGCCCGAGCAGCTATGCGTGAGATCGTCATCCGCAGTATGGAGACTTATCAGGCTTCATGTTCCAGGGTTCGTCACTGACCAAGCGCACCCCTGTGGGCTTCTGTGTCCAGTCTTCCGCCTCTTTGATGAGCCCTCCGCTGTCTCGGCGCCATACTTTGCCGTTGGGGTCCAATACTTCCAGTCGGAGTCTGCTCAAATCTTGCTGAGTCAGATGTTTCCTCACCCAGGGTTCCTTGGCCGACATGGCGCTTATCAGAAGTCCGGTGGGAATGTCGAACTGCTGGCATGGTGGGAGTGCCTGGAGATCCCACCACACGTCAGGACTCTTGAGGACGAGGCGCATGTCCATGATCCGAGTACTGCCATTGACAATGGTCAGTGAGTTCATGCCCCGGTAGAAGTCCACGCGCCGCACATACGTCGACTTGTCGCGTTTGCTGGCCTGTTGCTGCTCATCCTTCGCGCGCGACTCGGCTCGGATGGCGCGCCTCTCCTCCGATTTGGCTCGCTGCTCGGCTTCGACAGCACGTTTCTCCTCTGTGATGGCTCGTTGCTCAGCCCTGATGCCGAGAACAAGCCCACCCAGGGCTGCCAAGACGGTTACGACCGTCGCCGCGATCGTTCCAAGCCGAGCCATGTCCATTACCGGGGAGGCGGAAGTGTCCTCCGCCTCGTCATCGCCCTGAGGCTGTCCCCCGTCGGGATCTCTCGTGTCTTCGTCCTCGCCTGATGCTCGTACCCCCTCGCCCGGACTGGCACCTGTTGATGGGGCCGAAGGGTCGTCGTTGGGCGTAGACAACCTCACATCATCGTCGCCGCGCTGTCCTGCCGTGCTCTGGTCATCGGACGATGACCTCGCGGATTCCCCGCTTCCGCCGGAACTACGGTCTTCATCGCTAGGTGCAGCCATGACTCATGGCTGTCCCGGCAGCGGATCATCCAAGCGCTGTATTCAGGGGAAACATCTTGGAATTCGTGCCGCACAAATTACCTGACGCGCCGTCAAACCGGGGTGGAGCCTGCTGGACCGCCCCGGGGTCCTGGTGGCAGTTGGAAGGCCATTTCCCAGATCGGCGAACTGCCGTATGCCTGGGGTCGTCGCGATCACCTCGAGCGTGCTGTCAGCACCTTTGCTACCGCCGACCTCGCGGAAGAGCACCCGGATAGACGCGACGTTCATGACCGTGTTCTGTGGACGCCACAGCACCCTGGTGCCCGCACGGGGCCATGTACGGAATCTTGAGAGCACAAGCAGCGCATGGCAGGCTCATGCCGCATGATCGATTCATTCGCGAAAGACAGCCTGCACGGGAGACTGCGGCGGGACCGCGAGGCGCTGCTCTGGAAACTCGACGGCTTGTCCGAGTACGACGCCCGCCGGCCGTTGACCGCGACGGGGACCAACCTTCTCGGCCTGGTCAAACACGTGGCCACCGTCGAGGCCAGGTACTTCGGTGAGGTCTTCGACCGCCCTTGTCCGGAACCGCTGCCCCGGTGGCAGGACCACAACGGCAGTGATCTGTGGGTGACCGAGGACGAAACCCGCGAACGGATCATCGGGTTCTACCGGCGTACGTGGGAACACTCGGACGCGACGATCAACGAGCTTCCCCTCGACGCCCCCGGCCACGTGCCGTGGTGGCCGGAGCCGTATCCCAACACGAACTTGTTCGCCGTCATGGTCCATGCCTCGGCGAGTCCATCCGGCATGCCGGGCACGCCGACATCCTGCGCGAGGGCCTCGACGGCCGGACCGGGGTGCGTGCCGAGAACGAGCAGCAGATCGACGCGGAAGCGCGTGCAGCCTACTGCGCGAAGATCGAGCAGGCCGCGAGGTCGGCCGCACCAATCAGCTGACACGGTGTCTCACGTGACGTGATGTTGGCCCGGGGTCGGCCTGGGGCACAGAGTGCGTTCGGCGACGGGCGCTTCGCGACGCGCGCCCTACGTCGCCGCCTGACAGGTCGGGACGCTTCCAAGCGTTCCTCAGCGGACTTTGGCGGCTGTCTTAAGGCTTCTTGAAGATGACCTTCGAACGGATGTCTGCGCCCCGGCCGGGTCCTAGGCTCTCGAACACCCCCCACAGGTCCGGTGGCCGCGATCGCGGCCACCGGATTCGGGGCCGAGTCAATCGACCGACCAACCGAGGTGTCCTGCATGGGTTCCCGCCGAGCCGCTCGTCCGTCCCGCTTCCACGCCCGCCCCCGCGGTGGGCCGAAGACGCGCGGTCCCGCGCTGGCCATGGGAGCCGTCGCCGCGATCGCGGGAGTCGGGATCACCGTGGCCGTAGTGAGCGGCGAGGACGGTGGCTCGTCGGACCGGGTCGTCGCGAACAGCACGGACAGGACGCCGGGCGCCGGGGACGCTTCCGGTAAGGCTGCGCCGCTCGCCTCTGCTTCGGCGAGCCCGAGCACCACGGCGAGCGGCTCGCCGAGCGCGAAGCCGAAGGAGAAGCGGAAGAAGTCGGCGAGTCCCACCCCCCGTGCACGGAGGTCGACCGTCCCCGCGTCGAAGGCACCGGCGGGGACAGCGGCGAAGAGCAGCGGCGGCGGAGCGGCGAGCGGTTCCGGCAGCAGGCTGCCGGGCGGCACCGGATCGGGCTCCGGGTCGGGCTCCGGGAGCGGTGGCGGGCCCGAGGCGCAGGTGCTCGCGCTGGTCAACAAGGAGCGGGCCGCGGCGGGATGCTCGCCGCTCACGGCCAACGACCGGCTCACCCGGGCCGCCGACGACTACAGCGACGTCATGGCGAGCAGCGGCGTGATGTCCCACACCGGCCCCGACGGCTCGACGATGACGACCCGGGTCGAGGCGGCGGGATACCAGTGGTCGACCCTGGGCGAGAACATAGCCCAGGGTCAGGCGGACGCGGCCTCGGTGATGAAGTCCTGGATGAACAGCCCCGGGCACCGCGCGAACATACTCAACTGCTCGTTCAAGGAGCTGGGCGTGGGCGTCCACTTCGGTGACGGCGGCCCCTGGTGGACGCAGGACTTCGGCGCCGGTCGCTGACGCCGGTCATCAGACCTCGGTGCCGGTCCCGCCCGAGTCGGCCAGTACGAATGACACCCGCACCCGGGCGCCGCCCAATGGCGCCCGGGTGATCGTCAGTTCGCCGTCCGCCGCGCGGGACGCCCGAGCCACGATGTCCAGGCCCAGCCCCGTCGAACCACCGACGCTCACACCCCGCGTGAGCGCTGCGTCGGGGTCCGCCACTCCCGGTCCCGCGTCGTCGACCGTGAGGAACACGTGACGGTCCGCCCGCTCCACGCGCACGGCGAAGGCGGTGCCCTCCGGGGTGTGCCTGAAGACATTGCCGATCAGGGCGTCGACGACGGCCGCCAGGTCGTCCTCGGGGAAGGCGACGGGCACCAACCGCGGCGTGAGGGAGCGCTCGTAGGGCCGTCCTTGCTTGGTGGCGAGGACCGACCAGAAGTCCAGACGCATGGCGACCACCTCGGCGACGTCGCACGCCTTCGCCGCGCCGGCCGCCGTACGGGCCGGCCGTGCCGACGCCAGCGGTGTGCGGGCCGCTGCGATGATCGAGTCCAGTTCGCTCTCCAGCTGGCCGGCGGCCTCCGCGACCCGCCGGGCGCTGGGCGTCGACCCCATCCGGTCGGCCTCCAGGTAGAGGGCGGTCAGCGGGGTGCGCAGCCGGTGCGACAGGTCTGCCACCAGCTCGCGTTCGACGGCGAGCAGGTCGAGGACGCGGTCGGCCATGGTGTTGAACGCCGCACCGGCCTCCCGCAGTTCGGGCGGGCCGTCGGGTTCGACACGCGCGTCCAGATCGCCGGAGCCCAGAGCCAGTGAGGCACTCTTGAGACTGCGCGACGACCGGACGACGCGGGCGCCGAGCCGGTCGGCGACGAGTACCGAACCGCCGACCAGACCCAGCGCGAGCAGCACCATGACGCCCCAGGAGGCGGCCACGCCCCGGGTGAGGTCTGCGGCGGGCACGAAGGCCTCCACGACCGCGACCCGGTCGCCCTGAAGGACCACGGGCTGGAGGTAGACCCAGCCGCCGGTGGTGTCCACGGCCAGCGTCTCGCGTCCGCGCACGGCCCGGTTGAGCGCGTCCCGGGGCGCGTGCGGCGTGCCGACGAAGCTGCCGTCGGGCAGACGCACGGCCAGCTGGTCGGAGGAGCCGAGCTCGGCGACGGCCTGCTGCACGTCGGCGCGCCGAGTGGTGAGGGCGAGCACCGGGGACAGGGCTGACGCCCGCTGCTCGGCAGCCGTGGTGGCCCGGTCCCGTACCTGTTCGCGTACGAGGAGGGCGAGGGGGATGAGGAAGGACAGGGCCACCATCGAGGTGACGGCCAGGGCGATCCCGGCGAGTGCGCGTCTCATGGCGAACTGACCAACTTGATGCCCAGGCCGCGAACCGTGCGCAGATAGCGGGGCTTTCGCGCCTTCTCGCCCATTTTGCGGCGGAGTGCGGAGAGGTGGACGTCGACCGTCTGATCCTCGACGTACGGCTGCTGCCACACCTCGGCGAGTATGCGCTGGCGGGTGACGACCTGGTCGGCGTGGGCGGCGAGGTAGGCGAGCAGATCGAACTCGCGGCGGGTCAGTGGAAGTTCCCGGCCGGCCAGGTGCGCGGTGCGTGCGGCGGGGTCGATACGCAGGTCCGCCACCTGCAGGACGGGCCGCCGGGCCGCCTGTACGTCGGCGGGCACGGACCGGCGCAGCACGGCGGCGAGCCGGGCGGCGAGCTGGCCGCCGGAGAACGGCTTGACCAGGTAGTCGTCGGCCCCCGCGTTGAGCAGCCGGATGATCTCGCTCTCGTCGTCACGGGCAGTGGCGACCAGGACCGGCACGCGGGAAATGCCCCGGATCATGCGCAGCACGTCGAGGCCGTCGAGATCGGGCAGCCCCAGGTCCAGCACCACGATGTCCGGCGGGCTCTGGGTGATCTCGCGCAGCGCCTCGAAGCCCTGGTGGGTGGTCCTGACCGCGTAGCCGTGCCCGGTCAGGACCTCGATCAGCGCGGCCCGGATGACGGGGTCGTCCTCGACGACAAGTACAGAGGCCATGAGCGAGCACGTTAGCCGGTCCGTCACTATGGTGCCGTGTCCCGTCTCCTGCGCTACCTGATCATATGGCTGGGCTGCACGGCAGCCAGCGTCACCGCTGTCATCCTCACGATTCACTTCGTGGTGGGGTCGACCCGGCCGACCGCCCCGGTCGCGCAGTCCGCGCCGAGTGTGCCCCTGAAGTCCCCGCGGCCCGGCCCCGCCACCACGAAGCCCTCCCCCAGTCCGTCGGCGAGCAGCCGCAGGCCCAGTCCGCCGCCCCGCAGCAGCGAGCCTGCGGCCGATCCCAGCCCGACACCCAAGCCCACGCCGACGCCCACGGCCCGCACCAGCGCGCCGTCCGTGCCGGCCGGCTCGGACGGGGCGGGATGCCAGGAAGGCGGCGCCGGCGTCTACACGGTGCCGTCCGAGGGAGGCAAGGCCACCGTGCGGTTCGGCGACGACGCGGTGTGCCTGATCTCGGCGGTACCGAACCAGGGGTTCACGGTGAGCACGAGCCGGACCGAGGCGCAGACGCTCACAGTGACGTTCTCGGGGAGCCGCCACCGGTCGGAGATCACCGCCACGATCCAGCCGCAGAGCCGGGCCGACGTCCGCGAGGTGTCGTGGTGACGCCCCTTTAAGTGAACGCACGTGAGGTCACCGGTTCGCCCCGAAGATGTCAGGGTGTCGAGCATGACCGCCCCGAGCGAAAGCCGTTCCCGTGCCGAGGAGTTGGAGAGCTGCATGCCCCCGTCTGCGGCCGGACCGTGAACTGACGAGGAGCGCATGTGGCTGGACCGGGCCAGGAAACGTTGGTGTAGGCCGCCCGTCTGGAGGCCGCCGGCGGCAACCGAGGACACCGGGCATGCCGCTCACCCAGGCAGGAGTACGTCTCCTGCGACCGCTCGGGTTGCCGGTGTCGCGTCAAGCGTCCTCCAGAACCCGAACGAGTGCCGCCCGTCCCACGGGCCCCCAGTGTGGCTTGCCACCGGGAGGACCCCGCTCTCCGTTCTGCCCCATGAGCATCAATAAAAGGCTCCTCATAGCGGCCCGCCCACGGGCGCGCCGGATCGCCGCGGCGTCTGCTTGCTTGTACATGTCGAAGAACCGTGAGGCCGTACCCGCGGGAAGAAGCACCCTGTTCCTGGGATGAGCGCCGCGGTCCGTTGAGATCGGTGCTCCGGCGGGCGCCTCCACGGGGAGCGCTTGGCGGAAACCCGCCAGTGCGTCTGCCGCGTGGCCGCCGCGACTGATCGAGCCGTGGTCCAGTGGCTCGCCGGGAACCCACCTGGATGTGCCGCTGAAGGGGCTGCGCAGCTGAGTCGCCGCCCCTCCCCGCACAGCTCCCATCGATGGTGAGTCGGGTGCGGGGCCGCTTCTCATCCACTTCCGATCTGCACACTCTGTTCGGGCAAGTAACCGTGCGATCAGCGCCACGGGGCTGTAGTCGCCTAGAGCAGCTATCCCATTCGCCGACAGCAGGGCCTTCCGATGCCAACCCAGTGATGCAGCTCACACAGGACTCAGGGAAGGTCGAGCATTACTTGCCTGTTCGAACAAGTAATGACCTCGGGGGGTGCACCCGCGCGGTCGTCTGAACCGCTTCCCTTCGCCGTGAAAAGAGATGATGATGTCCAAGGCATTCGAGACCTACGAGCTGGGTGGCACGCGCCTGTCCAACCGTCTGGTCATGGCCCCGATGACTCGCAGCCGCGCCTACGGGCCGGGGCAGAGCCCCACGCCGTTGATGGCGGACTACTACGCGCAGCGTGCCTCCGCCGGGCTGATCGTCACCGAGGGGGTCCAGCCCTCCAGGGTCGGCCAGGGCTACCCCGACACCCCCGGCATCCACACCGCCGAACAGATCGCTGCCTGGCGCCGGGTGACCGACAGCGTCCATGCCCAGGGTGGTGTCGTCTATCTGCAGATCATGCACACCGGACGGGTCGGACACCCCGCGCTGATGGGCTTGCAGCCCGTCGGCCCCTCCGCCGTCGCGGCCGCCGGCCAGGTGTACACGCACGAAGGTCCCAAGGACTTCGTCACCCCGCACGAACTGACCGACGCCGAGATCCGCGCCACCATCGCCGACTACGTCACCGCCGCCCGCAACGCCGTCGAGGCGGGCTTCGACGGCGTCGAGCTGCACGGCGCCAACGGGTACCTCATCCACCAGTTCCTCGCCCCGAACAGCAACCGGCGCACCGACGCATGGGGCGGAAGCCCGGACAAGCGCATCCGCTTCGCCGTGGAGATCGCCAACGCCGTCGCCGAAGCCGTCGGCGCGGACAAGGTCGGCTTCCGCCTCTCCCCGGGCAACCCCTACAACGACATCGACGAGTCCGACACCGCCGAGATGGAGGCCACCTACACCGCCCTGGTCGAAGCCCTCGCCCCGCTGAACCTGGCCTACCTGCACCAGCTGGAGGCCCCCGGAGTGCGCGACCTGACACTCCGGCTGCGCAAGGCATGGCCCTCGACTTTCATCCTCAACCCGTTCACGGGCCGGGAGCCCACCGGACCGGCCGAACTGGAACTTGTCGAGGACGGCACCACTGACCTGCTGGCCTACGGCGCCCTCTTCCTGGCCAACCCCGACCTGCCCGCCCGCCTGGCCGACGGTGGACCGTTCAACACGCCCGACCCCGCCACCTTCTACGGCGGCGACGAGAAGGGCTTCACCGACTACCCGACGCTCGAGGAAGCCCGCGCCTGACGGTTCGGCGACTGGCCCAGCCCCCTGGGCTTGCGGAACCTGATGGCGCATACCCTGCTCTCAGGAGGCAGACCTGGAAGCCTGTGTGCGGGAGTCGGCGGCGTCGGCTCCCGCGTGCAGGCGCCGCGAGGACGGCCGCACGTGAGAAGCAGAAGGAAGCACCGTGGAATCCGAGGCAATGCCCGAGGTCCCCGAGACCGGGGAACTCCCCGAGGCCGCACGCCGCGGACCGATCAGCCACGCGATCTTCCGGGTGGCCCGTCTGCACCGTATGCTCGCCGGCCAGCTGCTGCGCGAGGTCGGTCTGCATCCGGCCCAGGAGCTGGTCATGATGCAGTTGTGGGACCGCGGCAGGATGCGCCAGACCGACCTGGCCCGGCACGTGGGCGCTGATGCCGCGACCATGACCCGCACCATCCAGCGCCTGGAGAAGGCCGGCTTCGTGCGTCGTGTGCGTTCCACCAGTGACAAGCGTTCCGTCCTGGTCGAGCCCACTGCCGCCAGCCAGGCTCTGCGCCGACAGGTCGAAGACCTCTGGGCCCGCCTGGAGGACTATGTGGCCGGCGATCTCACGGGTGCCGAACTCGGTGAGACCCTCGCCGTCCTGGAACGCCTCGAAACCAACCTAGCCGCCCACGCCGGCAACGCCGGCGACGCAGAGAATTGACGTGCTCCGGGACTGACTCGCGGGTGGCGGCATCGGCACGTGCATCGCCGGCTTCCTCACCGGGGCGGGCGGTTCAGACCCTGCGGCCGTTGCCCGCCTGCCGCGCGCAACGGCGTCGGCGCTCGCCGTGCCTCGTCAGGACAGCACAGCGAGCGCCGGTCGAGGACCCCTACTCGACGATCTTCAGCAGCTTGTTCGCCGTGCCCTGCGAGGGGTTGGAGATCTTGTCGGCTGTGGCGCCGTCGGTGAGGGCCTTGGCGACCTGTTCAGGCGTGGCGTCCTTGTGACCCGCCAGGTAGACGGCCGCGGCGCCGACGACGTGCGGCGTGGCCATGGACGTGCCCGAGATGGTCTTGGTGCCCTCGTCGCTGTCGTTCCACGAGGAGGTGATGTCGGAGCCGGGGGCGTACACGTCCACGACCGCGCCGAAGTTGGAGAAGTCCGACTGCTTGTCGTCCTTGGTCGAGGAGGCGACGGTGATCGCTTCCTTGACGCGGGCCGGGGAGCCCTGGCCGGCGTCCGCGGATTCATTGCCGGCGGCCACGGCGAAGGTGACACCGGACGCGACGGCCTTGCGTACGGCTTCGTCGAGGGCCTCGTCGGCACCGCCGCCCAGGCTCATGTTCGCGACGGACGGGCCCTGATGGTTCTTGGTGACCCAGTCGATGCCGGCGACGACCTGCTCGGTGGTTCCGGAGCCGTTGTCGTCGAGCACCCGGACGGCGACGATCTTCGCCTTCTTGGCGACACCGTGGGACGTGCCCGCGATGGTGCCGGCGACATGGGTGCCGTGGCCGTTGCCGTCCGTGGCGTCGTTGTCGTTGTCGACGGCGTCGAAGCCGGAAGCGGCCCGTCCCCCGAAGTCCTTGTGCGTGGTCCGTACGCCGGTGTCGATGACGTACGCGGTCACGCCCTCGCCCGCGCCGTCCGGGTAGGTGTACTTGCTGTCACCGGCGGTGTCGGCCTGGTCGAGGCGGTCGAGGCCCCAGGACGGCGGGTTGTCCTGCGTGGCGTTGATGCTGAACTTCTTGACCTGCACCACCTTGGCGACCGACGGGTCGGCGGCGAGGCGCTTGGCCTCGGCGGACGAGAGGCCGCCTGCGGAGAAGCCGTCGAGGGCGGCGCTGTAGTTGCGCTGGAGCTTGCCGCCGTACTCCTTGGCGAGCGCGCTCTTGTTCACCTTGTCGTCCAGCGTGACGATGAAGGTTCCCGGTACGGCTCCCTTGGCGCCGAGGCCGTACACGGTGCCTTCTGCGGGGGCGGGTTCCGGAGCTATCTGCGCGTGTGCCGTCCCGAAGGTCGTCAGGGTCGCGACGACAGCCGTGGCGGTGAGGACCTGCATTCTGCGTGTGAATGCGCGAGCTGACATCTGAGGGTTCTCCTCGTCACTTTCGTGGGGGGTGTGGGGGGTTCGGACCGGAACTGCGTTCGGCCCGCCTAGAACCTGACTCATTGATGTGCGCAGATCAAGAGCTTCACGCCAACCCACGCCGTCTCAGCAGGTCAGCAGCGCACGAATCGGCCACCCTTCCCGGCGCGTTCATTCCTCACATGCCTGACGCTCATACGGACGTTGTGTCGAGAATGTGTGACCATGCGTCCGGAGGGGCGGTGGCTTCGAACAATCTGGGTAGACAGGGCCAGTTCCGCAGCAAGCGATTTCGGACCGGCAGTTCGTAGAATCCGAAAATTGCTGCGGACCGCGTCTCGCAGCATGAACCAGACCGATTAGTTACCCCGGCCTGACGCCCCCCGCGCGATGTGCCCGACGGCATGTGTTGCCTGCCTCAACGACTCGCTCGCGAAATCGCCTTCCTCGCAAGCGGGTTGCGGGACCACCCCGTCGCGTGCCCCTCGTCGGCTCCCGGGTCTCAGGCGGAGCGTGGCGTCACGTCACACGGCGACCGCTCACGCGGGGCCTCGGCATTCACCCATCGTGGGTGGGGAGGGATGCCCGCATGACCCGACTCGACGTGGCTCTGCGGGAAGCGTCGGCCGCCCTGGCCCTGCTGCGTGACGCGCGCTTCCCGTCGCTCGGTGGGAGCGCGTGGAGGCGATCGTGACCCGGCTGGAGGAGACGAGGCGGGACTCCGACGCCGCCGCCGTCCTGGGTGCGGCCCGGAACCTGTAGGACTACTGCTCGCACTGGCGTGCTCGGCGCGCGGCCGAGCCCGCGTTGACCGGGCCGCCGCCGGTACTGGAGGAACGGGTCAACCGGCTGATCCACGACGAGGTAGCGGCGTCCGCCATCCAGCCGCCGGCCGACCAGGACGACCCCCGTCCCGACCCCCATCCCGGCCAGGGCGTGCCCCTCGCTGATGGCCCGCACCTCGCTGGTGATCCACGTGTTCGCGGCCACGGAGTTCTGTTCCCGCGCCCGCCCGGAGCAGGCGGGCACCTTCCTGCGCCGTGTGGGACGGCTGTGTCACCCGGCTGGGCATAAGCGTCCCCGCACTGCCCGCCATCGGAGGGGACTTCCCCTCGGAACCGGCCTGGACCGGCACGCTGCGGCTGAGAGCGGCGGTCGAAGACCCCGGACGGTATCGCCGCGCACGAGGCACTCGTTGCGCTGCGCATCGCCAGGCCGGACGCCCCGTACTGTGGGCGCCGTATGTGCACGTCGGTCCCTGACACCGCCTCAGCTCTGCGCCTCGGAATCAAGAAGCGCAAGCCCCTGTTCCCAGCGTCGTCGACGCTCGTCATCAGGTTGGTCCCACCAGGGGGTTCCGCGTTCGCCCAGCGCGGCCTTTGCCTGGTGCACGCGCGCACGCGCTGCCCTCTCGGCGTTCGTATCGCCCGCAGTCGTCGCCGAGCGCACCGCCCTGCGAGCCGACATGAGGTGATGGCGGAGACGCGCTGCGATCTCCTCGGGGATGGAGGGATCGGTCGCCCGCCACTTCCTTCCGCGGATGACGACGTAGTGCCCGTCGGGGGTTGTCTCCGGGGGCCGGTGTGCATTCACGCGAACGATTCTGCCCACCCGCGCCCACTTGGCGTGGCCCCCGTGCTGTGGTGCGAGCGGGCCAGGGTGTTCGGCATGGCCTTGGATCAGGACGGCGTGATGTTGCCCCGGCTGCGGTCGGCGGGCGTTGCGCGACGCGGCGTGACCTACGGCTTGCTGGGTGTGGTGCCGCTCGCGGTGACGGCTTTGAGTATCACTCACCGCAGCGACCGGCGAGAGTTCCTGTCCGTCATCGGTGGTCTGAGCGGCCTGTTCGGTGCAATGCTGCTTGTGATCGGTGCCGGGTTCTGGTGGGCCAGTGCGGAGGACGTCCGACGCCTGCGGGACTGGAACACTGTCTCGACACAGGGCGCTGCGATAACCCTCATCGGTCCGCTGTTCCTGCGCTCCGGGCTGTTCCTGGTTGTCTTCGGAGCCGTCGCCTTCGGTCTGTACCAGCTCGTGGCCGCTGCGCCCTACGGCAGCTGGTGGAACAGCTAGAAGCACCACCCTCCGCGAGGTGGGTCGCAGGGCTTGAGCAGCCTTACCGATCGGGCCTCAGACGTCTATGCGCCGTATGTGCAAATGGCTTTCGCGGGGGGGGAGGGCGACGCCGCGGGCAGGGCTGAGTCGAGGGTTTGCCAGTGGCCACCTCTTTCCGGACGCGTGGGTAGCGATGTCACTCCGGCGCTGACACGCCCAGGTCGCGACGCATCATGGTCCTCATGTCGCGCAGCATGTCCCAGATCTCAGTCTGGGCATGGAACGCGTCAGCCATCGTCTCCCCCGGCTCGGGTTCTCCTCGTTCCAGGCGTTTCACCTGACCGTAAACCCTGTTGAGAGCTTGATTGACCGTGCCGGCACAGGCGAGCACATCGTCCGGGGCAATCATCTGGGCTGCCGAGTAGCGGTCGCGGTGGGCTCTCTTCGCTTCTTCGAGGGCATCCTTGTCGGCTTCCTCGACACCGTCTTCCCGCAGGAGATGCAGATGACGGTTGAGCGCGGTGGTGAACTGTCGTGCATCCCGGTTGAGTTCCGCGTAGCAGGTGCGCCGGAGGAGCAGGTACTCACGGACCTCCTCTTGGTCCCGGACCAGCTCAAGCTCCCTGTGTCGCGCCCGCTCGGCAGCTCGTTGGGTGAGGAGCGAGCCGCCCAGAGTGCCCGCCACGCCTGCCACAGCGATGATCACCGCACTGAGATCCACGGACCTCCCTCGAAGCCGTTGAAGCCCCCACCACCGTCCCTCCGGCGGGATCATCATGAGAGCACAGCACGTGCGTTCTCAGTAGGATCGTAAGGGTGCCGAAGCCGACTGCAGGAAGTGTTGCACCCGGGGATGGGGTTCGCAGGCTCGCTCAGGTGTACCGGCGCTTCGGTCAGGTCGACGCAGCCGGAACATCGCCGCTGTACGAGCGCGTGGCCGTCGCCTTGAGCGAGTGCGAGGAGGTGCTGCGCGCCATCGAGGCGGTGCCGGCGCGTAAGCGGCATCCCGCGATGATCCTCGCCGCGCTGCACGACCTCGCTCTGGGCGGACGTGCACCTGCGCTTGCCGCAGCTTATGCCGCTGCGGATCGTGACGCCGCCGCCGACGCGGCGATCGACACGCTGCTGCACATGACCGACGATGTCGTGGCCATCGCCGTGCGGCGCAAGATGCGGCCGGACGAGGCCGGACGCCACGCCGTGCTGTATCCGGCCATTGCCGAGGCGGCGCGCCGGACAGGGGCGCGTGCGGTCGGATTGATCGACGTCGGCCGCGCTGCCGGGCTCAATCTCCAGGTCGATCGCGTCGGCATCGCGTACGGCGACGGCCGGTCGCTGGGCGACCCGTCGTCTCCCGTGCAGATGACGTCGTCGCTCGTGGGAGACCGGCCTGTCCCGGCGCGGGTGATGCCCGAGGTCGTGGCCCGGGTCTGCGTCGACGCCGATCCGGTGGACGTGACCGACGTGGCGGACAGCCGGTGGCTGCGTGCCTGTGTGTGGCCGGATCAGCCGGAGCATGCCGCGACACTCGACGCGGAGTTGGCGTTGGCGGCGACGGCCCCTCCCCTGCCGCTGCGTGGTGCCCCCGTCGAGGTGCTGCCCGACGCCGTCGCCTGCGTGCCCGCGGACGCGCTGCCTGTCATCACCACGACCTGGGCCCTGTCCCGCTTCCCTCTAGAGGGCCGTCGCCGCTTCCTCGAGCGTCTCGTGGAAGCCTCGGCCGAGCGGCCGGTGGCGTGGGTGTCAGCGGAGGGAGTCGGAGTCGCGCCGACGGTCCCGACCCTTGGTGATCGCCGCGCTTCCGGCCACAGCATCATCGGCGTTGCCGTCTTCGACCGGACGGCTCGGCGTGCCGAGGCCGTCGGTCGCTGCTGGTCTCGTGGCCGTCTGCTGTCGTGGCTGGCGAAGCAATGAGCAGTTCCAGACCCGAGTAGCAGGCCCGCGCACCAGCACATACCGCTGGTGGCGATCCAGGAGGTCCGGCTCGCCACGAAGCCGGCACGGTGTGTCGAGGTCGACTGGCTGGTCCTGAACCGCCGGGGCATCTCCGTCATGGCCACCTACGAGCGCGGCTTCGGGACCGAGCGGGTCTTCACCTACGGCGATGCGGAGGGCCACGAGCACGAGGTCCTGCCGTACCTTTCCCCCAGGCACCACCGTGGCGACCCCTCGCGGATCGAGACAGATGGTCGACTTCCTCCTGTCGTGAGGCCGGGCGACCGCCGGGTACCGCGGAGATCACCTTGCATGCCGACGGCCGACGTACGCCTCTCCCCCACTCCACCTGCATGGAACCCTGCCGGGCGGGGCAAACGGTGTCTCTGAAATGGGGAGGATGACATGGCCGTGACCGAGCACTCCGTTGAGCCCGAAGGTCAGAACAGCGCCGGCTGCCGGCGGCACGACAGCCCGCAGGCGAAACCGGAGAAGGAAGCGCCCGAGACACCGCATGAACGGGTCAACAGACGCTGGAACGAGATTCTGCAGGAGACACGAGTCACTCAGACCGGTGTGCAGATTCTCTTCGGTTTTCTGCTCAGTGTCGCCTTCACGCCGCTTTTCAGGGAGTTGGAGGCCTTGGACCGCGGCATCTACGTCGCCACCGTGGTGCTCGGTGCGGCGGCCACCGGATCGCTCATAGCGCCGGTCTCCATCCACCGCTTCCTGTCCGGTCAGCGTATGAAGGACGACGTGGTGGAGATCGCGAGCCGCTTGATGATGTGCGGCATGGTCCTCCTCGCCCTGACCATCGGCTGCACGCTCCTGCTGATACTCCGTTTCGTCGTTCCCGGTGTGCTCGCCGAAATGCTGGTCGCCGGGGTGATGCTGTGGTTCGGGCTGTGCTGGTACGCGCTGCCGCTCTGTCTTCGACGCCGTGCCGATCGGCGCTCCCGCGCAGGGGACGCCTGACGCGCCCCCCGGCGGCCGGGGGCGCGTCAGGCGTCCCCGCCGCCGGGGGTCGGACCTCTCGTGCCGTGAAGTGACCGGCAGCACAACCGGGTCCGGGCGGTCCGAGCGCGCCCCCATACGCCTGGTGCGACGAGCCGCCGTCACCCTGACGTCGGCTCGTCAGGGTGACGGCGGTGGTGTCCGTAGGTGTGTCCGCCGTGTCGTTCAGGGGGTCGTCGTGAACCGATCCCATACGCGGTGTTCGGCCATGAGCCCCTGAATCTGTTCCAGTACGGGGGTGCCTTCCCGGCCGACGATCACGCCCGGGGTGTCAGCCGGGATGCCGAGTGCCTCCAGAGCCGCGTCGCCGCCCGCCCAGGCGCCGATCGCCTTGCCATGGCGGAACGCCTCCGACAGCAGCAGACTCACCCTCGGATCGACTGCCCCGCGCGGGCCGCTGGGCAGGGCCTTGGCGTCGCGGGAACCGTAGGAGTCGCCGCCCGCCGTGGGTGTGCCGGCCAGCAGCAGTGCGTCGAACTCGATGGACCGCGCGGTCGCGAACGTCCGCTGCACGGTCACGGCGTCGTCCCCCGTGCCCAACTTGCCGCCGTTGGGCGCGATGACCAGCGGCACCATACCCGCGCCGAGGACCGCCTCACGCACCGCACGCACGCCGTCCAGGTCCCCCTCAGGGCCGGTGACGATGCCGATGAGGCGGCCGTCGGTGGGCCAGGACTGTCCGACCTGGGACAACGCGGGGCTCGGTTCGACATCGGCCGGCGGCACCGTCGGCTCGGGCACCGGCAGGCCGAGCCCCTCGGCCACACCCGCGCACAACTCGGCGTCGATGTTGGCCAGCACCTGCAACGCGCGCTCCTTGACGGCCTGCTCGTAACATTTGCCCAACTCGAAGGTGTAGGCGCCGATGATGTGCTCGCGCTCCACCGCGCTCATGCTGAGCCAGAACCGGCGGGGCTGGCTGAAGTGGTCGGAGAACGACTCGGGGGCCTCCCGGACCTTCGTCGCCTCCGGCACCCGTACCGGGGTCTCGATGTACGCACCGGTGTCCGCCCCGGCGAGGAACGGGCAGCCGCCGTCGAGGGAGTTGGGCCGGTACGGTGCGACGCCCCGGTGCACGGCGTCCTGGTGGTAGCCGTCCCGCAGCATGTCGTTGACCGGCGAGTGCGGCCGGTTGATGGGGATCTGCGAGAAGTTCGGACCGGCCAGGCGGGTGATCTGGGTGTCCAGGTAGGAGAACAGCCGTCCGGCGAGCAGCGGGTCGTCGGTGATGTCGATGCCGGGCACGAGGTGACCGACGTGGAAAGCCACCTGCTCCGTCTCGGCGAAGTAGTTCGACGGGTTGCGGTTCAGGGTCAGCAGCCCGATCGGCTGCACGGGGGCCAGCTCCTCGGGAACGAGATTCGTCGCGTCGAGCAGGTCGATACCCTCGAAGGTCTGGTCGGGGGTGTCGGGGAAGGTCTGGATGCCGAGCTCCCACTCCGGGTAGGCGCCCGCCTCGATGGCGTCGGCGAGGTCGCGGCGGTGGAAGTCGGGGTCGACACCGCCTGCGATCTGCGCCTCCTCCCACACCAGGGAGTGCACACCGAGCTTGGGCTTCCAATGGAACTTCACCAGTGTCGTGGAGCCGTCGGCCGCCACCAGACGGAAGGTGTGGACGCCGAACCCCTCCATCATGCGGTACGAACGCGGGATGCCCCGGTCGGACATGTTCCACAGGGTGTGGTGGGTGGCCTCGGTGTGCAGGGTGACGAAGTCCCAGAAGGTGTCGTGCGCACTCTGGGCCTGTGGGATCTCCCGGTCCGGGTGCGGCTTGCCGGCGTGGATGATGTCCGGGAACTTGATCGCGTCCTGGACGAAGAAGACCGGCATGTTGTTGCCGACGAGGTCGAAGACGCCCTCCTCGGTGTAGAACTTCGTCGCGAATCCGCGCGTGTCCCGCACGGTGTCGGCGGAGCCCCGGGATCCCAGCACCGTGGAGAAGCGGACGAACACCGGTGTCTCCGCGCCCGCCGCCAGGAACGCCGCCTTCGACACGCCGGACGCGGTTCCGTAGCTCTTGAAGACGCCGTGTGCCGCAGCGCCGCGGGCATGCACGACCCGCTCCGGGATGCGCTCATGGTCGAAGTGCATGACCTTCTCGCGCAGGTGGTGGTCCTGCAACAGCACCGGCCCGCGCGGGCCTGCCTTCAGCGAGTGGTCGGTGTCGTACAGCCGGGTGCCCTGAGCGCCCGTGAGGTAGGCGCCGGACTGGGCCACTCGCGCCTGAGCCGCGCCGGTCGCCTGCCCGGTGGGCGACATGGTGTCGGGCCCGCTCTGGTCCGGTTGGGGCGGCAGGGGCTCGCGCGGCTCCGTCGGCTCCGCCACGCTCGGGGACTGTGGCGCCGGCTTGCCGGGAATCCCCTCTTCCGGTCCCGCGCCCGCGCCCTGGATGGCTTCGGTGACCTTGTCCGCCGCCCGCTTGATGGGATTGGGCTGGCTCATCGCTATCGTTCCTCTGCTTCAGCCGGCCATGGCCGGCACGGCCACGTAGATCGGATGCTCCGAGTTCCGGCGCCGGGTACCCGGCTGCGCCGGACGAATCCCTGGTCATGCTGACGGGCGCGACTGCCGCCAAGCTCTCATGGGGCCGATCCCCGCGCACCCGGTAGCTGTCCCGGGGGTGAGAGCGCTGCCGTGTCGCGGACGGGTTCCATGATTCGGCATCCCATGGGCACACCCAGCCGGGCACAGCACCACGAAGGTGGACCACATGACGGCGAGGACGATCCGATCTTTGCCACGGCACGATTTGCGACTGCAGTGGGCCCTGCGCAGAAGGAAGCCCCGGCGGATGGTGAGCCCGGTGACAGACAAGGTGTCCGGTGACCCGGCCCCGCCTCTCGACGCGGTGTCAATTGTCCGGCCACGGCTGACTCGGCATGCTGCCTCCATGCCCCTGAAGACGATCCCTCCGCTCTCCCGCCGGACGCTGCTGCGAGCGCTGGGCTCCGGCGCGGTGCTCGGCGGACTCGCCGGGTGCGGTGTGCCGGCCGCGTACGTACGTCCAGGCGATCGCGCCGCAACCGATCTGTCCTCCACCGACCGGCGGCTGAACTGGGCGAACTGGCCGCTGTACATCGACACCGATGACGAACGCCCTTCGCGGCGGCCCACTTTGGAGGCCTTCGAGAAGCGCACGGGCATCGAGGTCGAGTACGTCGAGGAGATCAACGACAACGACGAGTTCTTCGGCAAGATCAGTCCGGCGCTGATGAACCATCAGTCAACCGGCCGCGATCTGATCGTGATCAGTGACTGGATGTGCGCGCGGTTCGTGCGGCTCGGCTGGGTGCAGGAGATGGACCGGGACCGGCAGCCGAACGTCACCCGGTACCTCGACCCGCAGTTGCGGTCGCCCGCGTTCGATCCCGGCCGCACGTACACAGTGCCGTGGCAGTCCGGCATCACCGGGATCGCCTACAACCGGCGCCGGATCGGCCGGGAGATACGGCAGGTGTCGGATCTGTGGGCGAGCGACCTGAAGGGCCGGGTCACGCTGCTGTCCGGTCTGGACGAGGCCTTCGCACTGCTGATGCAGGGCAACGGCGCAGACATCACCCGTTGGACGGCCGACGACTTCCACACCGTCTGTGACCAGGTGGAGAAGCAGGTGAAGAGGGGGCAGATCAGGCGCTTCACGGGCAACGATTACATCAAGGACCTGTCCAGCGGTGACGTCCTGGCCTGCCAGGCGTACTCGGGGGACGTGATCCAGCTCCAGGCCGACGATCCGGACATCGAGTTCGTCGTTCCCGAGGAAGGCGCGGAGCTGTGGGCGGAGTCGCTGATGATTCCCAACCTCGCCCGCCACAAGGCCAATGCGGAGCGGCTTGTCGACTACTACTACGATCCCGAAGTCGCCGCCGGGCTGGCCGCCTGGGTCAACTACGTGTGCCCGGTCCCCGCAGCCCAGGACGTCCTGGCCTCCGCCAAGGACGAGGAGAGCGCCGCCCTCGCGGAGAACTCGCTGATCTTCCCCGACGAGGAGATGCGCAGCCGGCTCGCCATCGCACGGGACATCGACTCGCAGGAGCGCGTGGAGTTCGCCAGGCGGTGGAATCGGATCGCGGGATTGTGACGGCGGTGGCATGACCCCTGCGGAGAACTTCTTCGGCGCGCTGCCGGACGGGCTGGACTTCGGCCGGGCCGCTCTGCTCGCTTGTCACTTGGAAGGTGCCGCGTGCTTGCCCTTCTGGCCTTTTCGCGCGTGAGCCGGCGGGTGGGCATGGGTCTTCGGCTTGTTCTTCGAGGCTGCCTTCACAGCGGTGCGCTCCTTGCCGGCCCGAGAGGCGGGGAAGGGGGTGCGCTCCGGGCTGTCGGAGGGGGAATGCGCGGTCCGCATGGGGGCGGGGTCGCTCAACGGCCGGGCGGAGGCTGTAGGGGAACGCGAAGGCTGCGTCGTCGATGCAGGGGGCGTGTCGTCGCTGTGATCGGCGGTGCCCCGCTGTGTGGAAGGGGCGACCGCATCAGGTGCGGACGGGGCCGCCTCGTCCGTCGCGTCCTGGTGTGAGAAACCGCTCGCGACCACCAGGCCGGAGGCCAGCACCGCGGCCAGCGCGGCCGCTGCTCCGCGCGTTCGGACGCGGGCGCGTGTCGGGACGGACCGCAGGATCCCCTCTGCGCGCCCTGCCGTGACGCTCGGGCTGCCGCCGGGCTCCCTCCCGGCGGACGGCACAGCCCGGTGCGTGTTGCCGGTGCGGGCCGTTACGGGTGTGCGAGGAACGATGCTGAACGCGGGCCGGGCGCCGGGTTCGGCGGAGCTCGCCGGGCTCGTGGCGGGCAGGCGCTTCAGGGCCTGGGCGCAGTCGTGCGCCGTGGGGCGCAGCTGTTCCTCCAGGCTGGTCATGTCCCGCAGGAGTGTGGCGAAGCCGTCGGGCAGGGTGTCCGGGAGGGTGGGTCGGCGGTGCAGGCGCGCTATGGCCGCCTCCAGGGGGCCGCCGTCGTATTCGAGTCGGCCGGTGATGCTTTCGAGGAGGACCAGGCCGAGGGCGTAGATGTCGGCGGGCGTGCCGACTTGCCTGCCCAGCACCTGTTCCGGGGACAGATAGGCGGCCGTGCCGGTCAGGGTGTCGGTGGCCGTGTGGGTGGTCGCGCCGAGCAGCCGGGAGATGCCGAAGTCTGTCAGATGAGGCCGTCCGGAGGAGTCCAGGATGATGTTGGACGGTTTGACATCCCGATGGACGATCCCCTCCTCGTGGGCGTGGGCCAGCGCCTCGGCCAGTGCCTCGCCGAGTCCGGCGGCGGCCTCCCACGACAAGGGGCCTTCGGCGATACGGGCCTTCAGGGTACGACCGTCGATCAGCTGCATGACCAGGAAGGCTTCGCCGTCGTGACGTCCCGCGTCGAAGGCGGTCACCAGCCCCGGGTGCTGCAGGCGGGCAAGGATCACCGCCTCGCTGCGGAATGCCTCCTCGGTGTCGAAGCCGGTGCCGGCGCGGAAGACCTTCACGGCGACCGGTCGACGCAGCCGCAGGTCGAACCCGCGGTACACGTCAGCCGCGCCACCGGAACCGATCAGCGCATCCAGACGGTAGCGGCCCGCCAGAATCCGGGCACAGCCCCGAAGGGCCCGGATTCCCCGCACCTCGCGCAATCCCATCGATCTCCCCACTCCACACACTCACGCCGCTCGCCGGACCCGTCGTCGACGGGCCGCCGTACGCGGGTACCCATCCGGCCGCACCTTGCACAACGATCGGCGCGAACCGCAGCACCCTGCCCTGGCTGCGTCTACACCACCGAGACCAGCACCAGCGCCGCGTCGCGGTGATGCTCGGCGATTGCGCGCATGGATGCCCGGTCGGGGAAGTCCCCCTCGAGCAGCCGGAGCGGTCCTGCTGTCAATGACAGTCGCTGGACGAGGGTATAGAGCGCGAGCCTGTCCTCGTCGAGCCCCTGCACCGCCAACCGCCTGTGCACACCTTCGTGGTGACGGAGCCGCAGGAAGACATGCTCCCACTCGACGCCGAAGTACATCAGGTCCTCGATGTCGATCAGAACAGGATGGCCCACCCCGGCAGGGCGAGGAAGGGACATGCTCAGCCGGTCCTTCACGCCGGGATCGCTGACCGGTCTGCCCGTCGGGCTGTACGGCCATCGGGGTCGCTGAGGCCATCGGTCGGATTCGATCGGAGCAGGAAGCCCCGACCGGACGGGGGGGATCACGGTCGGGGCGGTCTCGATGTGGGTGCGGATGGCGGTCGCCTCTCGGCGGAAGGCTCCACAGGGCTTCAGCCGAACGATCGTCCCTGTGGGCGAATGGTGAGGCCCGGGGACACTGTCCCATCCGCACCCACAACTCGTTCAACGGGCAACCAGTGGTGGTTGTTCCCCACGCGGTCGGCGTGTGTGGTGATCCGCGCCACTCCCCCACGCATCCGGCTGCGAAGTGTAAATCCGGAGCCGTGTCACTTACTTGTGCGCTCACGACGATCCGTGCACCACAGGCCCTTCCCTTGTCATGCACTCATCTGAAATCTTGCGTCGACCCATTTCAGCCCAACGGTCCGCCGGCGCCACCCACTGCCCCGGGCCTTCGGAGGATGCTGTGACAACCCCCCGCATATCCCGGCACCGTCTCAGACGGTCGCTGTTGTCCCTCGCCGCCGCCGGAGCGGCTCTCGCGCTCGCCACGCCCGCCGGCGCGGCCGATGTGGACACCGGCCTTCCGCCCGGGCCGGCCGCGGCCCACTCCGTCACGCTCGCCGAGAGCGCCGCCGGATGGGCGGCCGGCACCCGCTCCTACCTCGTCGTCACCGCACCCGGCGACACCACGGCCGTACGCAACGCCGTGGCGTCCAACGGCGGTTCGGTGTTCGCGCACTACGACGCGATCGGCGTGGTGGTCGCACACTCCGCGTCGGCCGGTTTCGCCACCGCGATGCGCTCGGTCGCAGGCGTGCAGAAGGTGGGCGCCACCCGCACCTCGGACGTCCCCGCGGACGCCTACTCCCCCACCCTGCCGAGCGCTCCTCCGCAGTCGACCACGACGCTCACCGAGACCGCCCGGTGGGACATGACCAGGATCAACGCCGACAAGGCCTGGGCAGTCAGCACCGGATCGGCGTCCGTCACCGTGGGTGTTCTCGACACCGGAGTGGACGACCGGCACCAGGACATCGCGCCCAACTTCGACGCGGCCGACTCGGTCTCCTGCGCCTACGGCAAGGCCGACGCCCGCGCCGGCGCGTGGCGTGACGTCGGCAGCCACGGCACACATGTGGCGGGTACGATCGCCGCCGCGAAGAACGGCAAGGGCGTGGTCGGTGTCGCGCCGGGAGTGAAGATCGCCTCCGTGCGCATCGCCGAACCGAGCACCAGCATGTTCTTCGCCGAGAACACCATTTGCGGGTTCATGTGGGCCGGTGACCACGGCTTCGACGTCACCAACAACAGCTACTACACCGACCCGTGGATGTTCAACTGCCCCGACGACCCGGACCAGGCGGCCATCATCGAGGGCGTGCGCCGGGCGCAGGAGTACGCGGAGGGCAAGGGCTCGCTGCAGGTCGCGGCGGCGGGCAACTCCAACTACGACCTGGCGAACAAGCGCACCGACAGCTCCAGCCCGAACGACTCCACCCCGGTCAACCGCACGATCACCAACGCCTGCGTCGACATCCCGACGGAGCTGCCGGGCGTCGTGACCGTCGCGGCGATGGGCAACGGGAACATCAAGGCGTCCTACTCCAACTTCGGCCGGGACGTCATCGACGTGGCGGCCCCGGGCGGCGACGGAGCCAACGGCGTCTACTCCACCCTCCCCGGTGGCAAGTACGGGAACATGAACGGCACGTCGATGGCGTCGCCGCATGTGGCCGGTGTCGCCGCGCTCCTGAAGAGTGCCGATCCTGCCGCCACCCCCGCTGAACTCCGCGCGCGACTGGGCACCCAGGCCACCGACATCGCCTGCCCGTCCGACAGCCGCTGCACCGGCACCACAGCGAAGAACGCCTTCTTCGGGGAGGGCCAGGTCGACGCGCTGAAGGCCATCGGCGGCACCACCCCGCCGCAGCCCGGGCGGTACTTCGAGAACACCACCGACGTCACCGTCGCCGACAACGCGACGGTGGAGTCACAGATCGCCGTGACCGGCCTGGCGGGCAACGCCCCGGCGGCGTTGAAGGTCGGCGTGGACGTCAAGCACACCTACCGCGGCGACCTGGTGCTGTCGCTCGTCGCCCCCGACGGATCGGTCTACCCCCTGGAGGACTTCGCCGACGGCGACAGCGCGGACGACGTGGTGAAGACGTACACGGTCGACGCCTCGTCCGAGGCCGCGTCCGGGACGTGGAAGCTCCGCGTCCGCGACATCGCGACGCAGGACACCGGGCGGATCGACGCCTGGAACCTCACCTTCTAGCAACGCCCGTCGCCCCCACCTCACACCTTGCGCCACCTATCGACATTCGATAGTTTCCCATCGTAAGTCGATTGAGGGATGGCTCATGGGGAAGCTGACACTGTGCGCGCTGCGCGCCGTGCTCGTGGTGTTGCTCGTCGGCACCGTGCTCGTACAGGCGTCGATGGTGTGGGCGCTGGTCAGCGGGAACGACCCGGAGGACGGGTCGCTCCCGCTGACTCCGCTGCGTGTGATCACGATCCTGGGCCTGGCGTCGGCCCAGGCCGCCCTGGTCTGCGTATGGCGCCTGGTGACGATGGTGCGGGGCAGGACGGTGTTCTCCCGCGCCGCCTTTCGGTACGTGGACGTCGTGATCGGCGCGATCGTGCTGGCGGCCCTCGTCTGGTTCGCGGTCACGATCCTCAACGCGCCGGGCCAGCGGGCCGACCCGGGCGTAACGGTCATCATGGGCGGGATCGGCCTGGCCATCCTGGGGGTCGCGCTCATCGTGCTCGTCCTGCGGATGCTGCTCGCCCAGGCCGTCGCGCGCGACGTCGAGGCCTCGCAGATGCAGGCCGAGCTGGACGAGGTGATCTGATGCCGATCGCCGTCGGCCTCGAGGTGACGCCCCCGGAGGAAGATCTCCGTCGGCGGCCGGTCAGCGGCATGAGCTGACACTTCGCGGGTATGCGTGGCCCGTGTCGTACGAATACTCGAAGAACCCGGCGGACTCCACGGAGCAGGAAGTGGAAGGCGACGGCCGCCATCCGGTGTCCACCGGCGTCGTTCCCGCCGCTGCCGCGTTCGACGACGACACCGGGATCGCCGAGGCCCGGGACCTGGCCCGGGCCTTCCTGACCCGGGTCCAGTCCGAGCACGGACTGCCGGTGTCCGGCCGGGCCATGGGCATGGTGCAGCTCGTCGTCAGCGAGCTGGTCACCAATGCCCGCAAGTACGCTCCCGGCCCCTGCCTGCTGACCCTGGACATGGTGGACGGGGCCGTACGGATCAGCGTGTGGGACAGCGGTACCGACCTGCCGACGATCCTTGCTCCCGATCCCGGGCGGATCGGGCAGCACGGCCTCGAGATCGTGGCAGCGGTCTGCGTCGGCTTCGCCATCCACCGTGAGCCGGTCGGAAAGCGCGTCACCGCCGACGTCATGCTCGCCGACGACCCCGGCGGGTCCGCGGCAGGCCGCCAGCTGCTGTAGACCCGCGCGAATGACCCGGGCCGACGGAGCACGCCCGGGCCTTCGACGGTGACGGCCTCCTGCCGCGCCGCGGACGCGTCACCTACCCGGCCGCCACGATGCGCTCCACCGCGGCCGTCACCAGCGCCTCACGCTCCGCCTCCGTGAAGACGTCCGGCAGGGTGAGCTGCTCGACGATCAGCCAGTTCAGCGTCAGCATGAGCAGCTTGACAGCCGTGGCGTCGCCGGGGAGGCCGGAGGCCTCGTGATAGGCGACGTTGGCGTCGACGTCGGCCCGGACCCGCTCGGTGAGGACCTTGCGCAGTTCGGGACGGCGAGTGGCCTCGAGACGCAGTTCCAGCAGCGCCAGGTAACCGGTGCGGAAGGCGGCGACACGGCCGACGAGCTCACGCATCAGTCCGACGTAGGTCTCCCGGTCGCGACCGGCCTCCCGCTGCCGGGCGATGGTCTCCTCGTCGGGCTGGAGCCGCTCGTAGACCCGGGCGCCGGCCTGGGTGAGCAGGTCGTCGCGGCTGGCGAAGTAGTTGGACGCCGTACCGACGGGGACGGCGGCTTCGGCGTCCACGGCGCGGAACGTCATACCCCGCGCACCCTCTCGGGCCAGCACCTCGATCGCCGCGTCGACGAGAGCCGCGCGCCGCTGGTCGTTCCGCCTCGCCATTGACACCACTCCATGTGTAGTACTACATTCAAACCACTTCAAGCAGAGTACTACATGTATGGGCCACCAGGGGAGATCACTGTGCGAAAGCTCGTGTACTACATCGGAGTCACGCTCGACGGCCGTATCGCGGGCCCCGACGGAGAGTTCGATTTCTTCCCGCAGGGCGACGAACAGCAGGCCGCCGCCTACTCGACCTGGGTGAACGCGCTGTACCCGGAGACCGTCCCGACGGCCTACCGCGCGGCCGTGGGCCTGGATCAGGTGCCCAACAGGCGCTTCGACACGGTCGTCATGGGCCTCGGCACATACCGCCTCTCCCTCGACAACGGGATCACCAGCCCCTATGCGCACCTGCGCCAGTACGTCGTGTCGAGCACGCTCAAGCCGGACACCGACCCGGCCGTCACCGTCGTGGCGGGCGACCCGCTCGGCCTCGTCCACGAGCTGAAGGGTGCGAGTGGTGCGGGTCGGGACATCTGGCTGTGCGGAGGGGGCCGGCTCGCGGGCGCCCTGCTGCCCGAGATCGACGAGCTGCTGATCAAGACCTATCCGGTCGTCGCCGGGAGCGGAATCCCGGTCGTCGAGGGCCACTTCGACCCCACCGTGTTCGATGTCGCGGAGCGCACCGCGTTCCCCAACGGGGTCACCCTCACCCGCCTCACCCGCCGCTAGTGCAGACCGCCTGCACAGGCGGGTGGCAACCCGCAGCATGGTCCTCACGCCCCGGCCGGGCCGGCCGGCTTCAATAGTCGAGGTCGATGTAGTCGATGTCGTTGATGGCGACGTCCGAGAGGCCGGGCGCACGGGTTCCGCCGTCCTGGAAATAGGTCTCCCTGAACCCGTCGGCAATGATCTGACGCAGTTGCCGGTCGTCGGCGCCTGCTTCACGGGCGTCGAACAACTGCTGCGCGTACGCCGGGGGGAGGTGCACGGTGAGACGGCGGAAGCGCCCGTCGTCGGTGGTCCCGATCGGCGCCGTGTAACCGAAGCGTGCTCTCGTCTCCACGGTGATCCCGCCCCTGGAGGCAGCCTCCTCGCGTCGGCGTCTGCGGACCTGGGGCTGCCACCGGGACCGGACGGCGGCATCGATCCGCTGCTGGATGTCCTCCGGCGGGCGCTTGCGCTCGCCGGTGCGGTAGCGCTCCACCGACCGCTGGCTGACCCTCAGCTCGGCTGCGACGGCCCGGGTCGTCTTCAGCTGCCTCAGCAGGAAGTTGATCCGGCCCTTGAGGGTCTTCGGTGGAGTGCGGGTGAAGGCCTCCTGGTCGGCGCGCTCGATGGCGTCGTCGATTTCTCCCACGGTGTGCGTTCCTCTCGCAGGTCGGCCCTACTCACCCTCGTCCAGGACGGCGTCGCCGCCCTTGACGTGGCGGGCGGGGTTCAGGCCCTTCTCCATCAGGTCGACCGCCCAGAGCATCTCCTGGACGCCTTCGGGCTTCGCCAGGCCCGGGGAGGGGCCGAGGCGGAAGCCGCCGGGCTGGGCCTTGCCGGAGGCCGCGTAGGGGAGGAAGTCCAGCGGCGAGGGGCCGGGACTCGGGTAGACGACGCAGTCCGACAGCACCGCGAGCGGGTACCGGCCCGTCAGCTTGGCCATGTTCAGCAGTTTGCGATGCATGTTGACCCGCGCCTTGGAGATGACGGCCGCGCGGATGTCCGGGCGCCAGGTGGGCCGTTCAAGAGCCGGCCACCGCTCCCCCTGTTTGTAGTGGCGTCCCTGCGGGCGCTCGCGGAGCTTGCCGATACCGCCCTTGACCGTGGCCTTGATCGCGGCGAGGACGGCGGCCAGGGCGGGGTCGGCGTCCTTGTGCCGCTCCATCGCCACGAGGAACTGACGGTCGTCCAGGTCGCGGGTGACGCCGAGGTCGGCGAGGGTGTCGAGGTAGGCACTCTTGAGCCGGTCGTGCCACGGGTCCAGGTACGCGCCCGTGTCACGGCGCAGGTAGGCCTCCAGCGGCTGCACGTTGTAGCCCAGCTCCTGGGCGTAGGCGACCGTGTGGGTCTGGTACCAGGCGGGGCCGGACGGCCGTACACCGGTGGGCGTGAACGGGCTGGGCAGGCGCGGGTCCAGCTCCACGTGGCTCAGATCGACGAGCCAGGAGCCGGGGATCTTCGGATTGAACCGGGGGCCGACGAAATGGTCCGGGCCCGACAGTCCGACCGTGAGCCGGGCGGCCGCCGCGAGGAACGCGGTGTTCAGGTCCAGACCCACCGCGTAGGGCAGATGGCACTCCTCGTCGCTCAGCAGGTCCACCTCGCGCACCCACTGGTAGGCCTCCTCGTCGAGGAAGCCTCCGCTCCAGCCGGAGTCGACGACCACGGGATGCTCCGGGGTGGCCTCGGGCGGCGCGGGGTCCACGGGTTCCGTGCCGAGCGAACCGGGGTTGTGGCCGGGCACCCAGTTGCCCGTGGTCTCGTCCCGCACCGCGCGGGTGGGCGGACGCAGTGCCGTCATCAACTCCAGGCCCGACACAGCCGTACTGCCGCGGGGTGTGATGACGCGCTGGGCGTAGACACCGAGCACCCGGGCGATGTCCGCAGGTTCCATCTCCGCCACACCCGGCCAGGACCGCTCGTCCAGGGCGTCCCACGACAGGACCGCCAACTGCACGCACTGCCGCCGGCCTTCCTGGGCCTTGCGGTAGATCCGGGGCCAGGGGCCGAATCCACGCTGCGTCAGCTGCCACCCCGCCTTCAGCACCTGCACGACGACCGGGTGATCACCGGGCAGGCGCAGCGAACGCCGCTGCTCGTGGCCCTCCAGGCGCTCGGGCAGTCCCAGCCGCACCGCGGCAGCCGGAGTCAGCACCACCAGCGGGTCGGCGTCCTTGCCGTTGCGGTGCAGGCGCGGCGCGCCGAGGCCGGACTCGCGCAGCGTCCACTCCGCCAACTGCGGCACGGAGGTGGCGGGGCAGTCGAGAACGATGCCGTCGACGCCGTACGCCGAGCCGTCGCCGTCCAGCACGACCAGCGGTCCGTGGGGGTGACGCGGGTCCGCGGCGGGCACGGCGGTCGTCCTCGTGCCGGGCCCTCGCGACGAGGTCGCCGGGCGACGGGCGGGGCGTGCGGATGCGGTCGGCTGTTGCGGCGGTGGGGGGGCCGTCCGGGCCGCCGGGGGCTTGGTGGACCGGGCGGACGAGTGCGGAGGAGACTCCTGGTGGGCGGAGGTTTCGGCCGGGGCCGGAGTACGGGCAGGCGCCGGGACCGGAACCGACGTCGAAGGTGTCGGGGTGGGGACGCTGTGAGCAGCGCCGGCCTGAACGGGCGCGCTGTGAACGGGCGCATCGTGAGTGGAACCGCCGTGGACGGGCGCGCCGTGGGCGGGGCCGCCGTGGACGGGCGCATCGTGAGCGGGACCGCCGTGGGCGGGCGCGCCGTGGGCGGGGTATCTCGCCGCCCAGCCCTTCAGCAGCCGCTGGTACGCCTCCAGGCGTGGCGACTTCGGCTCCGACCTGCCGTTCTCGTAGTTCTTCACCGTCTGCGTGGAAGTCTTCAGCGCGAGCGCGAGACGCGCCTGGGTGATGCCGGCGGCCTCCCGCAGCCGGGCCCGCTCCGCGGGCGGCGGGAGCTGCGGCTCCTCCTCCAGCAGCGCGTCCACGGACGCGAACAGCTCTTCCTCGGAGGCCACGTCGATCTCCTTCAGCGCTTCCCGGGTTCCTGCGGACCTTAGCCTAGAATTTATCCCGCTCCTTTAACCCTGCCGGATCGCCGAGTGTCGGTGACGTCCGATCGGCGCGTGCATCACCGCACCGTCTGATCGCGCTTCGCCTCCGCGGCCTTGAAGTAGTCGCCGCCCTTGCGCTTGACGTCGTCCGTGCCCCAGGCCTGCTCCGCAACCGTGGCGGTGGTGCCGTCCGCGTCGAGGTGCGGACGCAGCGGCGCCTTGAGCAGTCTCGGTATGTGCTTCGAGCAGTGGATGTAAGCCTCTTCCACCTCGACTTCGACCCACATCTGGGGGCGGCGCCCGGGCAGCGGATCGACGGGCAAACCGGGATGGCCGCGGCGCATCGTATCGTCGGGGACCAGGCGGGCACGGCCGTTGACGTGCAGGCCGATACGGTCCTCGGAGAAGTCGATCATCAGCAGGCCGACGTTCGGATTCTCCCGGATGTTGCCGAGGGAGGCCATGACCCCGTTCCCCCGGTACTCGGGATATGCGAGGGTCGCGTCGTCGAGGACGTGGAGAAAGCCGGGCGGACCGGCCCGGAACGTACTGTCGCACTGGCCCTGCGCGTCAGAAGTGGCGAGAAAGAACATCTCCTGACGGGCGACGAACTCCCTCATTCTGGGGTTGAGGCGGTCCAGCACCTGCTCGTCGTAGAAGCGATCAGCGCGGCCGGTGGTCCCCAACTCGTGCTGCATCTCGTGCTCTCCGTGGCTTCCGGGCCGGTCCGCCCGCTGATCCTGGTGCAACGGTCCTCCTGCAAGGCGCGTCAACGCCTGTGTCCGAGTCCTGCTCCGGTGGTCCGTCGGCGCAACTGACTCTGCCGATCCCGCGGAGGCCGAATAGCGTCAACCGGCCACGCACACGAGGGTAGAGCAGACTCGCGACCGCTCTGGCACACCCCCGCTCTCGGTCGGCGAGGCGGTTGGGCATCCCGGCGTCCGAGCGGCCGCCGTGGCAGAAGCGGCGCGGGAAATGGGCGGAGTGAGTCCTCACTCATTGACGGAGTGAGGACTCACTCCGTACTCTCGCAGTCATGACAGCCGCCAAGGGGAACCAGACCGCCCGCCGCCGTGCTCCCGGGATGTCGCCGGAGCAGCGCCGCGAAATGATCATCCAGACCGCCATCCCGCTGATCGCCGAGTACGGCGCCGCCGTGACGACCGCGAAGATCGCCCGCGCGGCGGGCATCGGTGAGGGAACCATCTTCCGGGTCTTCGCCGACAAGGACGCGTTGCTCCAGGCATGCGTGGCCGAGGCGCTCTCCCCGGAGCACGCGGTCCGGGAACTCGACGCGATCGACCTGTCCCAGCCGCTGCCCGAACGGCTCGCGGAGGCGGCCGAGGCACTGCAGGCCCACATGTCCAGGATGGGAGCGATCCTCGGGTCACTGGGGCATCGCGGAGGCAAGTACCCCGGCACCGTGCGCGGCGCGGGCCGAGAGGAGTCGACGGCCCGTATCCGCGCGGCTCTCGTCGAGCTGCTGGAGCCCGACAAGGCCGCGCTGCGCAGGCCGCCGGAGCAGGTCGCGGCCCTGTTCTTCGGGCTGCTGTTCACCCAGCCCCGTACCGACGAAGAACCCGATCTGACCCCCCTGGAGCTGGCTGACGTCTTCCTGCACGGGGCGCTCTCGGCAGGTGCCGAGT
This sequence comes from Streptomyces sp. NPDC101110, assembly GCF_044759525.1. Taxonomy (NCBI): domain Bacteria; kingdom Bacillati; phylum Actinomycetota; class Actinomycetes; order Kitasatosporales; family Streptomycetaceae; genus Streptomyces; species Streptomyces sp. NPDC101110. The sequence continues at coordinate 219,768 of NZ_JBIVZM010000008.1, read as the reverse complement.
GAGCGTGCGGAAGAGACGTCCTGGGGTGGCGGCTCCGGCCGTCCTGTCCCCCGTCCTGGTATGGCTGGTCGCGGACCCGCTGTTGGGGCACCCGTTACGGATCGTCGACGGCGCGCGGACGCTCGACGTCGGCGCCGGACCCGTGGCGGTCGTCGCCCTGCTCGTGTCCCTCGCCGGCTGGGGACTGCCGGCAGCCCTGGAGCGGTTCGGGGTGCGGCACGCCCGCCTCATCCGGACCGCGGTGGCCGTCGCCGTACTGGCCCTGTCCTTCCTGCCGTTCACCGGCGACGGCATGGACGGCGGCACCCGGGCATCCCTCGCCGTCATGCATCTGGCGGTGGCGGCGGTACTGATCCCGGGGTACGGCGGCGGGACGCGCTCCCCGGCAGCCGGTACCGCCGGGGCGTAAGCCGCCGGGATCGGTACGCCGGTGGTCCGGGACTGCGGACCCCTGGACAGTCGGGCCGGGCCCTGGGGTCACGCCCCGCAGGACGCGCCGGGGCCGTCGGTCAGGGCGATGATGGCGGTGATGCGTTTGCCCACCGGCTCCCGCTGCACCACGAAGTCCTCGACCACGGCCTGCACGATCTCCAAGCCGTGCTGGCCGATCCTGCTCGGGTCGGCGTCCCGGGGTGCGGGGACCGTCGGGTCGCTGTCCCAGACGGAGATCTCCACGGTGCGGGCGGTGACACGCAGTTCCAGCAGGACGGGCCCGGGAGCGTACTTGCGGGTGTTGGTGACCAGCTCGCTGACCACCAGCTGCGTGAGTTCCCTCGCCCGGGCGGAGACGGGAAGGTGCTGCTCGTCACTCGCCCGGTCGAGGAAGGCGACGGCATGGTGGCGGGCGTCCGCGATGCAGCTTGCGCCCTCCCCCAAGGCGTATCCGACACGCATGAGATGGTCGTCCGGCGTTGTACAGCCCTCACCGTCGGCATCAGATTTCACTGGCCTCGCCCTCACTCCCCGTTCACGCGCGCCGGTACCCGTTTCGCCGCCCCGCATGCACGCAGGTGTTGTTCGGCACACCCGCACGGGTGCATGTGGCCGGGTCCGTGGGGCACAATCAGTCGCGCGCATTGTGATCGGGTAAGCCTAAGCACAGTTGAGGAGACGGTGTCCCCACTTGAGGAAGCAGACCGGCCGGGCCGGCTGCACGCCGAACACCGCATCGCCGGAGGTATCCGTGTCGTGACGTTGCGGGGCGAGATCGACCATGACGTCCGGGACGTGCTCAGCGACGCCCTGCGGGTCGAGGACGAGGCGGTCCCACCGCGGATAGTGGCCGACCTCAGCGGAGTCACCTTCATGGACTCAAGCGGCATCAACGTCTTCGTCGCCGCCCACCAGCAGGTGAGCGACGCGGACGGGTGGGTGCGCATCGCCGGCGCCCAGGAATCGGTCCTCCGCGTCCTGCAACTGGTCGGCGTCGACACACTGATCCCCTGCCACCCCACCACGGAACAGGCCCTGACCGCCTGATTCAGGTCGGGGTCCGTGCGATCCGCCGTCGGCAGGAGGGGACTGGGCTTGAGTCTCCCTCAGGGGGAGACGTCAGGGTGAGGGCATGGACGGCGACACGCTCTACTCGATCGGCGAACTGGCCCGGCGGACCGGTCTGACGGTCAAGACCATTCGGTTCTACTCCGATCGCGGGATCGTGGCGCCTACGGACCGCAGCCCGGCCGGCTACCGCCTTTACGACCATGACGCCGTTCCGCGCCTGAACCTGGTGCGGACCCTGCGGGACCTGGGAGTGGACCTGCCCACGATCCGCAGGGTCGTGGACCGGGAGCTCTCGCTTCCCGAGGTCGCCGGGGCGCACGCCGAAGCCCTGGCCGTACAGATCCGCGTCCTGCGCCTGCGGCATGCGGTGCTGACGGCGGTGGCCGAGCGCCGGCTCACTACCGAAGAGACGGATCTCATGCACAAGCTGGCCCAGCTCTCCGAGGACGAACGCCGACGTCTGATCGGAGACTTCCTCGACGCCGCCTTCGGAACCGACTCCGCGTTCGCGGGGATCAGGCGCTCGATGACTCCCGAGATTCCCGACAGCCCCGAGGTGGAGCAGATCCACGCGTGGGTGGAGTTGGCCGAACTTGCCGCAGACCCGCAATTCCGCGCCGGGGTGCGGCGGATGGCGGAGGACCACACGGCCGAACGGGCAGAACGCGCCACCGCGGGCCTTGCCCGCGAGTTCGGGGCGGTCGTCCGTGACCGTGTCGCCCCCGCATTGGCGGCGGGCATCGACCCGGCTTCGCACGAAGCCGATTCGATTGTTGCGGCCCTTGCGGCTGACTATGCACAGGTCCTCGGCCGCCGCGACGACGCCGAACTCCGCCGTCTGCTGCTGGTCCGGCTGGAGGGTGTGAACGACCCGCGCTGGGATCGGTACCTGCAGCTGCTCGCAGTGATCAATGGCTGGCCCGCGCCGGAGTGCCTGGTGCCGGCGTTCACCTGGTCCACGGAGGCCGTGCGCGCGCGAACGGCACGGTAAGGGGTGCGATGGTCGCCCCGTCACGAGTGCGGCACCGGAGGGGCGAGCGGGAATGCCGGTCGGCAGCGGACGGGTGGGCGGAGTTCCTGAAGGGGAACCGCCTACCCCGGCAGCCACCGACCGGCAGCCACGGATGCGCCCTCCCGTCGGGCGGTGGCGCTGTCAGGGCAGGATCTCCACGTACCCGTCGCTGCCGTGCACCCGGATCCGCTGACCGTCCCGGATGAGGCGGGTGGCCCGGTCGACACCCACAACAGCCGGCAGGCCGTACTCGCGTGCGACCACCGCACCATGGGTCATCAGGCCGCCCACCTCCGTGACCAGACCCGCGATGCCGACGAACAAGGGTGACCAACTGGGGTCCGTGTAGGCCGTGACCAGGATGTCGCCCGCCTCGAGGTCGGCGTGTGCCATGTCGAGGACGACGCGGGCCCGGCCCTCGATCGTCCCGCCCGACACCGGCAGACCCACCAGGGCGCCGTGCGGCACGTCTTCACGCCGGTACGCCCCGTTGACGGTCTCGCCCTCCGACGTGAGCACGCGGGCCGGTGTGAGCGCGTGGTAGGTCCGGAACTCGTCCTTGCGTCGACGGAGGAGCCCGTCGTCCACGTGGTGCGAGCGGACGACGTCCTGAAGCTCCTGGAACGTCAGGTAGAAGATGTCCTCCCTCTCGGCGAGCACTCCGGCCCGCACGAGACGGCCGGCCTCCTCCAGCAGGGCCTGCTTGTAGACGAAGTAGCGGCTGATGATGCCGTACTTCGGGTACTCGCGGTAGCCGATGAAGGTGCGGACCCGGTCGATCATCCGCTTGGTCTCGGCGGCCTTGGTCTCCCCGTCGGGCAGGGCCCGCAGGCGGGACAGCATGTCGTGTTCCTTCTGCCGTGCCTCCTGCCGGCCCTGCTCGAATCGCCGTGCGGCGGCGCCCGGTTCAAAGTTCCTGACGTTGTCCAGGATGGCCGGCACCAGCGTGCCGGGACGCTCGCTCCACCGCGGCCTGGTGATGTCGATCTCCCCGGCACAGCGCATGCCGTAGCGGTCGAGGTAGGTCTCGATGGCGTCGCGCGCTTCGGTGCCGCCCGCCAGCTTCGGCAACTCGTCCAGGAAACCGTCCTCGTCGGCGGCGTTCCGCAGGTACGCCACCACCTCCGGGTGGCGGCGGATCACGTCCGCGACGTCGAGCAGCGCCAGTCCCATCTCGGACGTGACGTTGCCGGGGGCGGACAGGGTGAGGGTGTCAGCCGCGTTCTTCTCCCCGAGCCATTCGTGCAGCTTGTCGTTGAGCCACCAGGTGGCCTCCATCCCCGCCATGATCGCCTGGATGCTCACCGGGTCGCTGAGCAGCTCCTTGTGCTCCTCGAAGGCCTCCCACAGAAAGTCGAACAGGGCCGGACCGGTCTTCGTCGCGATGTCGCGCCGCAGGGCGGCGAGGGACGTCCGGCTGCGCTCGATCAGCCCGGCGACGATGGCCGGGTCGGTCTCGATCGGGGTGGGCGCGCCACCGGTTCGCACTCCGGAGGGGCCCGGGTCCGGGCGCGAGGGGACGAAGTCGTCGCGCGCGAGGACGGTTTCCAGCGCGTCCCGGGTCAGGGGATCGCCTCGGCCCACGAGGTCCAGGAGGCCTGTACGGCTCGCCGGCGAGGACAGGGCCCGGGTGGCGTCGACGAACAGCCTTCCGCCGGCGTCGGTCATCGGAGCCATGGCCGTCAGCTTCCAGACGGAGAGCCCCAGGGGTTTCATGGGGTCGGTCATCATCTGCTGATGGCCGACGGAGACGTAGACGTGGTTGTCCTCGTCGTCGGTTTCGGGAGTGGGATAGAGCGTCGTGATCGGCCGGCTCTGCACGATCTGGAACCCGTCGTCGCCCAAGCACCACTCGATGTCCTGCGGGCGGCCGAAGTGTTCTTCGATCCGCCGCCCGAGCCGTACGAGCTGCACGACCTGCGCATCCGTGAGCGCCGGTTGACGCTGCTGCCGCGCGTCGACGGCCACTTGCTGCGTGCCGCCGTCCGGCAGGGCGTGAACGGCCCGCTGTTTGGCGGCGATCGTCTTCTCGACGACCTCGCCGCGGCGCACCTTGTAGACGTCCGGGTTCACCAGGCCGGAGACCAGCGCCTCGCCGAGGCCGAAGCCCGCGTCGACGGTGGCGACCTTCCGGTTGCCGGTGACCGGGTCGGCCGTGAACAGGATGCCGGCCGCGTGCGGGAAGACCATCTTCTGCACGACCACGGCCATGTCGACCGTACGGTGGTCGATGTCGTTGCGCTGACGGTAGGTCACCGCCCGCTCGGTGAAGAGCGAGGCCCAGCACCGGCTGACATGCCTGAGGATCGCCGCCGGGCCGACGATGTTGAGGTAGGTGTCCTGCTGGCCGGCGAAGGAGGCCGTCGGCAGGTCCTCCGCGGTGGCGCTGGACCGGACGGCGCAGGCCGCGTGTTCGCCGAGCCGTGAGAGGGCCCCGGTGATCGCCGCGGCCAGGTCGTCCGGGACGGCGATCTCCTCGATGGTCCGGCGAAGCCGCTCGGCGAGCGTGCGAGCCGACTCCCGGTCGTCCGGGTGCGAGCGACTCAGCTCATCCAGCAGATCGTCGATCGACGGCGACTCCTTCATGATCCGCCGGAAGGCTTCCGTCGTCACACAGAACCCTCCCGGCACGCCGACGCCGTCGATCCGCGCGAGCGCGCCCAGGTGGGCGCCCTTGCCGCCGACGACGGCGAGCTGCGTCTCGTCGACCTCGTGGAGGTCCAGCACGTACCGCTCGGTCATCGCGATACCTCCGGCCCTGCCGACTTCCTGGACGAGCACGTCCCCATGTCCGACACACGCACCTCGTGTCCCCGTTTCCGCAGGTTGTGGCTTCGGCCGACGATTGTGTGGCAGGACCGGGGCCTTGCCGCAAGCCCCCCTGTGCGCTATAACTTGAGAGAGGCAAGGAGAGATCTCCTTGCCTTTGTGCTTTCCGGGACCGCCCCTGCCGTTGTGAGCGCTCGAACTGTGCGCGTCCCGTTGAACGGCTGTTACGCTGCACGTGACCTTGACCTTGTACCGAGGAGTCACAGACGTGGTGGGTGAAGACGACATCTCCGGGTGAGACCCGGATCTGACGGCCACCGGACGCGCTGCGGAAGCGCCACCGATGTGGCCGGTTCGTCGTACCCCCTTTTCCCACGCCTGCCCAGGGCAGAGCTCTCTCTGCCCGCAGTTCTCGCGAGGTCATCTCCATGTCCGACGCCGCCGTCGTGTGCTCCAATCTGTCCTTCGCCTGGCCCGACGACACCCCGCTCTTCAGTGACCTGTCCTTCAGCCTCACGACCGGCCGTACCGGCCTGGTCGCCCCGAACGGTGCCGGCAAGAGCACTCTGCTCAAGCTGATCGCCGGTGAACTCACGCCCCGTACCGGCTCGTTGACGGTCCAGGGGACACTGGGCCACCTCCCCCAGCACCTCCCCCTGACCGGCGGGCTCACCGTCGCCGAGGTCCTCGGCGTCGCCGCTGTGATCCGCGCCCTGGACGCCGTCGAGTCCGGGGACGTCAGCGAGGAGCACTTCACCACCATCGGCGACGACTGGGACATCGAGGAGCGCACCCGCGCCCAGCTCGACCGGCTCGGCCTGGCGGGTCTCGCCCTGGACCGCAGCCTGAGCACCCTCAGCGGCGGGCAGATCGTCTCGCTCGGTCTCGCCGCCCAGTTGCTCAAGCGTCCCGACGTACTGCTGCTCGACGAACCGACCAACAACCTCGACCTGGAGGCCCGGCACCAGCTCTACGACGTGCTGTCGGACTTCACCGGTTGTCTGCTGCTGGTCAGCCACGACCGCGAGCTGCTCGACCGCATGGAACGCATCGCCGAGCTCGGCAGCGGCGAACTGCGCTTGTACGGCGGCGACTTCTCCGCGTACGAGGAGGCCGTGCGCAATGAGCGGGAGGTCGCCGAGAAGAACGTCCGCAGTGCCGAGCAGGAGCTGAAGCGGGAGAAGCGCGAGATGCAGCAGGCCCGCGAACGAGCCGAGCGACGTGCGGGCAACGCCGCGCGCAACCTCAAGAACGCCGGCCTGCCGCGCATCTTCGCCGGCACCATGAAGCGGGGTGCGCAGGAGTCCGCCGGACGGGCCGGACAGATGCACTCGGCCCGGGTGAGCGAGGCCAGGGCCCGGCTCGACGAGGCCGGGCGCGCCGTGCGCGAGGAGCCACGACTCGCCCTCGACCTGCCCGGCACCCAGGTGCCCGCCGGCCGTACCCTCTTCCTGGGCGAGGGGATGCAGGTACGGCTCGGTGGCCGGCAGGTCTTCGCGGAGGGCGGTGTCGATCTGACCGTCCGGGGGCCCGAGCGCATCGCGCTGACCGGGCCGAACGGCGCGGGGAAGACCACACTGATGCGCCTGATCACCGGTGAACTCGCGCTGACGAGTGGGCATGTGCGGCACAGCGACGGCCGTGTCGCCTACCTCTCGCAGCGACTGGACCTGCTGGACCCGGACCGCACCGTGGCCGAGAACCTCGCCGGCTTCGCTCCGGAGCGGCCGGAGGCGGAGCGCATGAACCTGCTGGCCCGTTTCCTCTTCCGGGGCGCCCGCGCACATCTGCCCACGGGGGTCCTCTCCGGTGGTGAACGGCTGCGCGCCACGCTCGCCTGCGTCCTGTGCGCCGACCCGGCTCCCCATCTGCTGCTGCTCGACGAACCGACCAACAATCTCGATCTGGTCAGTGTCGGCCGGCTGGAGAGCGCGCTCAACGCCTACCAGGGCGCCGTGCTGGTGATCAGTCACGACGAGAGGTTCCTCGCCGAGATCGGGGTGGACCGCAAACTGCGCCTGGCGGACGGCACGCTCACGGAGGCGGGAGCCCCCGAGGTGTGAGCCGTCGACACGTACAAGGGCGCGCGCCCGCGGCCGCGCGCCCGGCGGGCCCATCACCGATCACCGATCCCGATCACCAGTGGACGGACACCTGTGCCCCGGCATGCCGAAGCAGACCTCGGCAAGCCCGTCGAGGCGCTCTCGGTGGGTCGGCGACGGCGTCTGGCCCTGGCCCTGCTGGTGGCCCGCCCTCCGCACCTGCTGGACCCTGGAGACGGGCGAGTTCCGCGCAGGTTCACCGGCTGAGGCGGTGACGCATTCCGCGTGAGGGGTGCCGATCGCCTGAAGCCCTGAGCGGGCCGGGCCTACAGACCCAGGTCGAGTGCGAGGCAGGAGTAGAACTTCCACGAGCCCTCGGGATCGTAGTCCTGCGCGCCGCCGCCCGGCCTGGCCTCCACCTCTTCGGCCATGTCTGCGAAGCGGATGCGCTCGGGAAGCCTTCCGTAACGCGCCCGTCGTGCCACTGCGGCGGCGTCCGTCGTCAGATCCTCGCCCATGACCGGTCTCCCCTTCGCGCATCACGCTGTCACCTTGGACGAGCATCAGCCTGCACCCTTCTGCGTCACCAGTCAAGACGGTGACGATGACTTCTCCGAGCGAGTCAGACGGTGTCTTGAACTCGGTGTAGGTGCCGAGGCCCACCGCGCCGTACTCGCGCCCGATGCCACTGGCCTTGGAGCCGCCGAAGGGGCCGTCGAAGCCGAGTGGGGCGCCGTTGACCGTGACGGTGCCGGTGCGGATGCGGCGGGCGACCGCCAGGGCGTGGGCCTCGTCAGCGGACCAGACACCGCCGGGGAGTCCGTACTCGGAGTCGTTGGCGATGCGGACGGCGTCGCCATCGTCGTCGTAGGCGATGACGGCCAGCACCGGACCGAAGATCTCCTCCCGCGCGATGCGCATGGTGCCGCACGCAGGTGCCATGAACGACGAATGGCCGGGAAGGGCGACGCCCTTCCCGGCCACGCCGGCGTACAGAACTAACCGCGCCTGGGCAGCCGCCAGTTCGGGCGCGGGAAGTGGCAGGTGTAGCCCTCCGGATAGCGCTGGAGGTAGTCCTGGTGCTCCGGCTCCGCCTCCCAGAACGCGCCTGCGGGTACGACCTCGGTCACCACCGGACCCGGCCACAGACCGGATGCCTCGACGTCGGTGATGGTGTCGAGAGCGACGCGCTGCTGCTCTTCGTCGAGGTAGAAGATGGCGGAGCGATAGCTCGCGCCGATGTCGTTGCCCTGCCGGTCCCGGGTCGTCGGGTCGTGGATCTGGAAGAAGTACTCCAGGATCGCGCGGTAGTCGGTGGCGGTCGGATCGAACACGATCTCGATCGACTCCGCATGCCTGCCGTGGTCACGGTAGGTGGGACGGGGCTTGTCGTTGTCGCCGCTGTAGCCGACCCGGGTACGGATCACTCCGGGGAGCGATCGGATCAACTCCTGCATGCCCCAGAAGCAGCCGCCCGCCAGCAGCGCCCTCTCCTCGACGTCACTCATGGCGCATCACCTTTCCTGCCCGTATCCGTCCGCACTCGACTGTAGTCACCATCTTGACAGGTGACGGGCAGGGCTGCCACGGCCGGGCCACCCAGCGATGCACCCTGGTGATCCGCTACATTCATGAGACGCTTGAGCCACCTACAGTCGCATCAGTGAGTCACGAGTCGCCTCAGGTTGCACGAGGCGCCGTTAGACTCGGTGCGGTGAGAGCCGACGCCGCCCGCAACCTGGAAGCCGTCCTGGCCACGGGAGCGCGCATGCTCGCCGCCGACCCGGGCGCGAGCATCGCGAACATCGCGGCCGAGGCGGGGGTGGACCGGCGCACCGTCTACCGGCGCTTCGCCTCCCGCGAGGACCTCCTGACCGCGATCCACGCGTCCCGCCTCACGGCCATCGAGCACGCCATCGCCGACGCCCGGCTGCGCGAGGCCCCGATCGCCGTCGCCCTGCACCGCTACGTCGAGAACATCATCGCCGTGAACCGCACCTGGCCGGTCGACCTCGCCCGCATGCTCGCCGACGACGGCGTCCGCGCCCGCCAGGACGCCTGCGTCCGGGAAGTCGACGCCTTCCTCGAACGCGCCACGAGCGAGGGGCTCCTGCGCCCGGACCTCCCCCCGGGATGGGCGAGCGCACTACTGCCCCAGCTCATGCACCTGATGTCCCGGCAGATGCCCGACCTGAGCCCCGCACAGGCGGCGGACGTCGTCGTCGACACGCTGCTGCGCGGCCTCGGGGCGTCCTGACCCGCCGGTGGCGGGCAGGCCGGAAACCGGCGGGTGGCCGGGAATCCCGGGGTGAGCGCGGGAGCGACAGCGGGAGGACGGGCCCGATATGCGCCAATGTCATCTTCTCGCGCCGGGAAAGGGCCCGGCAGCGCCCGCCCCGCACAGCAGCCCCGGACCGGCACAGGCTGCCTGGGCAAACACGACCTCCGTCACTCCTTCATATTTTCAACATGGCTCCCTCACGTCATGAACACTTCCAGCCGAGTGCGGAGCCGCGCCCGGACCGCGGGGCAGACGCTGCGCCCGGCCGCTGCCTAGCCTCCCTGGCCATGCGATCACCCCAGATGAGACGTTTCGGTCTCGGCGCCGTCCTCGCCCTCGCTCTCGCCGTGTTCGGCCTGGCGCCCACCGCGAGTGCGGCGCCGGCACCGGCGGAGCTGACCTTCACCACCGACAGCGCCACCACCACCCCGGGCGGTTCGGTCAAGCTGTCGATGACCCTCACCAACAACAACACCTACGACGTCTGGTTCGTGTACCAGACCATCGAACCGACGTGGCTGACCACGCAGCGCCCCGACCTGAAGTACCACTTCTCCGGGTGCAGTCTCACCACGGCGAACGGCGCCGCTCCCTGCACCGGGACCGGCCCGGCCAACCTCGGCGGCAACTACGGCACCACCATCCCGCCCGGTCAGAGCCGCACGGTCACCCTGACCCTGGACGTCGCCGCCGACTCCGGCTGCAACGGCAACATCGGCTTCTACTCCTACTTCTACGCCGAGTTCAGCGACTCCACGAACGTCAGCGGCGGGCCGGTCTACACGCCTGTCACACGCGTGCTCTGCTCCTGACGCCCCGTCCGCGGAGCCGACGGCCGTGACCTGAAAGTTTCGCCGTCCGGGTATCGGCTCCGGTCTGGACCACTGGCAATCCGACCGGCGGGCCCACCAGGCCCGCCGGTACGCCGCGCAGGGCCCGGACCAGCACGCCGGGCCCCGGCGCCCACCGGGCCCGCCCCGACCCGGCGGCACGGAACGGCTCGTTTCGCTTTCGGAACCGCCCTGTTGGACACCTGCGCTTTTCCGTCATGTTCCGCAACATGACCGCGAAATCTCCACACAGACATCACTATGTGACCCGAACGGATGCGTGACGAACTGGCTTCTGAGGGGGACGCCGGCGGCACGCAAGGGGGTGCGTCCGCTCCACGGGAGCCGTGCTCACCCCTGCCCGGGGAGGGGACCTCACCGCATGAAGCGGACCTTTCGCACCACCGTGCTCACGGTGGGTGCGCTCATCGCCGCCCTCGGCCTGCCGGCCGGCACGGCACACGCCGACTCCACGCCCCGCGTCGACCTGCGGGTGCTGGTGGTGAGCGACGGCGGCCCGTCGACCGACGCCATAGCCGCCGAACTGGCCGCGGCCGGAACGCCGTACACGCGGATCGACCTCACGCAGGCCGGCCGGCGGGTGATCGACGCCGACTTCCTCGCGGACACCGTCGACGGCAGGCCGCGCGCCAAGTTCCAGGCGATCGTGCTGCCCAACGACAACCCGTTCCCGGCCGGTTCAGCCGAGATGGAGGCCCTCACGGCGTACGAGCGGACGTACGACGTGCCGCAGGTCGACGCCTACACCTACGCGCGTCCCGAGGCCGGACTGCAGTACCCCGTCCACGGGGGCTACTCCGGCAGCATCGACGGCAAGCGGGCGGAGGTGACCGCCGCCGGCAAGTCGGGGTCCTTCGGCTACCTCGACGGCTCGGTCCCCTTCGAGGACAACGACCCCGCCGTCGGTGAGAGCTACGCCTACCTGTCCAAGCCGCTGGCGGGGGCCGACTTCACCCCGTACGTGGAGGCGGCGATCCCCGGGCAGGCCGCCAAGGGCACACTGGTGGGCGAGTACCGGCACGACGGGCGGCGCGAGCTGGTCGTCACCTTCGTCTACAACCAGTACCAGCAGCAGTTCCGGCTCCTGGCCCGCGGCATCGTGGAGTGGATGACCGGCGGGGTGCACCTGGGCGCCGCACGGAACTACTTCTCCGTCCACGTGGACGACGTGTTCGCCGCCGACGACCGCTGGAACAGCCAGCTCAACTGCACACCCGGCGACGTCGACTGCGAAGACCCCGCCGCGACGCCCGACCCGATCCGGATGACGGCCGCCGACGTCGACCACGCCGTCGAGTGGCAGAACGGCAGGAAGTTCACCCTCGACTTCGCCTACAACGGCGCCGGCAGCGCCGACCACCGCGAGGACCACAACGGCGCCGACCCGCTCGCCGACCGGCTGATCGCGCGGCGGGGCGAGTTCCGGTGGATCAACCACACCTACTCGCATCCCTTCCTCGGCTGCGTGCAGGACACCACGGTCGTGCCCTGGAAGTGCGCGACCGACGCCGGCGGCAGCACCCGGTGGATGAGCCGCAACGACATCTCCGACGAGATCGCCACCAACCGGGTCTGGGGCGAGAGAGCCGGACTTCCCCTGGTGAACGACGAGTTGGTGACCGGCGAACACTCGGGCATGAAGGTGCTGCCGCAGCAGCCCGAGGACAACCCCAACCTCGCGCTCGCCCTCGACGACAACGACGTCGCCTGGCTCGGCTCCGACAACTCCCGTGAGCCCGACCAGCGCCGGGTCGGTCCGGCCACGACCGTGCCCCGCTACCCGATGAACGTCTTCTACAACGCCGGCCGGGCGGCCGAGCAGGTCGACGAGTACAACTGGATCTACACCGGCCGCGCCCAGGGCGGCAGCGGCATCTGCGAGGACAACCCGGCCACCACCACCTGTCTGCCGGCGCCGCTGAACCCCGCCACCGGCTACGCCGAGCACATCGTCCCGCTGGAGACGCGGATCGCCCTCGGGCACGTCCTGGCCAACGACCCCAAGCCGCATTTCATCCACCAGTCGAACCTGGCCGAGGACCGCATCGCCTACCCCGTGCTCAACGGCGTCCTGGACGGCTACGAGGCGTTGTTCGCCGAGGACACACCCGTGGTGAACCCGCGGATGAAGGACATCGGCGTCGAGCTCCGGCGCCGGGCCGACTGGCAGGCCGCCCTGCGGGCCGGGCAGGTCACCGCCTACCGCATCGGCGACACGGTGACCGTCGACGCGCCGAACGGGCTGGCGGTCACCGCGACCCTGCCCACCGGCACCACCCTCGCCGGCACCGCGTTCGGCGAGGCGTACGCCGGTGCCGTGTCCGGCTGGACGCCCTCCACGGGTACGCCCCTCGCCCTCACCCTGCCGACGACCGCGGCGGCACCGGCCCTCGACGCCGGGGCCGGGCCCGCCCCGGCCACCGGCACCGCACCGCGCACCCGGCTCCCCGCGGGTGTCACCGACCCCGTGGGTCACACCACAGCCGGCTGAACGGCGCATCCACCGCAGTCCGACCGACGGTCCCGGCCGCTCCGCAGCGGCCAGGACCGGCCCGAACCACCCCACTCCTCGGCCGTGGAGCACATCGATGCCCGTTCCCCAGGGCGCGCGACGTACCGGAGCGACGCGCGTCACCCTGCTCACCGAAGGCACCTACCCGCACAGCCACGGCGGCGTCAGCGTCTGGTGCGACCAGCTCGTCCAAGGCATGCCCGACCTCGCCTTCGACGTCATCGCCGTCACCGGCACCGGGCGTGAGCCGGTCGTATGGGACCTGCCCGCGCATGTCTCCGGCGTGCGGTCCGTCCCCATGTGGGGAGCCCCGCCCGAGGGACGCGCGCCGCGGGGCCGGGCCCGCAACCAACTCGCCGCCGCCTACGAACGGTTCCTGGCCGCGCTGCTCGACCCGCACGCCGAGGACCAGTTCGCGCCCGCCCTGTACGCCCTGGCACGGGCCGCCTCGGCGGGGACACTGAGCCCCTTCCTGCGCGCTGACCGGGCGATCGCCATCCTCACCGCGGTGTGGAACCGCCCCGGTCTCGCCGTGCGCGAGGCACAGCCGACGCTGCACGACGCGCTCACCGCGACCGCCCTGCTGGAGCACGCCCTGCGCCCGCTGGCCGCCCCGGTCCCCGAGCGCGGGGTCGCGCACGCGGTCAGCGGCGGGGTAGCCGTCCTGCCCGGCCTCGCGGCCCTGGAACGCCACGGCGTTCCGCTGCTGCTGACCGAGCACGGGGTCTACCTGCGGGAGCGCTACCTCGGCTACCGCACGGCCCCCTACCGCTGGCCGGTGAAGGCCGTGATCCTCGGGTTCTTCCGGCTGCTCGCGCAGGAGAGCTACCGCCGGGCCGCGCTGATCACCCCGGGCAACCGCTACAACCGGCTGTGGGAGGAGGAGGGCGGCGCCGACCCGGAGTCGATCCGCACGGTCTACAACGGCGTCGACCCCGCCGCGTTCCCGGCGGCCGGGCCGGAGCCGGAGGCCCCCACTCTCAGCTGGGCGGGCCGCGTCGACCCCATCAAGGACCTGGAGACCCTCATCCGGGCCTTCGCCCTGGTCCGTGCCGAAAGCCCGCACGCGCGGCTGCGGTTGTTCGGCGGCACACCTCGGGGCGGAGAGGCCTACCGTGAGCGCTGCGAAGCACTGGCCGCCGAGCTCGGACACGCCGACGCCGTCACCTTCGAGGGGCGCGTCGACGACATCAAGGACGCCTACGCCGCCGGGAACGTCGTGATGCTCTCCAGCATCAGCGAAGGCTTCCCCTTCACCCTGATCGAGGCCATGTCCTGCGGCCGGGCGACCGTCTCCACCGATGTGGGCGGAGTGCGCGAGGCCGTCGGAGACGCCGGGCTCGTGGTGCCTCCGCGCGATCCGGAGGCCATGGCCGCGGCCGCGCTGGAACTGCTGGGCGACGCCGGGCGGCGCGGGGCGATGGGCGAGGCGGCCCGGCTGCGGGTCATCGAGCAGTTCACCCTCCGGCAGACCATTGACACGTTTCGATCCATCTATGGGGAACTGGCCCACCCGGAACAGGAGTTGACGGTCATGCCCTCGGTGAGGATGTCGGCCCCGGCCGTCCACGGCACCGGAAGCCTCGCCCTGTGAGCGGGCCGATATCCCTCGAACCCGGGGGCGCGGAACAGGACACGCTGGCCATCCGGCTGGCCGGCGCCCGCCCGCCCCGTCGGCGGCCGCGCTGGGCCCTCGACGACACCACACTCGCGATGCGGCTGCCCCGGCGCGGCCCCGACGACGAGGCCGTCAGTGAACTCGCCGCCGAACTCGCCGACCGCGTAGGACCGGCCGTCCACCCCTACGAGGTGGCCGCGCTGCTGGAGGCCGAGGGGCTGTCCGCCTCCGTGATCAACGAGCGGTACGGTCACCCGAACCTGTTCTCCCTCGCCTCCGCCCTGTACGAGCGGGTGCCGCGGACCTTCCCGGAACCTGCGCCGGCGGCCGACCCCTGGCGCCCCGACACCGTGCGCTGTCTGCTGCGGGGCGTGCTGTTCGCCCTGCCGGGGCTCGCCTACCTGCTGACCGCACCGCTGTGGGACGCCGGTGGACATGCCGCCGCCCTCGTCGTGGCCGGACTCGTCTCCTGGGCGTGGGGGCAGGCTCTCGGTCACCGCGCGCACCTGCGGATGGCGACCGGACGGCGGGAGGCCGGCCGTACCCTCCTGGCCGGTGCCCCCGTGGGCGCGGCGGTCGCCACGGCGGTGGCCGCGCTGCCCGCCGACGGCGGGCCGGTGACCCTGGTGGCCGCCGCGCAGTCCGCGTACCTGGCGGCCGCCGGTGTCCTGCTGGTGCTGGGCCGCGAACGGCTGCTGCTGGCCGCGCTCAGCCCCCTGCTCGCCGGGGCGGCGGTCCTTCCGTGGTGGGAGCCGGGCCCTCTGGTCCGGGCCGGGCTGCCCCTGCTGGCGTTGCTCGGCACGCTCGGCGTCACCGGCTGGGTTTTGAGGGGCGCCCTCGCCGTCCCGGCCGTGGCCGGCGCGGCCCGGCCGCGGCTGCTGTGCTCCCTGCCGTACGGCCTGTTCGGGCTGGCCGCGGGGGTGCTGGTGCTGCTGGAGGGGCGGGAGGAGCCCTACGCGGTGATCGTGCTGACGCTGAGCATGGGGCCGGCGGAGTGGCTGCTGTACCGCTACCGCGGGCTGTCGGTGGCCGCGCTGCGCGCCACCGCGACGCCCGCCGGGTTCCTGCTGCGCTCGGCCGGCGTCCTCGGCTTCTGCCTGCTCGCCTACCTCGCACCGCTGCTGCCCGCGGCCCTGCTCACCGGGGCCGACCCGGCCGCCCTGCTGCTGCTCGCGGCCGCCCTGTGGACCGCATTGCTGCTCCAGGCGTTCGGGGCGGCCTGGTCGTCGGCAGGGATCTGCCTGGCGGCGGCCGGTGCCGCCGGAGCGGTCGTCCTGTTCGGGCTGCCACCGGGCGCCGCCCTGGCCCTGCCGGCCGGCTGCGGCGCCGCCGCCCTGTGTCTGTCGGCGTGCGTGCTGTGGCTGCTCGGGCGGCCCGCACCGCACGCCTGAGCCCCGCTCCTGGCCCGCACCTCTCACCTCATCGAAGGGACAACCCCGTTGACCTCCGCACCGCTCGCCGCCGTCACCGGAGCCGAGGGCTTCATCGGCTCGCACCTCACCGAGGCGCTGGTCGCCTCCGGACACCGGGTGCGGGCCATGGCCCAGTACAACTCCTTCTCCTCCTACGGCTGGTTGGAGACCCTGCACCCGGACGTCCTGGACCAGGTGGAGATCGTCCTCGGCGACGTCCGGGACCCGGGCTCGGTCCGCGGTCTCCTGGAGGGCGCCGACACCGCCTACCACCTGGCGGCCCTCATCGCGATCCCGTACTCCTACCAGGCCCCGCACAGCTACGTGGACACCAACGTCACCGGCACCCTCAACGTGCTGGAGGCGGTGCGCGCCCTCGGCACGCCCCGGCTGGTGCACACCTCCACGAGCGAGACGTACGGCACCGCGCAGACCGTGCCCATCACCGAGGACCATCCCATCAACACGCAGTCCCCGTACGCCGCTTCGAAGGCGGGCGGGGACCGGCTGGCGGACAGTTACCACGCCAGTTTCGACACCCCAGTCGTGACGCTGCGTCCCTTCAACACCTTCGGGCCGCGCCAGTCGATGCGCGCGGTCATCCCCACCGTCATCGGGCAGGTCGCCGCGGGAGAACGCACGATCACCCTCGGCGATCTGCGGCCCACCCGGGACTTCACCTTCGTCAAGGACACCGCGCAGGCCTTCCTCGCCGTCGGCACCGCGCCCGCCGAGCGGGTCGTGGGCCGGACCTTCAACGCCGGAACCGGCGGGGAGATCTCGGTCGGCGATCTGGTCGCACTCATCGGCAAGGTGATGGACAGCGCCCTCGACGTGCGCGAGGACACCGCCCGCATCCGCCCCGCCAACTCCGAGGTGATGCGGCTGGTCGCCGACGCGAGCCGGCTCGGCGCGGCCACCGGCTGGCAGCCCGCGCACTCCCTGGAGGAGGGCCTCGCGGCCACCGTGGAGTTCTTCCGCGACCCGGCCAACCTCGCCCGGTACAAGACCGGCATCTACAACATCTGACACGCAGCGGATCTCGTCCGTCACGTCCGCGCACCGCGCACGTCCATGAAGCGTTCACGAAGGAGGACTCCCATGCACGCAGTGATCCTGGCGGGAGGCAAGGGCGTCCGGCTGCGGCCGTACACCACCGCGCTGCCCAAGCCGCTCGTGCCCATCGGTGACCAGCACGCCATCCTGGAGATCGTGCTGCGCCAGCTGTCCACGGCCGGTTTCACCAGCTGCACCATCGCCATCGGCCACCTCGGGGAGATCATCCGTGCCTATGTCGGCGACGGCTCGCAGTGGGGCCTGGCCGTCGACTACGCCACCGAGGAGAGCCCGCTGGGCACCATGGGCCCGCTGCTCAACCTGCGCGACCGTCTGCCCGAGACGTTCCTGGTGATGAACGGCGACGTCCTCACCGACCTCGACTACGCCGACGTCCTGCACCGGCACCGCGCGTCCGGAGCGCCGCTGACGATCGCGACGTACGCCCGCAAGGTGCACATCGACTTCGGTGTGCTGACGACCAACTCCAGCAAGGTTGTCGCGTTCACCGAGAAGCCGAGCATGGACTACCGCGTCTCCATGGGCGTCTACGGCCTGTCCCGCGCCACCCTGGACGGCTACACGCCCGGACTCCCCCTCGGCTTCGACGAGCTGGTGCTGGACCTGCTCAAGGCCGACAACCAGCCGCACGCCTACGACTTCGACGGCTACTGGCTGGACATCGGCCGCCCGGACGACTACGACCGGGCCAACGCCGAGTTCACCACCCGCAAGTCGCTTCTGCTCAAGGGAGCCTGAGCACGTCATGCGCATTCTCGTCCTGGGCTTCACCGGCTATCTCGGAGCTCACGTGGTCGAGCGGCTGCGCGCCCTGCCGGGCGCGCAGATTCTCGGCGGCGGCCGGTCACCGGCCGCCGACCTCGACGTCGACCTCGCCCGTGTCCGCCCGGAGCGGCTGGTGAAGGCCCTCGCGTCCGCCGCGCCCGACACCGTCGTCAACTGTGCGGGCGCGACCGGTGGTGACGCCGTCACCCTCGCCGAGGTCAACACCCGTGGGCCCGCCGTGCTGTGCGCCGCCCTGCGCGAGGCGGCACCCGCGGCCCGCCTGGTGCACCTGGGCTCGGCCGCCGAGTACGGCCCGGGCACGCCTGGCACCCCGGTGGCGGAGTCGGCTCCCACGTGCCCGGTCGGTCCTTACGGTGCGACCAAGCTCGCGGGGACGGTCGCGGTGACCAGCTCCGGTCTGGACGCGCTGGTGCTGCGGGTGGGCAATCCGGTGGGGCCCGGAGCTCCGCCCACCGGGCTGCCCGGCCGGATCGCCGCGCTGCTGCGCGAGACCGGTTCGGGCCCGGAGGCGGTGCTGCGGCTCGGCGATCTGTCCGCTCACCGCGACTTCGTCGACGTACGCGATGTGGCGCGGGCGGTGGTCCTCGCGGCTACCGCCCCGGGGCCGTTGCCGCCCGTCCTCAACATCGGCGGGGGCGCTGCCGTCCCGGTGCGCGATCTGGTGCGGGGCCTGGCCGCGCTCGCCGGTTTCCGGGGCCGGATCGAGGAGAGCACGGCGCGTGCGGCGGGCTCGGCCCGTTCCGCGCAGGTGTCGTGGCAGTGTTCCGACATCGCCGCGGCCGAGCGGGCCCTGGGCTGGCGTCCGGCTCACTGTCTCGACGACGCGCTGACCGCACTGTGGGAAGGCGGCCGCACGCCGTGAGCCTGCTGATCCCGCTGTACGTCCATCCGGCCGAGGACCCCGGTGCCTGGCACCGGCTGATCACCGCCGCCACCCGCACCTACGGTGTCGTCCTCAACCCGGCGAGCGGGCCGGGCGAGGTGCCCGACCCGGCGTTCACCGCGGCGGCGGGGGCGCTGCGGGCCGCGGGTGCGCGTCTGCTGGGCTACGTCGACACCGACTACGGGGTGCGTGCGCCCGAGGACATCGCCGAGGACGTGCGCCGGCACCAGGAGTGGTATGCGGCGGACGGCTGTTTCCTGGACCGGGTGACGGCGACCCGGGAGGGACTGCCGGCCTGCCGCAGGCTGGTGCGCGCGGTACGCAGGCTGGGTGCGGGGACGATCGTCCTCAACCCCGGCGTCCATCCGGCGCCGGGCTACGCCCGCCTCGCCGACCTGACCGTGACCTTCGAGGGCCACTGGTCGACGTACGTCGCCGCCTTCAGCCGGCCGGCGTGGACCGCGCGGCACCCGCCCGAGCGGCTGTGCCACCTCGTCTACGGCGTGCCCGAGGCCCTCGTGCCCCTCGCCGTGCGGACCGCGCACGACCGGGGGGCGGCGGTGTGCGGCCCCGTGACGGGCGAACCACCCAATCCGTGGGCCGAGTTGACACCCGCCCTCATGGGAGCGAGTCGATGAGCGGGCGGGCGGTGACCTGCGCGGCCCTGCTGACGGCGCTGACGGCCGCCGCGCTGACGGGCTGCTCCGGCGGTGCCGGACGTCCCGACGGCGGACACGGAACGGCGTCGCCGTCCCGGGCCGTGTGGAAGCCCCGTCCGGGCCTCGCCTGGCAGTGGCAGCTCGACGGGAGGGTCGACGGGTCGGCCGACGTGCCCGTCTACGACATCGACGGCTTCGAGAACTCCGCGGCGGACGTGGCCCGGCTGCACCGCGCGGGGAGGAAGGTCATCTGTTACATCAATGTGGGGGCGTGGGAGAACTTCCGGCCGGACCGGGGCGCCTTCCCGCATGCCGTGCTCGGCGAGCCCAACGGGTGGTCGGGTGAACGCTGGCTGGACATCCGGCAGCTGACGGTGCTGCGACCGATCATGGAGCGCCGTTTCGACATGTGCCGCGACAAGGGCTTCGACGCCGTGGAACCCGACCTGGTGGAGGGCTACGGCAACGACACCGGCTTTCCCCTCACCGCACACGATCAGCTCCGCTACAACCGCATGATCGCGGACATCGCCCATGAGCGAGGGTTGTCGGTCGGGCTGAAGAACGACCTTCCGCAGATCCCCCGGCTCGTGCGCGACTTCGACTTCGCGGTCAACGAGGAGTGCGCCCAGTACGACGAGTGCGGCGAGCTCTCGCCGTTCATCGCGGCGGGCAAGGCGGTGTTCCACGTGGAGTACGCGGAGCCACGGAGCGCCTTCTGCGCCGAGTCCCGCCGCCTTGGCCTGTCGTCGATGCGGAAGGAGCCGGAGCTCGGGGTGTGGCGGAGCCCCTGCTGAGCGTGTCGCACGATCAAGGCTGTGCCGAACCCTGCTGTCTGCGCGCGGGCCTCCGGAACGGGTCGGCCGGCGACTCGGAACAACCTGACGGCTCCTCCCTCGTGTGGAGGGGAGGAGCCGTCCAGGTGTGTTTTTCAGGTGTTCGCCGTCAACGGATCATGCGTGACGGTGGGAGTGCCGGCTCCCCGTGACGAGGCGGTAGAGGGCGAGCAGGATGAGGGAGCCGACGACCGCGGCGATCCACGTGGAGAGGTCGAAGAACCCGTCGATGGAGTCCACGCCGAAGATGACCTTGCCGAGCCAGCCGCCGAGCAGACCGCCGACGATACCGATGAGCATGGTGATGATGATGCCGCCGGGGTCCTTGCCCGGCATCAGGGCCTTGGCGATGGCGCCCGCGAGAAGGCCGATGATGATCCACGCGATGATGCCCATGGTGCGTCTCCGCTTCCTCGTATAAGGATTCTGTTAAGACATCGGGTGTGCCGATCCCGCCCTCCCAAACGTCTCCATCTGATATCGGGTCTGTCCGCCCTGGGGCACGAGGGGTTCGCGGGAGCTCAGTGAGAGCCGGAACGGTCGAGGTCGGCCACCTCGCGTACGGCGTCGGCGATGGCGGGGTAGTCCTTCCTCAGGATCGCGCCGTGGTTGCTGTCGACCTTCACGCTGCGGATGTCGGCACGGCGAGCCGTAACCGCTTCCAGGCTCGCCCGAATCCGCTCCTGCTCGTCGCCGCGGCTTCCGAACGACGCCCCCGAAGCGACGACGTACCGCACCGGGACGTCGATGCGGTCGAGCACGGGTCCCAACTCGCGCTCGCGGGAGAGCCTGCCGAGCTCGATGTTGCTGTTCGCCTGCTCCTCGGCGGTCATCCGCGGGGCGAGGCCCGTCGGGCGCAGCAGCGGCATCACCCAGGACAGCCGCCGGAAGAGCTTGCGGATCCGCTGCTCCATGGCGTCGTCGAGCCAGTCGTGGGGGAAGGCGCCGTCGACCAGGATCGCGCCCACGGTGCGACGGGGGTTCCGGGCGGCCCAGTGCGCCGCGACGACCGCCCCGTAGGACCAGCCGACCACCACGGCCCGGTCCACACCCCTGGCCGCGAGGACGGCGTCGACGTCCCGGACGGCCGCCGCGAAGGAGTAGTCCGCCGAACGCCTCGACTTGCCGCGAGCCCGTTCGTCGTAGGTGATGTGCCGCCATTGCGGACCCAGTTCGGCGAGGGTCCGCCGCCAGTATCCCTGGGTGGCGAACTGGCCGTTGAGGTAGACCACGGGGGTGCCCGGGCCGCCGGTGTCGGTGACGGCCAGGGCCGTGTCCTCGACCGGCACCATGCCGGTCCAACGTCCGGCGTGCGGGGTCGTGTTGTTCTCGGGCATGTCCTGCTCCTGTTCGTGTGAGCGTGCTGCTGGCTGCCGGAGATCGGCGCGCCGCCAGAGGCTGCGGGCGGGGCGTCGCGCTTCCGCGTCATGCTCTTCTTCGCTTCGCGCCTCGCACTGTTTCCAACGATGGAAAAGCTACGTTGCATTCACTTATGTGGCAACACGATTCGCACGCACTATTTGCATCACCGCAGACCGGAGACGTCCAATCATTGCAACAGCCTTGCCGCTTAACGCAATGACCTACCTACTTCGTTGCAATGGAATGAAGGTGAAAGCTCCGCCGGGCCGCCGTTCCGTACCCTGGCGACATGCGCATGCGTCCCACCCTGAGCTGGACCCCTGCCGGTGACCTGCCGCCCGGGAGCACGGACCTGGAGCCGGTCACGGATGCGCTGCGTGCCGGTGGAGTGCTGGTGCTCAGCGGAGCGGGTATCTCCACGGAGTCGGGCATCCCCGACTACCGGGGCGAGGGCGGGAGCCTGAGCCGGCACACGCCGATGACCTACCAGGACTTCACCGCCGCCGCCCAGGCGCGGCGCCGGTACTGGGCCCGCAGCCACCTCGGCTGGCGCACCTTCGGCCGGGCCCGCCCCAATGCCGGGCACAGGGCCGTGGCGGCCTTCGAACGGCACGGCCTGCTCTCGGGTGTCGTCACCCAGAACGTCGACGGTCTGCACCAGGCCGCCGGCAGCGAGGACGTCGTGGAACTCCACGGATCCCTGGCCCGGGTCGTCTGTCTCTCCTGCGGCGCCTTCGGCCCGCGCAGCGAACTGGCCGAGCGGCTGGAGGAGGCCAACCCCGGGTTCGCGCCCGTGGCCGCCGGAATCAACCCCGACGGAGACGCCGACCTGACGGACGACCAGGTCGCCGGCTTCCGTGTGGTTCCCTGCACGGCATGCGGCGGCGTCCTCAAACCGGACGTCGTGTTCTTCGGTGAGACCGTTCCGCCCCAGCGGGTGGAACACTGCCGCACGTTGGTGCGTGCCGCGACCTCCCTGCTGGTGCTGGGCTCCTCCCTGACCGTGATGTCCGGACTCCGCTTCGTCCGCCAGGCGGCCCAGGCCGGGAAGCCGGTGCTGATCGTCAACAGGGATCAGACCCGGGGCGACCGGCACGCCCTCACCAGGGTCGCTCTCCCGTTGGGCTCGGCCCTGAGTACCGTCGCACTGCAGTTGGGTCTTCCCCTCGACTGAGCGGGAGACCGCGGCCTCGCGCCGTGCCCTCGGTCGGGTGACCGCGCGGCCGTCCGGTGTCAGCCGAGCCGGCGCCGGACGGCCGCCACCAGCCTGATGGGCGCCACGCGCAGCATCAAGGCTCCCTGTCGGCCGTTGCGCAGCGGCTTGGCGTAGTAGGGGCGGCCGAGCCGGGAGGCGCGGAGCCAGCGGGTGCCGGGCAGCTCCTGCGGGGCCGGGACGGGGAGGTGACACCCCGGGGCGTCCGTGCGGAGCGTCAGCGTCCACCGCCCCGGCCGCAGCTTCCGGACCGGCATGCGGCCGGTGAAGGAGCGGCTGTCGTCCTGTGCGTACAGCAGGGGCACCTCTCGCACCGTGCCCCGGTCCGCTGCGGCGCGCAGTGTGGTGGGCCGGGGGCCTGCGGCTTCGTCGGTCAGTTGGCCGCTGACGACGAGGGTGGCGCGTCGGGAGGCGTCCCAGGCGACTTCCGTCACGGGAGACGCCGCACCGGCGCCGGGGCGCCGGACGTCCAGGGAGAAATGGCCGTGGGCGGTGAAGGAGGGGCGGACGGTGGCGGGTTCCTCCCCCGGCCGGACGCCGCGGGTCAGCTGTCGCTGCGGCGGTGTCGGCCGTCGGCCGTCCGTGTCCGTCGTGGTGTTCCGCAGCCTGACGGTTCGGCTGGCTCCTTGGGCCCGTACGTCGAGGTGGACGTCCCACAGGCCGTCGCCGAGCGGCGCCCCCGCGTCCACGGTGCGCAGGTCCACGTCGACGGTGAACCCGGCCGCCGGGTCGTCGCCGGGGTGCCGGGCGGTGCCGACGGTCGCCGGCACGTGGATGTCCGGGTGCCGGAATCCGTTCGGGCGCAGGACCAGGCGGGTCGTGGGCTGGAGCGGGCCGAGGGACTCGATGCGGGCGTGTCCGGTGAGCCGGAGCACGTCGCCGTCGCCCGTCCAGGCCACCTCCGCCAGTTCGTGATGGACCGGGATGTGGTCCGTGACATCGAAGCAGGCGTCCGGGACCGCCTTCGCCGGGTCGCGGAAGAAGGGGTGGGACCAGTAGACGCGGCCCTTGTCCACGACGTTGCCACGCGCCGCGTCCTCCTTGGCGTTCCGCGCCACGGCCATGAGGTCCTCGAAGCGGTCCGTGCGCAGCAGATGGACGATCAGCCGGTCCGGCGGGGTGAGCGACCGGAAGAGGCCATCGGTGACGTAACTCCGCGCCCACTGCCGGAACTGCGGGTAGAAGTGCTCCCTCGCCCGCCGTTCGCTCTCGCGGGGCAGCAACGCCCGAAGCGGTCCGCACAGCTCCCACTCCACATGCCGGCGCATGATCCGGTCCCGGCGCGGACCGGGGTCCAGGTAGCGGGCGACCGTTTCGAAGCAGAGCCGGGTGCCGTCCATGCGGTGGACGAGGTCTGCGGCGGTGAGGGTGAGGTTGTTGCCGTTCTGACGGTTGCGGGAGTAGTAGCAGTCGTAGTCGGCGACGACGGAGATGCCGTCGGCGTTGAGGTAGGCCGCGGCGGTGAACGGCTTGTCCTCGCAGTTGCGGTACGGCGGGAACCGCAGGCCGAGGCGTTCGATCAGCGAGCGCCTGAACAGCTTCCAGCAGCCGAGGGTGCGGTAGGCGGCGGAGGAGAAGATGTCCGTGCGGGGCTGGTTGTGCGAGAAGACGGCCGTCGGCACGGCTCGTCCGCCGACCGACACCATCTTGCCGAGGACCACGTCCGTGCGGTTCTCGTCCGCCATCGCGACCATGCGGCGGAGGGCGTCCGGGCCGAGGTAGTCGTCGGAGTCGAGGAAGAAGACGTAGTCGCCGCCGGCCAGGTCCAGGCCGGTGTTGCGTGGGCCTCCGGCTCCTCCACTGTTGGGCTGGTGGACGACACGCATGCGGGAGCAGGCCCGTGCGAGCCGGTCGAGTTCGGGTCCTGTGCCGTCGGTCGAGCCGTCGTCGACGGCGATGATCTCGATCTCGTCGGGGCCGAGCGTCTGTTCCATGACGGAGGTGACGCACCTCGTCAGTTCCGGCATGGAGTTGTAGGCGGGGATGATCACGCTCACGCGGGGAGGGTTCGCAGGGGACAAGGTGGGCTCCCGGACTGTGAGGCGGTCGGAGGCGAGGGAGGCGGTCGTTCCGGCAGGGAGGGGCAGATGGCCGGGCCTCACCTCGGAGCTTCCGGCCCGACCGGGTTCCGCCGCGCTGCGTGCGGCGTCCTCCTACGCTGTCGGAGTGCGGGAACCACCCGTTCGGGTGCGCGTCAGGCCCTTCCCGCCCCCTCCCCCGCATCTCCCGTCTGCCGCGTGCCCTCCCGGCTGGATCTCGCCGGGACCCTCGACGGGACGGCAGACAACTCCTGTGCTGTGGCGCGCCATTCGGAGACAACGGTGTGCGCCGTGTCACACCCTCGAAAACCCGCCTAAGTTGTCTGCATCACAGCGGAAATGTCCTTTTGGCGTCCATGCTCGAAACGGATGAGCGCTTCTTAACTGGGGCCTATCGACATCCTCTTGGGCACGACGTTCAGAAGTGACCCATGACACAGCACTCTCGACATTCCCCCGCATCCCCTCGGAAGGTGCCCCCTCATGGCCGCTTACCTCTGCCCGCCAGCCGTGATACACGGCGAGCACACCGTGAAGACCAGCCAGATCGTGGCGGAGGTGAGCGACCGGCACCCGCATGCGGCATGGGCGCCGCGGATCGACGGCATAGCGGCCAGTACGGGGATCGACACGCGCGGCTGGATGCTCCCGCTGGAAACCGCGGTCGCCCCGGGCGAGGGCGGCGGCCTGCGGGCTTTCGGCGTCGAGTCGGCCCAAGAGGCTTTGGCCCGCGACGGGTTCACCCCTCGGGACGTGGAGCGCGTGATCGCCGCCTTGGAGTCCATACCCGCGCCGCAGACCGTCCAGGAGCGCACCGCACCCGCCTGGGACGCCGTGCAGGCCTACGGTGAGCGTGCGGCGCGCGGGGCCCTGCAGACCGCCGGGCTGGATGCCGCCGACGTCGACTGCCTGATCACCAGTCACTCCACGACCCCGGCCCTGCCCGGCCTGGACATGACCCTCGCCAACAGGCTGCCGCTGCGCAACGACGTGATGCTGCTGCCGGCCACCCAGTGGGCGTGCATCGCGGGGACGCGTTCCCTGGCGCTGGCGGCGGACCTGGTCGCAGCGGACCCCGACCGGGTGGTCCTGGTCGTCATCTCGGAGGCGCTGAGCACCACCTACCAGCCCGGGGACGACACGCTCGAGTCCTTGATCGTCCGGCTGCTGTTCGCGGACACCGCGGTCGCCGCGGTCGTCACGGGTCGCCCACGGCCCGAGGCGGTGCTGCGTCTCGACGCGGCCTGGCACCACACCCTGCCCGGCACCCAGGACCTGCACCGGCTGGAGACACGGGCGGACGGAACCCACTTCGTGATGGACCGGCGTGGGCCACGCGCCGTACAGGAGACGGTCACCGCGATGTGGGAGTGGCTGCGCACCCGGTACCAGGACCACCCCGACTCCTGGCACCCGGACGTACTGCTCGCGCACCCCGGGGGCACCCGCGTGCTGGAGTACATGGAGCAGACGATGCCCGACGGGTGGCCGTCGGGGCTGCTGGACTACAGCCGGGACAGCTACACCAGCGGCAACCGCGGAGGTGCGGCGGTCTTCGACATCCTGCGGCGGGCGCACGACGCGGGGCAGCAGAAGCCGGGCGACCGCGCGGTGCTGTACGCGGCGGCGCCGGGACTCACCGCCACCGCTCTGGAAGGGCAGTGGCTGTAGTACGCCGGAGGGTGCCGTCGGCTCCGGGCGGCGACTCCCGCCCGGGGACGAGACCGGCCACGGGGGCCGCGGCGTAGGTACGGCGGACGGATGCGCCGCGTCACCTTGCGATCTCCGCCCAGACCACCTTCCCGGTGTCGGTCCACCGCACGCCCCACCTGGTGGTGAGGCGGTGCACGATGCCCAGGCCACGACCGCCGTTGTCGAGCAGGTCGCCGCGCCTCAGCCGGGGCCTGCCGTTTCCGGTGTCGCCCACCTCGCACAGCAGGCCGTGACCGGCCCTGATCAGCCGTACGGTGATGGGGCCGGTGGCGAACCGCACCGCGTTGGTGACCAGCTCGCTGACCAGCAGCCTGGCCTTGTCCCGGGTGTCGTCCCCGACGCCCCACTGGCTCAGCAGCGCCGCGACCTGCTCGCGGGCCCGGGCGGGGGCGTCGCTGCGGGCGGGCAGCCGCCACGTCGCCGTGTCGCCCTTGCGGTAGCCGATCATGCGCGCGAGCAGCAGGGTCACGTCGTCGCGCTGGGGGGCGGGCGCCAGTGCGGAGACGACGTCCCGTGCCGTCTGCTGCAAGGCGTCCCAGGGGTGCACCCGGGACACGATGTCCGCCAGCCGGTCGATTCCCTCGTCGATCGAGAGGGCGGGATCCTCCACCAGGCCGTCGGTGTACAGGGCGAGCACCGAGCCCGGGGGCACGCCGATGGTGTACACGTCGAACGGCTCCCGCAGCGCGAACTCGGCGCCCAGGCCCGGGTGGGGGCGGATCGAGAGCGCCCCGGCGTGTCCGTCCGGGGAGACCAGGATCGGGGGAAGGTGACCGGCGCTCGACAGCGTCACGTGGTGGCCGACCGGGTCGTAGAGGGCGATGCAGCAGGTCGACCCCAGCGCGCTGTAGCCGGCGGCCAGCCCGGACTCCGCGTCGTCCAGCAAGGTCACGGTCTCGTCCAGATGTTCCAGCACCTGGTCGGGCGCGAGCCCCGCGGACAGCAGGGCGCGGGCCTCCATGCTCAGCTGGCCCATGGTCGCCGCGGCCCCCAGGCCGTGCCCGACGACGTCGCCGACCACCAGCGCGGTACGGCCGTCGGGCAGGGGAAAGCTGTTCACCCAGTCGCCGCCGACGCCGGCGCTGTCGGGAGTCGCGGGCTGGTAGATGCTGGCGATGTCGATGGTGTCGCCGCCGGCGCGAGGCAGGAGCCGGCGCTGCAGGGCCAGCACCTGGGTGTGCTCGCGCTGGTGCTGGCGGGCCAGGTCCACGTGGTGGGCGGTTCTGGCCACCAGTTCCTGCAGATCGAACAGCTCGCTGTCGCGGAAGGGGCAGTCCGCCCGCCGCCACACCTCCGCGACCCCCAGGACGACGGGCGGCACGCCGTCCAGGACCAGGGGTATGCACGCCACACCCGCCGACCGGCCACTGGGCACCAGCGCACGCACCACTCGAGGGCTGCCGAAGACCCGTTCGACCGCCTGCCGGTCGGGGATGACGATGGTCTGCGGGGCGTCGTCGCGCAGGACCGCCTGCGCCAGCAGCCGGCTCGCGTCGCCGGGCAGGTCGTCGCCCGGGGTCAGGTACCCCTCGGGCCACACCCGATCCGGGACCAGCGCCGCCCGCCGCAGGTGGATGCGCCCCTGCGTCTTGCCGGTCACACCCTCGCCCGTCCAGACGGCGAAGTCGAGGTCGACGGCGGCGACGTCTCCCCAGGCCAGCAGGGACTCCGCCAACGACTGCGCGGTCTCGCCGATGTCCAGCGAGGTGCCGATGGCGGTCTCCGCGGCGTAGAGGTGCAGTCTCCGGGCCATCGCGATCACGGAAACGGTCAGGCCCTCCTCGGGCGACGCGGCGGGCAGGATGCTCATCGACACGACCAACTCGGACCCGTCGCCGCGCCTGAGGCGCTGGATCCGGGCGACGTGCGCCTCGCCGCTGTCCACGACCTGCCGCAGACGGCGGGTGACCGTCGGCACGTCCCCGGGGGGCAGGAGATCGACGAAGGGCTTCCCGGCCCAGACCTCCAGACCCGCGAACACGGGGGCGTCAAGGTTGCAGCGGGTGATGACCAGATCCCGGTCCAGGTTGACGGCTCCGAGGATCTGCTCCTGCCCGCCGGCCGCCGAATCCTCGGGGGCCCGCTCGCGCGGGGCGTGCTCGCGGGGCGCGTCGGCCGCCGGGGCGCCGCCTTGCGGGAAGTAGCGCCCCAGGGCGCGGCTCACCAGTTCGAACGCCGAGGAGGGCGAGGGCGAGGGCGAGGGTGTGGAGTCCATGCGGCTCTCTCAGCAATCCCCGGCACGGTGCCGGGGCCGTAGGCGGACCCGTGCGGGTGGGCCCCGAGATCCCTGACCGCACATCTCATTGAATAACACCGGAGACCGGTTCGCACACACCAGCGATTGCACGGTCCGCCGCGGGCGCCGGGCACGGCAGCTTGCCGTGCTCAGGGCGAGGTCAGTGGCCGGGCGCGGGCGATGAGCAGGGCGACATCGTCGTGGTCGGCGGGCCCCCGGAGCTCCCGGAGCAGCCGGTCGCAGGTCTCCTCCGCCGTGCCGCAGGGCGGGGAGAGCAGGCGCAGGAGTTCGTCCAGACGCTCGTCGATGGGGTCGTCCCGGGTCTCGACCAGTCCGTCCGTGTACAGGACGAGTTGATCGCCGGGATGCATGGCGACGGCAGAGGTCTCGAAATGACCGCTGCCGACTCCCAGCGGGGTGCCGGTGGGCAGGTCGAGCAGTTCGGGGGCCCGGCCGGCCCGCACCAGGACCGGTGGGAGATGACCTGCGCAGGCCACCTGCAAGCGGCCCGCGTGCGGGTCGTGCACGGCGTAGACGCACGTGGCGATGTACGGGTCGAGTCCCTGTGTGATCTTGTCGAGGTGGGTGAGGATGCGGCTCGGTGCGAGGTCGAGGTCGGCGAGCGTGGAGGTCGCGGTGCGCAACCGGCCCATGGCGGTGGCGGCGGGGATCCCGCTGCCCATGACGTCGCCCACGGCGAGGGCGGTGCGGTCCCCGCTGAGCGGGATGATGTCGTACCAGTCGCCGCCGACCTCGCTGAAAGCCACAGCGGGCCGGTACCGGGCGGCGAGCTCCAGACCGGGGCGGCGCGGCGAGGGCCGGGGCAGCAGGCTGCGCTGCAGGGTCTCGGCGGCCTTGCGGATGTGCTGGTGCAGGACGGCGTTGTCGATGCTCAGCGCGGCGGACGACGCCAGCTCGCAGGCAAGGGTGAGGTCGTCCTCGTCGAAGGGTTGCGGGTTGCGCGCACGGGCCAGCCCCATCACTCCGATGATCTCTCCGCGGGCGATGAGGGGGACGGCCATGTCGGTGTGGACACCGGCCTCTGCGAGCAGCCCGGCCGCGGCGTCGTCGGCCGCGATCCGCAGGAGCTCGCCCCGGTCGAGGTGCGTGATCAGCTGCGGTCTGCGGGTGCGCAGGCAGTGGGCTGCCGGATGGTCCGCGTGGTACGTCGTGAGGTGGCCCGGCGCGATGATCGCCTCGGAGGCCCCGGTGGGGTAGGCGGTCTTCACCGCCAGCGCCCGGAACAGCGCCGGACCGTCCCCCTGGTCCGGGCGGCCCGTGCGCAGTACGGAGTCCAGGATGTCCACCGCGATCATGTCGGCCAGATCGGGCACCAGCACGTCCGCCAGTTCCTGGGCGGTGCGCTCCACCTCCAGGGTGGTCCCGATGCGTGCCGAGCCGTCGGCCATCAGACGCAGGCGCTGCTGGGCCCGGTCGGCCTGCCTGGCGGCCTCGTACCGGTCGGTGACGTCCACCACCACGTTCGCGATTCCCAGCACCTGCCCGCCCTGGTCCTCGAGTCGGTAGAGCGACACGGCCCAGGCGTGGTCGCGGTCCGGGTCGGCACGGGTCCGGCCCACCACCTGTTCGTCCACCAGGGGCCGCCCGGTCTCCAGAACCTCCCGCATCTGGTTCTCCGCGGTGGTGAACGGCGCGCCGGGCAGGATCTCCCGGAAGTGGCGGCCCAGATGGTCGGCCTCGGGAACTCCGTGCATCGCGGCGAGGGCGCCGTTGACCGCCACGTACCGCAACCCGGTGTCCAGGACGGACAGCCCGATCGGCGCCTGGGTGACGAGCTGGCTGGAGAGGGCCACCTTGCGCTCCACCTGCTGCACCGTGGCCCGGTCGGTGGCCAGCCCGAGCCCGTAGTGGTCGCCGAGGTTGTCGGTCAGCCGCATGTTGCGGAACTCGACGGTGCGGGTGCTGCCGTCCTTGTGCCGGACGGGGAACGATCCGGCCCAGCCCCGGCCGGTTTCCATCACCTCGGCGAACAGTCGCAGCCCCGCCTTCCGGTGTTCGGGGTGGAGGAGCAGACCGGCCGCGTACTGCCCGACCGCCTCGTCGCCGGTGTAGCCGAACAGAGCCTCGGCCTGCGGACTCCACATGTCGATCCGGCCGTCGGCCTCCACCAGGACCGCGGCGATGCCCAGCACGTCCATCAGCGCGCTCGGGCCGGAAGCCGACTCCTCCGGATCTCCCGCCTGCTCGGAAAGTTGATTCGCTCGGCTCATCACATTCGCCCCTTAGGCCTGTCGACCTCACCGGCGCACCCGCCTGCCCGAGCAGACGTCCGCGGCGGCCTCCTTGCAGGTCAGCAACCCGTTCACGATGCGGTACCCGACCTGGGAACGGCCAGGGGACGCGCCGGGAGGGCGCCGCGCCCCGGTCGAACCTCACGGTCCGGTGGACCAGCACGTGATCCGTACTCGGTCCGGCTCGCAGGTCGGTCCGTACACCTCCAGCCTTCCACAGGTCCGGCTCCGGCCGAGGGCGTCACGGTTCGCGGGGCCTCGTCCTTCCAGCCCGGTCCGGCGGGTCTGCGTCGAGGAGCCGGTGCGCAAGCACCGCCGGATCGGGGCTGCGGCCCTCCGGGCGGGCGGCCATCGGCGGACCGCCCGGAGGGGCCGGGAGCTGCCGCCCCAGGCGGCCGAGCGGAGACAGGGCCATCACCCCCGGGGACAGCATCATGCCCGTGGCGGTCACCAGCAGGCCGGTGCGCAGCCCCCACTCCCCCGCGAGGAATCCGCCGGTCAGGGAGCCGAGCGGGGTCAGTCCCATGCCGGCACACGTGATCGTCGCCGCCACGCGGCCCTGCATCCCGTCGGGGGCGGCGGCCTGCCGGACGGCCATGACCGTGACGTTCACCAGCTGGCCGCCGCACCCGAACAGGAAGCCCACCCCGAGGAGCACGGGGACCGTGACGGCACGCGAGCCGTCCAGCGGGGCCACGAGCAGGAACGCGCCGTCGCCGAGCACCGCCGCACCCACGAGGACCGTGCCGTGTCCGAACCGGCCCGGCAGACGGGCGGCCGGCAGCGAGCCGAGCAGCGCGCCCGGTCCCGACGCCGCGAGCACCAGCCCCACGACGGAGCCCGGCAGGTGCAGCTCCCGGGGCAGGAACAGGAGGTAGACGGTCATCATGGCGGCGAACGAGAACTGGAACGCGGCCGAGGCCAGGCAGACGGACCGCAGCAACGTGTCACCGACGACGAAACGCAGCCCCTCGTGGATCCGCCGCCCGACCTGCGCGGGCTTCTCCTCCTGGCCCGACTTGGGCGATTCGGCTCGCCGGATACGCCGGATCGACAGGAACGACAACGCGAAGAACAGCGCGCCGGAGGCGGCGGCGACGGGGGCCGACAGCAAGGACACCAGCGCGCCGCCGAGAGCGGGACCACCGATCTGCGCCGCGGACCGGCTGCCCTCCAACGCGCTGTTGCCCCGCACCAGCCGATCGCGCTCCACCAGCCGCACGAGAGACGCCTGGTACGCCACGTCGAAGAACACGGACAGGGCCCCGACGACGAAGGCGAGCGCCAGCAGGGCGGGCATGCCGAGCCCGCCGACGAGAGCAGCGAGGGCGATGGCGCCCAGAGCCAACGCCCTGCCGAGGTCCGAGAGCATCATCGTCGTGCGGGTACGCCATCGGTCGACCCACGCACCGACGAACAGCGACAGCAGCAGGACAGGCGCCTGCCCCACCGCGCGCAGGACCCCGAGTCGGCCGGCTCCGGCGTCGAGCGTCAGGACGGCAAGGAGCGGCAGCATCACCAGAGTCGCGTGTTCACCGAGTTGGGACGCCGTCTGGCCGCACCAGAGTCTGCGGAAGTCGGCGTCCCGCCACGGACCGGACGGAGCGGGCCGAGCGGAACCGGATCCGGCGGACGAGGCAAGGCAGCGAAACGAACGAGAGGAGCGAGAGAGGCGAGATGAACGAGAGGAAACGGACGGCACGGATGCCCCTTGGGTTGCCGGCGACGAGGCCCGCCACCGAGCGCGTGGACCGTGCGCCGGCTGTTCGGGCGTAAGAGGACTCGCTGTGCCGCAACCTCACGGGCAGCACGCGATGACAGGCCGGTCGTACGGCCTACGGCGTCAACGCGTGCTCGGGTGACCGACCATGTCTCAGCTCCTCGTGGGTGACTCGCTGCGCCCGAACCCCAGTGGCCGGAGAGCCCGCTGTGGAAGGCGGCATCCGCAGCCGCCTCACGTCGGCCGTGGTAGCCCGCCCGTAGCCATCGGTCGCGTGTCCCGGCCGTGGTCCGGTCGGCGACGGCGGGTGCTGATCACACTGGCCGCATGTCCGATGCGTCCCCGGTCCTCGCGACCGATGCCCGGCGGGTGGCCGTCATGACCGTGCTCACCGTGCTCGCGGGTGCCGTCGACGCCGTGAGCTTTCTGACGATGGGCAAGGTGTTCTGCGCACTGGCCACCGGCAACGTGCTCTTCCTCTCCTTCGCGCTCGCCGGGGATGGTGATGTCCCCGTGGCCAGGCCCGCCACGGCGATCGGCGCGTTCGTGACCGGAGCGGCCCTCGCGAGCCTCCTGCTGAAGCGCCTCGCGGATCGCGGAGGGCCGTGGTTCCCGGTCGGGCTCGTCTGCGAGGCCGTACTGCTGGTGTGCGCCGGTGCACTGGCCCTGGCGCGACACGGCACGGGGGCCGTCCCCGCCGCCGATGACCACGGGGTCGTGGCACTCGTCGCGCTGGCCATGGGAGTACGGGCATCCACCGTGCTGCGCGTACATGTGCCGGGCATGCCGACGCTGCTGAGCCAGACGGCCATCGCCGAGCTCATCAACGACGTACTGAGACGCCCGCGGGCCGCGCTGCGCGGGATGACGGCGAAGCAGCGGCTGGCCAGGACGCGCTGGACGGCCACCGTGGGGGGCATCTTCACCGGCGGTGTGCTCGGCACGCTGCTGCTGGTGCCGCTGGGCACCGGGCGTGCACTGCTCGTCATCGCGGCGGCGGTGCTGCTCCTCGCGGTGGCGGGCACGGTCACACGCCCGGGTGGGGCGGGAGCGGTCCGGGTCGCGTGACGCGAGGCCGGTGACCGCCTCCTGACCGGGCGTCACCGGGCCGGGTCCTCGCCGCGGTCGGGTCCTCGCCGCGGTCGGGTCCTCGCCGCGGTCGGCCTCGGCCCCGTCAGGGATCCTCCTGCCGCACGGCCGCGTCGAGCAGGGGGCCCAGTTCCCGGGCGACGGTCGTCAAGGCACGGACGTCGCGTTCGGCGCGGGCGAGCAGGATCGCTCCCTCCAAACTGCTGATCATGAGCGTGGCCAGCGCGCCGGCCCTTTGCTCGGGCACGCCCATCCCGGTCAGGGCCTCGGCGACCGCACCGGTCCAGGTCGTGAAAGCCGCGGACGCGGCCGTCCGCGTGGAGGGGACCGACTCCGCGCACTCCACCGTGGCGGCCGCCACCGGGCAACCGCCCGCGAAGCCGGCCGCCTCGTACTCGTCGGTCCACTGGCGCACCATCTCGGCGAAGAGCCCGCTCGGCGTGGGCTCCGGCAGCGCGGTGAGAAAGCGCGCAACACGTCGTGCCGCATACGCCCCGGCCCAGCCCACCGCCTCGTCGACCAACTGCGTCTTGCCGCCGGGAAAGTAGTGTTGGAGGGATCCGCGGGGCGCCGCGGCGTCGACGGCGACCTGGCGCATGCCGGTGGAGTGCACTCCCTCTCGCCGGATCAACTGGGCCGCGCTGAAGACCATCCGCTCGCGCGGCCCCCGTTCGGCCTTCGCCATCCTCGACCTCCGTCCGCTCTCCGCGTTCCCGGGACTCTCTCGCGCCGTTCTCTCGCGCTTCGTCCCGGAGTCCGCAGTCTATGACCGTGGTCATAATCGCCGCTACTATGACCGCGGTCATAGTGGAGGACGGCTCGGCCTTCGCGCAGAGCCCGGGAAGGCGGTGCGTCATGTACGTCGGTTTCATCGGACTGGGGGTCATGGGCCGGCCCATGGCCCTGCGTCTCGCGCAGGCCGGGACACCTCTGGTGGTCTGGAACCGCACCCCGCAGCGCTGCGAGGCGCTGCGGTCCGCCGGCGCCGAGGTGGCGGCGAGCGCTGCCGAGGTCTTCCGCCGGGCGGCGACCGTGTTCCTCATGCTGGCCGACGAGGCGGCCGTGGACGCGGTGCTGGGGCGCGGCACACCGGACTTCGCCCTGCGTGTCGCCGGCCGTACCGTCGTGCACATGGGCACGACCTCGGCCCGCTTCTCCCGCGATCTCCAGGAGGACGTCCGGGCCGCAGGCGGGCAGTACGTCGAGGCCCCGGTCTCCGGCAGCCGTGTCCCCGCCGAGCGGGGCGAACTGGTGGGGATGCTGGCCGGCGACGAGGCGGCGGTGGCGACCGTACGGCCCCTGTGCGCGCCGATGTGCCGGGAGACGTTCGCATGCGGGGCGGTCCCGGGCGCGCTGCTGATGAAGTTCTCGGTGAACCTGTTCCTGATCACCTTGGTCACGGGACTCGCCGAGGCGTTCCACTTCGCCGAGCGGCACGGGCTCGACCAGCGCCTCCTGCGGGACGTCCTGGACGCCGGCCCCATGGCCAGTGCCGTCTCCCGGGGCAAGGCACCGAAGCTGCTGGAGCGGGACTTCTCCGTCCAGGCCGCCGCCGCGGACGTCCTGAAGAACAACCGTCTGATCGCCGAGGCCGCCCGCGGGGCAGACCTGATGTCGCCGCTCCTCGACGTGTGCCACGCCCTGTTCGACGAGACCGTCCAGCAGGGCCATGGCGACCAGGACATGGTGGCCGTCCTGCACGCCCTGGAGGCCCGGACAGCGAAACGGCGACACTGCTGAGCCGACATCGGAGCAGAAGTCGGCCGTCAGGAACCGGCCGTCAGGCATCGAGCGTCAGGCGTCAGGCCCGCATTCCGAACAGGAATCGCGTCACGCGCGTCCGGCGAACCAGCAGTTCGTATGCGGCCAGGGTCAGGGCGAGGGAGACCGTCACCAGCACCACGTACTCCACCGCGATCGGCGCCGACCATCCCACCACGACATAGGCGACGGCGACGACGATCGGCTGGTGGAGGACGTACAACGGCAGGACAGCGGCGGCGAGATAGCCGTAGGCACGGCGGCGCGAGGCCCTGTCCGGTGATGTCACAGGCTCCCGTGGCAGGCGGTGTCCCGGGCGGTCGAGAAGGCCCGGGATGGCGACGACCAGGCACCATCCGGCCGCCCCGAACAGGGCGCGCGACGCCGTGGCCAGGGCGGTCGTCTGCGTGAAGGGGTCATCGGCTGTGATGAAGCCGGGGGCCGCGGAGACGAACAGCAGCACGCCGAGCCAGGCCGCCGCGGCCGCGTCGCGCCGCATGGCGGTGCGCCAGCGCGTGTCGGTGGCCAGGACGAAACCGGCGGCGAAGAAGAGCAGATACGACCAGCGGTGCCAGCCCGCATAGTCCTCCTCCATGCCGGCGAAGGCGCAGAGTGCGGCGAAGACGACGGCGGGAAGCAGCACGAGCCCCCGCCGCACGGACGCCGCGGCCGCCATCCGGTCCATGGCACGCCGGGCGGGCGCGTGCGGCAGCCATCGGTGGAGGGGGGCCAGCATGAGGGAGAACGTCAGCAGCAGCACGACGAACCACAGGTGGCCGGTCTCGAAGTACCGCCCTTACACCAGGAAGGGAAACTCTTCGAACTCCACGCGCACATCGAAGAAGTGGGGCAGGAAGTCGAGGTACGGCTCGTCGTAGCCGGGGTCGGACGAGCGTTGTCGCAGCCACTGCGGCAGCGGGTTCAGGAGGACGGTCGCGATGACCAGGGGAACACCCAGTCGTAGCAGACGCTCCGTGACGAAACGGCCCTCACCACGGCGCCGTAGCGAATGCCGGGCGCCCAGGCCGGAGATCAGGAACAGGAGGGGCATCGCCCAGACCACCCCGAACCCGGCGATGACGGTGACGACTTCCGTGGTCTCGGAGTTCGTGACGTAGAAGTCGCCCTCCGTCGCGAACACCAGCGCCGAGTGGAAGAAGATCAGCCCGATCACCACGAGCATGCGTATCGCGTCCAGCTCCGGCCGCCGCTCCGGTGAACCGGCTTGCGATTCCGTACGCGTCGCCATGCCGCGTCCTCCCCCGACTCGCGTGCGTGGTGCCCTCCATGGTGGCGGGGAGGGGGCGCGCAGGACCATACCCGCCCAGGCCGGTCGCCAGGAGGACGGTCCCCGGGATGCGGCGTCAGGCGTGGGACAGCGCGAAGGCGACGAGGAAGCCGCTGACCGTGACCAGTCCGATCGCCAGGTGCGCTTCCTGGAAGGCCTCCGGGATCATCGTGTCGGCGATCATGGCGAGGATCGCACCGGCCGCCACCGCCGTCACACCCGCGATCACGGTGGGCGAGAAGCCGCCCAGGACGGCGTACCCGAGTACGGCGGACAGGGTGCTCGCGACGGCGATGGCGCCCCACACGGCGAAGACGTACCCCTTGCCGCGCCCGGACTTCTTCATCCCCGCCGAACTGGACAGACCCTCCGGGATGTTGCTGATGAACACCGCCGCGACGGTCACCAGACTGACCGCGCCGCCGTCGAGCAGGCTGACGCCGATCACCGCCGACTCGGGCACACCGTCGAGCAGCGCGCCCAGCGCCAGCGCCAGGCCCGAGCCGCTCTGTTGCTCCTCGGACGGCTGGGTCTGCTCGCTGTGATGGCCGGATCGCTTGCGATGGCGAGCGCCCCGGCGTGCGAGCCAGAGATTGCCTCCCGTGTAGGCCGCCGCTCCGGCCAGTGTCCCCACAGCCGCCGGCCCCAGTCCGCCCTGTTCGTAGGCCTCGCCGACCAGTTCGAAGGAGACGGCCGAGAGGAGCACGCCGGCACCGAACGCCATCACCAGCGCGATGACCTTCTGCGAGACGCGCATCCCGTAGCCGAAGACGGCGCCCAGCAGGAGAGCACTTCCTGCCAGCAACCCCCAACCACCTGCCTGGATCACCTCGGACATGCGGCGCGTGTACCCGCGAGAGCGCGATCGGCACCCGGGGCCGCCCGCCGCGTGTCAGACGGGACCACCGAGCAACCGGCACGACACCGCCCGCTCAACGACCCCGCGGTCTCCGGCCTCGGCTGCCCGCACCCGGAACAGACGGGCTGCCTCCGTCGTGCTGACCGCTTCGACGAGACGCCCGTCCGAGAACAAGGCTCCCACCCCGTCCTCGACCGCCCACCCGGCGGGCAGCACCCCTGAGACCACGGCTTCTCGGTAGGAAGTGCGGCGCCCCGGTTCGCTGTCGTAGTGCGGGCATGTCGAACCGGGCAGCAGGCCCAGCCCGTCCGGCAGGAATGTGAGGGGGCCGAAGGAGTCGGTGTGTGAGCCCTCGGCCCAGCAGTTGGCGCCCGCGCTGATTCCGCACAGCAGTGTCCCGCTGTCGTAGGCGTCGCGCAGGATCCTGTCGACTCCGTGCACACGCCAGACCGCCAGGAGGTTCGCGGTGTTGCCGCCGCCGACGTAGATGACGTCCTGGCCGAGCAGAAAGGTCCGCAGAGCCTCGTCGTCGAGTTCCCGCCGGAACAGTTGCAGGACGGACGGCTCACAGTCACGTGACCCGAACACACGCAGGAACCGGTCGATGTATGCGGGCGCGTCTCCGCTGGC
Organism: Streptomyces sp. NPDC101110; assembly: GCF_044759525.1. Taxonomy (NCBI): domain Bacteria; kingdom Bacillati; phylum Actinomycetota; class Actinomycetes; order Kitasatosporales; family Streptomycetaceae; genus Streptomyces; species Streptomyces sp. NPDC101110. The sequence goes on along the minus strand of NZ_JBIVZM010000008.1, from coordinate 181,365 downwards.
CGTGGGGACGAAGCACACCTTGGGGCGGTCGGTGCTCGCGTGGCCGAGCAGCCAGTCGTCCAGCAGTCCGTCCTCGTCGGTGGAGAAGCCTCCTCCGAGGAGAGCCACACGACGAACCGTCGCGACCACCACCCGTGCCTCCCGAGACGTAGTTGCCGCCGAACCGACGGCGCTCAGCGGCATCCGCCGGCGTCCGAAGAGTTCATCCACCGCGACGCAGACGCCCCGCGCCGACTGCGTTCAGGGCTCGGCGCACCCGCCCGCTGCGCTCGTACACGGGAGATCATGCCCGGGTCGGGAGACGGCCGCGAAGGCTTTTCCCCGCGGGGCCGGGCGTCCGGTGTTCCGCATGCCTTCCGCCGTTCGAGGGGTCGGTGGTCCCGTGTGGTGGTCATGGCGATGAGTTTCAAAGGCGCGGCCGGTCCAAGAGTGCGACGGTCGCCGAGAGTCACCGGAACAGATGATCACCGGCCGTGCGCACCCCGATCGGCCGCTCGCGAGGAGGACGACATGACCGCCACCTACACCTTCGACGTCTTTTCCAGCCTGGACGGCTACGGCGCCGCCAGCGCCGACTGGACCGGGTACTGGGGCAAACAAGGACCCGAACTGCTCGACCGCCGCCTCGCCCTGTACGGCGAGGAGCAGCGGATGGTCTTCGGGGCGAACACCTACCGGGCGTTCGCACAGATGCTGGCCACGAGCACGGAGGGCTCCGACGTGCGTGACCCGTGGGTGACGCGGATGAGGAACCTGCCGACGACGGTGGTGTCGAGGACGCTCGAAGGCCCCCTCGACTGGCCGGACGCCACCGTCGCGAGCGGTGACGCGGTCGACGTGGTCGCCCGTCTCAAGGAGGAGTCCGACGTGCCGTTGCGTTCGCACGGCAGCCTGTCGATGAACCGGGCGCTGATGGCCGCCGGCCTGGTCGACCGCTTGCAGGTGACGCTCTTCCCGGTCATCACCGGCCGGACCGGCCTGGACCCCGTCTTCCGGGACGCGGCGGACTTCGACCTGGAGCTGGTCGAAGCCCGGACGCTCGACGGTCACATCCAGGAGCTCGTCTACCGCCCCACGCTGCACTGACCCCTGTGCTGCGCGGCGTCCCCGCTCAGGCGTTGGCGTGACGTCGCCAAGCCGTCCGGCGGGGAGCCGCATGGTGGACGGGCTCCTCGACCCGGCCGGCCTGCGAGCGCCTCAGCCAGAGGGCCGTCATGGCCAGCAGAGAGGCGAACACGACCAGGAACACCACCGACACCCACATCTGCCTGCTTCCCGGGTCGGCCCACCCCGCCGACGCGGCGGAAGCGGCCCACAGCGCCGCTCCCCCGGCGTAGAAGGTGCGCATCCTGCGCAGCTGCCGCAGGGCTCGTACGGACTCAGCGTGATCAGTTTCCGAAGCCATGCCGACGCAGGTACCCCGATCCGCGCCACCTATCAGCCCTCGGTCGCCCACACGCTCCCGAGGGTCGCGTCGAACCCGGATCGGGTGAAATCCGCCCTGCCGTCGGGGCGGTGAGTCATGGTCGCCCCTGGTGGAGACCTCGCTCCCCGGGCCGGGCCGACGGTCGGCCCGGGTGAACGAGCGGCCGTGCCGCTTCGGGGAGCTGCGCCGCGAACTGCCCGGCGTCACCGAGAAGTATTGCGCGCGTCACAGTCCGGCCACCTGCATGAGTGAGTCCCGCTCGTCGTCCCCCAGGCGGAGGTCCGCCAGCAGGTCGTCGTCGGCCAGGAGGCGGCGCACCCATGCCGCGTCGGCTACGAAGGCCGCACGGCACAGGGCCCGTTCGGGGTGGTCCTCCTCAGGGCCGCCGACCGCCATGTCCCACGGGTTGTCCGGATCGGCCGGCGCGGATAGGGCGGCCGCTACGAGCACGAGCCCGAACAGTTCACCGCGGCGCGGAGTCGATGGTTCGGCGGCCAGGCGCAGCAGGTACGGGACGACCGCCGGCATCACGGCACTGATGGACATCGGCCCTGTCATCAGCAGCCAGTCCAGTGCCCGTTCGGCCATCTCGGCCGCGTCGGGATCGACCAGCCCGCGCAGGACGACCGGGACGTCGACCGGGCATCCGGGGATGGACGACCACTCCACGTCCTCGCACCCTTCCAGTGCCGGATGCGGAGCGGTCCGCTGTGTCAGGTGGGGGTGGGCAGCCGTCAGGGCCGCTGTCGCGGCAACCGCTGCGGCCTCGTGATCCACCCTGCACACCGGAGTGCCTCCCCACCGCACCGGACGGTCGCCGATCCCCACCTCCACGGGCCTTCGATCATGCCAGAAGGGATGGTCCCTCCGGCAGGTCCGGCCGGTCGGGGCGGCTGTTCGCCCAGTGGTGTTCGCGGAGGTACGGCTCGTCGAGCCGGGTGTCGGCGGCGCGGTCGTACACGTCGGTCAGGAGCCAGCTCAAAAGCTCCGTACTGGCGTCGTACTCGTCGTAGAAGCCCATACGGAGGTCGGTGATCTCGTACTCGACCAGCACGTCGTCGATGAAGTCGGCCAGTTGGGCGTCGGCGGCCGGTGTACGCGTGGTGGTCCAGATGTCCAGCCAGGGGCGCAGAGTGCCCGTGGCGACGGTGATGAGGCTGAGGGTCGATCTGACGGACACGGGGCTCGGGCTGGTGTGCAAGGTGGCCGCCCACCAGGCGTTCCAGACGTCGCGAAGTGCCTGCGCCAGGGGCGCTTCCCAGGTGGTCCAGCCCGCCGCGAGCAGACGGGAGCCGATGAGGTTCTCGTCGATGTGGAGCCGGCCGGTGACGGCGGGGCGGACGATGCGGGGGGTGAGCCGGCGGTAGAGACGCGGGAAGTCGTCCCAGTGGCTGGGGACCTCCGCTGCGACGGCGGACACCAGGTCGTCGGATATCCGGTCGAGCGGTCCGGAGAGTTCCGCAAGGTCCTCGGCGCCGTAGCAGTGCGTGCACCCGGAGACGGGGAAGGGCTCTTCCGTGGCGAAGACGCGGTCCAGGGCGTCGAGCGCTGTCATGAGCTGCTGCTGGTGGCTGGACATGGGAACCTGCCGAGGTACTCCGACCGGGTCACCGGCGAAGAGCGCAGATTATCAGTCCGGGGCCGCTCCCGGTGCCCCGGACCTCGCGCGGTCGTGATCGGTCCTCGTGGCGCCGGCGTGCGAGAGGGACGGTGAGATCGGCGGTCATCTCGACCCGGTCCGGAAGGACCCGCACGTCCCGTCGGGCTCGGTCGCGGTGACCGTGACCCCCTGCTGAGCCAGGAGCCGGGTCGCCTTGCCGGTCCCGGACGTCGTGGCACGAGCCGCTCCGCCGGTGGCGGTCCTTTGCACAGCCCTGGCCCGGGCCGGTGTGCCAGGCTTCAGGAGGGCTGGGTGTGGTGGTCCAGCAGGCGGGTGAGCAACTGCACGAAGTGGTCGCGTTCGGCCGGACTCAGCGGCGCGAGCAGTTCGTCGTGGAGGTCGTCCAGGACCGTGTCGAGCCGTTGCAGGTGGCGGCGGCCTCGCGCGGAGATCGTGATGACGTTGCGGCGCCGGTCACCGGGGTCGGGCGCCCGTTCCACGAGGTCGCGTCCGGCCAGTTCGTTCAGCAGCCCCACCATGTCGCTGCGGTAGATCCCGGAGCGCGTGCTCAGCTCCGCCTGGCTGGCCGGACCGTACTCGTGCAGTGAGGCGAGGACGGCGTAGTGCCACTTGCGGGCGTCTGCCCGGGCCAGTCCCTCGTTGATCAACCGGTCCGACCGCACGGCCAGTTGCGACAGCAGTCGGCTCGCTCTCCGGCGCAGCCTGTCGGGTGTCTTGCGCGCGCCGTCGCCGGGGATGTCCGCTGCCTCGCCTCTGGTCATATGGCCGACCCTACCGTTGTGTTAGTCACACTAACGATGTAAGTTCACCCGGACCTGAACCGTTAGTGCGACTAACGCCGGTCGAGTGAACGACAGAAAGGCAGATCTTGCCCCTCAAGGCACTCCAGATCCCCACCGCGGACGGTACGTCCGACGCCTTTGCCGCCTACCCGGACGGGGGCGCGCCGCACCCGGGGGTGCTGATGTACATGGACGGCTTCGGCATCCGGCCCGTGTTGCGGGACCTGGCCAGCGCACTGGCCGCGCACGGGTACTACGTACTGGTCCCGAACGTCTTCTACCGGCACGGCCCGGCACCGGTGGTCGAAGTACCCGACCACATCGGAGAGGAGGCCCGGCCCGCGCTCCTCGCCCGGCTGATGCCCCTGATCAAGGCGCACACCACCGAACGGGTCCTGAGCGACGCCGACGCCTATCTGAGGTTCCTCACCGGTCGGCCCGAGGTCTGCGCGGGGCCTGTCGCCGTGACCGGGTACTGCATCGGAGGCCTCCTGGCGATGTCCACCGCGGCGGCACACCCCGGCCGGGTGGCCGCCGTCGCCGGATTCCACGGCCCCGTGGGGGGTGCGGGGCCCGACGGTCTGCGGCGTCTGCTGTCCACGATCACCGCGGAGGTTCATCTCGGGCACGCCGCCTCCGACCTGACGCCCGAGGCTCTCGGCGAGCTCAACGAGGCGTTGGACGCCGCAGGGGTCGACCACACCTCCGAGATCTACCCCGGCACGGTCCACGGCTTCACCATGGCCGACACCGACGCCTTCGACCCCGCCGGCCTGCAACGCCATTGGGACCGGCTGCTCCCGCTCCTCGACCGTGCCCTGGCCGGCAGCTGAACGACCGTGAATCGCGCTGTCCGTGTCCGCCCTCCGCACGACACGTGGGGCCCGAACCCGCTCGCCCTGTTCACCGGACCGAGGGATCCGCTGCGCGCCGACGTCTGATGCGAGTGCCGTACGGTACTCGCCGCTGCTTCGACCCGAGGCGACGGTGAACCGGCTGCCGTTCTGGCCCTGTTAAGTTCTCCGGTCATGCGAGCCCTCTTCCCAGGATCCTTCGACCCGGTCACCCAAGGGCATCAGGACGTTCTCCGCCGCACAGCAGCCTTGTTCGACGAGGTCGTGGTCTGTGTCATGTTCAACCCGAGCAAGACCGGCCGCTCCCCCGTCCCCGAACGACTGGACCGGCTCCGCGGGGCAGCGAGCGGCCTGGGCAACGTCACGGTCGACTCCCACGCCGGCGGCCTGTTGGTCGACTACTGCCGACGCGTCGGCATCGACGTCGTCGTCCGCGGAGTCCGCGGCGCCGGCGACCTGGACTACGAGATGCCGATGGCCCGCATGAACCACGAACTGGCCGGAGTCGAGACGTTCTTCATCCCTGCGGACCCGGCCCTGGCCCACATCTCATCCACCCTGGTCACCGGTCAAGGGGTGTCGCCGCGGTAGTGGAAGCGGCACGTCACCCCGGGGCCGGGCAGGCGCGGTGCACCGGCGTCGGGGTCGTACAGCGCGCGGCCTCCGGGGAATCTTCCGAGTTCGGTGGAGAGGGCGGCACCCGTGGCGAGCTCGTCCGGTGTCCAGCCCGTGACGTCCAGCAGCAGCCCGTCCAACGGCCCGCCGATGAGCTGGGCATAGGTGCGCCCGGGGCGCGGGCCCGGGTCGGGGTCGTCGTGGTCGTGGCCGTAGACCCGGCCGCGCAGCAGCTGCTCGTCGCCGTTCATCCGTTCAGCCTCTCAGCCACCACTGACAACGCGCTCCGTGGAGTCACCGCGTGCCGCTGCCCGAAATGGCCGGCAGCGCGTGTGTCCGGGCCCATGATGACGGCATGACCGACCGTGACGAATTCCTGGGGTGGGTCAGTACCGCCCTGTACGAGGCGGAGCTTGCGCTGCACAACGGTGACGCGGCTCCCCGGCGGGCGCTCTGGTCGCGCAACGAGCCCGTGAGTGTCCTCGGGGCGTGGCGCAACGCCCGGGGGCAGGGGGAGCTGGGCAGTCTCTTCGCCACACTTGCGGGGAGTTTCTCCGACTGCAGGTCCTACGTCTTCGAACTGCTGGCGTGCGACGTTTCGGGAGACATGGCCTTCACTGCCGGCCTCGAGCACACCTCCGCCTCCGTGGACGGAGAGCCACGCACCTACACCCTGCGCGCCACCCAGGTGTACCGCCGCGAGGACGGCGAGTGGAGAGTGGCTCACCGTCATGCCGACACGGTGACCGAGTGAGCACGCCGCGGGGTGGACGGCACCCGGCGCCTGCCGGAGTCCGGGGCGCTGGACGGCGCGCGGGGCGTCACCGGGGAGCCGCGCCCCCCGTCCACGGCTCCCCGGTGCGCTCGGCCCACTCCCGGGCCGCTTCGGGGCGGCCGGTGAGCTGAAGGAGCAGGGCCGTGATCGGACCGCGGATCTCCGGGCCGTCCCCGCGTGTGAAGTCGATGTCGGTGGCTACGAGCCGGGCTTTCGGCAGGGGCCACGGGCGGGGCGGCATGCGCATGGTCCACACCCGGTCGGCGGCGTCACGGGCGGCGGCGGGCGGCATCCGGCGCGTCCGGCCGAGGGCCAGGGCGATGTCCTGTCCGTGGACGAGGAGGTCGAGGAGCGGCTCGCGGGGCGAGGTGATGGGGGCGAGACGGCGGGAACCGACGATCGAGCGGAGGTGGGCGACGATCTCGGTGACGGGCACCGCCGCTTCACGCACGGCCGAGTCATGGATCATCCGGTTCCAGTCGCCCCGGGCCCGGACCATCTCACGTACCACCTGCCGGTGGGAGAAGCGCGCCGCGACGGTCAGATGCGCGGCCACGTCCCGCACCCGCCAGTCCCCGCACCGCGTGCGTGTCTCCCACTCCTCGGGAGTCAGGCCGTCCAGGAGGTCGGCGAGGCTCGTCCGCTCCTGGTCGATGATCCGCCAGAGCTCGTCGTTGTCCAGTACCGCACCCACGACATCACCCACCCAAATGGTAAGCTTCACTGACCAAAGTAGTCAGGGAAGCTGACCACTGTCAAGGACGGCGGGGTGTACACCGACCATGGGTGCGGGAAGTGAGCCGGCGATGATCACGGAGAGCGGTCCCAACACGGGCGTGCTCCTGTTCCTGCCGTACCGGGCCCTGGAGAACCGCGTCTTCGCCGCGCTCGCCGACGCCGGCTTCGACGACTTCACGCCCGCCCAGGCCCGGGTCGTGCAGCGCATCGGCCCCGAGGGCACCCGCCTCACCGAGCTCGCCGAACAGGCCCAGATCACCAAACAGACGGCGGGCTTCCTCGTCGACCAGCTGGAGAAGGCCGGCTACGTCATGCGCGTGCCCGATCCCACCGACAAGCGCGCCCGCCTCGTGCGCCTCGCGGCGAAGGCCTGGGCGGCCAAGGAGGTGGCCGATGCCGTGGTCACCGAGGTGGAGAGGGAGTGGGAGGAGCACATCGGCAAGCGGCGAATGAAGCAGCTGCGGGAAGCTCTCACCTTGCTCCGGCAGATCACCGACCCATGGGTGCAGTCGGAGTAGCGAACGGCCCGGCCGTTGCCGGAAGATCAGCGGAGGGTGCGACTCTGCGGCGCGCCGGCACCGCTGTACCCGCTCAGGCTCACGAGCGCGCACATGAAGGAAGACCCCCTCGGTCATGCATTCGATACGGTTTCCCCATGCGCGCTGATCGGCTGGTATCGCTGGTGCTGCTGCTGCGTCAGCGCGGCCGGATGACCGCGGACATGCTGGCCCGCGAGCTGGAGGTGTCCACCCGTACCGTGCTGCGGGACATCGAGGCGCTGTCCGCGGCCGGTGTCCCGGTCTACGCCGAGCGCGGACGGCGCGGCGGTTTCGCGCTCCTGCCCGGATTCCGGACCGAGCTCACCGGACTGAACCACGACGAGACCCTTGCCTTGCTGACCGCCGGATCCGGGCGCGGCGAGCAGGTGTTCGGCCTCGGTCAGGCGCTCGCTTCGGCACTGCGCAAAGTGGCGGACTCTCTGCCCGAGAGCCATCGGGCCACTGCGTACGACGCCGCCCGGCGCCTCCTCGTCGAACCGGAGACCGATCTGCTCTCCCGCCGGCCCGTCACCCAGGAGGTGCACGGCGCGACCATGACCGAGGTTCGGCGCGCGGTGCTGGCCGGACACAAGCTGCGCATCCACTACGCGGCCACGGAACGGCCGCCGCGGTGGCGCACCGTGGACCCGATCGGCCTGGTCACGGTCCGCGACCGGAGTTATCTGCTGGCCACGCGGTCCGGCGCGGACCGCACCTACCGGCTGTCGCGGGTGCTGGCCGCCGAAGAACTTCCCGAGCAGGCACAGCGACCGGCTCGAGTCGACCTGGACCGGCTCTGGCAGGAACGCTGCGCGCGGTTCCTGTCCAGTGATCACATCGCCGTGCGGGTGCGGGTGGACCCGGAGCGGCGGGAGGAACTGCTGAGCAGTGCCGTCGCCGTGCGCGCCACCGAACGCGATCCGGACGGCCGGCTGCGGCTGGAGGTGACGTTCGAGGATTTACGCCACGCCGAGTGGGCGCTGTGGCAACTCGGCACGGACGCGGAAGCCCTGTCCCCTCCGGCGTTGCGCATCCGCCTGCGCGACCGGGCGGCCGAAATGGCCGCCCGTTACGCGGAGCCCTCCTGACACCTGTCCACTGACAGACGCACTCCGGCCACGCCGAGGCTCCCCGCCGTCACTCGGCGACTTCGGCTCGGCGCAGGCCACTGAACACCGCTGGGGTGGGCGCCGCCGCCGGCCTCCGCATCCAGCGGACGGTCAAGGAGTCGCCCTCCCTCGCCCGGCGACTGCAACAGTCGCGAACGCCCGCGATGCTGATGATCGCCGAATGCTCCTCACAGGTCCGCCGATGGGCGACCGAGATACTCGTTCACGACCCCGCCGTCCGGCGGACGCAGTTCATGCCCGGAGTCGGACACCACATGTGGAACGGTCTGGACGGCAACAACGACCGTGCGGCCGCCGTCGTCACCGCGTTCCTCGAGGACAAGCCCGCCCCCTTGCCGAACCATCCCACCCACGACGGGATCGCCGCCTTCCTGCGCGGCCACGAGTAGGGGCGGTTGCCACCACGGTGGGGTGCGGCGGCCAGGGGGACGTCCGCAAAAATCGCGCCGTTCGCCCGAACGCCGCCGGTCAGCGGGACTTTGCGGACACCCCTAGGCGTGCCAGAGCGAGTTGCGGCGATGGCGTGCCGGTGGGATGTCCACCGCCTCCACGGCCTCGAGCGCGTGTTCGTCGAGGCCCGCGTGCACCAGGCCCAGCAGCAGCCCCGCCCGGAATCGCAGCCGCTGCCGCTCCCGGCGTTCCTCCAGTGCCGACCATGCGGCGATGGAGCGATCCCGCCCGCGCCGGGCGAACGAGTAGACCTTCACCGTGCGGCGGACCAGTTGAGGTTGCGGCTTCCGGGACGCTCGCCTCGCGTCGGTGAGGCTGCGTGCGCTGTACCTCAGGTCGTGGAGGAGCACCGAACGCCAAGAGGTTCCTGACGGGACGTCGCCGGCGCTTCGACTCGATGAAGGGGACAGGTGGTGGGCGGTGCGGGACACGGGACTCCGTTCGCAGCCACCGCCAGGTATCTCCTGGCGGGCTACCTGAAGCCCGTCGAACCGGTCGAACGTACGTTTCCCATGGACGTCACCCTAACCCGCTGATCCGGTGTGCGGGCCTGAAGCGGCTTCCCTCACCGGTACTTCCCGGCGCGTTCGAGGCCGCAAGTGGGGCTTCGCACACGGGGCTTGGTGATGAAGGTGGTGATCTTGGGCAGACGGTGGAGGTGATCTTGCTGTTGGCCCCCTGAGGGGGCTCCCGTGAGGGGGGATGTCGTGACAGTGCCTGTGCGCCGTACACCGTTCGTGAAGCGGAGCCGCTACCGGTTCGATCTTCGGTCGACGGCCTTGTTCTTCGTGTTTCTCGCCGTGGCCGTGTGTGCTCTGGGACTGGCCGCCCGCGTGGCGGCGGGCGCGGTGGAGCGGCGCCCCGCCTGGGTGTTCGTGCTGGTCGCGATAGGTGTCGCCGGCTGCCTGGGCCTACGACGCCGGTGGCGCCTGGCAGGTGTGGCGCGTCGGGCGGCGGCCGCCCTGGACGAAGCGGCCAGGGAGGCGGCCGAGGTGCTGGAGGCTCCCTCGGACCCCGCCCGGCCCGTGCCCGCCCCCGCGTCCACCACCACCTCCGCCACCCTCCCCGTCGCCGTCGCCCCCGTCGACTACGACGCCCTGACTCCGGACGGGTTCGAGGAGGCGATCGCCGGACTGTGCGAGCGCGACGGCTGCACGGAGGTCGAAGTCGTCGGCGGTGCGGGGGACTTGGGTGCAGATGTCATGGCCGTGACACCCGACGGGCGACGGGCCGTCATCCAGTGCAAGCAGTACGGCGAGTCCAACCGCGTCGGCTCGCAGGATCTGCAGCGTTTCGGCGGCACGTGCTACAGCGTGCATGAGGCCGATGTCGCCGTACTGGTCACCACCAGCGACTTCACGGCGCCGGCGGTGGAGTACGCCGAGCAGTGCGGGATCGTGTGCGTGAACCGGGAGGGCCTCGAGGCGTGGACGGAGGGCACCGGCCCCCGGCCCTGGGAAGTCGCGCTGGAGGGCGGAGCAGCGGGGTGGGAGACAGCCGGATCCGGGTGCTGACTAGCGCGCGGCCCTGGCCCGTGTGTATACGGAAGTCACGGAGCAACTTGCGCGGTCGCGGCTTCGACGCCGCCTTGGACCCGGCCCGGGCCGAGGGCCTGCTCCCGGCCCTGGGCTGGTGCGATCCGACACCGCGCGCGGCGCCCGCCTCGACGTCGCGCCGCTGCCCTGCTCTTCGTCCTCGCCCGCGAAGGCATCGCCCTCGACGGTGTCATCCTGCTGCGCCGTGTCTCCTTCCGGGCCGACGAACCCCGGGACGCGCTCATCCGGGCCTCGCGCATCGACCTCCACAACACCGAGACCCGGCGCCGTGCCGTCTCACTCGATCGAGTGCCGGATGATCCGGCGGTAAGACGGGCGCGGCGGGGTAATGGGATGTCGTTCAGCACGCTTTTGCAGAAGGAGCCGAGGATGACCGACGACGCCTACCTGTTCCTGCTCGACGACGCGTCCACGCAGCTCGGCGTGTCGCCGGCCGCCGTCGGTGAACTCGCCTGCATGGACACGCCCGCGGTCCGCGCCTGGCTCGATGCCCAGGGAAGCACGCCGACCTCGCCGCATCTGCGCCTGCTGCCGCCGGAGGAGACGGCGGCCGTGCCCGAGGGCGCCGAGCGGCTGCCCGTCCCGCTGAGCGAGGAGGAGCTGAGCCGTCTGCGCCACGAGATGGTCCCGCAGCCGCTGGCCCGGGTCGAGCAGGAACTGCTCGCCTACCGTGACTGCGCGGACGGGCGGGACGGCCTGATCGGCAAGGCACTGGCCGCCGGTGTGGCACCGCACCGCATCGTCGAGTTGACCGGCGTCGACCCCGCCACGGTGACCGCCGCTGCGAGCAGGTGACGACACCGCGGACATACCTGCGGTCCCGCCAGGCCACGCGATCGGCCCCGCCGGGCGAGAACCGTCCGGCGGGGCCGATCCGCCTGCCCTCGGCAAGCATGCCGTTCCCCGGGGGATGTGCCGCTACGGCGAGGATCACCACCACGGGGCCCGCTGCGAGAGCGGTCCGGATCAGCTGCGAGCAGCTCCGCCATCAGGGCGGCTCGCCGGGACAGGCCTGATCAGCGGCATCAAGCTCCGCCATCAGGTCGGCTGCCGGGGGGCGGTCCTGATCAGCGGTAACAAGCTCCGCCATCAGGTCGACTGCCGGGGAGGCGGGCCGGATCAGCGGCTGCGGGTGAAGACCTTGTCGCGGGTGGAGCCGCCGGCGCACAGCTTCTTCTCGTCGGCCGTCATCTTGCGGGACTTGACCACGACGGCGCTGTGCTTGCCGTCCGTGCCGTTCGGGGCCGGGCCGGTGACGGTGTCGGGCACGAACCAGTAGTAGTGCCCCCACTTGGGGTCGTCGTAGTGAGTCTGCCACGTGCCGGATATCCGCTGCATCACCTGGGCACGTGAGATCCAGCCCACCTCTCCCGGCTTCACGGTCACGGTGAAGGAACTCGTCTCCGTGTGCGAGCTCTGCCAGGTGTAGTTGTACGTCGCGGTCACACTCGCCGTGATGATGCCTTCGATGCCGCCACCCGCCGTTACCGAGCCTCCCACCGAATGAGAGGACCCCACGGTGTCGGCCCAGGACATCGACTGGGACGCGGGCGAGTCGGTGCAGTTGAAGAGCAGTTCGGAGACCTGGCGGGGTTCACCCAGGTAGGCCTCGCCGAGTTTGGGGTCGTTGAAGCTGCACTTGCCCTCCCCGGAAGCGCAGTCGGCCATGATCTGCTCCGGAGTGGGCTGCTCCTCGGCCGCCGCGGGCACAGCCGTAGCGATCACCCCGAGTGCGGTCGCCGTCAACGCCAGCGTGCGGCTGCCGTACCGCAGGGCGTGGTTCCTCGTCATCGTTGCTGCCTCGCATGTGCGTGGGGGGAAAGTGGCCGCAATTGCCCTTGTTCCGGGCGGGATTGTGGTCACTGTGTGATGCCAACGAGGCTCACGTAATCGACGGTCCAGCTACACCAAGAGATGGCAAAGTTGTAATTGATTACCAGAACTGATGAATAGCCAACTTCCCCTGCGCCGCTTGCCTTTCGAGCCGCTCTGGCAGGGCGGCCCGGGGAGCTGCGCATACCGGAGGCCGCGCACGACGAAGGCCGCCGGTGCCACGCGGAGTTCGTGGCACCGGCGGCTCCCGGGGGCAGGCGGGTCAGTCGAGGGGGTCTAGCGTCAGATAGGCCTGGCGCGGGTTGCCGTCATGGACGAGCGATTCATGGTGACCGACGTCGTCGAACGCGAAGGCGTACGCCTTTCCGTCCGCCGTCTGGGCGTGGATCTTGCGCGCGTAGTGGTTGGTGACGCCGTCCTTGTAGAAGTCGGTGGCGCCGGCATCGGGCTGGTTGGGGTTGACCAGCAGGGTCGAGCGGTTGAATCCGGCACACAGCGTGCGTGAGATCGGGCCGCGCACCTGGTCGTTGGGGGCGTCGAGCCTGCGGTGACAGCCGAAGACGGAAGAGGCGTCCGGCTTCTGGAAGCTCGTGACGACCGTGCCGGAGCCGTTGGTGAAGTTCATGACGCCACCGGAGACCCGGCCGTAGTACTTGGTGCCGGGCTGGTCGGCGAAGGGGGACACCGTCAAGGTCGAGTTGGCGTACTTCTGCCAGACGCGGTTGATGTAGTCGTCCATGACGGTGGCCGGCAGAGCACCGGTCTCCACGCCGTACAGCGGTGAGAGCGCGCGCAGCACGGTGCCGTCCGGACGTGTCTGGATCAGGTTGGCCCAGCCTCCTGGCTGTCCCCGCAGGGCGTTGAAGAACCCTTTGTACCCGCCGGGCTTGAGCCGGCCCGTGCTCGTGGTGCTGCCGTCGGCCCGCTGCACTCCGACCGCGTAGGGAGCGGAGAACATGTCCACCTGAGTGCTGTTGATCCACAGGCCCGAGTCGTTGAGCGTGTACTCGGACCAGTTGAACAGGATGTTGCGGTTGGGGTCGGTCGGGTTCTGTACGGCGGGTTGGACCAGGCCGCCGGTGGTGAGCTTGAAGACCAGCTTCTGGCCGTAGGAGAAGTAGACGCGGCCGGAGAACCTGGGCATGCGGATCGTGGTCGACTGCCCTGCCGCCGGGCCCGTTATCGACGCGTCGGGGGCGGGTGAGGGCGGGTTGCCGCCGGCGGGCCAGGGGTGGAAGGTGCCGCTCGCGTCGGCCCAGCCCTGCCGGCCGGTCGAGAGTTCCGTGCCGAGGTTGTAGAGGTACAGCTGCTCGCCGCGGGCCGAGTTGTTGGTGATCTTCAAAGGGATGGTCGCCGGGACGGCGGCATGGGCCGGCGCTCCCGTTCCGGTCGCCAGCAGTGAGCCGGCGAGGACCGTGGCCAGGGACAGCCCCGCGGCCGTGGCCCGGTTCCTGAGAGTTCGCAACACGCTCTGCCTCCGTTCGACGAATGGCCGGTGTGAGAGCGCTCTCAATGTCCCGCCTTGGTCCGTACCTGTCAACAGATGTGCGGCCCCGGTCAGTTCGGGCACCCTGCGCGCAGCGGCCCGCGCAGACAGGAGAGGACGACGACGAAGGGCCAGACCGACTGAAGGGTCGTCACGGCACGCTCGGCGACTCCGGCCACGCCGTGGAGGTGCAACTCGACCAGGAACCAGGCTGCGCCGACCGCCATGACGGTGGTCGCTCCCAGGCACGGGAACGGACGCAGAGCCCACGGCACGGCCGTACCGGCCCGGGCGGCCAGCACCGGCCACGCCGCCAGGACGGCGAAGCCCACGGCGGCCACCGAACCATGACCCAGCGAACCGCCGCTGCTCGGCGCCGGGAACACGGCCACCGCCAGCGCCGCCACCCCGCCGGCCGCGAGAGCCACCCGCCCCGCGGCGGCGGCCGGGCGCAGACCCCAGGCCGTGAGCAGGTGGCAGAACCCCAGGGCGACGAAAGCCGCCGTCATCACCCAGGATCCCTGGTTCCCGGGAGCCGCGAGGACGCTGATCGTCTGGGCGGCGGGGTCGTACGGGGGTCCCTGCAGCGATGCCGCGATCAGCCAGCCCATGATCAGGAAGATGGGCGCACACCCCGATGACACCAGCGCCCATGTAGGTACAGATCGCATCAGGACACCGTAAAGCCGGGCAACCGTCTCCTTCGGGTTCCCCCGCAGGGCCTGCCTCACGTGGCGTAGTCACCCGGCCCGCTCCGCCGGGGAAGCGCACGATGGAACGGTGCGGCCGGGCGTGGAAAGGTGATCGGGCATGGAGCTCACTCTCGTGGTGCTCATCATCATCGTGGGGCTGACGTTCGACTTCACCAACGGCTTCCACGACGCCGCGAACGCGATCGCCACCTCCATCTCCACCAGGGCCCTGACGCCCCGTGTGGCACTGGCCATGGCCGCGGTGATGAATTTCTGCGGCGCCTTCCTGGGCACCGGGGTCGCCCAGACCGTCGGCAGCGGCATCATCGAGGCACCCGAGGCGATCTCGGGTCTGCTTCTCGTGCTGTGCGCACTCCTCGGCGCCATCGCGTGGAACGTCTTCACCTGGTGGCGCGGGCTGCCCACCTCGTCGTCGCACGCCCTGATCGGCGGGCTGGTCGGTGCCGCGCTCGCCGCGTCCGCCACGGTGCAGTGGTCGGGCATCCTC
This sequence comes from Streptomyces sp. NPDC101110, assembly GCF_044759525.1. Classification (NCBI taxonomy): domain Bacteria; kingdom Bacillati; phylum Actinomycetota; class Actinomycetes; order Kitasatosporales; family Streptomycetaceae; genus Streptomyces; species Streptomyces sp. NPDC101110. The sequence goes on along the minus strand of NZ_JBIVZM010000008.1, from coordinate 166,360 downwards.
GACAAGGTCATCCTGCCGATGCTGCTGTCCCCGCTGGTGGGGGTGGTACTCGGCTACCTGTTGCACACGGGCATCCTGTGGGTGTTCCGCCGCGCGACACCCCGTCGCACCATGGGACGCTTCCGCGTGGCGCAGACCTTCTCCGCCGCCGCCATGGGTCTGGGACACGGGTTGCAGGACGCGCAGAAGACCATGGGGGTCATCGTCCTGGCCCTGGTCACCGCCGGCTGGCAGGACGACTTCTCGGTGCCGGTGTGGGTGATCGCCGCCGTCGCGATCGCGATGGCGGCCGGCACGTACACCGGCGGGCGCCGCATCATCACCACCCTCGGGCGGCGCATCGTGCACCTCGATCCCCCGCGCGGGTTCGCCGCCGAGACCGCCGCCGCCGCCGTCCTCTACACGACCGCCTTCCTGGTGAAGGCTCCGATCTCCACCACGCAGACGATCACCGCGGCGATCCTCGGCGCCGGCGCCACCCGGCGCTTCTCCGCCGTACGCTGGCAGGTGGCCCGTTCGATCGGTACCGCCTGGATCCTCACCTTTCCCGGAGCGGGGATCCCGGCCGCGGCGCTCTATCTGTTCCTGCACGCCGTCACCGGTCTGTGATCACAGCCGGAGGCCGCCCATGAACGCCCTTCCTGACCGTCGGCGACCCGCGGGATCCCCCGCGGGGGCCCCTGACGGCCTTCCCTCGCCCGCTCGATTCGCGCATCTGCACCCGGAGGACGGCGCCTGCCTGATGGAGGCCGCCGCCCTGCTGGCCTCGGGCCGGTTCACCGACAGCCCGGCCGGGACGCATCCGGCACTCGCGGCCCTGGCCCGGGTGGTCAACGACAGCGTCGGGGACGACGCCCGGCGCGAGCTGTGGCCGCTGGCCGCCGACCTCGCCGACGCCCGCCCCCCGGGCCGCGACTACGCGCCGCTGCTCGTCGGCACGGTGGTGGACGCCGCGCTTCGGGTGCGTCCCGCGTCCCGGCCTCTGGCGCGGTACGGCCGTGCGTGCCGCCGGCGGGCGCAGCGGCTGACCCACGCGCCCGCGGGCGGTGCGGCGTCCCGGGTCGCCGATCCGCTGTGGTGGCGCGGGCCGGGGCGACGGCACCTCGAAGCGGCTCTGCGCGTGCTGTGCGCCGCGCCGGACTCCGAGCGGCTGCTCACCCGGCTGCTGCGGCAGGCCGTGGCGCAGGCGCGGGAGTACACCGACGACCGGGCCGCGGGCCGGGAGGTCTCCTGCAACCGGTAGTCGCGAGGGGCCGTCCTACAGGGCACCATGATCCTCGCAAGCATCGCCGGCCCCCGGGCCGCACCGGTTCGTCAGCTGCTCGCGTTCGCCTGGACCCAGACGCGGGCCTGCGCTTTCGCCATCGCCCTGCTGTCCGGCGTCGCCGTCTCCGCGCTGCTGCCCGAGCTGCCCGTGGCACGCTACGACCTCCTGGTCGTCTACGGCGTGCTGCTCACGCTGGTGTTCTGGGCGCGCGGCCGGGAGAGCGCGCGGGACGTCGCCGTCATCACGGTCTGCCACATCATCGGTCTGGCCTTCGAGTTGGTGAAGGTGTCGCTGGGCTCCTGGAGCTACCCGGAGCCGGCCGTGCTGAAGTTCGCCGGTGTCCCGTTGTACGGCGGGTTCCTGTACGCGGCGGTGGGCAGCTACGTCTGCCGGGCCTGGCATCTTTTCGACCTGGGCCTCGTGCGCTACCGGCCGCGCGCGACGGCCCTGGTCGCCGCGGCCGTCTACGTCAACTTCTTCAGCCACCACTGGCTGCCCGACCTGCGCTGGGTGCTGGCGGGCCTGCTCGTGGCCGTGACGCTGGGGACGTCGGTGCGGTTCACGGTGCGCGGGGTGCGCCGGCGGATGCCGCTGGCGCTGTCGTTCGTGCTGATCGGGTTCTTCCTGTGGGTGGCGGAGAATCTGGCGACCTTGGCCGGCGCGTGGCGGTATCCGTATCAGGAGCACGGATGGGAGCCGGTGGGGGTGGAGAAGTTCGGCGCCTGGGCGTTGCTCATCAGCGTGACGTTCGTGCTGGCGGCGGTCGGACGGCGTACGGGTTCCGAGGCGGCGCGGGACACCGGGTGAGGGCTGCCGGAGGTTGCGGAGTCGTCGCGGAGGCACTCGCCTGAGTATCATCCTATGGACGTAAATCGGGTGATTTGCCTTCGCGGTCGTCACCTACCGTGGCCATCATCGCCGGAGTGAACCATGTCCCGCACCGGCACGACGGACGACGGCGACGAGCTGCTGGCCAGGCTCGGGGCCCTGACCGCTCAGGCGCGTGCGCAGGCCGAGATGCAGAGGTCCCGGGTCGAGCTGGCGATCGCGCTGCAGCGCGGCATGCTGCCGGGGGACCTGCCCGTGGCCCGCCGGCTGCACCTGGCCGTTCGGTACGCGCCCGCGTACCGGGGCCTCGACGTGGGCGGCGACTGGTATGACGCCTTCACCCTGGGCGACGGCCGGATCGGGTTGTCCATCGGCGACGTCCAGGGCCACAACATCGAGGCAGCGGCCTTCATGGGGCAGGTGCGGGCAGGTCTGCGGGCACTGGCGTCGGTGACGAGCGATCCGGGCGAGGTGCTGGCCCGGACCAATGATCTGCTGCTGTCCCTGGGCTCCGATCTGTTCGCCACCTGCACGTTCATGCGGCTCGACCCGTGTGCGGGCGTGCTGGAGAGTGCGCGGGCCGGGCATCTGCCCTGCGTCTGGGCCACGGCGGACGGAAAGTCCGGCCTGACGGAGGACGAGGGCGGGCCGCCGCTCGGGGTGCAGGCCGGGACACCCTTTCCGGTGACCCGTTACGAGCTCGCGACGGGTGGTGTGTTCGTCCTGCTCACGGACGGTGTCGTCGAGGGGCCGTCCATGCGGCTGGAGGAGGGCCTGGACCAGGTGACACGACTCGCGGGCGTGGCAGCGGTGGCGGGCATGGACGTGGACGCGCTCGCAGGCGCGGTGATCAAGGGGGCCGAACGCGTGGGGCATGACGACGACGCCGCCGTGCTGGTCGTCGGCCTGGACGGGCCGGACGCTCAGCCATAGGGCCGCAGCAGGCACGCTCCTGTCTCGCCGAGGCGGCGGCCCCGGTGTCTCATGGCTGCTGTGGTGGGTAGCCGGGATCTGCGTACACGCGCCGTCGTCGCTCTGCAGACGCCGGCCGTCGCCGCCTGTTACTACGTCTCCGCCCAACTGGGGCTGCTGCGGGAGCTGGTCGTCGAGGGCGCGGTCGTCACGCCCATCTGGCCTCCCACCGGCGTCTCGGTCGCCTGCCTGCTGATCCTCGGACTGCGCTGCTGGCCCGGGATCGCCCTGGGAGCCTTCCTCGTCATTCTGTCCCTCACCTCCCTCACGCCCTCAACCTTGTGCGTCCTGGCCGGCAACACGGCCGCCCCCGTCGTCGGCTGTCTGCTGCTGCGACGGGCCGGCTTCCGCACCGATCTCGCACGGCTGCGGGACGGGCTCGCCCTGGTGTTCCTGGGCGCCTTCACCGCCATGCTGATCAGCTCGACCACCGGCGCCGGCACCCTGATCGCCACGGACAAGATCGAATGGCCCGGCTTCTGGGCGGTGTGGCTGGCCTGGTGGGTCGGTGACGCGATGGGCGTGCTCATCGTCACGCCGGTGCTGCTCCTGCTGTCCCGCGTCCGTCTGCCGCTGCCCACGTCGCGCTGGAAGGAGGCGATGGGGCTGGCGGTCATCGCCTGCTGTCTCGTGCCGCTGGCCGCGCACAGCTCGGTCAGCCTGCTGTTCCTCGTCTATCCACTGCTGATCTGGGCCGCGCTGCGGTTCCAGCTGGCGGGGAGCCTGCTGTGCGCGCTCTTCGCCTCGGTCATGACCACGGTGGCGGCGACCGACCGGGTCGGACCCTTCGAACGGCTCAGCCGGGTCGAGGTGATGATGAAGCTGCAGGCCTTCAACGGGGCGATGGCCCTCACGGCTCTGATCCTCTCGGCGGTGATCACCGAGCAGATCCACACACGGCGGTCCGTGGAGCGCGCGTGCCAGGAGCTGGTCGAGGTGCTGGAGCACCTCACCGCGGGCGAGACGGCGGACGGACGGCTTCCGCTGGAGGAGGGCGGGCGCGGGCGCCGGGAGGAGTGAGGACCGGCCCTCCGGCAGCCCGGAGGCCCGGGCTGCCGGGGAGCTGGATCGTTCGGGCCCCCAGGACTGCCGGCGACCTGGCTCGGTCGTGCCCCCGGGACTCTCGGGAACCTGGCTGGCCCTGGATCCGGCTGTCGGGAACCTGGCTGGCCCTGGATCCGGGCTGTCGGGGACCTGGCTCGTCCGGAACCCGGCTTGCCCGGGACCTTAAGCTGGACGTCATGACCCGGGTGGAGGTGCTGCAACTGCTGGTCTCGCCCGCGCACCGGCTGGCCGGACGGCCGTCGGACGGGCCGTCTCCGGGTCCGTCCGACGAGCGGGTCACCCGGGTGGAGGTACGCCGCGGGCTTGGCCTGGTGGGCGACCGCTACTACGCGCGGCCCGCCCACCGGAACGCGGCCGTGACCATCATGGCCGCCGAGAGCCTCCCGGCCGGCGCGGACCTGCGGCACACCCGCCGGAACATCCTGCTCCAGGGCGTCGACGTCGACTCCCTCGTCGGGGCGACGATCTCGATCGACTGCGGCACCGGGCCCGTGGTCTTCGCCGTGCGGCGTCCCGCCCGGCCCTGCGCCTGGATGGACGTGACCATCGGATCCGGCGCACAACGCGCCCTGCGCGGCCGGGGCGGCGTGCGGTGCACCCCGCTGAGCGACGGGGTGCTCACGCTCGGCCCGGCAACGTTCCGGGTCATGGCCGGGGCGGAAGACGGGTCCTGAAGGGCCCGGGCGGTGGGCGCTGGCGGGGCCGGTCGTCAGCCGCCCGAGGGTGGCGTGCGGATGGCCGCGATGTCGAGTTGCAGGCGCACCTTCTCGCTCACCATCGCGCCGCCCTCGGCCAGCCTGCTGTTGTAGGTCAGGCCCCAGTCGGAGCGGTTGATGGTGGTGGTGCCGTCGAAGCCGACGCGGTCGTAGCCGAACGGGTCCGTGACATTCCCGATGTAGGTCATGTCGAGGACGACGGGACGCGAGACGCCTTTGATGGTCAGCTCGCCCGACATGCGGAACAGGTCGGCGCCGGTCTGCTCCACCGCCGTGCTGGTGAAGTGCATTCGCGGATAGGTCGCGGCGTCGAGGAAGTCACGGCCGACCAGGTGCGCGTCACGTTGTTCCACGCCGGTGTCGACGCTCGATGTGAACAGGGTGATATCGGCCCGTGACCGTGTGGGGTCGTGTGCGTCGAAGTACAGCCGGCTTTCGTACTCCAGGAAACAACCGCGCACGGTGGTCACCATGGCATGCCGGACGGAGAAGCCGATCCTGCTGTGCGCGGGGTCGACGACCCATTCACCGGACAGATTGGCCAGCTTGGGGTCCGGCAGCACGGCGGCCGAGGATGCCGGTGCGCCGGTGCGGTGCTGTGGGGGGAAGGGCGCTGCCTGCCGGCGGGACGGCACAACGCGGTTGAACAGGTTCATGGTTCATCTAGGTACTTGAGTTTGGTTATAGCCGCAAGTCCCCTTCCGTTTTGCGGCTGTTGAGAACCGGCCCCTGCCCGCTTTTGCCGTCGCTTTGCACAGAATCCACACACGGTTGTCGCGGCGCATCACCGAATCGACCATGCGAAACTCCCGGAATTTTCATGTCGGGCATATCGGCGAATCGGTGTCACGTCACCTCTATCGCGAGGTCGTTGTCGACGGTGTAGTAAGGGCGGAGCGTGGATCCGTCCGCGTCGACCGACGGGTAGACGTACACGTGCTTGCGGTCCGCCACGTCGTCGAGCAGCCGGCCGACCCTGACGGGCGGTGCCCCGGCGGTGGGGCGGACGAAGACGTCCCAGACCCCCGCCGCTCCCCCGCTGTCGGCCGTCAGGTCCCCGGCTCCGGCGGTGAACGACAAGCCCCTGCCGTCGCCGTCGAGCCGGGGGCCGACGGTCCGTACGGTGTCGGTGCCCCGCAGGCGCAGGCGCACGGTGGCGTCCTGACGGAGCTCGCCGCCGTGCAGACGGACCGCGACCGTGATGGTCCCGTCCCCGAGATCGATGCCGCGGGCTTCCGCGTGGGCGGTGCGCCGCCAGGCCCTGAGGGCGAGGAAGCCGTCCTTCGTGGCGTACGGGATCCGGACCGCGACGGGCGACGGGCGATCGCGCAGATGGCCGTCGACGAGGGCGCGCAGGTCCCGCAGGCCGTGGCGCAGCCGACGGCGCTCCGCCCCGGGTTCCGGCAGCAGGTACACGTCCCAGCGGCCCTCGTCGAGGACCGGATGCGGGTCCAGCACGGCGTGGTGGCCGCCGGCCGGGTCGGTCTCCAGGCCGAGCATGTGGCGGGTCGACTCTGGCAGGCCCTTCTTCGGCCGCAGCCGCAGGAGCAGTCGGGGGTCTGCGGCCGCGACCGGCGGCAACCGGAAAGTGATGCGGCCGTCGGTGTCGATCGTGCAGTCCGCGCGCGGGTGAGGCTCGTGCTGCGGGCCCGGGGGCGCACCCTCGTGCGTGCGGGTCGGCTTGTCCTCCGGCGCGTTCATCGGCGTCCCTTCCGTATGGAGCGCAGTACGCCGGTGGCGGCGGCGTGTGCGGCGTCGCGGGCGGCGTGGCCCCGGCCCGCCAGCGGGCTGTGGCCGCGGTGGTGCCGTGCGGTGGCCGTCCGGCCGGAACTCCTGGCCGCGGCGGCGGCCTCCAGCAGGCGTTCGGCCTGGGTGACGACGGGGCCGGGGGCGAAGCGGCGCGCGTTGTCCAGGGCGGCCCGGCTCATACGGCCACGGCGCTCGTCGTCAGCGACGAGTTCGAGCAGGGCCGCCGCGAGCGCGTCGCGGTCCCCGACCGGTACGAGCCGGCCGTCGACCCCGTCCTCGATGATCTCGCGGGGGCCGTGGGGGCAGTCGGTACTGACGACGGGCAGCCCGCAGCGCATCGCCTCCACGATGGTCATGCCGAACGGCTCGAAGTTCGACGCGGCGGCTCCGATCGACCCCTTGGCCCATTCGGCCTCCATGGGGGTGGCGGCCCCCATCAGGAACACGTGGTTCCACAGCCCGAGCCGCTCGATGAGCAGGCGCAGATTCGCCTGTTCCTCGCCCTTGCCGTAGATGCGCAGCTGCCAGTCCGGGTGGACCGCGGCGACCTGGGCGAACGCCTCGATGAGCAGGTCGTAGCGCTTGACCGGGACCAGGCGGCCCGCCGCGATCACCACCTTGGCGGTGCTGTCGGAGGGAGGCAGCGCGGGGTCGGGGACGCTGTTGGGGAGAGCTTCGACGTGGACCCCGGGCAGCCACATCTTGCGCCGGTAGGCGGCGGCGTCCGCCTCCGTCACGGTGGTGATCACGTCGAGGCGCCGGTACGCGCGGCGCAGGGCGGTGCGCAGCCGCGGCGAGTGGTTGTCGAGCGTGAGGTGCTCCTGGCCGACGCGCAGGACGTGCTGCGGAGCCTGGCGGGCGATGTGCACGTTGAGGCCCGGGCGGGTGCCGATGACGGCGTCGGCGTCGAGCGCTGCGAGGCACTCGCCGATGCGCTGGTCGGTCAGCTCGCTGTACTGGTGGTGCCGGTACTCGGCGGCCGGGAAGACCTTCGCCGGTCTGCCGTGCAGCGGATGGTCCGCCTCCTTGCGCAGGTCCACCAGCGCCCGCAGCCGCACACGTGGGTCCAGGACGAGATGGGGGCGTTCCCGGTGCCGTAAGGCGGAGACGATCTCCACCTCGTGCCGCTCGGCCAGGGCTCCGGCCAGGTTGAACGTGGTGGTGATCGTGCCTCCGATTCCGTAGGCGTTGTGGATCAGGAAAGAGATCTTCATGGTGGCCTAGACCGTGCCGGCGACCCGATCGTTGTTCGCCGTTACCACTCTGTGGCCGTGCCCGGTCGCCGGGCCGAGACGGCCGATTCCGGAACGATCTCGGACAGAAGTGGTCTGGGCCATACCGTTTCGCTCCGGATGTGTGGATAGCTTGATGTGTTTGCCCGCGCATCGTCGCGTCCTCGGGTGCACCCTCGTATCGATCTTCAGGAGACCCATGCGCCCCCGCACCACATCGGTCCCCCGCATAGCCTCCCTCCCGCCCGTCGCCCTGGCCGGCGGTGCGCTGGCCGTGGGGGTCGGCGGTCTGTATCTCGCCGGGCTGCTCCTCACCGGCGGCCAGATCGACTCGGGCACGACCGTGCGCGGAGTGGACATCGGAGGGCTGAGCCGGGCGGAGGCGGTGCGGAAGCTGGAGCGGGAGCTGGGCCCCGCCGGCGCCCGGGAACTGCCCGTGAAGGTCGGCGACCGCACCGGCGCGGTCGATCCGCGACACGCGGGGCTCGCCTACGACGTCGAGGAGACCGTGGACCGGGCGGCCCGTACGGGGGCCGATCCGGTCAGCGTGTTCGGCGGGTTCTTCCGCTCGGGGGGCGACATCGAACCGGTCGTGCGCCTCGACGAGGGCAAGGCCCGGACGGCCCTCGAACAGCTGGCGGAAGGACTCGACCAGACGGTACGGGACGGTGCCGTGAGCTTCGACCACGGGCACGTGCGGACCGTCGCGCCGCGGACGGGGTACGCCCTGGACGTGAACGCCGCGGTCGAGCCCCTGCGCGAGTCCTTTCTGCGGGGCGGTACCGGTACGGCCACGGCCCTGCCCACCCGCGAGACCCGGCCGAAGGTCACCGCCGGCGAGGTGCGGCGGGCCGTGCGCACCTTCGCGGAACCCGCCATGTCGGGCCCCGTCACGCTCACCGCGGCCGGCCGGCGCTTCACCGTCGGCCAGGACACGCTGGGCGAGCACCTGACCATGCGGCCGGACGGCGCCGGCAGGCTCCAGCCGCAGCTCGACGCCAAGGGCCTGCGCGCCGAACCCACCGTGGCCGGCCCGCTGGACGCCGTCACCACGACCGCCGAGAACGCGAAGCTGCGGCCGCAGGGCGACAGGGCCGTGGTGGTCCAGGACGCCACGGTGGGGCAGTCGGTCGACGACAAGGCGCTGGGCAAGGCCGTACTGCCACTGCTCACCGAACCGGTCGCCGACCGCAGCGGCGACGTGCAGATACGCCGGACCCGACCGGAAGTGACCCGGGAGAACGCCGCCCGGTTGGGGCTGACGGAGAAGATGTCCTCCTTCACCGTCCACTTCGAACCGGCCGAGTACCGCACCAAGAACATAGGCCGGGCCGTGGAACTCATCAACGGTTCCCTCGTACGCCCGGACGAGACCTGGAGCTTCAACCGGACCGTCGGTGAGCGCACCGAGGCCAACGGCTTCATGGACGGCATCATCATTCTCGACGACAAGTTCACGAAGGCCTCCGGCGGCGGGGTGTCGTCCGTGGCGACGACCGTGTACAACGCGCTGTTCTTCGCCGGGGTCAAGCCCGTGGAACACGGTGCGCACTCGTTCTACATCGAGCGCTACCCCGAGGGCCGCGAGGCGACGGTCGCCTGGGGCAGCCTGGACCTGCGGTTCACCAACGACTCCGGCAAGGCCCTCTACATCCAGGCCGAGTCCACGGACACCTCCGTCACCGTCTCCTTCCTCGGCACCCGAATGTACGACGAGATCAAGTCGGTCACGGGGCCGCGCACCAACGTGACGAAGCCGGAGAAGACGGTGAGCGACGACAAGGAGTGCGTGCCGCAGACACCGCTCGAAGGGTTCGACGTGACGGTGGAGCGGGTCTTCTACAACGACGGCCGTGAGGTGAGGCGGGAGCCGTACCGCACGCACTACACGCCGCGTGACGAGATCGTCTGCGAGTGACCTCCCCGTTCGCCCCCGTCCGCAACTCTCCCTTCCGACGCGAGCGTTGACCCCGCTCGCAAGCGCCAGCACAATGAGCCACCACTGATTGAGAGCGCTCTCAAGGGAGATCCATGACTGGCAGACAAGGCCCGGCGCTCAGCCGGCGTTCGCTGATCGGTGCCGGACTCGGTATCAGTGCCGCAGGGCTCACGGCCGGCCCGGGGCAGGCCTTCGCGGCCGACCGCCCCGTGGCGCGGCGCGTCTCGGCCCCGGTCCGGGGGTACGCCTTCCTCGCCGCAGCCATGGACGCCTACCCCGACCACGGCGACATCCGCCTGGCGCAGAGCTACACCGACCAGGCGGGTCTGTTCAGCACCGCGTTCACCTACGACAACGCCCTCGCGCTCCTGGCCCACCTCGCGACCCGGACCCCGGCCGGCTTGATCAGGGCCAAAGCCCTGGGCGACGCTCTGCTCCACGCCCAGAACCACGACCCGGCCCACGACGACGGCAGGCTCCGGCAGGCCTACAACACCGGGCCGTACACCTTCTACGACGGCTCGCCGCAGCCCGACGGCTTCGTGCGGGCGGACGGCACCGCCAACGTCGGTACGCAGTTCGGCTTCACCGGCACGGCCGTCGGCGACATGGCCTGGGCGGGTATCGCGCTCGGCGCCCTGGCCCACCGCACCGGGGCGCGCCGCTTCCTCGACGGTGCGGTGCGCATCGGCCAGTGGATCGAACGGACCGGCCGGACCGACGAGCCCCTCGGCGGCTACAAGTTCGGGGTGGACGGGGCGAATCAGAGGCTGCCGTTCACCTCGACCGAACACAACACCGACCTGGTCTGCCTGTTCGGCCGGCTCGCCCGGCTGACCGGCGACCGCGTGTGGCTGGAGCGGCGCGGGCGGGCCGAGGCGTTCGTGCGCCGGATGTGGGAACCGTCCGGGGGCTTCTTCTACACCGGCACGAACGACGGTGTGACGGTCAACAAGTCCCCGGTTCCGGAAGACACGCAGACCTGGACGCACCTCGCGCTCACCTCCCGCCGCCACTCCCGCTCGCTGGACTGGGCGGTCGCGGAGCTGGCCGTCCTGGACCACTCCGGACGCACCAACAGCACCGTGCCCGTGGGGCAGTCGTACGAGGGGGTCACCTTCAGTTCGGCGAGTCTCCTCGCGAACGAGGACGCGCCGATCGCCGACGGCCGGCCGAAGCCCGACCGCAACGGGGTGTGGTTCGAGGGGACGGCACACCTCGCGCTCGCCCTGCGTGATCGCGGGAGGCCTGGCGACGAGGCGCGTGCCCGGCGTCTGCTCGCCTCGATCGAGCGGGCGCAGGACCTGCTGGGCGACGGTCAGACCGTCGGGGGCAGACCACTGCCCGGGCGCAGCGGGGTCGTGTCCGCCAGCAGCCCGTTGGACACGGGCTTCGGCTTCGGTTACTACCCCTACCGTCACACCGGCGCGACGGCCTGGTACCTGATGGCCGCTGCCCGGTTCAATCCGCTCCGGGTGTGACGGCAGGCCCGATCCGCGGCCGGGCGAGACCGCAGGGCCCGATCCGCGGCCGGGCGAGACCGCAGAGCCCGATCCGCGGCCGGGCGACCGCAGGGCCGTATCCGCGGCCGGGTGCGGCGGACCGGGCCGGCCGCCCGTCAGGCGAGGCGGTGGACCGCCTGGGTGGTGAGCTCGTAGCGGGCTCCGACGATCGCCAGCTTGCCGGTGCCGATCCGGGCGGCGAGTTCGGGTTCCGCGGCCAGCCGGGAGCGCACGAGCCGGACGTTGGCGCTCACGGTCGCGTCGATCCGGGCGTCCCCCTCCTGGCCGTGGTCGATGGCGGGGCTTATCCGGTCGACGAGGTACTGCATGTGGGCGGGCAGACGCTCCCCGGACTGCTCCGCCTGCACGGCGGCGCGCACCGCGCCGCACGACTGGTGGCCGAGGACGACGACCAGCGGTATGCCGAGCTCCAGTACGCCGTAGGCGACACTGCCGAGCACGGCCTCGTCCAGGACCTCGCCGGCGGTGCGGACGGTCATCAGGTCGCCCAGACCCTGGTCGAAGACCAGCTCCGGGGGGACACGCGAGTCGATGCAGCCGAGCACGACCGCGAAGGGGTGCTGGGCGGTGACCAACGTCCGCCGGACGGCCGGGCTCTCGTGCGGATGGCGTTCGCGGAAGGCCCGCCAGCGGCGGTTGCCCGCGGCCAGCTCCCGCAAGGCCTGGACCGGGGTGCCGGGTCGCGGCTCCGCTGGGCCGGTGGCGGGGACGGCGGTGGCCGTGTGCGCGGCGCCCAGGCCCGCGCCCAGGACCGCGGCCCCGGTCAGCGCGCTGCGCAGCAGGGTCCGGCGGACGGTGCCGTCGGCGGGGGGCCGTGAACCGGCGGAGGAGTGGGGTTCAGGGCCGGTGCCTCTGTGGGAGGTGGCATGTGAGTTCACGGCCAGAACGTATGCCCGAATGCGCTGCCGGCCGGGTTCCTTGCCGTTTCATGGTGTGAGTTGGGTGAGTGATGTTCTTACCTTGAACGGCCTTTGACGGTCCCTCAGGCAACCAGCGGGAACGCCCGGGCCTTCCGGCCCGGGCGTCCTGTCATGCGGGGCGATCAGACCAGGTCGAACCGGTCCAGGTTCATGACCTTGACCCACGCCGCGACGAAGTCCTGGACGAACTTCTCCTTCGCGTCGTCGCTCGCGTAGACCTCGGCGAGGGCGCGCAGCTCGGAGTTCGAGCCGAAGACCAGGTCGGCGCGGGAGCCGGCCCACTTGACCTCGCCCGTGGCGGCGTCGCGGCCCTCGAACGTGGTCTGGTCCTCGGTCGTCGACTTCCACTCGATGCCCAGGTCGAGCAGGTTGACGAAGAAGTCGTTCGTCAGCGAGCCGGGGGTCTTGGTGAAGGCGCCGAGCTGGGACTGCTGGTAGTTGGCGCCCAGCACCCGCAGGCCACCGACCAGGACGGTCATCTCGGGGGCGCTCAGGGTGAGCAGGTTGGCGCGGTCGAGCAGCAGGAACTCGGCCGGCAGGCGGTTGCCCTTGCCGTGGTAGTTGCGGAACCCGTCGGCGGTCGGCTCGAGCGCCTCGAACGACTCGGCGTCGGTGTGCTCCTCCGTCGCGTCCACACGGCCCGCGGCGAAGGGCACCTCCACCTGGTAGCCCGCTTCCTTGGCGGCCTTCTCGACCGCGGCGGTGCCGCCGAGGACGATCAGGTCGGCCAGGGAGACCTTCTTGGCGCCGGCGCCGGCGTTGAAGTCCTGCTGGATGCCCTCCAGGACGCGCAGGACCTGGGCCAGCTCGTCGGGCTCGTTGACCTCCCAGCCGCGCTGCGGCTCCAGGCGGATACGGGCGCCGTTGGCACCGCCGCGCTTGTCGCTGCCGCGGAAGGTGGACGCAGAGGCCCAGGCGGTGGACACCAGCTGCGAGACGGACAGGCCCGACTCCAGGAGCTTGGTCTTGAGGGTGGCGATGTCACCGTCGTCGATGGTCTCGCCCTCGGCCTCCGGCAGCGGGTCCTGCCACAGCAGGGTCTCCTCCGGGACCTCGGGGCCGAGGTACAGGGACTTGGGGCCCATGTCACGGTGGGTCAGCTTGAACCAGGCGCGGGCGAAGGCGTCCGCGAACTCCTGCGGGTTCTCGTAGAACCGGCGGGAGATGGGCTCGTAGATCGGGTCGAAGCGCAGCGACAGGTCGGTGGTGAGCATCCTCGGACGGTGCTTCTTCGACGAGTCGTGCGCGTCCGGGACGATCTCCGGGGCGTCCTTGGCGACCCACTGGTTGGCGCCGGCCGGGCTCTGCTCGAGCTCGTACTCGAACTCGAAGAGGTTCTTGAAGAACCCGTTGCTCCATTGGGTCGGGGTGGTGGTCCAGGTGACCTCCAGGCCGGAGGTGATGGCGTCCCCGCCCTTGCCCGTGCCGTAGGTGCTCTTCCAGCCCAGGCCCTGCTCCTCCATGGAGGCGGCCTCGGGGTCGGCGCCGACGTTGTCGGCCGGGCCGGCGCCGTGGGTCTTGCCGAAGGTGTGGCCACCGGCGATCAGCGCGACGGTCTCCTCGTCGTTCATCGCCATGCGGCGGAACGTCTCACGGATGTCGCGGGCCGCGGCGATCGGGTCCGGGTTGCCGTTCGGGCCCTCGGGGTTGACGTAGATGAGGCCCATCTGGACGGCGCCGAGCGGGTTTTCCAGCTCACGGTCGCCGGTGTAGCGCTTGTCGTCGAGCCAGGTGGTCTCGGGGCCCCAGTAAACGTCCTCCTCGGCCTCCCAGACGTCGGCGCGGCCACCGGCGAAGCCGAAGGTCTCGAAGCCCATCTGCTCCAGGGCGACGTTGCCGGTGAGGATCAGGAGGTCGGCCCAGGAGATGGACTGGCCGTACTTCTTCTTCACGGGCCACAGCAGGCGGCGGGCCTTGTCGAGGTTGCCGTTGTCCGGCCAGCTGTTGAGCGGGGCGAAGCGCTGCTGACCGGCGCCGGCGCCGCCGCGGCCGTCGCTGATGCGGTACGTGCCGGCGCTGTGCCAGGCCATGCGGACCATGAGCGGGCCGTAGTTGCCGAAGTCGGCGGGCCACCAGTCCTGCGAGTCGGTCAGCACCTCGGCGATGTCCTGCTTGACGGCGTCGAGGTCGAGATTCTTGAACGCCTCGGCGTAGTCGAAGTCCGTGCCGAGGGGATTGGCCACATCGGGGTTCTTGGCGAGGATCTTCAGGTTGAGCCGCTCGGGCCACCACTGGCGGTTGCCACCGCCCTGGGTCGGGTGCAGGGCGCGGCCGTGCGCCACGGGGCAGCCGCCTCCCGTCTCCTCCGACTTCGAGTCGGTGACGATCGCGTCGTGGTTCTCAGTCATGGAAATCCTTCCGGACGGGGTGGATCACAGTGCTCGGGTGGATCACGGTGCTCGGGTGGATCACGTACTCAGGAACTGCGAGCGGTGGAACAGGCGGGGCACAGGCCCCAGTAGATGACCTCGGCCTCGTCGACGGCGAAGCCGCGGTCGTCGGAGGCGGTCAGGCAGGGGGCGTGGCCGACCGCGCAGTCGACGTCGGCGACGGCTCCGCACGAACGGCACACGAGGTGGTGATGGTTGTCGCCGACCCGTCCCTCGTAGAGGGCCGGGCTGTTGGGTGGGTCGAGGCGACGTATGAGTCCGGCCGCGGTGAGGGCGTGCAGCCCCTCGTAGACGGCTTGGACGGAGATGTGGCCCACGCGGCCGCGCACCTCGGAGGCGATGGCCTCGGCACCGAGGTGGTCACCGTCCCGCACGGCTTCGAGCAGCGCGACGCGGGCGGCCGTCACCCTCAGGCCGGCACCTCGCAGCTCCTCGGCGGTGGTCGGGTTCCCGGTTGCGGTCATGGGGGCCAACCTAGCCACACAAACACGATCCGTTCAAGAAAACGAACGGTTCAATTTTGATGTCGGGCACGTGGGGCCTTTGTGGGGTGGGCTACTTGAGGGATGTGAGTTCAGTCACAGACGCATGATGGCGCCACGAGATGCGTTCGACGTCGCGCACCGCCGTGCCGGCCGGTGGATCACGCGTCCGGCGAGGTGAGGCGCTTGAGGCCGGCGGCGGCCGTCGCCGCCTTGCGCCCGGCTTCCCGGGCGTGGCGTTCGGCGGTGCGCATCCGCTCCCGGGCGGCCCGTTCGGCGAAGCGGGCCTGCTGGTGTTCGCTCTTGGCGCGTTCCAGTTCACCGGTCAGCTCCTCCACGCGCCGCTGGAGGCCGTCGACCTGTTGTCTCGCCTCCGCCGCGGCGCGGCCCGCGGCCTCCGCCTCGCCTTGGAGCTCCCGCAGCTCGCGGTCGGCGGCTTCGGCGTCCTTACGGGCCTGTTCCAGTCGGCGCCGCTGCTGCTCGCTCGTCTTCTTGGCGGGACGGTCGGCTGCGGGCGCGGGTGCGGGACGCTGCGGCCGGGCGCCTTCGGCGACGGCGGGGAAGCCGACGGCCGCGCTCAGCGGCTTGGTCAGGCGACCACCGGCCCAGGCCCGGGCGGCCTCGGGGTCGGCCAGGACGGCGTGCAGGGTGTTCTCGAGCTCGCGCTGGACGCTCTCGCCGATCGGGTGACCGGCCTCCTTCGCGAGCTGCCGCGCCTGCATGGAAAGGGCTCGGACGAGTGCGTGCTGCCGACGGCTCAGCTCGCGCAGCTGTGCGCCGTCCAGGTCCTGGTGGGCCTGGCGCAGCCCCTCCCCCAGGCGCAGCAGGGGCTCGACCTCTCCAGGGCTGCCGCGGACCAGGAGGTTGCTGACCCAGGCGGCGAGGCTGGGCTTGCGCAACACGCGAATCCGCTCGGCGAGTTCCCGGTCACCGGCGGTGCGGGCGGCGGCGACGGCGGAGGCACGGGCGGCGGTGAACTCCTCCGGGCGCAGGGCGTACAGCTCGTCGGCCACGGAGTCGTAGTCCATGGGAACCCCTTTTCCGCACGGAAGGTCCGATTTAGATCGTCTCAGGCACCGCCCGTCGCGGCGCGCGGAGAGGCCGCCGGACGCACCGGAGGGACCCCGTTCATGATCCGGAAAATCGACGGTTTAACATATGAGCGCCGCCTAGCTCGAAAGATGGACTCGTGACTGTCAACGACGACTCGTTCACCAACTGGAAGATCCGCGAGGAGATCGCGGAGTCGATGATCCCGATCATCGGGAAGCTGCACCGGGAGCGGGACGTGACGGTCCTGCTGCACAGCCGCTCCCTGGTGAACAAGTCGGTGGTCAGCATCCTGAAGACCCACCGGTTCGCCCGCCAGATCGCCGGCGTGGAGCTGTCGGTCACCGACACCCTGCCGTTCCTGCAGACCCTCACCACACTCGACCTCGGCCCCTCCCAGATCGACATCGGTCTGCTCGCCGAGGCGTACCAGGCCGACGACCGGGGCCTGTCGATCGCGGAGTTCACCGCCGAGGCCGTCGCCGGTGCCACCGGTGCCGACAAGATAGAGCGCCGCGAGGGCCGCGACGTCGTCCTGTACGGCTTCGGCCGCATCGGCCGCCTCGTGGCCCGGCTGCTCATCGAGAAGTCCGGCTCGGGCAACGGTCTGCGGCTGCGGGCCATCGTGGTGCGCGGAGGCGGCGAGCAGGACATCGTCAAGCGCGCCTCGCTGCTGCGGCGTGACTCGATCCACGGCCAGTTCCAGGGCACCATCACCGTCGACGAGGCGAACAGCACGATCGTCGCCAACGGCAACGCCATCAAGGTGATCTACGCCAACGACCCGTCCGAGGTCGACTACACGGCGTACGGCATCAAGGACGCCATCCTCATCGACAACACCGGCAAGTGGCGCGACCGCGAGGGCCTGTCCCAGCACCTGCGCCCCGGTATCGACAAGGTCGTGCTGACCGCGCCCGGCAAGGGCGACGTCCCCAACATCGTGCACGGCGTCAACCACGACACGATCAAGCCGGACGAGCAGATCCTGTCCTGCGCGTCCTGCACCACGAACGCGATCGTGCCGCCGCTGAAGGCGATGGACGACGAGTTCGGCGTCCTGCGCGGCCACGTCGAGACGGTTCACTCGTTCACCAACGACCAGAACCTGCTGGACAACTACCACAAGGCCGACCGCCGCGGCCGGTCAGCTCCTCTCAACATGGTCATCACCGAGACCGGTGCCGCCTCCGCCGTCGCCAAGGCGCTGCCCGACCTCAAGGCGCCCATCACCGGCAGTTCGATCCGCGTCCCGGTCCCGGACGTGTCGATCGCGATCCTCAGCCTGCGGCTCGGCCGTGAGACCACCCGCGAGGAGGTCCTCGACCACCTGCGCGACGTCTCCCTGACCTCGCCGCTCAAGCGCCAGATCGACTTCACCACGGCGCCCGACGCGGTCTCCAGCGACTTCATCGGCTCACGCCACGCCTCGATCGTCGACGCCGGCGCCACCAAGGTCGACGGCGACAACGCGATCCTCTACCTGTGGTACGACAACGAGTTCGGTTACTCGTGCCAGGTCATCCGCGTCGTGCAGCACGTGTCCGGCGTGGAGTACCCGACGTACCCGGCCCCGGCGGTCTGACCCCGGAGGACGAAAGCGCGGGGCGTGCGGGCCCCGCGCTTTCGTGTGTCACCGGCGGGTCAGCTCGATCCGGTACTCCCGTTCCTGTGAGCCGTCTTCGCTTGTCACGGAGACGGTGTGGGCCTTCTTGCCCCCGGCCGTGTCCCGCCGCACCGTCACCTTCGCGTAGGGGTCACGCGGTGTGGCGGTGATCTCGGCGCGGTGCGGGCGGTCGACCGCCACCCGGTAGCCCGTCCGGTCCGGATCGAAGCCGCTCAGGAACTCGCCGTCCACCGCGATCGAGCCGGCCGCGGCGTCGGCGGAGACGCCCGGTGCCTTGGCGAAGACCTCGATCTCACCGAGGGTGACGTAGCCGCCAGGACGGGCCGTCATCACCACGCGCACACCCGTCACCGGCCCGGTGGCACGCACCGGGACGTCGGCAACGGGTGTCCCCTCGGTGCCGACGGCGACCTGGTCGCTCGCGTCGGACCAGCCGCCGTCGGCGCCTCTCACCTGCACCTTGAGGGACTCCGCGAAGCTGACGTTCGTGCCGTCGCGGTGGAAGTGGGTCACGACCCGGGTCAGATCGCGTGCCTCCGGCAGGGTGAAGGTGATGGTGTCGGACGCGTTCTTCGTGCCGGACTTCCAGTTCGACCAGGCCTTCTCGGAGGTGGTGCCGTTGCGCAGGGCCTCGGCGGAGTAGCCGCCCTCGGTGTAGGTCGCGCCGACCGTGACGCCCTCGCCGCGCGCCGCGTTGGTCTCCTTCGGCGCGGTGACCTGGACGCGTACGTCCGCCGCGGCCGTTTCACCGCCGGGTACCCGGGCCGTGCCGCGCAGGGTCACCACACCGGTGCCGTCGAACGCTCCCTCGGGGGCCGGGTCCCAGGTGACCGGGAGGTCGGCGGTCCCGCCGTGCCGCCCCACACCGGTGACCGTGGCGGGCAGGCCGGGCCGTCCGCCGGTGTAGGTCTTGGCGCGGGCCGGGAGGGTCGAGGCGATCGTGTCCACGGTGACGACCGCCTCGGCCGGGACGGTCCTGCCGAGCGCGTCGGTGGCCCGGCCCTTCACCCGCACCGTGCCGGGTTCGCGCCAGCGCGACTCGGAGGCCATCGCCCACTCGACCGGGAGCGCGCCCCGGGCGCCGTCGCGGAAGACGGGCGTCACGGTGCCGGGCAGTTCGGGGGCGCGCCCGGGGACGGTGAACGCCTGCGCGGGTTGCGTACGCAGAACGGTCTCGTCGGTCACACCCCAGCGCTGGTTCGCGTTGGAGGTCGGGAGGAAGGCCGAGACGCGGGCGCCGTCCGTGGTCGACTGGTTGACGACGTCGAGGAGGCGGCCCGTCGCGGCGTTGACGAAGGTCCAGGTGCCGTCGCCGGTGGTGGACATGATCCACTGTGCGGCCGGTGTGTCCGCGTCCTCGAGTACGGCCTCGTCGTCGCGTACGGCCAGGCGCTTGCCGTCGGCCGCGTTGACGAGGGCGTAGCGGTCGCGGTTGCCCTCGCCGCGGGTCAGCCGTTTCACGCTCCACAGCTGGGACTTGGCGGCCGGGTCGGACGTACGGACGACGACGCCGTCGCCCTCGGCGGACGGCGCCAGGGACTTGCCGCTCTGGGCGCCCTGGAGGCGGTAGACATGGCCGGGCTGGACGAGCGCGGCGTCCTTCGCGGTGCCCGACACGCCGTCGACGAGGAAGGTGGTCACCGACTTGGCGGGGACCGTCACGGTGGCCGCGCCGTCCGCCGCCTTCACGGGTGCCCCGCGGACGAGGGCACCGTCGTTGCTGGTCACCACCGGCGTCACGGTGGCATCGCGGGCGACCCGCCGGAACCCGGAGAGGTCCAGGGTCACCGCACGCGGCGTCGTGCCGTTGTTGACGTGCACCACCGACGCTCCGCGGCCGGACTTGCCCACGGCGGCCACGCTGGAGGGATCGTCGACCTTGACGAAGTGGTCGCCGGGGCGGATGTGGTGGGTGAAGTTGCGCAACGTGTGGAACTTCGTGTTGGCCTTGACCGGACAGGTCCGGAGGGTGTCCTCGGCGGTGCAGTTGAACGGGATGTGGATGCTTCCCCAGTTCTTGCCGGCCTGCCCCTGCGGGATGGAGTCCTCGATCGGCTGCCACAGCACCCAGGCGGACGGCTCCAGTTCACGGATGTCCTCGACGATCCGGGTGGCGATGCCGAGCCCGGGCTCCATGCCGGTGAAGTCGGTGCCTGTCCCCCAGGTGCCCTCGACCTCGCTCATCCAGAACGGCTTGTCCGCGGCCTTGGCGCTGTCGCGGGCGCCGGTGCGCATGCCGGTGCCATAGGTGTGCACGTTGAGCTGGTCGACGGCGGCCCGGGCGGAGCCGTCGTAGGCGTTCCAGTTGTGGACGAAGGTGCTGGGGTTGGTCTCGTCCATCGCGGAGATGCCGGCGCGGGTTTGTGCCTTCCTCAGTGCGCGGTGCAGGGCCAGGACGACCTTCTGCTGGAGTTCGGGGCCCGCGTGCGCCCCCTCCTGGCGGCCGCCGGTGGGCTGTCCGTCGGGGCCGATCCGGGTGCCCCAGTAGGTGGTGTTGGGCTCGTTGAGCGGGGCGATGGTGTCGAATCTGATGCGGTGCTTCTTCTCCAGCCGGTCGGCGACCTTGACGAGGTAGGTGGCGAAGTCGTCGACGCGGTCGGCCCGTATCTGGTCGGTGCCCGCGTCGAAGCCGCCCGAGACGTAGCCGCTGACGGTCTGGAACCAGGGTGGTGAGTTGCTGAAGGCTTCCCACTTGGTCACCTTGCTCTTGACGCGGTCGACCCACCAGCGCTGGCCCGCGTCCGCATCCCAGTTCCAGTGTGCGGGGTCGTCCGGGTTCCACCAGTCGGTGTCCTCCCGGGTGGTGCCCTCGGGGGCCCTCCAGAAGCCTTCCATCGTCGCGCCGCTCTTCATGTAGTCCTTGCGGACGTCGGGGGCGTTGCCACCGCCGATGTTGTAGCGCGCGATGTTGAGGCGGAGCCCCTCCTCCCCGAACAGCATGTCGGCGAGCTTCTGCCGGATGGGTTCCGGGTAGCGGCCCGTGATGTTGGCGAACCAGACGAGGCTCGTCCCCCACCCCTCGAACTCCTGCTGGCGGTAGGACGGGTCGATCCGTACCGTGACCGCACTCGCCGCCGGGTCCGCGGCAGCGGCGGCGGCGGGAGGCACGGCGACGAGACCCGCGCCGAGTGCGAGGGGGACGGTGATCGCCAGTGCCGTCCGGGCGAGGCGATGTCTGCTGGACATGGATTCCCTTCGGGAGCGAACAGAACCGCGCAGAACCAATCGAGCTTCCCGAATGTTTTAGGACGGCAATCAACACGTCAAGAGGTGGGGCGTGTTGGGAGCGGGAGCGCTCCCGGGGGCGGGGGCCGGAGGGCCGCCGTCACTCGACCTCGTCCACCAGGAATTCCTGGTCACGTGCGCCCGTGCAGCGCTGCTGGGTGATCTCGGCACCCGCCGTCCGGTCGTCGGCGCCGTTGACGCCGAGGCACATCCCGTTCTGCACCACGTGGACGCGGTATCCGTCGGCCCGCGCGTCGCCGACCGGTTCGAAGAAGAAGTGCTGAC
The DNA here is from genome assembly GCF_044759525.1 of Streptomyces sp. NPDC101110. Lineage (NCBI taxonomy): Bacteria > Bacillati > Actinomycetota > Actinomycetes > Kitasatosporales > Streptomycetaceae > Streptomyces > Streptomyces sp. NPDC101110. The sequence continues at coordinate 145,090 of NZ_JBIVZM010000008.1, read as the reverse complement.
TGGTCCGGTCGGCCGAGCAGCTCTCCCAGGGCCAGGGCTCCAGCATCCCCTCGACGACGTGGCCGCTGCCGAGCGCGGTGAGGCAGCCGTCGCCGTACACGGGATGCCGCCACTGGAGGTAGTACGAGCCGGTCGTGCCGACGGTCACCAGGGAGAGCTGGGGCGGTGTGGCGTCGGCACAGGGGCGCTGGACGGCGACCTGGCTCCGATAGCGGCCCTTGCGGTCATGGCCCTCGGTGACACACAGCCCGGGGGCGAGGGCCGGCCGGATGCGGGACCGTCCCGGTGCCGGGCCGTCCACGGCGGTCGTGGAGTCCGGGGACGGCGAGGAAATGCGGTGCGGCACGGCACCGGCAGCGCGCGTCGCCGCGTCACGGTCGCCGCCCTCGCGCGGCAGCAACGCCCAGGCCCCGACGGCGGCGAGCAGCAGCGCGGCACCCGCGGACGCGGCGAGGACGCGGCGATTCCGCATGGGTCCCGCGCCCCATGACCGGCGGGAAGGCTCCGGCGCCGGGGCCTCCTCGGGGCGCGGCGGCCCGGCCGCGGCCAGCCGGTTCCTGGCAGCCAGCCAGTCGGAGGCGTCCTCGCCCCTCCCGCAGGCCCGGACGAACGCGGCGACCACCTCCGCTCGGGGCAGTGAGTCCCGGCGCAGCACGTCGGCGGCTGTGCTGCGCGCCAGTACGTCACCCTGCTGCTCGGCATTCGCCTCCAACTGCCGGTAGGTCAGCCCGGCTTGTTCCTTGAGCCGGCGCAGGCAGGCCACGAACTCGGCGGCGCTGCACGCCTCGAGCGGCGACGGACGCTGTGTCCCCATGTCCGGGCATCCTGGTCCAGCACCGGGCACGGGACAATCCGGGATTCTGCCAATCCCGTCCCGGGTCTTCGGGGCGACGGCGCACTCCTTGCGGACGTCCGCGCGAGGGGCCGGACAGGTCCCGGACAGGGCTGTGAACGGCCCGGACAGCACGGCGGTGTCCGGGACAGCCGTGGTCCCTGGCGGGCGCCGCCCCGGTCCGCACAGGCTGGGTGTGCCGGCAGAGCCCGGTCCCGAGGCCGAGCGGCCGGATCGACCGCCCGTGCTCCACGGGGGGACACCCGACGAAGGGACATCGCCCGATGAAGACGATTCGCACTCTCGCCGACCGGATGCTGGACCGCCTGGTGCCGCGGGAGACGGCCGGGGCGTGCGAGTGGTGGTACCGCTGCATCCGCAACCAGCCCTGCGCCTCCCACAACCAGTACACGCAGCGCGTCTGGTCCTGTGACCTGAACCGCCGCGAGTTCGTGCGGTGCGGCTGCACGTCGTAAGGCCGCCCTGCCCCAGCGCGGCCGGGCCTTCGGGGGACGGGGCCCGGCCGCCCCTTCCGTGAGGAGCATCCCGTGAACTTCCTGTCCGCCACCTGCCAGGCCCTGCTGGCGCTGGTGTTCTCGATCGCCTGCGTGAGCAAGGTGCGGACCCCGGGCGCGTACGCGGCGTTCACCACCGCCGTCGAGGCGCTCGCGCGAATCCCCCGCCATCGGGCGGGCCGGGTGGCGGCGGGAGTCGTCGCCCTGGAGGCGGCGACCGCGCTCCTCCTGGTCCTGCCGGGGGCGGGCGGCGCGGGGCTGCCGGTGGCAGCGGTCCTGCTGACCGGCTTCACGTATGTCGTCGCCCGCGCGCTGAGGGACGGAACAGCCGTCGCGTGCCGGTGCTTCGGCGCCTCGGACGACCGCCCGGCCGGGCCGGCCCAGCTCGTGCGCAACGCGCTGCTGCTCGGCGCCGTGGTGGCGGCCGTGCCGGGGTGGCCGGACGCGGGGTCACTGCCCTGGCAGGGCTGGTTCGCGGCGTGGCTCACCGGTGCGGTGTGCGCCGTGCTGGTGATGACCGGGGACGACGTGGTGGCGCTGGTTCGCACCGCCCGGTCCCCCGGCAGCCGGCACGCCCCTTCGTGAAGCGTGCACCCGTCCGATTCGTGAAGCGTACGGCCGGTCCGGCCCGTTGCTGTCGCCGGGTCCGTCCGGCCAGGTGGGTCCGTCCGATGCATCCGTGCCGTCGGGTCCGGCCGGTCGGGGCCGGCCGATCCGTTCGACCCCTTGGATGAGTCCGATCCGTCTATCCGGGAGAGGCCCCATGGTCTACCTGGCCGTCGCCCTCGTGGCCGTCGCCGCTCTGTGCACGCTGGATCTGCTGCTGACCCTCGCCGTCCTCCGCAGACTCCGCGACCGGGTGCGCGACGCACCGGTCGCCGACTCGGGCGGGATCCCCGTGGGGGCCGCCGTGGGCTCTTTTACCACCCGCTGCACGGACGGCACTCCCCTCACCGAGAGCGACCTCACGGACGGGGCACTCGTGGCGTTCTTCACCACCGGCTGTCCGCCCTGCCGGACCGAGCTGCCCGCCTTCGTCGAGGAGGCCGGGGCACTGGACGGGCGGCGTCAGGTGATCGCCGTGGTCGTGTCCCCGGGCGGCACGACGGACGAGACGGCGGAGTCCGTTTCCATGGCACGGCACCTCTCGCCGGTGGCGCGGGTGCTGACCGAGACGCCCGACGGCCCCTGCACGTCGGCCTTCGGTGTCACGGCCTTCCCGTCCCGGTTCGCCGTCTCGGCGGGCGAGGGGACGGCGCCCACCGTGCTGGCCGTGGGGAAAGCCGCGCTCGCCGTCTCACCGGTGGGGTCGCCGTGAACGCCAGGCACGCCGGCTCCGCACGCCCCGGCCGTGCTCCCGCCGCCCCCGATGCCCGAGCCCTCGCGCGTGCCCTGCGGGCGGCCCTCGCCCTGGCGTTCCGCTCGTCCCCGGGGGTGCTGGTGTGGCACCTCGGCGTGACGCTGCTGTCGGCCGCCACTCCCGTGGCGGCCACGTGGCTGGTCAAGGACATCCTCGACACCCTCACGTCGGGGACCTCCACCGCCGGCATCGCCGCTCCGGCGGCCGCACTGGCCGCCGTCAGTACGGTGGCGGCGGTCTCCCCGCAGCTCACCGGCTATCTGCGTGCCCGGATGATGCGCGCGACCAGCCTGCGCGCCCACGAGGACCTGCACACGGCGGTCGACACCTTCACCGGACTGAGCCGCTTCGAGCACCCCGAGTTCCTGGACCGGTTGCGGCTGGCCCAGCAGTCGGGCGGACTCGCGCCCTCGCAGGTGGTGGAGGGGGCGGCCGGTCTGACCCGCAGCGCGGTGCTGCTGACCGGGTTCGTGGGTTCCCTCGCGGTCCTCGACCCTGTCCTGGCCGCCGTGGTGTGCCTGTCGGGCGTTCCGGTGCTGTGGGCGGAGATCAGCCTCAGCCGGCGGCGGGCCCGCACGTACTGGGACATCAGCCCCTCCGAACGCCGGGAGATCTTCTACGCCACACTGCTCACCAGCGTCGAAGCCGCCAAGGAGATCAGGCTCTACAACGCCGGGGGCTTCCTGCGCGGCCGGATGCTGAATGAGCGCAGGGCCGCCGACGCCCAGCGGGAACGACTGGACCGCAGCGAACTGCGTATCCAGTCGGCGCTCCAGACCGCTGCCGCGGCCCTGGCCGGGGCCGGTCTCCTGTGGGCGGTCGGGGCTGCCGCGCGCGGGGCGATGACCGCCGGGGACGTCTCCCTCCTCCTGGCGGCGATCCCGGCTGTGCAGAGCGGCATCGGCGGCCTGGCCGGCGAACTCGGCCAGGCACACCACTCGTTGGTGATGTTCGACCACTACGTCGGCGTCGTCCGCCTCGGGCCGGACCTCCCCCCGCCGCGCCGCCCCGGACGGGCACGGCCGCTGCGCGAGGCGATCGAGATCCAGGACGTGTGGTTCCGCTACGAGGACGAACTGCCCTGGGTGCTGCGGGGCGTGGACCTGCGGATCGAGCACGGCACCGCACTGGCACTCGCCGGCGTCAACGGCTCGGGCAAGTCGACGCTGGTCAAGCTGCTGTGCCGGTTCTACGACCCCACCCGAGGACGCATCCTGTGGGACGGCACGGACCTGCGCGACATCCCCCCGGCCGAACTGCGGGCACGCATCGCCGCCACGTTCCAGGACCCCATGCGCTACGACCTCACCGCACGGGAGAACATCGCGATCGGCGAGTTGTCGTCCCTCGGCGCGCCCGGGCGCTGCGAGGAGGCGGCGCGGCTCGCCGGGATGCACGACGACATCGCCCGGCTGCCGGGCGGCTACGCGACCCTGCTGAGCCGGACCTTCCGCTCGGCGGAGGGCGACGGAGGCGACAGCGGAGTCCAGTTGTCCGGCGGTCAGTGGCAACGGCTGGGCCTCGCCCGGTCGTTCCTGCGCGCCGACGCGGATCTGCTGATCCTGGACGAGCCCAGTTCGGGGCTGGACCCGGCGGCCGAGTACGAGATCCACGCCCGCTTGCGGGAACGCCGTGCCGACCGCACGAGCGTGCTGATCTCCCATCGGCTCGGTGCGGTCAAGGACGCCGACGTCATCGCGGTCCTGGCGGACGGGCGAGTGGCCGAACTCGGCGACCACCGGGGGCTCCTCGCCCGATGCGGCACGTACCACCGGCTGTTCACGCTCCAGTCGAGCGGCTACCGGGACGAGCCCGAAACGGAAGGGATCCACCGGTGATGGCGGTCGGCGCCGCGTTGGTCGCCGCCGGGCTGGTGGCGGCCGCCCTGCGCACGTCGTGCGTGCTGCTGGAGGTCAGCGGGGGGAGCATGCGGCCGGCCTACCGGGACGGGGACCGGCTGCTGGCCGTCAGGCTGCCCGTCGGCACGGCCGGTGCGTCGTCGTCCGCGGCGAAACTGGCCCGGTCGACGGTGCGGCGCGGGACGGTGGTCGCGATCAGGCTGCGACCGCCGACTGCGCCGACCACCGCGGGTCGGGCGGTACCGACGTGCATGATCAAACGGGTGGCGGCCCTTCCGGGCGAGCCGGTGCCGGTGGCGGACGGCGGAGCAGGCGTGGTGCCCGCTCGGCATGTGTACGTCCTGGGTGACCACCGTGAGACCAGCTGGGATTCGCGGCATGCCGGTCCGGTCTCCTGGGACCGGCTCACCGCCGTGGTCGTGTGCCGCGTCCGCCACGGGGACGCGGCACCGCCACGGGACCTCGGTGCCCTCAGTGCTTGAAGACGTCCTTGGTCTTCTCCTTGGCCTGGCGGGCGTCGCCCTTCGACTGCTCCGCCTTGCCTTCGGCCGTCAGGCGCTCGTTGCCCACCGCACGGCCGATCGTCTCCTTGGCCTTGCCCTTGGCCTGCTCGGCCTTGGCCTTGCCCTTCTGGTCACCAGCCACGATCTGTTCACTCCATGTCGTATCCGACTACGGGGTCACCGCACCGAGTGACCGCGAAAGGGGCAGTTCAAACGTGCCGCGGGGTTGTCGGGTGCATGAAAGCTTTGTAGCGCGCCGGGTCAGGCCCGCCGTGCCCCCGGGTCAGTGGCAGCACCCGCCGCTCGCCGCCGCTGGAGCGGCCATGGTGTCCAGACGGCAGAAGCAGGACGCTTCGACGGGCACGTCCGCGAGCGCGGTCGCCAGCTTGAGCTGGTGGGCCACGAGGGCCGCCTCGCCGGTCTTGCCGGTCCGCAGCAGGCACTCGTGGAAGCCGTGCAGCGCCCAGACGTTGTTCGGGTGCTGGAGGGGCCGGGGCAGGGTGTCGTCGAGGCCGAGGTCGGCGCGGTAGACGGCCTCGGCCTCCGCGACGCGGCCCTGTTCCAGCAGCAGTGCGCCGTAGGCGTGGCGGGTGGGCTGCATCCAGCCCCAGGGCTCGTCGTAGGGCAGGTTGTCGTCCAGCAGGATGGAACGCTCCAGGGCCGCGAAGGCGGCGTCGTAGTCGCCCCTGCGGTACGCGAGTTCGCCGTCCAGCATGGCGGATGCGATGGCGAGGATGTCGTGGCAGGTGTTGTTGAACAGCATCCGGGTCTCGGGCACCCTCGCCACCGCTTCACGGAAGAGGCCGCGTTCGGTCTCCGCCCGGTCGACCTCGCCGGTGGCGGAGAGGGCGACGCCCCGGGCGTAGTGGCGCATGGCGACGGTCGTCGCGTACAGCTCCGGGTCGGCGGGGGCGGGCAGTTCCAGGATCTCGCTCCAACGGCCGAAGCGGATCAGCACGTGGACGCGCATGGCCAGGAAGGCCTCCAGCCAGTCGGCCATCGGAGGGCTCTGGACGCGGAGCAGGTCTTCGGGGATGGCGGCTTCCAGCTCGGCCGCGGTGTCCAGGGCGACCTGCGCCTGGCCGAGGAACATCGCGCCGTAGATCTTGAAGTGGTGATTGTGCGCCCGGTAGAGGGTGTAGAAGTTCATCGCGCCGGCCTGCCGGTGGTACTTCTCGTCGGCGGCGATCGCGTCGCTGTTGGCGGAGACGACCTGGCGGTAGTCGCCGCACAGTACGTCCAGGTGCGAGGGCATGTGCAGCAGGTGCCCGGCATCGGGCACGAGACGGCGCAGGCGGTCGGCCACGGGCAGGGCCTGCTCGGGGGTCGGCGACATCTCCATCAGGTGGATGTACAGGTGCAGGACGCCGGGGTGCCGCACGCCGGCCTCGGTGGCGAGGGCGCCTTCCAACACGGCCCTGGCCTCGGTGGTCCGGGCGCCCTCGGCCGGCCGGCCGGTCCTGAGGTCCCACAGCTGCCAGGGGGTGAGGTTCATCGCGGCGTCGGCGTGCAGGGTGGCGATGTCCGGGTCGCCGGGAGCCAGTTCGTAGACGGCGCGCATCGCGTCCGCGTAGGGCTCGTTCCACACCGAGCAGTCCTCGACGGCCTGCGACTGCGGGTAGCGGGCCCGCAGCGCGCCGATGAGGGCCTGCTCGACGGGGTCGGCGCGGACGGCCTTCTCATGGGCCCTTTCCACGGCGGTGTGCGTGCGCTCGACGGTTTCCGCGAGTTCCGCACCGTCGAAGAATTCCCAGGGCTTGTTGTAGTTCGGGCCGAGCGCGTAGGCGATACCCCAATAGGCCATCGCGCAGTCCGGGTCGGCCTCGGCCGCCCTTTCGAAGCAGGCGACCGCTTCCTCGTGGTGGAACGCGTACGTCCACATCAGGCCCCGGTCGAACCAGAGTTGGGCGTCGGCGGAGGACGTGGTGACGGGTCGGCGGTACGTGCCGAGGTCGTAATAGTCGCCCATGGGTTTCTCCTGGGAATGCGGCCGGGGCCGTGAGAACAGCGGTCGCGGACACGCCCTCCGACATGTGATCCATCCTCGAATTTCCAGATTAGCGGTTTTCGCAACGACTGCCCCGACCCCCGGGCACGGTGATGAGCATGACCGAGTTCGAGGGAGCGGTGCGTGAGGACGGGCGCGGGCCGTCCATCTGGGACACCTGCGGCCGTACCCCGGGGCTGGTGGCGAACGGGGACACCGGTGATGTCGCCTGTGATCACTGCCACCGGTATCCGGACGCCGCGCCGCTGCGCGAGCTGGACGTGCGCGGGTCCTACGTGGGGTCCCTGTTCGACACTTTCGAGTGGGTCTTCGGTTGCGGCAAGCGCTTCGGGATCGTCCGTGGCGACTCCGCGACGCAGCAGCGGACGCCGAGGGACGGCCACCGCTGGTGCGGGCCATGATCGCCGCGCAGCGGCGGTGACCGGCCCGGTCAGACGCTGGTCAGGAGCTGCGGCGCCAGGACCTTGACCATGGTGTTGGTCCAGCGGAGCTGCCGGAGGGTCTGCGGGTGGCAGTCGCCGGCCAGCGCCAGGAGCCGCTCGTCCCGGGTGGCCTGAGCCGCCTGGGCGAGCATCTCCCAGTGGAGCGAGTTGCGTGTGGCCGCGAGGTGCAGGTCCCGCAGGTCGTGCAACAGGAGCAGTCCGGTCCCGGGGCGCCGGCCGAGGGCTTCGGAGGCCTTCTCCCGCAGCGCGGCGAGCGCCCCGGGCGACGGGTGATCGCGTGGGCCGGCCAGGTCGAGGCCGTGGTCACGGCCCGCGTCGGCGAGGCGGGCGGCGTGCTCGCGGGACCAGCGGGCGACGTCGAGAGCGACGTGGTGGAACTCGTGGTCGGTACGGTGTCGTGCGGCGGCGGCCAGCAGGTCCTGCTCCAGATCGCGTTCGCCGTCGTGCAGAAGTCGCAGGGTGATGCCGATGCCGCTCATGATCCGCTCCCGGCCGCGTCGGTCCGTGCCGTGGTGTCACTCGCGCGGCGGCTCACGAGGGTCACGCGCGCCGCGCCGGTCTTGAACAGGGGCTGCTTGGAGACAGGGTCCCAGTCGGTGACGGTGGTCTCGTTGGCGGCGCGGCCCGGGCCGTCGTCGGGCGGGCGGTGTCCCTCCGGGGTGTCCCAGTAGCCGTAGTGGAAGGGCACGAACACCATGCCGTCGCGGATCGCGGTGGTGCGCAGCCGGGCCCGGACCGTCCCGCGCGGGGTCGTGATCTGCACCAGATCGCCGTCGGCCAGCCCCTGGGCCGAGGCCTCGGCGGGCGAGATCTCCGCCCAGACGTCCGGCGCGGCGGCGTTGAGCTCGGGGGCGCGGGCGGTCTTCGTACGGGTGTGGAAGTGGTACACGGTGCGCCCGGTGATCAGCTGGAGGGGGTGCTCGGGGGAGGTGTCCTCGTGGGGCGGCAGGTACTCGGCGGCCTTCAGGACCGCCTTGCCGTCCGGGTTGAGGGACCGGTACTCGACGGGCTCCACACTCGCGCCGGTGACCAGATCCCGGCCGTAGCTCTCGCAGACGTCGGGGTGGGCGAAATCGATCCCGTCGGTGTAGAGGCGCGCGGTGCCGTCGGGGGCCCCGTCGGTGCAGGGCCACTGGATACCGCTGCCGCCGCGCAGCCGGTCGTAGCTCAGGCCGGTGTAGTCGCAGGGGCGGCCCGCGCTGCACCGCTGCCACGCCGCGAACGCCGACTCGGGATCGTGCCAGGTGATCAGCGGCCCGTCGTCCTTGTCGCGGAAGTCCATACGGGCGGCGAAGTCGAGGAGGATGTCCAGGTCGGGCCGGGCCTCTCCGGGCGGCTCGACGGCCTTCTCCGCGAGGTGCACGGTGCGGTCGGCGTTGGTGAGCGTGCCCGTCTTCTCGCCCCAGGTCGCGGCGGGCAGCACCACGTCGGCGAGCTGGGCGGTCTCGGTGAGGAAAAGGTCCTGGACGATCACGAACAGGCTTTCCCGGGCGAGGATCGAGCGGATGCGGGACAGCTCGGGCAGGGAGACGGCCGGGTTGGTGCCGGTGATCCACAGCATGCCGATCGAGCCCTGCTCGGCGTAGCGGAAGATCTGCATCGCGTGGGTGGGCGGGGCGAAGTGCGGAATGGTCTGCGGCGTCACGTTCCACACGGCGGCCAGCTCGGCCACGTGGTCATCGTTCTGCCAGTTGCGAAAGCCCGGCAGGTCGCCGTCCGCGCCGCACTCGCGGGTGTTCTCGGCGCTGGGCTGGCCGTTCATCTGAAGCAGTCCGCAACCGGGGCGGCCCAGCATGCCGCGGATCAGGTGCAGGTTGTTGACCTGGACGGCGGCCGCGGTGGCCTGGTGGGACTGGTAGACGCCCTGGAGGACGGTGGACAGCAGCCGCTCGGCGCCGCCGAGGATCTCCGCCGCCCGCTCGATCTGCGCGGCCGGCACGTCGCAGATCCCGGCCGCCCACCTGGGGGTGCACTCCTCCACCGTGGCCGCGAGTTCGTCGAAGCCGACGGTGTGCGCGTCGATGTAGGCCCGGTCGACGCGGCCGGTGCGGATGATCTCGTGCAGCAGTGCGTTGAGCAGCGCGACGTTCGTGCCCGCGCGCGGCGCCAGGTGCACGTCGGCCCGCCGGGCGACCGGGGTGTGGCGCGGGTCCACGCACACCAGGCGGGGCGGGTCGCCGCCCTCAAGACGGTCCAGCAGGCGCATCCACAGGACGGTCTGCGTCTCGGCCATGTTGTGCCCGAACAGGGCGACGGTGTCGGCGTGGTCGACGTCCTCGTAGGAGCCGGGCTGTCCGTCGCAGCCGAACGTCTCCTTCAGGGCCTCGGCGGCCGTCGCCGTGCACAGCCGGGTGTTGCCGTCCAGGTGGTTGGTGCCGATGCCGGCACGGGCGAGGACGGCCAGGGTGTAGTACTCCTCGAGGAACAGCTGGCCGCTGGTGTGGAAGCCGATCGAGCCCGGCCCCTTGTCGTCCAGCAGCCGGCGGGTCCGGGCCGTGATCCGGTCCATGGCCGTGTCCCAGTCGCACTCCACCAGCCGGCCGTCCTCGCGGACGAGGGGCCGGGTGAGCCGCTCCGGCGAGGCGTTGGCCTGCCAGCCGTACAGGTCCTTGGGTCCCAGACGCCCGCGGTTCACCCGGTCTTCCTCCCGCCCCCGTACACCCACGATGCGGCCCCGGCGCACCGCGATGTCCATCGCGTCGCCGTTGGAGTGCAGCAACGAGGCGGCCTGCACCCACCGCTCCACGTCCCGCTCGCCGAGCCCCGCCGCGAGATGCGTGTCGGTCCGGGACGGCCAGGGCGTGCCGGGCTCGTACGGTGTGCGCGAGCCCCAGACGTCCGCGATCCGGTCTGCCGAGGTGTCCACGGCCGCACCTCCTACAGAAGACGACTCCGTGGACCGCGGGTACCCATCCGAACACCCATGACACAAAGCGCACGGATGGTTACACAAGGAACATAAGCGCCGCGTGCGTCGATCATCTTGTCGTTCGATCGTGGGGACCTTCGACGACGGGCTGGCACCGCCCAACTCCCGCTCCCTAGGATGTACTTCCCGTCCAGCCAGTCCGTTGGCACGGCACCTTGCAGGGGGAACGATGCACTCCGAGAAGCAGCTGTCCACCGAGATCGACGCGACCGTGCCGACGGCAGCGCGCATGTACGACCACTACCTGGGCGGCAAGGACAACTACGCGGCCGACCGCGCGGCGTGCGAGGAGCTCGACAAGGTCGTGCCCAGCACGCGCCGCCTGGCCCTGAACAACCGGCGCTTCCTGCAGCGGGTCGTGAAGACCCTCTCCGCGGAGTACGGCATCCGGCAGTACCTGGACCACGGATCCGGTCTGCCGACGCAGGACAACGTGCACCAGGTCGCCCAGCGCATCGACCCCACCACTCATGTGGTCTACGTCGACAACGACCCGATGGTGCTGGTCCACGGCCGGGCGCTGCTGGAGCAGGACGAGCGCACGACCGTCATCCACGCGGACATGCGCGAAACCGACCTGATCTTCGGCCACGCGGACACCAAGCGGCTCATCGACTTCGACGAGCCGGTGTGTGTGCTCTTCAACTCGGTGTTCCACTGCATCCCGGACAGCGACACCGACGGACCGCTCGCGGTGGCCCGCCGTGTGCGGGAACGGCTCGCGCCCGGCAGTTTCATGGTGATGTGCCAGCTGGTCAGCGAGGACCCCGAGGTGCGCGCCTTCGTCACGAACTTCATGGACCAGGCGACCCAGGGCCACTGGGGCCGTGTACGGGAACCGAAGGACGTGGAGACGTACTTCGAGGGCCTGGAGATCCTCGAACCCGGGCTGGTGGAGGTGTCCACCTGGCGTCCGGACACCGAGGTGGCGCCACGTCAGCTCACCCACGAGTGGATCGAGTTCGGCGGAGTGGGTCGGATACCCCTGGAGAAGTGACGTGTTGCCTCGTGCGGGACGGCGACGTCCCGCACGAGGCATCTCCATGTCACGGGTAGCGCTGCTCCATGGTCTGCCGCAGCAGTTCCAGCGAGTCACGGGGCTTGAGCGCCTCGTCAGCGAGCCGGTCCAGCGCGATCCGGTACTCCTCGGTCTCGTCGCGGTCCTCGAGGAAGTTCGCGCTTCTGATGTGCTCCAGGTAGACCACGTCGGGCAGATCGAGTCCGCCGAAGCGCAGATACGTGATCGGAATGGCCGGCGCCGAGGCATTGGTGACGCTCAGCGGCACGATCTGCAATGTCACATGGGGGCGTTCGGCCATGTCGACGAGGTGCGCGAGCTGCTCCCGCATCACCTCTGCACTGCCCAGGACCCGCAGCAGCACTGATTCGTCGATGATCGCCCACAGCTGCGGTGCGTCCGCCCGGGACAGCAACCGGGCCCGCTGCATGCGCAGTTCGACGCGTCGCTGCACCTCTCCGGCCGGGGCGTTCGGCAGGCCGCGCTCCACCACGGCCCTGGTGTAGGCCGAGGTCTGCAACAGGCCGGGCACGTACTGGATCTCGAAGGTGCGGATGGTGGCGGCGGCCTCCTGCAGTCCGACCAGCCGGTCGAACCACTCGGGCATCAGCCGCTTGTCGTACCGCTGCCACCAGCCCGGCTCGCCCGCGCGCTGCAGCAGCTTGAGCAGCACCGAGGCCTCGTAGTCATCGGTGCCGTACAGCTCCAGCAGCGCCCGGACGTCGTTCTCCGTCGGCGGGCGGCGGCCCTTGCCCGACTCGATGCGGGACAACTTCGCGGCGCTGAACCCGGCAGCGCGCGCCGCCTGGTCCTGGGCGAATCCGGCGTCCTCGCGGAATCCGGCGAGCTGTACACCGACCAGCATCTTCAGCAGAGTCGGCGCCGGCTCGGTCCTGTCCAGGTAGGGTTCCAGACGGGAGATGCGATGCGACGCGGCGGACATCCTGACTCCCAGCAGACCGGCACAAGGGCGACTTACACTATCGCACTTCACCGGGTCTTCACGCATCCGCCCGCAACACCCCCGCAGAAGTAGGGAGTTGGGCTCCACTTCTCCCCGGGGTGCCGCACCGCACGCGAGTCGTCACCGGCCGTCAGAGCAGGTGGTCGAACTCGCCGTCCTTGGCGCCGGCCAGGAAGGCCGCCACCTCCGCCGACGTGTACACCAGGGCGGGTCCGTCGGGGTCACGGGAGTTGCGCACGGCGATCCCGCCGTCCACGAGGGGGGCGACTTCGACGCAGTTGCCCTCGGCGTTGCTGTGCCGGCTCTTGATCCAGCAGGCTTCCAACGAGCTTGCCTGCACTCCGTTCCGCACTGGTGGCACCGCAGTCTCCTTGCTGTTCTCGTTCCCCGCCGCGCACGGTGTGCCCGGCCGTCCGGCCGAGAGCGGCCGCGTCCCTTCGACCGCACTCGCCCCGGCTTGCGTACCCTCAACGGCCGGCTTTTCACGCAATTTCTCGTGCAATTGCACGCGAGCGCCTTCAGCGTGGATAATAGCTGCGGCGTCAACCCCCGTGCTGACGCCCCGTCCTGACGTCGCATCGGGGAGATGCCGTGTCATCACCTGCGCAGCACGTGCTCCAGCCACCGAGTGGGGCCGCGGCGCACGCGGGCGCCCCGGGGGCGGGCCAGGCCGTGCCTGCCGGCCGGCCCACTCCCTCGCCGTTCGGGGCCCCGCCCTCGGTGCCGACGACACTCCCGCAGTTCTCGGGGGCCCTGTCCGCCTCGGTAGCCCTGCGGGTCGAGTGCAGCCGGGAGGGGTTCGCCCGGGCCCGGTCGTTCACGCGCGACACACTGCACGACTGGTCACTCGACCACCGCTGTGACGACGCGACCCTCGTCATCACCGAGCTCACCGCCAACGCCGCGACGCACGCGGTGCCGAGAAGCCCGGGAGCGCCGGAGATCCGGCTCGGATTCCTCCTGGACCCCGGCCATCTGCTGGTCACCGTCTCCGACCTCGACGACCACCCGCCCGTGTTCTCGCCGACCGGCGCCGCTCTGGAGGAGCACGGACGGGGTCTGTGCATCGTCGACGCCCTGTCCGAGGAGTGGGGCTGGACCCCCAGCCCCCCGGCAGGCAAGACGGTCTGGGCCCGCCTGGCCACCCGGCCGGCCACCCCCTGTCCACCCATCTGACACCACTGCCGCGGAAAGGCCCTTCGCCATGCGCAGCGCTTCGACGGAACACCCGAGCAGCGAGCGCCTCCAGCGCCCCGACGCCCCCACCGGGGCGGCCCGGAACACGCCGCTCACGGCATTGGACCGCGTGCCGTGGGGCGACATCCAGGACTCCACCGGCTCGGCGGCGGCCATCCCCCTTCTCCTCAAGGGCATCGCCGGGGGCGATGCCGAGACCGCCCGCTCCGCCCTCGAAGACTTGCGGAAACGGATCTGCCAGTTCGGTTTCGTCGTGGAGCAGGCGACCGCGGCCACGGTTCCGTTCCTGTGGGAGCTGGCCAAGCTGCCGCAGGTCACCTGCCGTGCCCAGATCATTTGGCTGCTCAAGAGCATCGCCGAGGCGCGGCAGTGGGAGAGCACCGCCGCCGTCTATCCGAAGCTGCTGAACCACCGGGAGAATCCGGTGGTGTGGGAACGTGCGGCGCGCCAGGCCGTACGGGCCCGGCGCGGCGAACTCGGCCGGCTGATGGTGGACCAGGACCGCGAGATCGCCCGGGCGACGAACGAGCTGGCACGGTCGCTGGGCGCCTGAGACCGTCGTACGGTGTGCGGTGGGCAGGGAGCCCGCACCGGCCCTCGGACGTGACGAAACGGTGAGGACCCCCTGTCACCATGGGTGATGCCCCTCGCCTCGCGGGGCCCGGCAGTGTAGACATGGCACATGGTCCGACTCTTGGGTCGATCCGCGACTCGATCGCCCCTGCGGTCCGGCGCTGCGCCGTCGGCCCGGCAGCCGCGGGAGGCGGGCCCGTCGCGGTGGCAACCGGCGGCGGGGCTGCGGTCGGTGCTGGGCGGACGCAGCGTCGCCGGACAGGTGTTCCTGCTCGTCGTGGTGATCGTGCTGCTGCTCGTCGTGGCGGCCGTCGTGGCGTTGGTGCTGCAGGTGCGGCACGACACCACGCAGGAGGCCCGCAACCGTTCGCTCGCGGTCGCGGAGACCTTCGCCAACGCGCCGGGCACCGTCGAGGCGCTGCAGAGCCCTGATCCCACCGCCGTGCTCCAGCCGCGCGCCGAAGCCGCCCGTGAGCTCTCGAAGGTCGACTTCATCGTCGTCATGAACACCGACGGCATCCGCTACACCCACCCCAAGCCGGACCGCATCGGGAAGAAGTTCGTCGGTACGATCGCCCCGGCGCTCGCCGGGAAGTCCTTCACCGAGGAGATCGACGGCACCATCGGCCCGCTCGTCCAGGCCGTCGTGCCGGTAAAGGACCAGAACGGCAGGGTCGTGGGCCTGGTCTCGGCGGGGATCACCACCAAGAACGTCGGCGGGACCGCCGACCGCCAGCTGCCGCTCGTACTCTCGGCCGCCGCCGCGGCGCTCGCGCTGGCGACCGCGGGCGCCGCGCTGGTGAGCAGGCGGCTGCTGCGCCAGACCCACGGTCTCGGGCCGCACGAGATGACCAGGATGTACGAACACCACGACGCCGTGCTGCACGCGGTGCGCGAGGGCGTGCTCATCGTCGACGACGGGGGCACCCTGCTGCTCGCCAACGACGAGGCGCACCGCCTGCTGGGACTGCCCGCCGACGCGGAGGGCCGGCACGTCCTGAGTCTGGGTCTGGACCCGGGCATCGCCGACCTGCTGGCCTCGGGGCGGGTCGCCACGGACGAGGTGCACCTGGTCGGGGACCGGCTCCTGGCCCTCAACCAACGGACCACGGACCGTGCGGGTGTCCCGCCCGGCAGCGTCGCGACCCTGCGCGACTCCACAGAGCTGCGGGCCCTGTCCGGGCGGGCCGAGACCGCCCGGGAGCGGCTCAACATGCTGTACGACGCCGGGGTGGGCATCGGGACGAGCCTGGACGTGACCCGCACGGCCGAGGAGCTCACCGAGCTGGCCGTGCCCCGGTTCGCCGACTTCGTCACCGTGGACCTCTTCGACGCCGTACTGGGGGGCGGACAGCCGAACGCGGCGGCGACGCTCAGCCGGACGGCGGTGAGCGGGATCCGCAAGGACGCGCCGCTGTACCCGACCGGAGAGCGGATCAGGTTCGTCGACTCCTCCCCGCAGGGCCGCAGCCTCGCCACCGGCGGCCCAATCCTGGAGCCCCGGCTGAGCCACGCTCCCGGCTGGCAGGCGCAGGACGTGGAGCGCTCCGCGCAGATCGTCGCGTACGGCATCCACTCGCTGATCACCGTGCCGCTGCGGGCCGGTGCGCTGGTGCTCGGCGTGGTCAGCTTCTGGCGTTACGAGAAGCAGGAGCCCTTCGACACGGACGAGCTGGCCCTGGCGGAGGAACTGGTGGCGCGCGCCGCCGTCTCCATCGACAACGCGCGCCGCTACACCCGTGAGCACAGCATGGCGGTGACGCTGCAGCGCAGCCTGCTGCCCCGGAACCTGCCCGAGCAGGGCGCCCTGGAGATCGCCTACCGCTATCTGCCGGCGCAGGCCGGGGTGGGCGGCGACTGGTTCGACGTGCTGCCGCTGTCGGGCGCCAGGGTGGCGCTCGTCGTCGGGGACGTCGTCGGACACGGGCTGCACGCCGCGGCCACGATGGGCCGGCTGCGCACGGCGGTGCACAACTTCTCCGCCCTCGACCTGCCTCCCGAGGAACTCGTCGCCCTGCTGGACGAGTTGGTCGGCCGTATCGACCAGGACGAGACAGCGGACGACGGCAGCGCCCCGGTCACCGGCGCGACCTGTCTGTACGCCGTCTACGACCCGGTCTCCCGGCGCTGCACCGTCGCGCGGGCCGGGCATCCCCCGCCGGCGCTGATCCACCCGGACGGCAGCGTGGAGTTCCCCGAGGTGCCCGCCGGTCCTCCGCTGGGCCTCGGTGGTCTGCCCTTCGAGACGGCGGAGCTGGAGCTGCCGGAGGGCAGCCGGCTCGTCCTCTACACCGACGGGCTGGTCGAGGACCGGGAGCGGGACATCGACGAGGGCCTGGAGATGCTGCGTGAGGCGCTCGGCCGGGCGGGGCAGTCGCCGGAGGACACGTGCCGGGTCGTGCTCGACTCGCAGCTGACGGCACGTTCCAGCGACGACATCGCGCTGCTCGTCGCGCGCACCCGGGCGCTGGCAGCCGACCGGGTCGCCGAGTGGCCGGTGCCGGCCGACCCCGCAGCCGTGGGCGAGGTGCGGGCTGCGGTCAGCCGGCAGCTCGAAGCGTGGGGCCTGGAGGAGCTGACGTTCAGCACGGAGCTGATCCTGAGCGAGCTGGTCACCAACGCGCTCCGCTACGGCGACGGACCGATACGCGTGCGCGTGCTGCGCGACCGCAACCTGATCTGCGAGGTGTTCGACAGCAGCAGCACCTCGCCGCACCTGCGGTACGCGACGATGACGGACGAGGGCGGGCGCGGTCTCTTCCTCGTCGCACAGCTCGCGGAGCGCTGGGGGACGCGCTACCTGCCCGCGGGGAAGGTGATCTGGGCGGAGCAGCCCCTGCCATAAGTACTGGTAGGGACTTCCCATAAAGTAGCCTTATGAGCTCATAGACCGGACCCTCGTACCGGGTTAGGTATGCCTTAGTTTAGGCTTCCCCTCGAGATCGCTTGTCGCCGCTCGAAGGGAACCTGACCATGCCCCGCCCCCTGCGGGTCGCCATCGTCGGATCCGGCCCCGCCGGGATCTACGCCGCCGACGCCCTGCTCAAGTCCGAGGTGGCCGCCGAACCCGGCGTGTCCATCGACATCTTCGAGCGGATGCCGGCGCCGTTCGGACTGATCCGCTACGGCGTCGCCCCCGACCACCCGCGGATCAAGGGCATCATCACCGCCCTGCACCAGGTGCTCGACAAGCCGCAGATCCGACTCTTCGGCAATGTGGACTACGGCACCGACATCGGCCTGGACGACCTGCGGGCGTTCTACGACGGCGTGATCTTCGCCACCGGCGCGACGGCCGACCGGGCGCTCTCCCTGCCGGGCATCGACCTCGACGGCTCGTACGGCGCCGCGGACCTCGTGTCCTGGTACGACGGTCACCCGGACGTGCCGCGCACCTGGCCGCTGGAGGCGGAGAAGGTCGCCGTGCTCGGCGTCGGCAACGTCGCGCTCGACATCGCGCGCGTCCTGGCCAAGACGGCGGACGAGCTGCTGCCGACCGAGATCCCGGCGAACGTCTACGAGGGTCTGAAGGCCAACCGGGCCAAGGAGATCCACGTGTTCGGCCGCCGCGGCCCGGCGCAGGCGAAGTTCAGCCCGATGGAGCTGCGGGAGCTGGACCACTCCCCCAACATCGAGGTCATCGTCGACCCCGAGGACATCGACTACGACGAGGGCTCGATCGCCACGCGGCGCGGCAACAAGCAGGCCGACATGGTGGCCAAGACCCTGGAGAACTGGGCGATCCGCGACGTGGGCGACAGGCCCCACAAGCTCTTCCTGCACTTCTTCGAGTCGCCGGTCGAGGTCCTCGGCGAGGACGGCAGGGTCGTGGGTCTGCGTACCGAGCGCACGGAACTCGACGGCACCGGCAACGTCAAGGGCACCGGCACGTTCCACACCTGGGACGTCGGCGCGGTGTACCGCGCGGTGGGCTATCTGTCCGACAAACTCCCCAAGCTTCCCTGGGACTTGGACTCCGGCACCGTTCCGGACGAGGGCGGCCGGGTCATGCAGGAGTCGGGCGAGCACCTGCAGTCGACCTACGTCACCGGCTGGATCCGGCGCGGCCCCATCGGCCTCATCGGGCACACCAAGGGCGACGCCAACGAGACGGTGGCGAACCTGCTGGACGACTACCGCAACGACCGGCTGCACAGGCCCGCGACGCCCGGACCCGAGGCCGTGGACGCGTTCCTCGCCGAGCGTGGCATCCGCTTCACCACCTGGGACGGCTGGTACCGGCTGGACGCCGCGGAGAAGGCTCTGGGTGAGCCCGAGGGCCGCGAGCGCGTGAAGATCGTCGAGCGTGAGGACATGCTGCGGGCCAGCGGCGCCTGACGCCTCGCCCTGACGTCTCATCACCTCCCGTGGGGCGGGTTCGGTGGCAATGTCACCGGACCCGCCCTTCTGCGTACTTGAAGCGTGTACGATCCAGATGCTTCACCGAACCATCACATTGCCTTCACCCGAAGGCCATGCAGGGGGGACGAACGTCCATGCGCATACGCCTTGTCACCACCACGGCCCTCGCCGCCGGGGCCCTGACCGCCCTGTCGGCGGTCCCGGCCCAGGCCGCCGAGTACGACTCCGCGCTGAAGATCCGCGGGATCCAGTACGACGCTCCCGGCAGCGACTCGAACCGCTGCTCCGGAGGGAACACCAAGGACGAGTACCTGACCATCAAGAACTACTCGCGTTCCACGACGGTGAACCTCAAGGGGTACGTCGTGAAGGACGCCGCGGGCAACAAGTTCACCTTCACCGCCGGCCACACCCTCCAGCCCGGCGACTACGTGAAGCTGCGCGGCGGCAACGGGACCGACTCCGACGCGAACAACGTCGTCTACCGCGACAACTGCAACTTCATGTGGAACAACGACAAGGACACCATCTACGTGTACAAGCCGTCGGGCAGCCGCGCCGACGTGCACTCGTACACGAGGAGCGGCTCCGACGCGGACCGCAACGGGTACATCACGTACCACGGTTGATCCTTAGCCGCTCCGGCGCCGGTCCTCCGTGTCAGGGGGCCGGCAGCCAGCGGTCGAGGTAGGCCCGCAGGCCCGCGAGGTCGGTGCCCCGGCCCACGTAGCCCACGTATCCGTCCGGCCGTACGAGAGCGTGGGTGTTGCCCGACCAGGGGCTGCGCGGGCCCAGGTGCTGAACGTCCAGCAGATCGCGCCGTCCGCCCGGGGGCAGGTCCTCCGGCCGGTGTCGGCCGGGGCCGGTGAGCAGCAAGTGGTAGCCGGGCCCGGCGACGCGTCGCTGGAGACCGGCCGGAGCGTCGGGCAGTCGGTCCCCGGCGCGGGGGCCCCTTGGCGGGCGGTGCGGCCCGCTGACGGACAGGGGGCCGCGGCGGTAGTGGATGCCGAGTTCGGAGACCGTGCGGAACAGGCGGGCCCGGGCGCGGGTCGCGTGCAAAAGCAGCGGGGCCGCGTGCGGGACGAGACGCGTGCGGGCCAGCCGCAGGGCCGGGTGGCTGCTCGTACCGGCGGTGAAGGCACGGTCGGTGAGACGGCGTACGCCGTGTCCGACCGGGGCGCGCTCTGCCTCGTACGTATCCAGCAGTTCCGCCGGCGCCGCGCCGCGGCAGACGTGGGCGAGTTTCCAGCCCAGATTGAGCGCGTCCTGGATGCCGGTGTTCATGCCCTGTCCCCCGGCCGGGCTGTGGATGTGCGCCGCGTCGCCGGCGAGGAAGAACCGGCCCCTGCGGTAGCGGGTGGCACCACGGTTGTGGATGCGGAAGCTCGTCATCCAGACCGGATCGCGCAGGGACACCTCGTCGGCGGTCCAGTCGTCGGCGATCCGCTGGAGAAGGTCCAGTGTCACCTCGTCCCCGGGTGCGCCCGGCGGGTGCATGGCGATCATCCGCCAGGTGGCCGGAGTGCCGAGCGGGAAGAAGAACAGCAGCCCGGCGCCGCTCATGTACGTGTGTGCGGCGCCCGGTTCGATCCCGTCGGCCTCCAGGTCCGCCAGCAGGAACGTCTGTGGGTAGGCGTGTCCCTCGAAACCGATGCCCGCCAGGGAGCGCACGGTGCTGTGTGCGCCGTCGCAGCCGACGACGTGGCGTGCCCGCACGGTTTCCTCGGTGCCGTCCCCGTGTCGCAGGCGGCAGGTGACGTACGCGCCCTCCGGTTCGGCGCTCAGCAGTTCCGTGCCCCGCTCCACGGTCACGTCCCGCGTGGCCAGATGAGCCGTCAGCGTCGCTTCCGTCTCCGACTGCGGGAGGAAGAGCAGGAAGGGGTACGGCGTGTCGTCGCAGCCCACGTCGAACAGCGGGACGTGCAGCACCCGCCGGGGCAGGTGCAGGTGCAGCCCCACCGCCGCGTTGCCCCGGTCGACGAGGTCGTCCGTCACGCCGAACGCGGACAGCATCTCCAGTGTGCGGGGCTGGATCGCCGGGGCGCGTGACTCCCGGGCGCGGTCCAGCGAGCGGTCGACGATGCGGAACGGGGTTTCGTACGCGCGCAGTTGGGTCGCGAGTGCGAGTCCGGTGGGCCCCGCTCCCACCACGAGCACGTCCAGGGGTGCCGTCATGGCTCATACCGTAGACGCGGCCGGTGGCGCGCGGGTGTCGCCGTTGCGGCGTGCCGGGGCCCTCCGCGACGCGTGCGTGGCGGAGGGCTCCCGTCCGGTGTCCTCGGCTCAGACCTCCAGGTCGGCTTCGATGCGGCGCAGCTGGTGGCGGGCCATCGCGAGGTTGGCCCTGCTCCCGTCGAGCACGAGGTAGAGGAAGAGTCCGCTGCCTCCGCGGCCCTTCAGGAGGCGGATGAGGTGGTACTGGGTGTTCAGGGTGATGAGGATGTCCTCGATCTCCTCCTTGAGTCCCAGGTGTTCCATGGTGCGCAGCTTGGACCGTACGACGTCGGTGTTGCCCGCGGCGGCGACTTCCAGGTTGAAGTCCTTGCCGCCGCCGAGGGTGCCGAGGGCCATGCCGCTGGTGTAGTCGACGAGGGCCACGGCCGTCGCTCCGTCGATGGAGCTCAGGCATTCCTTCAGCGCGGTCTCCGTGTTGGCCATGCGCTCGGTTCCTTTCTTCGGGTCTGCTACTTCGGTGGGTCGGAAGGTTCGGGGTGGGCTCAGCTGCCGGTCTGGGGACGCGGCTGGTGCGTGGGCCGCTGTGGCGTGCGGACGGGGAGGGTGCCGATGGGACGGTCCGTGGCCGGGGGCACCGTGGCGAGGTGCTCCTCGGGCACCGGCCGGTCGGCGTGGCGGCCGGTGCCGGGGCCGACGCGCGTGGCCAGCAGGTCGGCGATCCGGGCACCGCTGCGCCGGCCTTCGAGGTGGAGACGGCCGACGTTGACGCGGTCCTCGGCGAGGAGCGTCAGGACGGCGGTCGTTCCGGCGGCGTAGGTCGCGACGTAGCCCCTTGAGCCCCGCACCAGCAGTTCGCGGAAGTCGCCCCGCGAGGCCGCGTCGGTCATGCGGTAGGCGACGCCGAGGGCGGCGGCGGTGAGCGCGGCGAGGCCCTCCGGTTCGGCGTCCGGCACGTCGTGGGCGAGGACGAGTCCGTCGACGGTGGCCGCGAGTGATCCTGTCAGCCGGGGTATGCGGGTGCGCAGCCGCCGCAGTTCGTCCAGGACGTCGGTCTCGACGACCATGAGCAGTCTCCTTTCGGCACGCTGCCTTCGCGCGCGGATCACAGTGCCTCCAAGGCGTGCAGGAGCCGTCGCAGCAGTGCGGTCTCGGGCTCGTCCGGTGCGGTGGGACGAGGAGGGGGGCCCGGTTCGGCGGACACGGGAGCGGGGGCGGGGGCTGGGGCCTCGACCGGGGTCGGGGAAGGGGGCGAGGCCGGGACGGGGACGAGGGGGGCCACGGGCGCCACCAGCCCGGCGGCGGCGAGGCGGCGGAGTTCGACGAGGGTGTGGAAGGTGCGGCAGGCCAGGGCCGTGGCGATCTGGGCGGCGGTGCGGACGCCGTCGACCTGGGCGAGAGTCCGGCCGCGGCGGGCCGGCAGGTCGGCCGCGCCCGAGCCGGGCACGCGGGCGAGGGGCGCGCGGTCGACGGCGGGTTCGGGCCATATGCGGTGCAGCAGTTCGCGACGGCGTCTGGACTCGCGCAGGACGGTGTCCACCGGGACGGAACGGACCGCACCTAGCCAGTGCGCGGCTCCGGGCCGGAACCGGAGCGCCGGTCCGTCATGGGCGAGGAGAAAGTACGCCGCGTCGAAGAGGGCGCCCAGGTGGCACAGTTCCAGGGCGCCGGCGGCGAGGTGTCCGCTGTCCACTAGTTGCCGCCCGACGCGGCAGCGGCGTCCGGCCTGGTCGATCGCCTCCCACCAGCCGTCCGCGGCGAGCGCACCGCTGTGGGTGAGCAGATCGCCGAGGTCCGGGGTGACGGCGGATTCGACGTGGACGACGCGTCCCTCGGCCAGGTAGACGATTCCCGACGCGGTGGACAGGGCGCCGGTGGCGCCTTGTGCGGCCAGTGTGCCCAGCAGGGCCGAGGCGGGCTCGTCCGTGGGCAGGGCCCGGGTCGGTGCGGTCATCCGAGTACCAGCCGGTCCGTCATCTCGGCCAGCCGGATGCGGGCCAGGGCCAGGTTTCCCTCGCTGCGGTCGAGCCACAGGTGCACGAACACGGTGCTGTCGAACGTCGTCGTGACGAACCTGAGCAGGTGGTACGAGTCGGCGTTCGTGATGATCAGGTCCTGTACGGGGGGTTCCTTGCCGGACGGCCCGTCGGCGCCACCGGGGTCACCGGGGTCTCGGCCGGACGGCGCGATCGCGTCGTCACCGGACGGTCCGCCCGGGGCCGTGCCGGTCAGGGCGAGGGCGCCGCTCTCGGTGGCGAGACGGGCGAGTTCGGCGGTTTCCGCCGCCGTCGCCTCGACATCACCACCGGGTGCGTCACCCACCGCGCCCAGCGCAAGACCACTGATCCAGTCGACCACCGACGCCCCTCGAGCACCTGGCAAGCGCATGGCTTCCAGCAGACTCTCGTCGATTCCGGGCACGCCGAATCCCCTCCCCCTGCACGGCAGTTCCCGCGAACGTGAGCACGACACTACGGAATGTGCTCTGCGCAGGTGAACGCTTTGGCATTTTCCAAATGAATGTGCAGTGGAGCGGGCACGGGCGCGATGAGATCGATCCGAAATGTGCAGGACCTGTCCTGTTGTGGTGCGATACCGCATCGATACGGACCGGCGATGCGCGGCGGGCCGCGGCCCGGTACGTACACTCTCCGGCACCGTTCCCCACGTCAGCGAAGGGCCCGGGACGGCGGCCCGGGCGGGGCGGCGTGAGGCGGGTGACCTGTCGCTGCGTCACGGCAGCGGCTGCTCCGCCCAGATGACCTTTCCGTCGCTCGTGTGCCGGGCACCCCAGCTCTGGCACGTCTGGGCCACGAGGAGCAGGCCGCGGCCGCCCTCGTCGTAGGTGCGGGCCCGCCGCATGTGCGGGGCGGTGGTACTGCCGTCCGACACCTCGCAGATGAGGGAACGGTCGTAGATCAGCCTCAGTTCGATGGGGGGTCCGGCGTGCCGGATGGCGTTGGTGACCAGCTCGCTGACCACCAGCTCGGTGACGAACGCGCAGGCGTCCAGGCCCCATTCGGCCAGTTTCCGGCAGGCGTTCCTGCGTGCCACGGCGACCGCGGCCGTATCGGGGGGCACGTCCCAGGAGGCCACGTGGAAGGTGTCCAGGGCACGGGTGCGGGCCACGAGCAGGGCCACGTCGTCGCCGGGCCGCTCGGTGAGCATGGTCCCCAGCACCGCGTCGCAGGTGCCCTCCAGAGAGCTGTCGGAGCTCCGCAGCGTGCGGAGCAGGGTGTCCATGCCTTCCTCGATGTCACGGGACCCCGTCTCGACGAGGCCGTCGGTGTACAGCGCCAGCACGCTCCCCTCGGGCAGCTCCCGTTCGACGGCCTCGAACGGCAGACCGCCGAGCCCCAGGGGAAGTCCCGCGGGGACGTCGAGGAACTCGACCTGCCCGTCCGGGGTGAGGAGCGCCGGGACGGGGTGCCCCGCGCGTGCCAGGGAGCAGCGGCGGGAGACCGGGTCGTAGACGGCGTACAGACAGGTGGCCCCGATGTCGCCGGTGCCGTCGGCCCCCGCGGCCAGGTGACCGACCAGGTCGTCCAGGTGGGTGAGCAGCTCGTCGGGGGGAAGGTCGACGTCGGCCAGGGTCCGGACGGCGGTCCGCAGCCGTCCCATGGTGGCCGAGGCCTGGATGCCGTGGCCGACGACGTCGCCGACGACCAGTGCGACGCGGGCGCCGGACAGCGGGATCACGTCGAACCAGTCGCCGCCCACCCCGGCCTGGGTGCTGGCGGGCAGGTACCGGGAGGCGATCTCGAGGGCGGACTGCTCGGGCAGCCGTTGGGGCAGGAGGCTGCTCTGCAGGGTGAGCGAGGTGGCGCGCTCCCGGGTGAACCGGCGGGCGTTGTCGATGCAGAGGCCGGCCCGGTCGGTGATCTCCTGGCCGAGCAGCAGGTCGTCCTGTTCGAAGGGCTCCGGGTTCCGGTGGCGCGAGAAGGTGGCCACCCCCAGCGTGAGGCCGCGTGCCCGCATGGGCACGGCCAGCACCGAGTGGAAACCGAACCGCCGCATCCGGTCGCCCCGCTCGGGGGTCTGGCGCAGGACGTGCTCCATGGCCTCGCCCGTGATCTGCTGGATCAGCGGTCGGCCGAGCGCCAGGCACTCGGCCGCCGTCGACTTGTCCGGGTAGACGGCCACGGTCCCGTTCGGCACGACGGCCTCGGGGCAGCCTTCGAGGACCGACTGGTGGGCCACGCGGCGCAGCCGCACGGGGCCTCTGGGGGAACCGGTGGGCGGGTCCTCGCCGTCGTCGATGGAGGGCAGCAGGTCGACGGTGACGAAGTCGGCGAGCCCCGGCACCGCCACGTCGGCGAGTTCCTGCGCGGTGCGGACCAGGTCGAGCGTGCTGCCGATGCGCAGACTCGCCTCGTTGACCAGGGCCAGCCGCTGTCGCGCCAGGTGCTGTTCGGTCATGTCGTGCGCCGAGAGCAGCACCCCCTGCGTCCGGCCGTCGTCCGCCCGGACCGGGGCGAGGGAGACGGTCCACACGCTCGGGCGCTCGTGGCCCGCGAGCTGCAGGGAGACCTGGAGGTCCTGCCGCTCGCCGGTGTCCAGCGCTCGACGCATGGCCTGCTCGGTGCGGTCGGCCTGCGGATGGTGCACGATCTCCGAGACCCGCAGTCCCCGCATCGCCTCCTCGGGCAGGCCGATCACCCGTTCCATGTCGGCATTGGCCCGGACCAGCCGCAGGCCGGTGTCGTACAGGGCGGTCGTGCAGGTGGACTGGGTGAAGCTCCTCCTGAGGAACGCGTCGTCCTCGGGGCTCGTCCCGAGGCGGCCGGCTGCCGTGAGCAGCAGCCACTCGCTGCGGGCGCCGTCGTGCTGCCGGAGGTGGGCGAGGAGGTTCACGGTGAGGGGGTGGCCCTCGCGGTGCAGGAGCGTCACCGCTCCGCTCCATCTGGGGAGCGTGAGCAGGGAACTCAGGACGGCGGGCGGGACCTCGTCGGCGAGCAGCGCCGCACCCGGCCGGCCGATCACTTCGGAGGCCGGGTAGCCCAGCAGCCTGCGTGCTCCTTCGCTCCACTGTGTGACGACGCCGCGCTCGTCCACGACGGCCCTCGCGGTGGCGGCCTCGTCGACGAGGTCGTCGGGCGGTGCCCCGCTGCCCTCGCCCGGGACGGACGCAGATCTCGCCATGGAGCCTCAACCCGCCTCACCCACTAGGCATCCTTACTACTTCGTTCCGATATGCCCCAAGAATGACAGATATCTCCTGTGCCAGTTGAATGGCCGGAGAGGCTGGTGAGCAGCGTGCGCACCAGCCCGACCAGGGGCGGAGGTCGTGATCATGCCTGTCGACGGCGAGCGGATCTGGCCGGACGCGGCCGAGTGGACCGGGAAGATCTACAGCGAGGGCTGGCGGACCGCCGGGGGCGGCACCCGGCTGGTCGTCGAACCGGCCACCGGTGAGCCGCTGGCGGAGGTGGGTCTGGCCTGCGCGGCGGATGTCGAGCGGGCGGGGACCCGGGCCGCGCGGGCCGCACCGGAATGGGCGGCGACCCCGGCGTCCGACCGCTCCGACCTGCTGATGCGCGCCGCTCGCGCCCTGGGTGAGCACAGCGGAGCGGTCCGCGCATGGATCGTCCGGGAGACAGGGGGCGTCCCGGCCAAGGGCGACTACGAGATCGCCGCCGGTCTCGCTCAGCTGCGGCACGCGGTCGGGCTCGCCTCACAACCCCCGGGCGAGGTCCTCTCGCCGCAGGTTCCGGGCGGGACGAGTCTGGCGTGGCGGGTCCCGCTGGGGGTCGTGGGGGTCATCACCCCGTGGAACGCGCCGCTGCTGTTCGCGATGCGGGCGCTGGCGCCGGCGCTGGCCCTCGGCAACACCGCGCTGCTCAAGCCCGACCCGCTCACCCCCGTGACGGGCGGCGTCCTGGTGGCGCAGCTGTTCGCGGAGGCCGGGCTGCCCGAAGGCGTACTGCACGTCCTGCCGGGCGACGCGGCGACCGGGCGCGCGGTCGCCGCCGACCCGCAGGTCGCGATGGTCTCGTTCACCGGCTCCACCGAGGCGGGGCGGGAGGTGGCCCGGATCGCCGGCGAAGGGCTCAAGCGGGTGTCCCTGGAACTGGGCGGCAAGAACTCGATCGTCGTCCTGGAGGACGCGGACGTGGAGGCGGCCGCCGCGGCCGGGGCCATGAGTGCGTTCGGCTACCAGGGCCAGGCCTGTGTCGCGGCCGGACGCCATGTCGTCCACGCGGACCTCGTCGAGGAGTACACCGAGGCGCTCGTACGGCAGGCGAAGGCGCTGCCGGTCGGCGATCCGCGGGACGAGGGCGTGGCGCTCGGCCCGGTCATCAGCGAGCGGCAGGCGGCCCGGATCGAGCGGATCGTGGACGAGAGCGTGGCCGCCGGCGCACGTGTCCTGGCCGGAGGCAGGCGTGCCGGGTTGTTCTACCCGCCCACCGTGCTGGACCGCGTCGAACGGTCCATGCCGGCCTACCGCGAGGAGATCTTCGGACCTGTCGCCCCCGTCGTCCCGTTCCGCGGCGAGGCCCAGGCCGTGGAGATCGCCAATGACACGGCGTACGGACTGAGCGCCGCCGTCCACTCCCGGTCCGTGCCCCGGGCCACGGCTCTCGCGCAGCGGTTGCGCACGGGCATGGTCCACATCAACGACGTGTCCGCCAAGGACGCCGCGAACGCGCCCTTCGGTGGCATGGGGGTCTCGGGCAACGCCTCCCGCATCGGCGGCACCGCCAGTCTGGAGCAGTTCACGCAGTGGCGCTGGATGACGGCGCCGGGGCCGGTGTGACCCCGCCCGGGGCGGGACCACCCGGTTCGCCCTGTTCGGGCGCTTCATGAGCCGCCGCGCCGGGTGTCCCGGACCAGCCGCCGGTCCTGCGCACCGTCGCTCCTCGGGGCTGGACCCGCGCGTGATCCACCGGACGCTCAGGGTCCGGACGGTGGGTCGAGCTCCGCAGGCCGGCGCGCCGACGTGGACTTCCCGAGCCCGTGCCGTGCCCCTGCGGAACCCCGGAGCGACGGCCGGCCGCGGGGCCGCCCACGGCTTCGCGCAACTGGCGGTCGGGCCTACGCCCCCCGCCCCCACGGTCGTAGTTTCTCCGGGTTGCGGACCGCCCAGATTCGGGTGACGCGGCCGTCGGAGACGGCGAACGAGGCCACTGTCATGACGACACCGGCGCGCCGGGCCACCAGGCCCGGCGTGCCGTTGACCGACCGCTCCAGGAGTTCGAGCCCCGGCGCCCGGTCGGCGATGGCGACCATGTACTGGGCGATGCGCGCGCCGCCCTCGACGGGGCGCAGCGCGGCACCGGCCTTGCCGCCGCCGTCGGCGGTCATCACGGCGGCCGGGTCGAGGAGGCGGACGAGCGCGGCGATGTCCTTGCTCTCCCACGCCTCCTTGACGTGCCTCACCACGTCGGCGCGTCCGGGCGCGGTCCGCTGGGAGGGGGCGGCGCTCACCCGCCGCCGGGCGGAAGCCGCAAGCTGCTTGCAGGCGGCGGGAGTTCGGCCGAGGACGTCGGCGATCTCGGCGAACGGGTAGCGGAAGACGTCGTGCAGGACCAACGCCACCCGCTCGGCGGGCGTCATCGTCTCCAGGACGACGAGGAAGGCCACGGAGACCGACTCGTCCAGGACGATCCGGTCGGCGGGGTCCGCGGGGCCGGAGCCGTCCGCGGGGCCCCACTCGGCGCGATCGGGAAGTGGCTCGGGCAGCCACGCGCCGACATAGCGTTCCCGGCGGGCCCGGGCCGATCCGAGTACGTCCAGGCAGATGCGGCTGGTCACCGTCGTCAGCCAGGCCCCGGGGGACAGGATCTCCTCCCGTCGGCTTCGCGGCAGCGCGTACCAGCGTGCGTAGGCATCCTGCACGGCGTCCTCGGCCTCGGTGACAGAGCCGAGCAACCGGTAGGCGACATTGAGCAGTTGGCGTTGCTCACCGGCTGTGCCGTCCGTGCTCGTGCCGACCGTCCCCATGGCGTGGCGTCCCCCTCGCCTCACCTTTCGCAGCCCCGCGTCGTCGGGCTGTCGAGACCTTATCGATCTCTCGCCCCGGGGCGGAAGAGAGGACTGTGACATGGCTACTCAGGTGACGGCGACGGCACGGCGTGGTGCCGCGTTCCTGCAGATCGCGATCGCCCTGCAGACCCTGACCATCTTCCTCCAGGCGGTCTCCGCCGGATTGCTGCTGACCTCGTCCTACGGGGAGACGCTGCACAGTGCCGGGGCGCGGGTGATGTACGGGGCGTCGATGTTGTACGTGCTCGCGGCGGTGCTGGCGTGGAAGCCGGGCGGCGGCTCGCCCCGCCCGGTCTGGCACGCGTCGGGTTTCCTCGCGCTCGCCTCGCTCCAGGTCGTGCTCGGCATCGCGCACGTCCCGTCGCTCCATCTCCCCCTGGGCGTGCTGATGTTCGGCCTGAGCGTGCTGGCGCTGGCCCGGCGCTGAGGTCCGCCGGGATCCGAATCGGCCCGGCCGGCGGGGAGTCGGGGCAAGCGGATCGGCGTCTGCAGTGATCGCAGTGGACGAAAGTGTCTGCGTCCGGCCAACGACGGGAGACCGGGGAACTGCGAGCGTTCTGGTGGGCCGTGATCGTCGGCCCGCACCTTCGCGCAGTCCCCCGAAAGGCCCCGTCATGTTTGTTCCAGCCCGCTGGTGTGATCGCCACCGGCTCGCCGTCGTCCTGATCTGGTCGGCATGTTGTTCCCCCTGGGGAGCCGGGCTTGGCGCCTTCGGCAACAGCTCCACCTCGCAGGACACCGGTTCCTGGAGGGCGGGAGGCCGCGCTCCCTGCCGGCCCGTGCTGCCTGGAGTGAGGGAAGGGAACTGCCCACCGGCTTGGTGCGCGCGGGAGAGCGGCAGGGCTGAGTCGGGCTCCGGCCGCGCGAGCCCGCCCCGGTCCCTCCGGAGTGGAACAATCGGCTTCACGAGTCCGAGCCGAGGAAGCCGGTCAGCACAGCGTGGAACGAGCAGACCTCCCCTTTCCGCCCTCTCCGTGGCACCTCACCGGTGACATGATCGTCTCACTGTGGCGCGTCCCCGTGGGCGATCTGCCGTCCTGGCGGCTGCCGCCCGGAGCCCGCCCGTGGATCGTGCGGCGCCGTGCCACCGTGGTCACGTTCTGGGTCGACTACCGGCCCGGTGGCGTCCTCGCCTACCGTGAGTTCCTCATCGCCCTGGCCGTGCGTCAGGGTCACCGCCTCAACGCCTGCGCCGTGTCCGCCTGGGTCGACGACGAACGGTCCCTCGCCGGGGGACGCGCGCTGTGGGGCATTCCGAAAGAGCTGGGCACGGTCACGGTCCGGGCGGACAGCCGGGGCGCCCGGGGCGAGCTGGCCGCTCCCGGGATTGCGGCGGTCCGCCTCGCGTACCGGGACGTACTGCGGCTGCCCTTCCGGCTGCCCGCCCGAGCCCACCTGGTCCAGCAGTTGTCCGACGGCTCGCCGTGCCGTGTCCCCATGCGGATCACGGGACGACCGGCCCTGGGCCGCGGCCGCGTCACGACCGCACCCGGGGCCTCCCTGTCCGTCCTCGGACGGCACCGGCCGTTCCTCTCCCTCGCACTGCGTGACTTCCGCGGCGTCGTGGGCGGCCCGGCCGATGCCGGCCACGCGTGACGCGCACCGCTCAGCAGCAGCGGCTGTGGGTGCGGGTCTCCTGCTGCCTCAGGCGCAGCACCTGGTACTCGCGGCGGGTCGGGACCGGGGCGAGCGGGTGGTGGCGCCGGTGCCGCTCGCAGTGACGGTCGTACTCGGCCTCACCGGTCAGCTCGCGCAGGTACCAGCGCACGGCCCGTACCCAGCGCCGGATCACGAGCGTGCTCCGGCTCCGCCACCGGCCCCGGCCCCGGCCCCAGCCCCGGTCAAGGGCTCGACGGGGCTGCCCGACGTGTCGATACGGGACTCCACGTACGGGGCCTCGGTCGTCGGCAGCGGCGTCGCGGACCGTATCGCGCGTACGCAGACCACCGCCGCGTTGCCGATCACCACCGCGACCAGGAGCAGGAAGAGGGCGATGAGGACGCCGTCCACGGTGGAGTTGGTGACCACGGTGTGCATGTCGGCGGACTTTTTGGCGGGGGCGAGGACCTGACCGGCGTCCAGAGCTTCGGCGTAGTGCGCCCGTTGGGCGAAGAAACCGATCTTCGGGTCGGTGGAGAAGATCTTCTGCCAGCCGGCGGTGAAGGTGATCGCGGTGACCCAGACGAGCGGGACACCGGTGACCCAGGCCCAGCGCAGACGGCCGGACTTGACCAGGATCGTGGTGCAGACGGCGAGGGCGATGGCGGCGAGGAGCTGGTTGGCGATACCGAAGAGGGGGAAGAGCTGGTTGATTCCGCCCAGGGGGTCGGTGGCGCCGGTGTAGAGGAAATAGCCCCAGGCGGCGACCACCAGGCCGCTGCACAACCAGATGCCGGGCTTCCAGTTGACCCGGCCGAGCGGCTTGAAGACGTTGCCGAGCATGTCCTGGAGCATGAAGCGCCCGACGCGGGTGCCGGCGTCCACGGTGGTCAGGATGAACAGCGCCTCGAACATGATGGCGAAGTGGTACCAGAAGGCCTTCATCGCCGTGCCGCCGAAGACCCCGGAGAAGATCTCGGACATGCCCACGGCCAGGGTGGGCGCACCGCCGGAGCGGGCGATCAGCGTCTGTTCCTCGACGGCCTTCGCGGCCTGGGTGAGCTGATCCGGTGTGATGGTGAAGCCGAGGCCCGCGACCGCGTGGGAGGCGGACTCGGCCGTCGCGCCGAGCAGGCCCGCCGGGGCGTTCATGGCGTAGTACAGGCCCGGTTCCAGCGTCGCCGCGGCGATCAGGGCCATGATCGCGACGAACGACTCCATCAGCATCGCGCCGTAGCCGATCAGCCGGACCTGCGACTCCTTCTGGATCAGCTTCGGGGTCGTGCCCGAGGAGACCAGGGCGTGGAAGCCGGACAGCGCGCCACAGGCGATCGTGATGAAGAGGAAGGGGAACAGCGACCCGGCGAAGACGGGGCCCGTTCCCGACGTCGCGAAGTCGGTCACCGCGTCCGCCCTGAGCACGGGCGCGGCCACGATCACGCCGACCGCGAGCAGCGCGATGGTGCCGATCTTCATGAAGGTGGAGAGGTAGTCGCGCGGTGCCAGCAGCATCCACACCGGCAGCACGGAGGCGACGAAGCCGTAGCCGACCAGGCAGAAGACGAGGGTGGTGGGGCTGAGGGTGAAGGTGTCGGCCAGGGAGGAGTTCTGCACCCAGCCGCCGCCGACGATGGCGAGGAGGAGCAGGGCGACGCCGATGAGACTGGTCTCGACGACCCGGCCGGGGCGGACGCGGTGCATCCACAAGCCCATGAACAGGGCGATGGGGATCGTCATCGCGACGGAGAACGTGCCCCACGGGGAGTGGGCCAGCGCGTTCACGACCACCAGGGCCAGCACCCCGAGCAGGATGATCATGATGGCGAAGACCGCGACCAAGGCGGCGATCCCGCCCGCCCGGCCGATCTCCTCGCGGGCCAGCTGCCCGAGCGACCTGCCGTCCCGGCGCATCGACAGGAACAGCACCACCATGTCCTGGACCGCCCCGGCGAAGATCACCCCGGCCACGATCCACAGCGTTCCCGGCAGATAGCCCATCTGCGCCGCGAGGACCGGGCCGACCAGCGGACCGGCGCCGGCGATCGCGGCGAAGTGGTGGCCGAGCAGCACCCTGCGGTCGGTCGGCTGGAAGTCGACGCCGTCCTCCAGGCGTTCGGCGGGAGTGGCCCTGCGGTCGTCCGGGCGCAGGACGCGGCGGGCGATGAAGCGGGAGTAGAAGCGGTAGGCGATGGCGTACGAGCCGAGCGCGGCGACGACGAGCCAGACCGCGGAGATCTTCTCGCCACGGGCCAGCGCGAGGACGCCCCAGGCGACGGCACCCAGCAGGGCCACACCGGCCCACAGCAGGACGGACCGGAGTGACATACGCGACCTTTCGGGCGCCGACGGGTCGGTTTCGGACAGGGTGGACACAGGCATGGCGGCTCCTCACCGGGGCGGTGCGGGGCGCCTCGTGTCACGGGGCGCCCGGAGATCAGCGACGGCGGCTCTCCCGTCCGCTGTCGGTCTGTGCAAGAGTTGCCCACCCGCCGGAACCGGTTGACAGCGAAAGTCCATGACATTTCCCGCCGGTTCCGTGTCCTCCGATCGGGGTCACCGCGCAACTCCCCCGTGAGGAATCAGGCACACCAAGGACGGTGACCCATGGCCGACGGCACCATGACCGCGACGTTCCTCGCGGTGATCGGCGGAGCGTCGCTGCTCGCCGTGACCGCGCGGCGCCTGCGTCCCAGCGACCGGCTGCCGTCCCTGGAGGGCTGGGCGCTGGCGGACCGCAGTCTGGGGCCGGTGTGGACCTGGTTCCTGCTGGGCGGCACGATCTTCACCGCGTACACCTTCACCGCCGTGCCGGGCCTCGCCTACGGCAACGGCGCGGCGGCCTTCTTCGCCGTGCCGTACACGGTGATCGTCTGTCCGCTGGCCTTCGTGCTGCTCGGCCGTCTGTGGACCGTGGCCCGGGCGCACGGCTACGTCACCGTCGCCGACTTCGTCCGCGGCCGGTACGGGTCCGCGCCCGTCGCGCTGGTCGTGGCGCTGACCGGGATCCTCGCCACCATGCCCTACCTGGCGCTGCAACTGCTCGGCATCCGCGCCGTGCTGACGGCCGGCGGGGTGTATCCGCGCGGGGCGGCCGGTGACCTGGTGACGGTGGCGCTGTTCGCGGGACTCGCCGTGGCCACGTACCGGCACGGGCTGCGCGCGCCCACCGTCATCTCGGCGCTCAAGGCGGTGGCCGTCTTCGTGTCGCTCACCGCGGTGACCTGGCTGGTCCTGGAGCGGCTGGGCGGTCCGGGTGCCGTCTTCGAGGGGGCGGCCGGGCAGCTCGGCGACCGGGCGCTGGTCCTCACCCCGGCCCAGCAGCCCGCCTACGCCACCCTCGGGCTGGGTTCCGCGCTCGCCCTGCTGATGTACCCGCACGTGCTGACGGCGGGCTTCGCCGCCGACGGGCCGCGCACCCTGCGCAAGGTCTCGGTGGCGCTGCCCGCCTGGACGGCGCTGCTCGCGCTCTTCGGCGTCCTCGGTTTCGCGGCGCTCGCCGCCGGGGTGCGGGCCCCGGACGGCGCAGCCGAGGCGGCCGTGCCCATGCTGGTCGACCGGTTGATGCCGGGCCCGCTGGCCGGGCTGGTGTTCGGCGCGATCACCGTCGGGGCGCTGGTCCCGGCGGCGGTGATGTCGATCGCGGCCGCCACCAGCTTCGTCCGCAACGTGTACGTCGAGTACGTGCACCCCACGGCCACCCCCAAGCGGCAGGTCCGCATCGCCAAGGCCGTCTCGCTCATCGCCAAGGCCGGGGCCGTCGCCTTCGTGATCGGGCTGCGCGACCAGGACGCGATCAACCTCCAGTTGCTCGGCGGGGTCTGGATCCTGCAGATCTTCCCGGCCGTCGCCGTCGGCCTGTACACCGGACGGCTGCATCCCCGGGCGCTGCTCGCCGGGTGGGGCGTGGGCATGGCGGCCGGGACGTTCCTGGTCGTCCGCGAGGGGTTCTCCTCCATCGTGGGCTTCGGCTCGGGGCCGCCGGAGATCTACGCCGGCCTCGCCGCGCTCGTGCTCAACCTGATCGTCGCGGTGGCGGGCACCGCCGTACTCGAACGTCTCGGCGTCCCACGCGGCGCCGATCTGACCGACCTGCCGTCCCGCCTGACCCTCGGGCGGCGTCCGGAGACGGGAGCGAACCAGCAGTGAGACACAGACATCCGATACCGGTGCCGGAGCAGGGCGTCGAGGCGCTGACGCCCGCGCCGGCCGACCCGGCGGAGGTGGAGCGAGAGGCCGGACTGGCCGGTCTCTTCGAGTTGCACTACGCCTCGATGCTGCGCCTGGCCGTGCTACTGGGCGCGGATGATCCGGAGAACGTGGTGGCCGAGGCGTACTACCAGATCTACCGGAAGTGGCGGCGCCTGCGGGACACCGCGGCGGCGGAGGCGTATCTGCGCTCCACGGTGTGCAACCTGACCCGGATGCGCATCCGGCACCTCCAGGTCGCCCGCAAGCACACGGAGAACCCACCCGAGGAGACCGTCGTCTCCGCCGAGAGCGCGGCGTTGCTCCGTGACGACCAGCGCGTCCTGATCGACGCGCTGCAACAGCTGCCGGCCCGGCAGCGCGAGGCCCTCGTCCTGCGGCACTGGCTCGGGCTGAAGGAGGGCGAGATCGCCGCCGCGATGGGCATCTCCTCCGGTTCGGTGAAGACGCACACCGCACGCGGCCTCGCCGCACTGACCCAGGCGATGGAGGCCCGGCGATGAACCACACCGACCCGGACCGCACGGAGCGGGAGCTGACCGAAGCCCTGGCCGCCCTCGCCGGCGGGGTGCGCGCCGCGCCGGACGCCTATCGCACGGCACGTGGTGAGTGGCTGCGCCGCGAACGTCGTCGCCGACTGGTCCTCGCCGTGCTCGTGACCGTCGTGTTCGCGTTGGCCACACTGATCGGCCTGTGGGTGCTGAACGAGGCGCCGTCCCATCCGGGAGTGATCTTCTCGGGCCTCCCGGGCACCCGGGCCGGCACGGGGTAGGCGGACAGGCCCACGACGGCCCTGCCGCACCGGGCAGTGGGACAGTGTGACAGCCCCACCCGCCGGGGCGGCACTCCCGGACACCCGACCCCGGACCGTCCCGTCGGTGTCGAACCGCAGGAGGCGCGGTTGCGGGTCACCGGGCGGGTCAGGAACGTCCCCGCGGTTCTGACACATCTCGCCCGGGTGGCCGGTCGGTTCACGGGGTGCGGAACCCGCGGAACGTCACGTGCTTGCGGGTCTCGAAGCCGAGCCGTTCGTAGAGGGCGAGCGCCCCGGTGTTCGCCTCGGCCACGTGCAGGAAGGGACGGTCACCGCGAGCGACGACCCTCGCGATGTGCGCGCCCAGCAGGCGGACGGCGTGGCCCCGGCCGCGCGCCTCGGGCGCGGTGCAGACGGCGCTGATCTCCGTCCAACCGGGAGGCCGCAGCCGCTCCCCCACCATCGCCACCAGGGTCCCGCCGTCGCGGATGCCGAGGTAGGTGCCGAGTTCGTGCGTGCGCGGCTGGAAGGGCCCCGGCCGGGTCCGCTCGACGAGGTCGAGCATCTCGGGCACGTCCCCGGCACCGAGCCGGACCACGCCGGTCCCGGAGCCCTCAGGTGACGGGTCCGGGACACTGCCGCCGGCCCAGACCATCTGGCGGCCCTCGAGGACGAAGACCGGTTCCCAGTCCGGCGGCGGTGTCGCCGGGCAGCTGAACATGTCCGCGAACTCGCCCGGTCCGAGCAGCTTGGCCAGGTCGTGCCAGGCCGCCGCGTCCGGCTCGGCGGGCACCGCGGAGAACGTCGCGACTCCGGGTGCATAGGTGGCGGCACCGCCGAGCCGACGGGCGAGATGCGCGTGGTGCCCGCGGAGCGACTCGCCCACCGGGTCGTCGAGTGCGGCGGCGTCGCTGAGACCCGTCATCGTGCTGCGCCCTTCCATGTCCTGCCGCAGCCGGTCGGCCGGCGGGCCGACGCGACCGTCGGATGTCGGCAGCCATGCTAATCAGCGCGTCGCGACCGCATCCGGGCGCTACCGGCGACAGGCGCCGCACGCCACCCGAACGTCACCGGCGACGCCGACGGCGCCCGCATCCTGCGCAGCGTCCTGATGAAGCCGGAGTCCGAGGACCACGTGCAGCGCCTCCACGAGCGGGTGGCACGTCTCGCCCGGCCCTGAGCGCGGCCGCCGGGTACCCTCCACGACCGGGTCGCGCGTCTCGCCCGGCCCTGAGCGCGGCCGCACAGGTTCACGTCAGGTCGGGGTCGCCCCTGAGTGCGTGCGCCTCCGCGAGGAGGAGGTAGCTGCTTGCGGTCCAGGTGTAGGCCCGGTCGCGCAGGCCCGTCCCGACGAGGGCGTCGAAGTTCTCGGCGAAGCCGTGGGCTTCGCACAGGGCGCGGAAGCGGGTGCTGATGTCGTCCGCCAGGCGGTGGTGGCCGGCCCTGCGCAGGCCGTCCTCGATGAGGACGGTGGCGGGAGCCCAGATGGGACCGCGCCAGTAGCCGTCGTCGAGGTAGCGGGGTGACGTCGGCAGTTCGGTGGCGAGGCCGTACGGGGTCAGGTGGGCCTTGATGTGGTCGGCCAGGGCGCCGCTGACATGGGGAGGGAGATGCTCGCCGAGCACGATGGGCATCAGGTCGAGGAGACTTGAGCTGCTCCAGGTGTCCCCCGTGCCCACTCCCCGGGTGACGAACCGGTCGCCCCTCCAGAGCTGGTCCAGCAGGCTCGTCCGGGTCTCCTCGGCGGCACGCACCCAGCCGCGGGCCTCGTCCGCCAGACCCAGTTCCGTCGCCAGCTCGGCCAGTTCACGGAACTGGAGGACGAGGAAGGCGGACAGGTCGGCGGTCTCGACCACCCGCTCGGGGTCGAAGGTGGTGGCGTTGTCCCAGCCGCTGTCGTTGCCGTGCTGGTAGTGCGGGAAGGCGGAGCCCGGGGCGCGGCGGGCGGTGAGCCAGAAGTTCGTCCAGCGTTCCAGCCGGCGGTAGACCTCGCTCAGTTCGGCCGGGTCGGGAGGCTCAGGCAGGCGGCGGCGCAGGTGACCGTAGGCCCAGCCGTGGATCGGCGGTTTGACGAAGTTGTGCAGGACCTCGGAGTGGGTCACCGAGTCGGGGAGGGCGCCGCTGCCGTCCTGGTGGTCGAAGGGCAGGGCGAACTGGTCCCGGGCCAGTTCCGGGCAACCGGGCGCCAGGGCGAGGGCGTTGAAGCAGTGGTCCCAGCTCCACACCTTGTCCATCCAGTGCTTGGACATCAGCACCGCGGGCCGGGTGACCAGACCGGTCGGGTTCACGGTGGCCGACCAGACGACGTAGGCGGCCAGTTCCGCGGCCGGGGTGGCGGACGAACGCCAGGGGGCCACCGCGTCCACGAACGCGGCGAACGAGCCCTGCGCGGCTGCCGCGACGCCGGCGAAGTCCGCTGTGGACGTGTAGGGCGGGCGGGCGGTGCCGAGTTCCTCGATCGCCGTCTCCCAGGTCCCGTCGGGCCCGGCGGCGGTGGCGACACCCCGCTCGGCGCTGCCCAGTGTCTGGGCGCCGGTCGCGTCGAGGCCGCCGAACAGGGCGGTGACCCGGTACCGGCGTCCCGTCTCGTAGGACGTGAACACGTGGGCCCCGGCGGCGGCGTCGTGGAAGAAGTAGCTGCCGCTGAACGGCGTCAGGGTCCGTGCGGCCGCCCGTACGGCCATCCCCAGGCCGTGTCCCCGCAGTCGCACGGTGTCCGGCGACTCGTAGGCGAGGTCGACGCGCCCGTCCGCGCCGATCCAGCTGAGCAGGCCCGGTCTAGCCTCCACCCGGGTCTCGGCCCGGTCGCCCGTCACCGGGTGCAGCGGGGTGAGGCTCAGCACGGCGTG
Organism: Streptomyces sp. NPDC101110; assembly: GCF_044759525.1. NCBI lineage: Bacteria > Bacillati > Actinomycetota > Actinomycetes > Kitasatosporales > Streptomycetaceae > Streptomyces > Streptomyces sp. NPDC101110. Next base: position 106,961 of record NZ_JBIVZM010000008.1, on the reverse strand, counting down.
CATGCCGTTCTGGTGGGAGACGAGGTGCAGATCCTCGGCGTACGTCTTCTCCGCCACCACGGGCGAGATGCCGAACCAGGATCCGTGGGTGCTGAACGGGATGTCGTGGACGGAGAAGGCCGGGCCGGAACGGCTGGCGGTCATGAGGTGTCACTCGTTTCTCGAGCAGGGGGAAGGTCAGTCCTTGACCGCGCCGGCCGTCACGCCGGCGGCGACGTAACGCTGGGCCAGGACGAGGATGACCGCGGCGGGCAGCGAGGCCACGACGGCGGTGGCCATGATGGCGTTCCACTCCTGGTTGTTGTTGCCGATGTAGTGGTAGATGCCGAGGGTGATCGGCTCGTGCGCCCCTCCGTTGACGAGGGTGCCGGCGAAGACGAAGTCGGACCAGGACCACAGGAAGGCGAAGAGCGACACCGTCACCACGGCATTGCGGCTCATGGGCAGGACGATCGACCAGAAGGTGCGCACCGGGCCGGCGCCGTCCGTCCGGGCCGCCTGGAGCAGTTCACCGGGGATGCCGGACATGAAAGCGGTGAAGATCAGCACCGCGAAGGGGACGGCCAGGGTCGAGTCGGCGACGATCAGCCCGGGGACGGACTGGAGCAGGCCCAGTTGCAGGTAGATGGCGTAGAAGCCCATCGCCATGATGATGCCGGGGATCATCTGCGCGGCGAGGAGGAGGAAGCTCAGCACTCCCCCGCCACGCGGCCGCAGTTTGGCCAGGGCGTAGCCGGCGGGAGCGGACAGGGCGACGGTGAGGACGACGGTGCCCAGGCCGATGACCAGGCTGGTGCCCAGGTAGGGCAACTGCTCGTCGAGGACGGTGCGGTAGCCGGCCAGAGTGCCGTGGACGGGGAACAGGTGGGGCGGTGACTTGCGCATGTCCTGGTCGCGGGTGAGGGACACGTTCAGCATCCAGTAGACCGGGAAGAGCATGATCGCGGTCAGCAGGACACCGACGGCCGTCTTTCCCGGAGTGCGCGGGCTTTTCATGAGTACGCCTGCTTTCGCTGGGCCCTCATGTAGACGAGGCCGAACGCCAGGGCGGCCACCACGAGCAGGTTGCCCACGGCCGCGCCCGGGCCGAAGGCGGGCAGCAGGTTGCCGAAGCCGAGCCGGTAGGACCAGGTGGCGAAGGTCGTGGAGGCGTCCGCCGGGCCTCCCTTGGTCATGATCCAGATGATGTCGAAGACCTTGAGCGTGTAGACGAGTCCGAGGAGCAGCGTGATGGCGGACACGGGACGCAGCAGCGGGAAGGTGATGCTCCAGAAGCGGCGCCAGGCACCCGCCCCGTCCAGGGCGGCTGCCTCGTACAGACCGGAGGGGATGGACTGCAGGCCGCTGTAGAGCACGACCAGGTTGAACGGCACGCCGATCCAGACGTTCGCGATGATCACCGAGGTGAGCGACCAGGACGGTGACGTGAGCCAGTTGACGGCGTCGAGGCCGACGGCGTGCAGCGCCGCGTTGACGATGCCGGAGTCGCTGTTGAACATCCACGACCAGGTCGAGGCCGACACGATCAGCGGCAGCAGCCACGGGACGAGGAACAGCGCCCGAAGGGTCGCCGAGAGTCGGAAGTGCTGGTTGAAGAAGACCGCGAGGGCCAGCCCGATGGCGTACTGGAAGGCCAGGCACACGCCGGTGAAGACCACGGTGTGGAGCAGGGCCGGGGCGAAGGTCGGGTCGTCGAAGACCTTCCGGTAGTTCTCCAGGCCGGTGAACGGGGCGTCGCCCTGGACGAAGGAACGGACGGTGTAGTTGCGCAGGCTCAGGTCGAGGTTGCGGTACAGCGGATAGGCGTAGAAGAGGGCGAGGTAGAGGGTCACCGGGGTGAGGAAGGCCCAGGCGGCCCACTGCGGGGAGGCGGGCCGGCGGTTGCGCGGGGCGCGGTCCGGGGGCTGCGCGGCGTGGGCCGCGCCGCTCCGGACCCGCATGGAGCGGTGGTCCGGTGGTTGGAGGGTCTGCTTCATCGGTCCGCCGTCACTCGGCCGCGCCCTGAGCGGACGTCAGGGCGTCCTCGGGCGACTTGGACCCGCTCAGTGCGGACTGCACCGCCTTCCACATCTGCTCGGAGATCTTGGGGTACCTGGTGCCCAGGTCGTCGCTGGTGCGGCCCTTGGCCGCCTTGACCGCGTCGACCCACGGCTTCAGCGCGGGGTCGGCCGCCACCTGCTTCTTCCGGACCTCTTCGGTGGGGGCGACGTAGGACAGGGTGGTGTCGGTGTCGTACAGGTTCGTCGAGCTGGTCAGGCATGCCGTGAGCTTGCCCGTGGTGGCGTAGCGGGCGGTGTCGCTCTGGACGGGGACGGTGACGAACTCGCCGCCCGTCGGGGCCGCGGCGTCGCCTTTGCCGGTGGCCGGGACGGGCAGGACACCGAAGTCGAAGCCGGCCTTCTTGGCGGCCGCGAGCTGCCAGGTGCTGTTCTCGGCGAAGGCGTAGTCGCCGCTCGCGAACTCCTGCCAGCTGGTGGTCTGGGTGTTGTTGAGGACGGAGTTGGGGGCGTAGCCCTTGTCCAGCCAGTTCTTCCACAGGGACAGAGCGGATACGGCCTGGGGGGAGTCGAGCTCCGTCAGCTTCGCGCCGGAGCCCCAGAACCACGGCAGGAACTGGAAGCTGCCCTCCTCGGTGCCGATCGCGGAGAAGGTGATGCCCTTCTTGCCCGCCTTGTCGACCTTGGAGAGCGCCGCCGTCAGCGACTTCCAGTCCTTGACGGAGGCGATGTCGACACCGGCCTCCTCGAGGACCTTCTTGTTGTAGTAGAGCGCGAGGGTGTTGGCCCCGATGGGGGTGCCGTAGGTCTTGCCGTCCGACTGTCCGGCCGCGAGGAGGTTGGCGTCCACGGCGGAGGTGTCGAGCTTGTTCTCGTCGGTCGTGGTGAGCACGCCCGCCTCGGCCAGGGTCGACACCACGGGATTGTCGACGATGAGCACGTCCGGGGAGTTGCCCTGCTGGGCCGCGAGCAGCGTCTTGTTGGCGAGGTCGCTGGTGTCGAAGCCGGTCCGCTTGACCTTCACACCGGCCTTGTCGCCGCAGGCGTCCAGCAGCTTCACCCAGGCCGAGCCCTTGGAGAACTGCGGGTAGGGGTCCCAGATGGTGTAGGTGCCGCTGTCCGCGCCCTTGGTGTCGGTGCTGCCCGAGCCGGCGGAGCAGGCGGTGCCGGCCGCGGCGAGGACGGTCGACACGGCCACTGCGGCGAGGCGCCGTCTGGAGGAGCTGTGCATCGCTGGTTCCTTCGTTCTGGGCACAGGGGTGCCGTGGCGGGGGCGATGGGGGGAAGCGGGCACACCGGAGGGAGGCGGTAAGGGGGTGTGCTCGGAGAGGGAGGGAGAGGCGGGGTGGGGGCCGGATCAGGGCTGTGGGGAGCCGGAGGCGGGGCCGGTGCTGGCCCGCAGCGAGATAGGGGGTGTGAGCAGGTGGTGCCTGGCGGGGGCGCCGGGCTGGTCGAGCCGCTCCACCAGAAGTTCGACGGCGCGCCGGCCCAGTTCCTCCGCCGGCACGTCGGCGGCGGTGAGCTGCGGGGTCACCGTCTCCGCCCACCGGCTCGCCACCACTCCGGTGACGGAGAAGTCACAAGGCACATGGCGACCGGCGCGGGCCAGCCCTCGGTACAGGCCGCCCAGCGCGGCCTCGTTCAGGGTGACCAGGGCGGTGGTCTGCGGGTCGTCGTGCAGGATCCGCTCCAGGCACGTCTGGCCGGCGGCCGCGTCGTCCCCGCAGCAGTACGTCCGGACGGTCAGCCCGCGCTCGGCCGCGGCTTTGGTGAAGCCGTCCAGGCCGCGGTGCGCGGATTCGTACCCGGCCCGCAGGAGTTGTTCGGGCCGGTTGACGAAGGCCACCCGGCGGTGTCCCAGGTCGGCGAGGTGGTGGACGCACGCCGCCGCCAGCGCGGTGTGGTCCAGCCCCACCCACCAGAGGTTCTCCGGATGGGCGGTGCGGCCGATGGCGACGGCCGGGAAGTCCAGGGCGGCCAGGTGGTCGGCCCGGTCGTCCTCCAGCCGGATCTCCATCAGGATGGCACCGTCGACCCGCCGCTCCCCCAGCAGCCGCTGGAAGGACCGGTCGCTGTCCACACCGCTCGGCGACAGCAGCACGTCGTAGTCGTAGGCCGCTGCGGCCTCCACGACACTGCCGATGAAGTCCAGTTGCATCCCGGTGTAGTGGTTCCCGGCCGGCGGGAAGACGAGGCCGATCGTGCTGGTGCGCCCGTTGGCCAGGGCCCGGGCACTGGCGCTGGGCCGGTAGCCCAGCTCGTCGACCACCTGCTGGATCTTCCGGCGGGTGTCCTCCGAGACCGGGCGCTTGCCGCTGAGTGCGTAGGACACGGTGCTGCGGGAGACACCGGCACGTCGGGCGATCTCACCGATGTTCACGGCAACTCCTGGCTCGTCGAACCGGTTCGCATGGCAGGAACGTAGGAACTGCCCCGACTCCTGTCAACACCTCGAACGCACTTCGCTGGTCCGCCGGTGGAGTGCCCCAGATCTTCGTGCCGCAGGGATTGTCGGCCCGGGGCGCCGGTGCTAGCTTCGCGAACCGGTTCGACGCTTGCCCCCTCCGGTCGCGGAGGGACGGACCCCACGTCCCCAACCGCGCCCTCCCGCACCCGCCGTCCGGCTCATACGTCCGCCCCCTGCACACGCCACAGGTCGAACCGGTTCGACGAACCCGTGGGCCAACTGTCGCTCGACGGAGCGACGGCAGGACGACACCACGACACGACGACACGACGACTGAGGACGCCATCCATGCCATCCCCTGACAGATTCTCGCGGCGCCGGGCCCCGGCAGCCGTGGTGCTGACCCTCGGGGCGGGCCTGCTGGCCTCGCCGGCCACTCCCGCCCAGGCCGCCGAGCCCCCGAAGCCCGCCGCCCGCTACTCCTTCGACCAGGACGACCTTCCCTCCGGGAAGATCACGGACAGCTCGGGCAACGGCCTGACGGCGACCCTGGTGAACGGCTCCACCGCCCGATCGGTCGACGGCACGTCCGGAGGCAGGGCACTGTCCCTGCCCGGTGGTGCGCCCGCCTCCGACGGTGCGTACGTCCGGCTGCCCCGCCAGGTGCTCGCGGGCACGACCGACCTGACCGTCTCCGCCCGCGTGAAGTGGAGCGGCGACACCGCTCCCTGGCAGCGGATCTTCGACCTGGGCACGAACACCACCAAGTACCTCTTCAGCACTCCCTCCAACGGCGACGGGCTCTTCCAGACCTCCGTGACGACCGGCGGCGGGGGTGCGGAGAACCAGGTCCGCGGCTACGCGAGCCTGCCGGCGAACGAGTGGCGGACGGTCACCGTCACCCTCGACACGGGCGCCGGCCGGCTCACCACCTACCTGGACGGCGTGGCGGTCTCCTCCGCGGCGACCACCATCAAGGCCGGGGACCTGCTGGACGCTTCGGCCACCGCCGCCGGGTACATCGGCAAGTCCCTCTATCCCGACCCGCTGCTCCACGGCGCGATCGACGACTTCACCGTGTGGCACGCGGCGCTGAGCCCCGAGCAGGTGGCCGGTACCGTCGGTGCCGTGCCGACCCTCCGGGAACTCTCACGGACGTCCTTCGAGGTCCGTACCACCACCGGGACCGCCCCGGACCTGCCCGCCGCCGTCCGGGCCTCCTTCTCCGACAGCTACGACCGGGACACGCCCGTCACCTGGGACGCCGTGTCCTCCGAGAAGTACGCCTCACCGGGCACCTTCACCGTCGCCGGCACCGCGGCCGGACGGGCCGTGAAGGCCACCGTCACCGTGGTCCGCGAGGGGGAGCTCACCGTCGACCTCGGCTCGGACACCGGCGCGTTCCACGGTGGCGCCTCCGGCACCCTCTACGGCGTGTACGGGCCGGACGTCCCGACCAACAACCTCATCGAGGGCATGGGGCTGCGCACGGTCTCCACCAAGGCGCAGGACGGTCCGCAGCACCCCGGAGCGGACGCCCTGGAGGTGGTGAAGCCACTGGCCGACTCCACCGACGGTGATGTGTACATCTACATGACCGACATCCACCGGGGCTTTCCGTACCAGTGGCCCGGTGACACCCCCGCGGAGAAGCTGAAGCTCTACAAGGAGAAGATCGCCCAGCAGGTCGACCAGGTCCTGAAGCTGCCGAAGCAGTACCAGGACAACATCGTCTTCGTGCCGTTCAACGAGCCCGAGGGCAACATGTTCGGCACCGGTGAGTGGAGCTACGACAAGGTCAGCTGGCTGAGCGACCCCGACGCGTACTTCGCCGCCTGGGACGACACGTACAAGCTGATCAAGGGCAGGATGCCCGACGCCCGCATCGCGGGGCCCAACACCAGCGTCCTCTACGACCAGGTGAAGGGATTCCTCAGTCACGCCCTGGCCGCCGGCACCCTCCCGGACGTCATCACCTGGCACGAGCTCAGCCACCCGGAGGCGGTGCGCCAGAGCGTCGCGAAGTACCGCACGTGGGAGAAGGCCCTGTTCAAGGGCACCGACCGGGAAGGCACCCGGCTCCCCGTCAACATCAACGAGTACGCGTTCAACTACCACACCTCGGTGCCGGGCCAGATGATCCAGTGGGTGTCCGCGATCGAGGAGTCCAAGGTCGACGCCGACATCGCGTACTGGAACATCGACGGCAACCTGTCGGACTCCGCGGTGCAGTCGGGCCGCGGCAACGGGCAGTGGTGGCTGCTGAACTCGTACGCCTCGATGAGCGGCCACACCGTGACGGTCACCCCGCCCTTCCCCGGCGAGAACTATCGCATGCAGGGCGTCGCCACCCTCGACGAGAAGAGGAAGCAGTCCCGGCTGGTCTTCGGCGGGTCCTCCGGCAAGGGCCACATCACCTTCGAGGGCGTCCCGGAGAAGGTCTTCGGCAAGCGGGTGCACGCCTGGGTGCGGGAGATCGAGTGGAGCGGGCAGGTCGGCGACTCGCCCGGGCCGAAGCTCCTCGCCGAGACGAACCTGACGGTCGGTGACGACGGCACGGTGGCGCTCGACTTCGGCGACGGCGTCCTTCCGAAACTGAAGGAGTCCTCGGCGTACGAGGTCGTCCTCAGCCCGGCCGGGGAAGCGAGGGGCACACAGGCACCGCCCGTGCGCTGGCAGTCCTCGTACGAGGCGGAGGACGCCGCGCACACCGGCTCCGGCTGGTCGAAGAACGGCCCGGAGGGTTCACCGCGTGATGTCTCGAAGTTCTACACCTCCGGCGGCCACGACGTCGGCGGTCTGCGCACCGGCTCCGACGTCACGCTCGACTTCACCGTGGACGTGCCCGAGGACGGCACCTACGACCTGAGTGTCTTCGCCAACTCCCTCAACACTTTCGACAAAGTGAAGGAGCAGGGCCCCACCAACGTCTTCCTGCGCGTGGACGGCAAGGCGGCCGGCGAGCAGGAACTGCACCTGCCGCTCGGCTACAAGTGGGTCGTGTGGGACCACACCGACACCAAGGTCGAGCTCACCAAGGGCAAGCACACCCTGACGCTCGCCGCGAAGAGCGCCGACGGCAAGCGCGCCACCCAGGGCGACGCCATCGTCGACCGCCTCACCCTCTCCCTCCCCCGCGCCTCGGCGGACACCCAGGTCTACGAGGGGGAACTGGCATGGCCGGCCGGCGGGGCACGCCCGGTGTACGACCTTCCGAAGCCGGCGGCCACCGGTTCGGGCGCGGTCCGGCTCGCGAAGGGCCAGAGCGCGACGTTCTGGGTCTACTCACCGGCCGACCGCGAGGCCACCCTCCAGGTCGACACCCTCGGCGGCGGCGGCGCCCGGCTCTCCGTCAACGGTCATGACGTGCTGCGCCTGGCCAAGGACCGGAGCCGTGCGGCGGTCTCCCTCTCCGGCGGCGTCAACAAGGTGACGGTGACCGGCGGATCGAACACGACCCTCGTGGACCGCCTCACGGTCGCACCGACCGAGGGCGCCCTGCCGACGCGCACCTACGAAGCCGGGGACGCGACGCTCGCCGGTTCGGCCGCGCTCGCCCCGCTGTCCCTCGCCACCGACGGCACGGCGATCACGGGCATCGGCGGGTCCCCCGGCAACGACAACACCGCGACGTTCACCGTGACGGCCGAGCGGGCCGGCCTGTACGCGCTGCGCATCCGCTACTCCAACCCCGAACAGTCCGAGGCCACGCACTACAACCCCGACCCGCTCGCCCGCCACGCCGACATCAGCGTCAACGGCGGCACGGCGCGTCGCGTCGGCTTCCCGCACAGCTTCCACCGGAACAACTTCTGGGAGCTGACCGTCCCGGTCCAGCTGAAGAAGGGAAGAAACACGATCGGGTTCCGCTCCGAGGAACTGCCCAACTTCGACGGCAGCACCTACGCCTCGGACACGTTCCCCGGCCTCCTGCTCCGCTCGCGCTACGCGCCGCTGATCGACCGGATCACCGTCGCGCCCTACGCGCGCGAGGTGCGATGACCCGCTGACGCGCGGCGCCCGGGACCGTCCCCCTGGACGGTGCCGGGCGCGGCGCCGTCCTCATCTGGCCGTCCCTGGTCGCGGCAGGTCATCGGCGTCGCTGTTCCTGCCCTACGCTGGCGCGATGGGTGTGGGGATCGAGGTCCTGATCGTGGACTGGCCGCATGTGGAGGCGGTCGCCCCCGGCGACCGGGAAAAGTTGCTGATCGATGCCGCCTTCGGGGAGGCGTACAGCGACGACCTCTTCGAGCACGGCTGGTCGTGGCCTGCTCGGCCGGGTGATGCCTGGTACGGCAGGTACGCCTTTCAAAACTCGCTCGGCTCGTACAAGCCGCACTTCTGGGCCGGTCACCGCTGGGACCACATGCGCGACTTCGTCGAGCCCACGGTGCGCGACTTGCTGGACCGGTTCAACGACACGCTGTTCTGGCACGGTCTGGAAGACACCACCGGGACCGGTTCCGGGCTCCCCGAGCAGCCGTGCACCTGGGAGGCCGATCTGCTGCTGTGGTGCCCGCCCGATCATGTACAGCCGGTCTCCGGGTGGTGGAAGGAGGCGGCACCCCACCTGAAGGCTCTGCGCGAGCCGTTCACCCGGCACGCCGCGGATTCCGGCGGCTGGATCACGACCTTCGAATCGTTTGCCGGCCTCCTCACCGACTGGGGAGAGGTGGTCACGGAAGCGGAGCGCCGCGGTTGGGGCATCGTCGGCCTGCGCTGCTGACCGCACGCCCCGGGACGGCCGCGTGGTGCCGGCGCGTGACGCCGCGGTCCCCGGCCCTGTCGAGGCCCCGGTCGCGGCCCGCAGCCGGGCGGCGCCCCCTCACCCCGTCACCCCCGTCAGGGCGAGGAATTCGCTGCGGGAGCGGGCGTCGGAGCGCAGGAGTCCCAGGAGGGTGGAGGTCAGAGTGGCGGAGCCGGTGGCCTGCACACCACGCAGTGTCATGCATGCGTGCTCGGCCTCGATGACCACACCGACGCCTTTGGGCTCCAGGTGGGCCTGGAGCCAGTCGGCGACCTGCTTGGTCAGGCGCTCCTGCACCTGGGGGCGGCAGGCGAAGTGCTCGACGACGCGCGCCAGCTTGGACAGGCCCAGGATGCGGGCGCCGGGCAGGTAGCCGACGTGTGCGGTGCCGACCACCGGCAGGAGGTGGTGCTCGCAGACGGTGCGGACCGGAATGCGCCGGGCCAGGACGAGTTCGTCGTAGCCCTCGTCGTTGGGGAACGTGGTGAGGTCGAAGGGGCGGGGGCTGAAGAGTTCGGCGTACGCGCGGGCCATCCGGCCGGGGGTGCCGCGCAGGCTCTCCGAGGCCGTGGAGATGCCGAGGGCCTCCAGGAACCGGCCCGCCGCGGCCTCGGCGGCGGCCAGATCGATCCCGTCGGGTTCGTGCACCACCCGCAGGACGGGCCGTTCGAGTGCCGTCGCTTCGCCGTGCGGTGAGAGCGGGACCATGGCGACCTCCCAGGTTTCACCAACAAGTTTTTCCTTTATTCCGTGCCGGAGTCAAGGCGTGCACCCCACAGAGGCCGGATCGCTCTTGCTCCCACGTGCGTGGGAGTTACCGTGGACTCGTGGCTTCCGACCCGCCCCCGCAGGCCGATCCGGCCGCCGGCACCATCGACCCCGCCGGCGCCATCGATCCCGCCGACGCCATCGACTCCGTCAGCGCCCTGAGCGAGGACTCACGACGGCGCATGTTCGCCTTCATCCGGCGGGCCCGGCGCCCCGTCACCCGCGACGAGGCCGCCGCCAGTGTCGGCATCTCCCGCAAGCTCGCCGCCTTCCACCTCGACAAACTGGTCGACACCGGTCTGCTGCGCGCCCACTACGCTTCACCGGAGGGGACCCGCAAGGTCGGCAGGCAGCCCAAGGTGTACGAGCCCACCGGCGCCCAGATCACCGTGAACATCCCCGACCGGCGGCACGAGCTGCTGGCCGACCTGCTCCTGGACGCCGTGCTCAGCGACCGGGCCGACGAGACCGCCGCGCAGGCCGCGATGCGGGCCGCCCGGCAGCGAGGTCGGGAAATGGGCGAGGCCGTTCGGCACGAGACCCGTCCGGGCCGGCTGGGCCCCGAGCGCGGGCTGACCACCTGCGAGGGCCTGCTGGAGCAGTACGGCTACGAGCCCGTCCGGGAGGCCCCGACGCGGATCCGGCTGCGCAACTGCCCGTTCCATCCGCTGGCGGCGAAGGCGCCGGAGCTGGTGTGCGGTATGAACCAGGCGTTCCTCAGCGGCTACCTCGACGGCCTGGAGGTCGGTGGCGTGCGCGCGGTGCCGGCGCCCGAACCCGGGGAGTGCTGTGTCCGGCTCGGTTCCGACGGCGGCGAGCAGGCGACGCAACCGCCCCCGGGTCACTGAGAACGGGGATCGGGCGAGCCGCCCGATGGCCCTGCGGTTGCCGCGGCGCACGTCACGGGTTACCACGTGATTACCGCGTGTCACCCGCGACCGCGGCGAACCCAGGGAGATATCACATGGCACTCGACATCAAGCCGCTGGTGAAACCCTCCAGGCTCAGACGTCGCGCAGGCCTGGCGGGCGAGTGCCTGGCGGAGTTCCTCGGGACGTTCGTCCTCATCTCCTTCGGCTGTGGCGTGGTGGCGATGACGGTGGCCGCGCTGCCCGGCTCGGGCCGCACCGAGGGGCCCACCATCTTCTTCCTCGGCGCCGGGGACTGGCTCCTGATCACGTGGGGCTGGTGCATGGCCGTGATCCTCGGCATCTACGTGGCCGGAGGCGTCAGCGGGGCACACATCAACCCGGCCGTCACCCTGGCCTTCGCGGTCCGCCGCAGGTTCCCGTGGGTCAAGGTCCTGCCCTACTGGGCGTCCCAGGTGCTCGGCGCCCTCGCCGGGGCGGCCCTGGTCTACGCCGTGTATCACGACGCCATCAACGCCTTCGACGACGCCTTCAAGGGGCCGAAGACGGACGGGAAGACCCTCGCCTCGTTCTCCATCTTCGCGACGTTCCCGGCGCCGTACTTCGGCGGTGGCGTCTGGGGTCCGCTGATCGACCAGATCGTCGGCACGGCCTTCCTGGTCATGCTGGTCGTGGCGATCATCGACCTGCGCAACACGGCCGTGAAGGCGAACCTCGGCCCGGTGGTGATCGGCTTCGTCGTGGCGGCCATCGGCATGTCGTACGGGGCGAACGCGGGCTACGCGATCAACCCGGCCCGTGACTTCGGCCCGCGCCTGTTCACCTGGATGGCGGGATGGGACGGACTGGCTTTTCCCGGCAGCCTGGCCGGGGCGTTCAGCGACTACTGGTGGATCCCGATCGTCGGGCCGCTCATCGGCGGTGTGATCGGCGTGCTGGTGTACGACCTGTTCATCGGCGACGTGCTGCACGCCCGCGCGCTGCAGGGCGAGGCGCCGGAGCCCGGCCGGACCCGCCCCACCACCTCCGACGAGGAGTGAGCGGCATCTGGCATCGGCCGGGCCGCCGGCCGATGCTAGATTCCTCCGGGCGTCCGCCCAGGAGAGGTGCGGATCGCCGGCCGGGCAGGTCAACCGGCCCAGGTAAGGCCCGTATCGGATGGTGGCACGATCCATGACTGACCCGGAGGAGCTCCCCGGCGCGGCCGGCGCTCCCACTGCGCGGATCCTCGGCAACACCGGGGCGCTCGCCGCTGCCGACCCGGAAGCGACCGGAGCCCTGTGGCGACTGGCCGAGCCCGGCCGGCAGCTGGACGCCAACCTCATCCGGGTCCCGCCCCGGGGATCCATCGACGCGCACGCCGAACCCGACCTCGACGTCCTGCTGCTGGTCGTCTCCGGAGACGGCACCCTCGGCTCCGCTGCGGGACCGCACCCGGTGGAGCCCGGCAGCCTCGTCTGGCTGCCGCACGGCAGTGTCCGCAGCGTGACCGCGGGCACGGACGGCCTGTCGTACGTGACAGTGCACCGCCGCCGCCCCGGTATGCAGATCCAGGGCAGGCCCCGGGCATGACAGCCGTACCCGGCGCGTGAGGCGCGGCCGGGCCGGCGGCATTTCATGGGTCATGCAGGGTTGAGCGCAGGACTCCCGCGGAACACGCGTCCTCCGCAGCGGAAACAGATCCGAGGGAGGAATCGTGAGCCGGATTCTGGTGACCGGGTCCGCGGAAGGGCTGGGCAGGGCCACGGCCGAGACGTTGCTGGCCGCCGGGCACGACGTCGTGGTGCATGCACGGCGTCCCGAACGGGCCGAGGTTCTGGGCGACTTGGCCGACCGCGGGGCGGACGTCGTGGTGGGGGACTTCGCCGAGCGGGACGCCGTGCGGCGGATCGCCGACGAGCTGGACGCCTCACGGCCGCTCGACGCCGTGGTCCACAACGCCGGTGTGTGGAGCGGCCCCGCGGTCATGCCGGTCAACATCGTCGCGCCCTATCTGCTGACGGCCCTGCTGCGCGGGCCGCGCCGGCTCGTGTACCTGAGCAGCGGCTCGCATCTGGGCGGACGCCCGTCGGCGCTGGAGGGGACCGACTGGCGGGGCACGAGCGCCGGGTCGTACGCCGACAGCAAGCTGTTCGTGACGGCGCTGGCGGCCGCGGTGGCCCGGCTGCGCCCCGGGGTGGCGAGCAACGCCGTCGATCCCGGCTGGGTTCCGACGCGGATGGGCGGGCCCGACGCGCCGGACGACCTGGAGCTCGGCCACCGGACGCAGGAGTGGCTGGCTTCGAGCGACGACCCTCAGGCCCTGTCCACGGGCGGGTACTGGTACCACGGCAAACGGACGCAGCCGCACCGCGCCGTCCACGACGAGGCGTTCCAGGACCGTCTCGTGCAGGCCTTGGCGGAGGAGACCGGCACGGCGCTGTGAGCGGCGGTCCGGGCTTCCTTGTGCGGGCACCGACGGAGGAGACCGCCACGGCGCGGCGTGCGGCGGTCCCGGGCCTCCTTGTGCGGGCTCGGGCGGGTGCCTGCGGAGGAGACCGGCACGGCGCTGCATGCGGCGGCCCGTCCCCTGTCCCCCGCCACGCCCGCTCCGGTCGAACCCGCACTGCCGGGTGCGGGTCAGCGCAGGCGGGACGTCAGGCTGTACGAGCCGGACGGCAGCCGGTAACGGCCGCCAGGGTGACGGACGGCTCCCGGGCCACGAGGTGCGTGACGTCGTAGGCGAGGTAGGTGACGCGCGCGTCGTAGTTGGTCCAGCCCGGAGGGAGCAGTTCGAGCGTGGTTGCGCCGTCCTGCGGGACGGTCACGCGGTGCCCGTTGACGTGGGCCTCGTAGACCCCGAGCGCGGTGACGTACAGGCGGGCTTCACGGACCCGGCCCTCCAGCGGGACCTCGGTGCGCAGCATCGGCGCGCCCGGCGAGCGGGGCTCCTTGCCCCGCATGCCGATCCACGGCGCTTCGTCCCAGCCGGTGACGCCGTCGGTGCTCATCAGGCCGGTCTCGAACCAGGCGAGGGGGCCGCTGCCGATCCTGCGTCCGGAGGTGTCCCGGACGCTGACGGTCCAGTAGTAGCGGGTCGACGGCTCGAGGGGTCCGCCCCGGTAGCGGACGCCCACCGAATCGGCGGAGTGGACGCGGCCGCTGTTCCAGACGTCCGCCCGGGCCGGGGTCAGCCTGCCGGGGGACTCCGCCACGAGGATCTCGTACGAGCCCTGCCCGCGTCCGCGTCCGCCGGACCGCATGCGCCAGCCGAAGCGGGGGTGTGGGGCGTCCACGCCGAGCGGGTCGGTGCGGTGTTCGACGGTCAGCGCGTACACGGCTGCGTCCTCCTCGGGGCGGGGTGCCGCCTGCGCGCCTGAAACGATTCACAAACGGGCGGGGAATGCGTGGATCACCCTGCCCAGCGGTGGTGCCAGACCCCAGGGAGCCCCTTCGGCGACGTCAAGGCATTCCGGAGCCCGATCTGACGGGCTGTCGCGCTCCCACATGGGAGGGGCCGGACGGGGCACCCGTGTGCTCGTCCGGCCAGCTAGGGGAGCCGGTTCCGAAGGGCCCGGCACCGTACGCCCGGGGCCGACTGCGCGAGCCGAACGGGGAGTCGAGTGATGAGCGCCGAAGACGCCGACAAGCTGCTGGACGGGCTGACCGTGGACACCAGCCGGCAGGAGCAGCCGATCGTGCTGGACGGTGACGGGCGCCCCATCCGGACCTGGCGGGAGAACTATCCGTACGACCACAAGGTGAGCCGCAAGGATTACGAGCGGACCAAGCGCATCCTGCAGATAGAGCTGCTCAAGCTCCAGCGTTGGGTCAAGGACACCGGCGCCCGCCTGGTCGTCGTGTGCGAGGGGCGGGACGCGGCAGGCAAGGGCGGCACGATCCAGCGCCTCACCGAACGGCTCAACCCGCGCGGCGCACGCGTGGTCGCCCTGGACAAGCCCACCGAACGCGAGGCGGGTCAGTGGTACTTCCAGCGGTACATCGCGCACCTGCCGACGGCCGGAGAGATCGTCTTCCTCGACCGTTCCTGGTACAACCGGGCCGGCGTGGAACGGGTGATGGGCTACTGCTCCAAGGACGAGTACGAGCTGTTCCTCGACCAGTGCCCGGCCTTCGAGCGGATGCTGGTGGACGACGGGATCCTGCTGGTGAAGTTCTGGTTCTCGGTGTCGCGCTCCGAGCAGCGCACGCGCTTCGCGATCCGGCAGGTCGACCCGGTGCGCCAGTGGAAGCTCTCCCCCACCGACCTGGCGTCGCTGGACCTCTGGGACGACTACACGGAGGCGAAGGTGGACATGTTCCGCGCCACGGACACCGCACACGCGCCCTGGACCGTCGTCAAGAGCAACGACAAGCGGCGCGCCCGGCTGGAGACCATGCGCAGTCTGCTGTCGCGTGTCGACTACGCGAGCAAGGACCGCGAGGCGGTGGGCACCCCCGACCCTCTCATCGTGGGAGCCGCCGACACCCTGCTGGAGCCGGGCGAGGAGGACACCACACTGTCGCCCACTCCTTTGTTCCCCGGCGCCGAGGGACCCGGCAAGCACCCCGGGTCGGGCTGACGCCCCCGGGACCGGGGCCCCTCCCAGGAGCGGTGAGGGGCCCCGGTCCCGGGAGGGTGAGCAGCTCGGATCGGGTCACCGCCGCGCCGAGGCGATCGTTTGCGTGCGGTGGTCGTAGTACGCCCAGAGGGTCACGGCCACCACGGCCGTGAACCCGACCGACAGAACCCGCACCGCGCCACTGGTGAGGTAGGCGGCGCACCCCGTGAGCGCCGCACCGCACAGCATGATCACGCGACTGACCAGGCGGTTCTCGGGCGGCTGAGGGTCCTCCCGGTCCTTGAGGTCGTGCAGGGCGTCCTGGGCAGGATGGGCGGAACCGCGCCGTGCGCGGGCACGGTAGGTCAGTCCGTAGCTGATCAGCGCGTACAGCGCGAGAGCACCCAGGACCCAGAGCCAGACATAAGGGTCGTCATCACTCGATCCTCGTGCCAGGTACACAACACTTCTCCTTCGGAAGCGGGAGGGCGCGACGGTGAGCGGCGCTCAACTGCCGCCGCCGCCCTGCCGGTCACCGGCGGCCTCGGGGTCCGCCGGACGGAAGCACGCGGTCACGGTCTTGCCGTGCCGCTGGCACCTCATACCCCACTCGTCGGCAAGCCTGCGCACGATCGCGACACCGCGGCCGGAGACCTCACCCGGCTCCGGGTCACGCTGGCGCGGCAGCGTCGGGTCCTCGTCGTGGACGCTCACGTGGAGGCAGTCGCCGTCCCACGTCAGGACCAGGTGTGCGTCGCTGTGTGCGTGGATGTGCGCGTTGGTGATCAGCTCGGACACCGCCAGCACGACGGCGTCCACCGTGTCCGGCTCGGCAGCGGCCCAGGGCAGGGAGTCGAGACGCCCGCGCGTCCACTCCCTGCCCGCACGCACTCCTTCGGACATTCGGAACGAGTGCGCCCACCCCATCGCCTTTACCGCCACTGCACCCGGTCCCCTCTACTCGGTCCACACCGGCTCATGCGAGAACCGTGTACCCGGTCCGGGGCCCGGCAGGCATGAGGACAGGCGCGCCCGGCTCATCCCCGAGCAGGTCGGGCTGCCCGCCGGCGGCCGGAGCCGGATCCCGGGGCTGCGCCGGGAGGAGGGTGCAGTTCCCGCCGGTGTGAGCACCGAGTGGTACACGCGGCTTGGGACAGCGGCGCCCGGATCACCGACGCGCTGCTGCGCGCAAAGGCGGGCCGGTACCCCCACGGCCGGGGTCTGCGCGAGTTCGTGGGTGAACTCTTCACGGTCAGCGACGAGTTCCGCACTCGCTGGGCGGCTCACGACGTGCGGATCCACCACGGCGGGGTGAAACGCCTCCACCGCCCCGGGGCCGGTTTCCTTGAACTGACCCACCAGCCCCTGGACCTGCCGGTGTCCGCCCACGAAGCACTTGCTGACCCGCTGCACGGCTGGGCCCGGCACGGTGTACGAGGACCGGCTGAAACCCCTCGCCGGTTGGGCGGCGATCGGGCCCGGAGGAGCCGCGGTCCGCCGGTGAGGTGGATCGCTGAGCGCCGCTCGCGTCTCCCGGGGGCGAGCAGGACCCGCCCCGATGCGGATGGTGGGCGGGCCCTGCTCGTGCGCACCATTGTGGGGACCTCGGGGCGGGCGGGCCACGCGTGAGATCGCCCGATGTGCGCGCGGCGCGCACACCCGGCGTGCGCGGTGCACATCCCGTGCACCCGGCGCCACTCGCGGCCCGGCGCACCACCCGGTGCCGCATCGCGCCGCATCGCGCCGCCCGGTCGTCGCACGCCGCCGTGCTCGTGTCACATGGTGCAGCCCCGCGTGGGTAGGCGGTGCCCATGACCGACGGTGAGACGGACGGAGAGCGGGGCGTGCGGGTGACCGGGCAGGCCGCCGCAGACACAGGGCCCGGTGTGCCCGGGCGGGTGCCGTGGCGTGTCCTGGCCCGGCCGGGAGGTGAACGGTGGTAGACACGTACGCCACCGGCACCGCCGTCCCCGTGCGACCCCGGGTAGCACCCGTCGGCCTGCGGCGACGATACTGGCAGGCGCCCCCACCCCCGTTCACAGATGGACCCATGCTGACCTCCCTCACCGTCCGCCCCATGACTCCCGACACGGTGTGGCTGGCGCGCGGCCGCCACGCCCCGGGCCCCGCGGAAGACGTTCTCCGGCGCACGCTGCAGCAGCGCAAGGACAGCCAGGCGATCGACGACTTTCTGGAGTTGCCCGACGAGGGGGCCCCCTCGGCGGAGCGGGTCTTCGAGGCCCGCTGGCGCGCCGGTGCCGACGTGACCGTAAGGGCCCGGCTGAGCGTGCGGCCCGCCGGGGACGACGGGCACGGGCAGGAGTGGACACTGGTCGCGGAGGCCGAGCAGCCGTGGAGCGACGCCTGGCCCTCCCCCACGGGCCTGTTCTGGCCGGAGGAGCCGGACACCGCCTGGTGCCAGGACGCCGCCACGCGGCTGGCCCTGGGGGAGATCAACGCGCTGCCTCAGGACGACAGGGAGATCCGGCGCCTGCTGAAGAGCGCCGTGCGCGGCGGATGGCACCTCCACGTGGTCGTCCACGAGGCCATGACCACCGACGACCGAGGGCGTGCGCCGGTGGCGCGGTGGCTGCCGCCGGGCCTGCGTCACCGGGTGGTGGAACACCACGCCGCGCCGCAGCAATTGCGCGGGCTGAACTGGGCCCTGCGGGACTCCGGCGTCCAGGTGCCGCGCGGTGGCGCGGTGGTTCTGCCGGGCGTCCCGGCGCCGGAGGGCTACGAGGCCCAGGACTTCTCGGTCCGCGCGGTCTTCCTCGACGGCTCCGAGCCGGCCGACCTCGTCGACGCGGTGACCCGGTTCGCCGCGCTGCCCAGGCCTCTGCCCGACGGCGCGGCCGAGGCGCTCACCGCTCTGCGGGACGACTGGCACCTGCTGACGCTCCAGGAGGAACTGGACCGCCAGCGCGGCCTGGTGGCCATGTACGCGGAGGCGCTGGAGGCCATGACGAAGTCCCGTGACCTGTACCGGGCGGCGGCCGAGAGCGCCCACGAGGCCCTGGCCGCCTACCAGGAGTCCGCAGCGAGCGCTCCCGCGGTCCCACGGCCGTCCGGTCAGCCCGCGGTGTCCCCGCTCCAGCAGCTGACACGGACGTTCGAACGCTTCAAGGTCAAGCGCCCGGTGACCGCTGCCGGTGCCGAGCGCAGCCACGAGGAGGGTGACGAAAGGAGCACCGCCGCTCAGCACGCGACGTCCGAGGGGTGACACCTGCCTCGCAGGTGTCAGTCGTCGCCTCCTGGATACGCGGTCCGTACGGCATCACGGCCCGCCCCGGAAGGTCCCCCACGACATGGGCAACCACCAGCACCACTCGCGGACCACGCTCCGCGTCAACGGCAAACCCCACACGCTGACCGTCGACCACCGGCGTGTCCTGCTGGACCTCCTGCGCGAGGATCTCGGGCTCACGGGCGCCAAGAAGGGCTGTGACCACGGCCAGTGCGGCGCCTGCACGGTCCTGGTGGACGGGCGGCGGGTCAACAGCTGTCTGCTGTTCGCGGTCGCGCTGGACGGCTGCGAGGTGACCACGGTCGAAGGTCTCTCCGGCGACGGGGAGGAACCGCATCCGCTCCAGACCGCCTTCCTGGAACGCGACGCCTTCCAGTGCGGCTACTGCACCCCGGGCCAGATCTGCTCCGCGGCCGGTGTCCTCGCCGAGGCGGCGGCCGGTCACCCGTCGCACGTCACCGACCCTGCGGCGCCGTCGGGCGAGCCGGTGAAGCTGGACCGTGCGGAGATCCGGGAGCGGCTGAGCGGCAATCTGTGCCGGTGCGGTGCGTATCCGCGGATCGCCGAGGCCGTCGAGGACGTGATGCCGTGAAGGAGTTCGCCTACGTCCGCGCCGGCAGTGTCGAGGAGGCGACCTCCGCGTTCGCCTCGCACGCCGGCTCCCGCTATCTCGGCGGCGGCACCAACCTGGTCGACCTGATGAAGCTCGGCGTCGAGACGCCCGCCACGCTCATCGACGTCACCCGGCTGCCCCTGGACACGATCGACGAACTGCCCGACGGTGCCGTGCGCGTCGGGGCGATGGTCCGCAACAGCGACCTCGCCGCCCACCCCGTGGTCCGCGACCGGTACCCGGCGTTGTCCCAGGCGCTGCTCGCGGGGGCCTCCGGGCAGCTGCGCAACGCGGCGACGACCGGGGGGAACCTGCTCCAGCGCACCCGCTGCCCATACTTCCAGGACGTGTCGAAACCGTGCAACAAACGGGATCCGGGCAGCGGCTGCGGTGCGCGGGACGGTGTCCACCGTGACCACGCGGTGCTCGGGCAATCCGCGCACTGCATCGCCACTCATCCGTCGGACATGGCGGTGGCGCTCGCCGCTCTCGACGCGCGGGTCGAGCTGGTCGGACCCGGGGGTGCCCGCAGCGTTCCGGCGGCCGGCTTCCACCGGCTGCCCGGCGACCGGCCCGAGCAGGACACCGAGATCCGCCCGGGCGAGCTGATCACCGGTGTGGTGCTGCCGGCGGACACGGCCGGGGTGCCCTCGGCGTACCGCAAGGCCCGTGACCGGGCCTCCTACGCCTTCGCGCTCGCGTCGGTCGCGGTCGTGCTGCGTCTGGAGGACGGTGTGATCGGCCATGCCGGCATCGCCTTCGGGGCGCTGGCGCACCGGCCTTGGCGGGCCCGGCTCGCGGAGGAGGCGCTGCTGGGTGCGGCCCCGACCGTTGCGGCGTTCGAGCAGGCCGCCGAGCGGGAGCTGGCCGCCGCGCAGCCGCTGCGGGACAACGCCTACAAGGTGCCGCTCGCCCGCAATCTCGCCGTGGACGTGCTGACGCGGCTCAGCGGCACCGCGCTCACCGGGAGGGCCTCATGACCGGCAGTGTGGGCGCCCCGGTGGAGCGCCGGGAGGGACGCGAGAAGGTCGGGGGCACCGCCCGCTACGCCGCCGAGTTCCACGACCCCGGCCGGGCGCAGGCCTGGCCCGTACCGGCGAGTGTGGCCCGGGGCCGGGTGAGCGGCGTCGACACGGCGGACGCCCTGGCGGTGCCCGGTGTCCTCACCGTCCTCAGCCACGAGAACGCGCCGCGTCTCGCGGAGCCGGACGATCCCACGCTCGCCGTGCTGCAGAACACCCGGGTCCCGCACCGCGGTTGGTTCGTGGCCCTGGTCGTGGCCGAGAGCCTGGAGGCGGCCCGCGCCGGTGCGGCCGCCGTCCGCGTCACCTACGACACCGAAGAGCACGACGTGGCCCTCACGGCCGGCCACCCCGGCGTGTACGTGCCCGAGGAGGCCAACGGCGGTCACCCGGCCGTGCGGGAACAGGGCGACCCCGACGAGGCGTTCGGGTCGTCGGCCGTCCGGGTGGACGTCGCCTACCGGGTGCCGCCGCTGCACAACCATCCGATGGAGCCGCACACCAGCACCGCCCGGTGGGACGACGGCCGGCTGACCGTGCACACCTCCAGCCAGGGCACCGGTGCCGTACGGGCCACGCTCGCCGCGCTGTTCGGCCTGCCGCGGGAGCGGATCGTCGTCACCGCCGAGCACGTGGGCGGCGGCTTCGGGTCCAAGGGCACGCCCCGGCCCGACGTGGTGCTCGCCGCCATGGCGGCGCGTCACACCGGGCGCCCGGTGACGGTGGCCCTGCCCCGTCGCCATCTGGCCGCCGTCGTCGGACACCGCGCGCCGACCCTGCACAGGCTGCGGCTCGGGGCCGGCGCGGACGGCCGTCTGGTGTCGCTCGTCCACGAGGCCACCACGCACACCTCGCGCATCAAGGAGTTCGTGGAGCAGGCGGCGGTGCCCGCGCGGGTGATGTACGCCGCGCCGCACAGCCGTACGGTGCACCGGGTGGCGGCGCTGGACGTCCCGTCGCCGTCCTGGATGCGGGCCCCGGGTGAGGCTCCCGGCATGCACGCGCTGGAGTCCGCCATGGACGAGCTCGCCACCGAACTCGGCATGGATCCGATCGAGTTGCGCGTCCGCAACGAGCCGGGCGTCGAGCCCGACAGCGGCAAGCCGTTCAGCAGCAGGCACCTGGTCGAGTGTCTGTACGAAGGCGCCCGGCGCTTCGGCTGGGCCGGGCGGGACCCCCGCCCGGGCACCCGCCGGGACGGGCCCCTGCTGCTGGGGACGGGCGTGGCGGCGGCGACCTACCCCGTCATGGTCGCCCCGTCCAAGGCGTCGGCTCGCGCACGGCCCGACGGGACGTTCCTGGTGCGGATCAACGCGACCGACATCGGCACGGGCGCCCGGACCGTACTCGCGCAGATCGCCGCCGACGCCCTCGGGGTGCCCCTGGAGCGGGTCCGGATCGAGGTGGGCAGCACCGAACTGCCGTCGGCGTCGCTGGCCGGCGGCTCGTCCGGCACCGCCTCCTGGGGCTGGGCGGTGCACGACGCGTGTGACCGGCTGGCCCGGCGCCTCGCGGAACACCCGGGTGCGCTGCCGGAGGAGGGTCTGCACACCCGCGCCGAAACGAAGGGCACCGCGGACGCCGAGAGTGACTTCGCGCGGCACGCCTTCGGGGCGCACTTCGCCGAGGTCGCCGTGGACACGGTCACCGGCGAGGTGCGGGTCGGGCGGCTGCTCGGGGTGTACGCGGCGGGCCGCATCCTCAACGCCCGTACGGCGCGCTCCCAGTTCGTCGGCGGCATGACGATGGGCCTGGGCATGGCGCTGACCGAGGGCAGCACCATGGACGCCGCGTTCGGTGACTTCACCGAGTCCGACCTGGCGTCGTACCACGTGCCGGTGCACGCCGACGTCGCCGGGATCGAGGCGCACTGGCTCGACGAGGAGGACTCCCGGCTCAACCCCATGGGCAGCAAGGGGATCGGGGAGATCGGCATCGTCGGAACGGCCGCGGCCATCGGCAACGCGGTGCACCACGCCACGGGCGTCCGCCTGCGTGAACTCCCGCTCACGCCCGACCGGGTGCTGACCGGGCTGCTGGAGCGCCGGACTCAGCGGGCGGTGTGAGACGGCGGTCTTCCCGGTCCCGGATCGGCTACCGGAGACCGGGCGGCTGCGCGGAATCCGTCCCGTCCGGTACGGGCGCCGCGGGCCGCGTCCCCGCCGGATCCCAGCCAGTCGTCGGCAGGAGGAGCCGGCTGCGTGCGGGTCCGGTCCGGGTGGGGGCGAAGGGCCGGTCGGCGGTCCGGTTCGTCCGATCAGTCCGGCCCGTCAGGTCGGTCGGCTCCGGTTCCAGGGCCGGCGGCTGTGTTCCCGCCGCTGCCGCCGGGTGGGAGCCCAGGGTGACGGATGCGGCGGCCGCCAGGTCGGCCCCGAGGGAATGGGCGACGGGCCCGGAGGCCCCGCCCGGTGCGTCTCCTGCGGGCCTGTGGGCTGCGCGCTCGTCCGCTCCACCTGGTGCGTACCGGTGGCGACGGTCGTCTCGCGGACGGCTGGGCGGACCGTACGACTCGTCGGGTAGGAGGGGTGGGTTCGAGCCGGGGAATGAGGAGCGGGTGGTCGTGCCCGCCTCCGAGGGAGGAGCGCGGCCGCTCCAGCGCCCCTCCCTGTGACGAACGTCATCACGCTGACCGGCACGGGGCGCCCCTGTCCCTCCGTGCCACCCGGGTGGGCCACCGGGACGGCCCGCGCGCACGGGAAAATGCGCCGACTCGCCGACATGTCGGGCTCCGGCCGCAATACAGCCGCGCGAAAAGGGAATCCAGCTAGGGACATCCCGTGTCGCGGCATGCCAGGAGGAGGGCAACCCGTGGATACGACCACAAAGGTGATCGTCCTGGCCGCGGTCCTCGCGGCCGTCGTCCTCGTCATCGCCCTGGCCGTCTTCGTACGGCTGGTCCGGACCCGGCGCGATCTGCGCCGCGCGGGACTGCCCACGGGTCCGCGCTGGGCCTTCTGGGGCGCGGTCCTCTACCTGGTGCTGCCCACCGATCTGGTGCCGGACCCGGTGTACCTGGACGACATCGGAGTCCTGCTGCTCGCTCTGCGCACCGTCCGCGGCTCCCTCGGCGAACGGGAGCGCAGTACGGCACACCGGCCGGACCGGCAACCGGCCGATGACTACGGAAAGTAAGGAAACCAACCACCCGTTCGATTCGTATAAGTCTCTGGAAGCCGAAACAGAATCGGCGGACCGGGCGTATTCACCCCTGGACCGACGCCTGTTCGGCGCAGTACCGACGAGGGAGAGACGATGCAACCGTTCGCGCTCAACTACGCGCGCCCAGCAGTGGAGTTGGAAGCCGCCATTCCGTACGTGTACGACGCCGGACTGCAGTTGAACGTGCTCCGCGACGGCCGCGTCGCGGCCTGTGACTTCGCCCTGTTGAGGGAGTTCGGCACCACGACGTCCACGGCCGGCTCCAAGACGCACTTCGACGACTGATCACGGACCGCAGACTATGACCGTACTGATCCTCACCTGCGAGGAGGACGTGACCGCGGACATGGTGGTCGTGCACCTGAACGCAACGGGCGTGCCGGTGGTCCGGGTCGATCCCGCGGACCTGACCGGTGGTGTCGCGCTGTCGGGGGAATACGTGCACGGCCGGTTCCGTGGCCATCTGTCCGCCGGGGGGCGGCTGGTGAGCATCGGGGGGCTCCGGTCCGTCTGGGTGCGCCGTCCCGGCGTCCCCGCCGCGCGGGCGGCCCAGCCGTCCGACTGGCTGACCGAGGAGGCCGCGCAGGCGCTCTACGGCATGCTGCGGGGCTCGGACGCGCGCTGGATGAACCACCCCGACGCGGCGCGCCGGGCCCGCCACAAGCCGTGGCAGCTGCGGCTCGCCCAGAGATGCGGCCTGCCCGTGCCCGCGACGCTGATCACGACGTTTCCGCGCGCCGCCCGCGAGTTCGCCGAGCGCTACCCGGAACTGGTGGTCAAGCCGGTGTCGGGCGCGCATCCGCAGGACCCGCCGCGGGCCGTGCCGACCAGCCGGGTCGCGCCGGACACGGACTTCGCCGCCGTGGCGTTCGGGCCGACGCTGCTGCAGCGGCGGATCACCAAGCGGGCCGACATCCGGCTCACCGTCGTGGGCGAGCGGATGCTGGCCGCCCGCAAGGCGACCGCGCCGGACGCGGACCCGGACGACGTCGACGTGCGGTTCGCCGCGCCCGGCTCGCCGTGGATGCCCGTCGACGTGCCGTCCTGCATCGCGCCGGGCGTCCTGGCCTATCTGCGCGAGGCCGATCTGGCCTACGGGGCCTTCGACTTCGTCGAGGACTCCGATGGGACATGGTGGTTCCTGGAGTGCAACCAGTCGGGGCAGTTCGGGTTCGTCGAGGTGGAGACGGGTCAGCCGATCGCCCGCACCATCGCCGAGTGGCTGGCCCGGCCCGTCCCGGTCCAGCCCTCACCCGTCAACGGCGCGCGTACGAGGGCCCATTGAAAAGCCCGGGGGCCCGGCACGGGCCGGTCCCCGGGCCGTGGCCCCGCTCACTGCGGGCGCGGACCCGGGAGCATGCCCGCGCGCTGCCAGCCCGCGCCCGGGGACTGCGGCCGGTCGTAGCCGAGGGACTGTGAGGGCCGCATGACCAGCTCCAGTTCCCTGCTCACACGTTCGGCCTCGCGGCGCACCTGTGCCGGTACGTCACCGCGCTCCGCGATGAGTCGGTCGTAGATGGGGGAATCCTGGAACACCCGTCAACGCGCCTTTCTGCTCGTCGGCCCCGTGCGGGGGCGAGACTGCGAGTGTAGGCGGCACGGTGTCCCGGAGTGTGAATTCCTTGGGATGACTTGACGCAGACCGGACATCTGTGACATGAGGACGGCTGTTTTCCTCAGGCGCCCGTCGTGGAACCGGGCCGGACGACCATGAGGACGGTGACCGTCGCCCACAGCAGGTTGAAGACGCCGGTGAACATGGCGAGTTGCACGGTGGCGCGGTGGTCGGGCGTCCGCTCGCCCTTGAGTTGGCCCAGGATCTCCTCCTGCCGGGGCAGGACGAACGCGGCCAGGACGCCCGCGGCCGCGGCGGTCAGGGCGATGGAGGTGACGAGCCATCCGCTGCCGAGGACGCCCATCGCTGCCGCGGTGGCGAACCCCAGCAGGGGGACGGCCAGTCCGACGCCGGCGTAGACGCGGCAGATGCGGTGCAGGAGCGCGGCCGTGCCGGCGCTCGTGGGGGCCGCACGGCGTACGGCGGGCGGGAACATGCTGGCCGCGACGGTCACGGGACCGACGGCGACGATGGCGGCCAGGACGTGGAGGGACAGCAGGATCTTGGTCACGGGGCTCTTTCCGGTATGCGCGGTCGACGGCGCCCACGCTAGGACGCCTCCCGATGGACGCACAGGGGCGGGAACGACAGCTTCCAACGGGTTCCCGCCACCCACCCGACCTGCGTCTCAGCGCCGAAGCCGGCACCGGCCCCACGTCACAGGTCCGGCGGGAAGATGTCTAGGGTGGCCGCCATGCACTCCGTGGCGATCCTGGTTCTCGATCATGTGGTGCCGTTCGACATGGCGGCACCCCAGCAGACGTTCGCCTGGACCCGCCTGCCGGACGGGCGGCCCGCCTACCGGGTCCGGCTGTGCGCCGAGACACCCGAGGTGCGCGCGGACGGCGGCTTCACCCTGCGGATCGACCGGGGGCTGGAGGCGCTGGCGGAGGCGGACACCATCATCGTGCCGGGCTGCTCCCCCGACGCCGCGCCGCCCTCCGCCCGGGTGCTGGCGGCCCTGCGCGAGGCGGCCCGGGCCGGTACCCGGATCGCGTCGGTGTGCGTCGGTGCCTTCGTGCTGGCGGAGGCGGGGCTGCTGGACGGGCTGCGCGCCACCACGCACTGGGTGGCCGCCGGCGAACTGGCCCGGCGCTTCCCGCGGGTCGACGTGGAGCCGGACGTCCTGTACGTGGACAACGGCCAGATCCTAACCTCGGCCGGAGCGGCCGCGGCGCTCGATCTGAGTCTGCACATGATCCGGCGGGACCTGGGGTCGGCCGTCGCCGCGAACATCGCCCGGATGTCGGTCATGCCGCTGGAACGCGAGGGCGGCCAGGCGCAGTTCATCGTGCACCGGCATCCGCCCGTGCCCCGGGGGTCGGCGCTGGAACCGGTCCTGGAGTGGATCGAGGACAACCTCGCACGTGAGGTGACGCTGGGCGCCCTGGCGGAGCGGGCGGGAATGAGCGAGCGGACCTTCAGCCGCCGCTTCCGCGAGCAGACCGGCACCACACCGTTGCAGTGGCTGCTGCGGGCGCGGGTGCGGCGCGCCCAGTACCTGCTGGAGAACTCCGACCACTCCGTCGAACGGATCGCGCGCCAGGCGGGATTCGGCTCACCGACCGCGTTCCGGGAGCGGTTCCGCAAGGTGGTCGGCACCACGCCGTACGCCTACCGTGCGGCGTTCCACGGGCGGACGAACGCCTCGGCGGCCCCGTCCTAGGGGCCGCCGAGGCGCGCTGCCCGGTCCGTGCCGGGCCTTCGTCAACCGACCAGCGTCAGGCCGTTCTCCCCGTCCGCGTCCGCCGCGTCCGTCCGCCCCTCGGTGAGCAGCAGGACATCCGCCTTGGCAATGGCGTCACTGATGTCGGACGTCCCCATCATCACGCACAGCGTGTAACTGACGTCCTCCAGTTCGCGTGCCGCCGTCGGCACGTGCCTCTCCGACTGAGCGATCCTCAGCGACGCGTACCGCGTCAGCAACTCCCTGACGATCTTCCGGTCCGGTACAAGCACGTAGCGCCCCTCTCTGTGTTTTCGCTGCGTATGCCCGAACCACGCGGAAACATTCACACGATTTACTCACCTGGGGCGGATTTGACGAGAACTGATCGGATGCGACCGGTCTCAGGTGAGCTGACCGCTGTGCAGAGCCGTGTAGCCCCGCATGTGCGCAGGGGTTCCTCATGGCCCCCTTTCAGGCGGCGTCCAGCTCCGCCAGTTCGTCCGCTGTCAGGACGAGGTCGGTGGCGGCGAACGAGTCGCGGATGGTGTCGGGCCTGCTCGCGCCCGGGATCGGGACGACCACCGGGGACTTGGCGAGCATCCAGGCCAGGCACACGCGCTGCGGGCTCACCCCGTGGGCCTCGGCGATGCGGGCGAAGGGCGCGTGACCGGAGCCGAGTTCACGGGCCCTGGAGATCCCGCCGAGGGGGCTCCACGGCAGGAAAGCGACGCCGAGCTCGTCGCACAGGCGCAGCTCCGGGTCGCTGGAGCGGAAGGCCGGGGAGAACTGGTTCTGCACGGAGACCAGACGCCCGCCGAGGATTTCGTTCGCCTGCCGGATCTGCTCGGGGTTCGCGTTGGAGACGCCGGCCATGCGGATCTTGCCCTCGTCCAGCAGGTCGCGGATCGCGCCGACGGACTCGGCGTAGGGCACTCGAGGGTCGGGACGGTGGAACTGGTAGAGGCCGATGGCCTCGGCACCGAGCCGGCGCAGGGACTCCTCGCAGGCCGCCTTGAGGTGGCGGGGGCTGCCGTCGAGCGTCCAGCTGCCGTCCCCGGGGCGCAGGTGGCCTCCCTTCGTGGCGACCAGGACGTCGCCACCACGATCGTGGGAGGCGAGCGCCTTGGCGACCAGGGTCTCGTTGTGACCGACCTCGTCGGCGCCCAGGTGGTAGGCGTCCGCGGTGTCGATCAGGGTCACTCCGGCGTCGAGGGCGGCGTGGATGGTGGCGAGGGAACGTTCCTCGTCCGGACGTCCCTCGATGGACATGGGCATCGCGCCCAGACCGATCGCGCTGACCTCGACATCACCGATGCGGCGGGTGTGCATGGGTTCATGACCTCTTCCGGCTGTCGGACGATGGTGCATTCCAGCCTGGACGCCGCGCGGCCGGGGGTCCAACAGAAGAAGGAGAACGCATTCAGCACCCGGACCTCTGAATCGCGTCCGGCCCTCGACGGACCGGTTGTCACACCCGGATGAAACACCGCGCCCGAGGACTCAACTCCCCCACACGAAAAGCAGATCCGTCGGGTATTCCTGTGCCTCGCTGCCATATTCGAGAACCACTTCGGAGGTGGTTGTGAGCACAGAGGTGACAGCATCCGGTCCGGGGGAGACGGCGACGCACACGCCCGAGGGCACCGCGCAGCGCGTCGCCGGCCTGGAGCACCGCCGGGAGCGGGCGCTCGCCCCGGGCGGGCCACGCAGACGCGGGGAGTACCGGGCCCGGGAGCGGATCGAGCGGCTGCTGGACAAGGACTCCTTCACCGAGACCGGGCTCTTCGTCCGGGCCCGGCCCGCCGGGCACGACGCCCGCCGCCCCTGCGGCGACGGGGTCGTCACCGGGTACGGCACGGTCGACGGCCGCCCGGTGTGCGTGTTCGCGCAGGACTCCACCGTGTTCGGCGGCAGCATGGGCGAGGCCTTCGGGGAGAAGACCGTCGCCCTGATGGACCTGGCCCTGAAGACCGGCTGCCCGGTGATCGGCTTGAACGACTCCGGCGGGGCGAGGATCCAGGAGGGTGTCGCCGCTCTCGCGCTCTACGCGGAACTGGTACGCCGCAACGTCAAGGCGTCCGGGGTGATCCCGCAGATCTCCGTCGTCCTCGGCCCCTGCGCGGGTGGCGCGGCCTACTCGCCGGCGATCACCGACTTCACGGTGATGGTGGACGGCGCCTCGCACATGTTCGTCACCGGCCCCGACGTCATCGAGACCGTCACGGGCGAGCGCACCACCGCCGAGGAACTGGGCGGCGCCCGCGCCAGCAACACCGTCAACGGCAACGCCCACTTCCTGGCCGCCGACGAGGGGGACGCCCTCGACACCGTGCGCGACCTGCTGTCGTACCTGCCGGCGAACAACCTGGAACGGCCGCCGGAGTACGCCCCCGGGCACGCTCCGCCCGGGATGGCGCTCGACGAGGTCGTCCCGGACCGGCTCGGCGAGGCCTACGACATGCGGGACATCCTGCACGCGGTCGTCGACGACGGTGAACTGCTGCCGGTGCAGGAGCTGTTCGCGCCGAACATCATCTGCGCCCTGGCCCGCGTGGAGGGGCGGTCGGTGGGTGTCGTCGCCAATCAGCCGCTGCACGCCGCCGGGGTCCTCGACATCGACGCGTCCGAGAAGGCGGCGCGGTTCGTGCGGTTCTGCGACGCGTTCGGCATCCCCCTGCTGACGTTCGCCGACGTGCCCGGCTATCTCTCCGGGGTGCGGCAGGAGCAGGCCGGGATCATCCGCCGCGGCGCGAAGCTGCTGTACGCCTACGCCGAGGCCACCGTCCCCAAGGTCACGGTCGTGGTGCGCAAGGCGTACGGCGGCGGCTACGCGGTGATGGGCTCCAAGCACCTCGGTGCCGACGTCAACCTCGCCTGGCCCACCGCGCGGATCGCGGTGATGGGCGCCGAGGGGGCCGTGGGTGTCCTGCACCGGCGTGAACTCGCCGCGTCCGACCACCCGGAGGCCCTGCGCGCCCGCCTCCTCGCCGCGTACGAACGCACGCACGGCACCCCGTACCTCGCCGCCGAGCGCGGCTACGTCGACGCCGTCATCGCGCCGCGTGAGACCCGGGAACAGGTCTGCCGCGCCCTGCGCGCCCTGCGCGGCAAACGCGCCCCGATGCCGGAACGCCGGCACGGGAACATCCCCCTCTGACTCCCTCCCCTTCCCCTCTCCCCCCTTCGCGACCCGTAGGCCGATCCGCGCCGTGAGGAGCCCCGCTTGATGGACAGCCGCCGCCCCCCGCTCGCGCCCGAGTGCCCCACGCTGCCGCAGTACGTGCGGCACTGGGCCGAAGCCACCCCCGACCGCAGGGCCTTCACCTTCGTCGAGCACCCGGCGCCGCACTCGCGCGGCGTCCACCGCACCCTGACCTGGCGACGCCTGGACGTACGGGTTCGGTCGCTCTCCGCACGTCTGGCGGAGGAGACCTCGCCCGGGGACCGGATCGCGCTGCTGTGCCCGCAGGGCACCGAATACGTGACGGCCTTCCTCGCGGCACTGAATGCCGGACTGGTCGCCGTCCCGCTGTACCCGCCGGGCCTGCCCGGGCACACGAACCGGCTGGCGGGCGTCCTGGCCGACGCGCGCCCCGAGGTGGTGGTGACCACGAGGCGGACCCGGGACGAGGTACGGGACTTCCTCGGGACCGGCGGTCCGCGGATCGTCGTGGCGGACGAGGTTCCCGACGACGAGGGCCGGGACCTGCGACCGGTCGCCCGGGACCCGAAAGCCCCCGCCTACCTCCAGTACACGTCCGGCTCGACCCGCGCCCCGGCCGGTGTGGAGATCACCCACGGCAACGTCGTCGCCAACGCCCGCCAGGCGCTCACCGCGTATGGCCTCGACACCCGCCCGATGACCAGTGTGGGCTGGCTGCCGCTCTACCACGACATGGGACTGGTGCTCAGCGTCGCCGCCCCGGTGGCGCGCGGCGCGCTGTCGGTGCTGATGGACCCGGCGGCGTTCCTGCACGAGCCGGTGCGCTGGCTGCGGCTGCTCGCCGCGCACCCCGATGCCGTGAGCGCCGCGCCGAACTTCGCCTACGACTACTGCGTCGCGACCGTCACCGCCGACCAGAAGGAGGGCCTGCGGCTGGACAGGGTGACAGCGCTGATCAACGGCAGTGAACCGGTCCGCCCGGGTACGGCCGACCGGTTCCACGCGGCGTTCGCGGACCAGGGCCTCGTGCCCGGGACGCACTGCCCTTCGTACGGGCTGGCCGAGGCCACGGTGTTCGTGTGCGCGGCCCGGCCGGGTGAGCCGCTCCGCCGGTTCGCCCTCGACCGCGACGCCCTGGCGGCCGGAAAGGCCCTGCCCGCCCGGCCCGACGACCCCCGGGCAGTGCTGCTGGCGGGCTGCGGCACCCCCGCGGGCCAACGGGTCCGGATCGCCGACCCCGTGACACGGGCCCCGCTGTCGGAGGGCGAAGTCGGGGAGATCTGGGTGCAGGGACCGAACGTCGGCCGCGGCTACTGGGGCCGCGACTCGGAGGAGTTCTTCGGCGCGGAGTTCGCGGACGCCACGGCCGGCCCGGGGCGCTGGCTGCGCACAGGTGATCTGGGGACGGTGCTGGAAGGGCGGCTGGTCGTCACGGGGCGGCTGAAGGACCTGATCATCGTGGACGGGCGCAACCACTATCCACAGGACGTCGAGGCGACGGTGCAGGAGGCGCACGAGGCGGTGCGCCGCGACCGGCTCGCCGCCTTCGCGGTGCCGGGGGGCGCCGGTGGCGAGTGCGCGGTCGTCGTGGCGGAACACGCGCGGACCGTGCGGCTCGCCGAGCTGGACGTGGCCGCCCTGGTGCGTGCCGTGCGCAGCGCGGTCTCCGCCCGGCACGGACTGCGGCTCGCCGATGTCGTCCTGGTCCCACCGGGCACGGTGCCGCGCACCTCCAGCGGCAAGGTCTCGCGGGCCCTGACCCGCGCCCGGTACCTGGAGGGGGTCAGCGGCGGGCAGGTCGGGGCGGGTGCCGCGGGATGAGCGCCGTCGACGAGGCCGCGCTGCGCCTGCTGATCACCGAGCGGGTGGCCGCCTGGAACGGCGTCGCCCCGCAGGACGTGCCGATGGACCGGCCGCTCGCGGACCTCGGCATGGCCTCGCGCGATGCCGTCGCCCTGGCCGGTGAACTGTCCCGCGCCACGGGCCGCGACCTGCCGACGACCCTGCTGTGGGAGGCGCCCACCGGCCAGGACCTGGTGGCGCGGCTGTGCCGGGCGGGGGCCACGCGGGCGGAGGCGGCGCCGGCCCCGCCTTCGGCCCTGCCGGGGGCGCCGCCTTCGGCCCTGCCGGGCGGGACGGCAGAGCCGGTGGCGGTCGTCGGGGTCGGCTGCCGCCTGCCCGGCGGCGCGCACGGCCCGGGCGGCTTCTGGCGCCTGCTCAGTGACGGTGCCGACGCGATCCGTGGCGTCCCGGAGGACCGCTGGCGCGACTTCACCGCGTTCCCGCCCGCCGACGCGCATCCCTACGGCGGCTACCTCGACGACATCGCCGGGTTCGACGCCGATTTCTTCCGCATCACGCCGCGCGAGGCCGCGGTGATGGATCCCCAGCAGCGGATCCTGCTGGAGGTCGTCCACGAGGCGCTCGACCACGCCGCCGTGCCGGCCGCATCCCTGGCCGGCACGGCCACCGGCGTGTTCGTGGGCATCTCGGCGCCGGAGTACGGGCAGCTCACGGGCGCCGACCCGGCCGCCGTCGATCCCCGGGCGCCCGCCGGGGGCGCCCTGAGCGTCGCGGCAGGACGGCTCTCCTACGTCCTGGACGCGCGGGGTCCGAGCCTGGCCGTCGACACGGCCTGCTCCTCCTCGCTGGTCGCCGTGCACCACGCGTGCGTCAGCCTGCGCACGGGCGAGAGCGACACGGCGATCGCCGCGGGCGTCAACCTGCTGCTGTCACCGGCCGTCACCGTCGCCTTCCGCAGGGCGGGCGCTCTCGCGGCGGATGGACGCTGCAAGCCGTTCTCGGCGGCGGCCGACGGCATCGGGCGCGGTGAGGGCTGTGCGGCCGTGATCCTGAAGCGGCTGTCCGACGCCGAGCGGGACGGCGACCGGGTGCTGGCCGTCGTCCGCGCCAGCACCGTCAACTCAGACGGCCGCTCCAACGGACTGATGGCACCCAACCCGGCCGCCCAGCAGGCGTTGCTGGAGCGGGCTTACACGCAGGCCGGGATCGCCGCGGCTCTCGTCGACTACGTGGAGGCGCACGGCACCGGTACCCCCCTCGGTGACCCGATCGAGGCGGAGGCGCTCGGCGCGGTGCTCGGGGTGGGACGCAACCCCGATCAGCCGCTGCTGCTCGGTTCGGCGAAGGGCAACCTCGGTCATCTGGAGTCCGCGGCGGGCATCGCCGGGCTGGTGAAGACCGTGCTGGCCCTGCACCACGACGCCATACCGCCGTCCCTGCACTGCGAGCGCGGCAGCTCGCTCAGCGATCCCCGGCTGCGGGTGGTGACCGAGCCGGAGCCATGGCCCCGCTACAGCGGGACGGCCGTGGCGGGGGTCTCCGGGTTCGGCTTCGGCGGCACCAACGCGCACGTGGTGCTGGAGGAGGCACCACCGGACCTGGTCCCGGCACGTCCGGCCGAGGAACCGGCCGCGCGCTTGCATCTGCTCTCCGACTTCGACGCCGAGCGCCTGCGCGACACGGCGGGCCGGCTGGCCGCCCGGCTCCGCGACAGCCCCGCGCACCCCGCCGACGTGGCCCGGACCCTGGCCGGGCGCACCGGCCGGGGCCCTGTGCGGGCCGCCGTGATCGCCCGCGACCGTGCCGAACTGGCCGACACCTTGGACGGGTTGGCGTCCGGGCGTTCCGATGCCCGGGTGACGACCGGTGACCGCGACCGGGTGGGACGCGGGACGGTGTGGGTCTTCTCCGGCTACGGCAGCCAGTGGCCGGGTATGGGCCGCCGATTGCTGGCCGAGGAGCCCGCTTTCGCCGCGGCCGTCGAGAAACTCGACCCGCAGCTCGCCCCGGAGTGCGGCCTGTCCCTGCACGACCGGCTGTCCTCCGGTGAGGGCCTCCACCGCTTGGAGGTCGCCCAACCTGTGCTGTTCGGTGTGCAGTTGGCGCTGGCGGAGCTGTGGCGCTCCCACGGGGTCGAGCCCGCCGCCGTGATCGGCCACTCCATGGGCGAGGTGGCGGCGGCGGTGTGCGCGGGCGCGCTGGACGTGACGGACGGGGCGCGTGTCATCGCCGTGCGGGCCCGGCTGCTCAGTGGCCTGCGGGGCGGCGCGATGGCCGTGGTGGATCTGGACGACGCCGAACTGGACGCGCTGGGGCGGGACTTCCCGCAGGTGCATGTCGCCGTGCACTCCTCTCCCCGGCAGAAGGTCGTCACGGGTGAGAAGGGCGCGGTGGCCGCACTCGTGCGCCGGCTGGAGGGGCAGGGCCGGGCGGCCCGGGCCATGGCCGTGGTCGGTGCCGGGCACTCGCCGCAGGTGGACGGACTGCTGCCGGAGCTGGTGGCCGCACTGTCGGGCATCCGGGGCCGGCAGCCGTGTGTCCCGGTCCACTCCACGGTTCTCGACGACCCGCGTGGGGACTGCCTCTTCGACGCCGCGCACTGGGCCGCCAACCTGCGCAGGCCCGTACGGCTGGACCGGGCCCTCGCGTCCGCCGCGGCCGACGGCCACACGGCCTTCGTCGAGGTCTCCCCCCACCCGGTGCTGACAGGGGCCGTGGCGGACACCGTGCCGGGCGCTCTCGCCCTGGCCACCCTGCGCCGGGACGCCGACGGATCGGAGGCGTTCGCCGGGCAGTTGGGCGCCCTGTACACGGCCGGGCAACGGCTTGCCGTGCCGCCGGGGCGGGTGATCGACCTGCCGCTGCCCCGCTGGCGGCACGTACGGCACTGGTGGACGGACGGCCGGGGCACGCGCCCCGCTCCGGCCCCGGAACGGGGCGTCCCCGAGGTGCCGCGGCGCAGCACCGACGGGGTGCCCCAGCGCGCCAACGGTACGGGGCCGGAGCGCGCCACAGGTGAAGTGCCGTACCGCGCCGCCGGTGAGGTGCCGTACCGCGCGGCCGGTGAAGTGCCGTACCGCGCCGCTGGTGAGGTGCCACATCACGCCACCGGTGAAATCCCGTACCACGCGGCCGGTGAGGTGCCGTACCGCGCGGCCGGTGAACTGCCGGGAGCCCCCACCGTCCTGGCTCGCCTCACCCATCACATCGCCACCGTCACCGGCCACTCCCCCGCCCGCGTCACTCCCTCCACCGCGTGGGCCGACCTCGGGCTGGACTCGCTGATGGCGGTCCGCATCCGCACCGCGGTGGAGCTCGAGTTCGGTGTCGAACTGCCCCTGCGCGAACTGTTCGCCGCCGTCACCGTCGACGACGCCGCCACCCGCATCGAGCGTGCCCTCCCCCGCGACGACACCCCGGTGCGGCCCCTGCGCGCCACCGGCTCGCGGCCCCCGCTGTTCCTCGTCCACGCCGCCGGCGGCCCGGCCGGCGTCTACCGCCCGCTCGCCGAACGCCTCGGCGACGACCAGCCGGTGTACGGGCTGGAGCGGATCGAGGAGGCCCGGACCGTGCCCGAGAAGGCCCGGCGCTACGCCGAGGCGATCAAAGCGGTGCGCCCCGACGGCCCGTGTGTGCTGGGGGGTTGGTCCTTCGGCGGGTTCGTAGCCCAGGAGACCGCGCGGCAGCTCACCGCCGCAGGGCGGGAGGTGCGGCTGGTCGTCCTCATCGACTCCGTACGGCCTCTGCCCACCCCCGGGCTGACGCGGTCCGACCGGATGCGGGCGCACTTCGAGGGCTTCGCCCGGCACGTCGCCGACACCTACGGTGTGCAGTTGGACCTGCCGTACGACGAACTAGTCGCCATGGACGACGACGCGGCCCGGATCGACAGCGTGCTGCACACACTGCGCGAGGCCGCCGACGTACCGGCCGCGGCGCTGGAGCACCAGCGGGCCTCCTACCTGGACATGGGCGTCGGCGAGTCGCACTCCCCCGCCGCCCATGACGGACCGGTGGTCCTCTACCGGGCCACGGCACCCGCGCCGCACACCGTGCGCGACCCGGCGTACGAGCGGGACGACCGCGCGCTGGGCTGGGACGAGGTGTGCCCCCGCCTGGAGGTGGTGCCGGTGGCCGGTCACCATCTGTCGCTGCTGGATCCGCCGCACGTCGACGCGATCGCCGCCCACCTGAGCCGGATGCTCGCACAGCCGGCCCCCTGACATGGAACCCGAGGAGCCGTCATGTCCCACCTGCCGCAGAAGCCCGCCGCCGGAGTGTCCCGGCGCACCGTCGCCGGCGCGGCGGCCGCCGCCGGTCTCGCCGCCCTGTTCGCAACCGCGGCCGCCACGGCCCCGGCCCGGGCGGCCAACCGGCTCGGCCCACGCACGCTGGATGTCTCCGTGTCCTCCGCCGCGCTCGGCCGCAGCGCGCCGGTGCGGCTGATCCTGCCGTCGGACTTCGGGACGCGCCCGGAGAAGAAGTACCCGGTGCTGTACCTGCTGCACGGCGCCCATGACGACTACACGTCCTGGACGCGCGAGACGGACATCGAGGCGTTCACCGCGGGCCGCGACCTGATCGTGGCCATGCCCGACGCGGGCCCGACCGGCATCCCGAGCGTCTGGCGCAACGGCCCCGACTACGAGACGTTCCAGGTGAAGGAGGTGCCGGCGCTGCTCACCCGGGACTACCGGGCCTCCGGCGTACGGGCGGTCGCCGGCGTGTCCACCGGCGGCTATGGGGCCATGGCCCACGCCGCCCGCCACCCCGGGACGTTCACCGCGGCCGCTTCCTACAGCGGCATCCTCGACACCACGGCCCCCGGCGTTCCCGCCATCATGGACGCGATCGTCGCCCGCGAGAATCTGCCGGCCGCGTCCCTGTGGGGCAGTCCCCTGCTGAACCTCCCGACCTGGCGGGACTTCAACCCGCGGGCCCGCGCCACGGGGCTTCGCGGCACGGCGCTGTACGTGTCCCAGGGCAGTGGAGTCGGCAACGGCGGCGATCCGCTCCCCGGCATACTGGAGAGCGCCCTGTGGCCCTCGGCCCAGGGCTTCGCCCGCACGCTGGGCCTCATGGGGATCCCGGCCACCACCCACTTCCACGGGGGCGGCGGGCACGACTGGACCCACTGGAAGCCGGAGTTCACCGCCTCGTGGCCGGTCCTCGCCCGTGCGCTGGGGGTGCCCGAGTGACGGGAGTGCCGTCGGGGCACGGAACGGAGCGGAGGGATCGTCCGTCAGACTCAGGACTTCCCCCTCGTCCCCCAGGCGTCGGCCCGCGGGTGAGCCGCTTCCGGTCGAAAGGAGTGTCCGTGATGGCTGTGCCCACCCCGCACGGCGTGCCGGACCGCCCCACCGCGCCGCAGTTCCCCCCTGAGCTGGCGAAGGTGCTGCGCGCCGATCTGGCGGCCGTCGCCGACGAGGTGGAGGAGGAGGTCCGCCGCCAGGTCCCCGAATACGCCCGGCCCGCCGACGGGACGTACCGCCAGAACCTGCGGTCCGGCGTGGTGCAGGCGCTGACCCTCTTCGTGGACCACATCGCCGACCCGCGCGACGACGCGGGTGCGATCGCGGCGACGTACTACGAACTGGGGCGGGGCGAGGCCCTGGAGGGCCGCAGTCTGGACGCCCTGCAGTCCGCGCTGCGGGTCGGCGGCCTGTGCGCCTGGCGGCAGATGGGCCGTACGGCGGAGGAACTCGGCCTGGACTCCACCGTCGTGGCCGCGCTGGGGGAGCTGGCGTTCCGGACGGTGCACGAGGTCGCCCAGGCGGCCGCTTCCGGTTATGCCGAGGCTCAGTTGCGCAGCTCCGACGAGTTGGAGCGGCGCCGCAAGCGCCTGCTCGACCTGCTGTTGGAGGACGGGCCGGTTGCCTTGGAGGCCGTGCAGGACCTGGCGCACGGTGCGCGCTGGCCGGTGCCGCGGACGGTGGCGGTCGTGGCGCTCGCCGCGGCGCCGGACCGGCGGGAGGAGGACCGGCCGCTGGCGGCCGCGGGCGCGCTGGTGGACATGGGGTCCAGGCCGCCGCGCATGCTGGTGCCCGAACCGGACGGCTCGGGTGGCATCGCCGGCCGCGCGTTCGCGCTGGCGCTGCGCGGCCGGCCGGCCGCGATCGGCCCGACGGTCGCGGTCACCGAGGCCGCGCAGTCGCTGCGCCTGGCCTCCCGGGCGCTCGGGCTGATGGGCCGTGGGGTGCTGCCCCGCCAGGGCGTGGTGCGCTGCTCCGAGCACCTGTCGACGCTGCTGCTGTACGGGGACGAGCCGCTGCTGGAACGCCTCCAGGCGCGGGTCCTCGCTCCCCTGGACGCGGTCTCGGCGGGGCAGCGCGACCGGCTCGCCGAGACACTGCTGGCCTGGCTGCTCAGTGGCAGCAACGTGCCGGACGTCGCCGTGCGGCTGCACATCCACCCGCAGACGGTCCGCTACCGCCTGCGCCAACTGGAGAAGCTGTTCGGGGACGCCCTGCACGACCCGGCGACCCGCCTCGACCTCATTCTCGCGTTGCGCGCGGACTCACTCCACGCGCGCCAGAATTGATCTCGCATTCGACAGGCGCACGCAATCGGTGCACGCAATCGGTGGACCAAACCGGCGCACTCAATCGGTTCACTCAACCGGCACACTCAACCGGCACACTCAACCGGCGACAAAAATCTGCGGGGTTTCCATAATCCCGTCCATAACAGCGGGCATGGAAATGCCCATACGTTCGGGGCGTCCTTTTTCGCAGGCGCTTCACGCGCCTCCCACGCGGAGGATCCCCATGCGTATCCGTATGTGTCTCGCGGCGCTCTCACTGGCCGGCGGGGCCGGTCTCGCCACCCTCTCGGCTCCCCCGGCCCTGGCCGCGGCCTGTTCCGACATCGAGGTCGTATCGGCTCGCGGCACCTTCGAGCCGGGCACGCTCGGCTTCGTCGTCGGCGACCCGGTGTATTCCGCGCTTCAGAAGAAAGCGGCGGGAAAAAACCTCTCCAGCTACAAGGTGAACTACCCGGCCGACCTCTCCCCCACGTCCGCGGCACAGGGAAACCTGGATCTGGTGAACCACGTGAAGAGCCAGGCCGCCACGTGTCCGGGCCAGAAGTTCGTTCTCGTGGGCTATTCGCAGGGTGCGAACGTCGTCGACAACTCGATCGGCATCAGCAGCGCCGGCGCGGTGGTCGGCAGTCCCATCGTGGCCACGCTGCCCGCGGCGGTGGAGCCGAGGGTCGCCGCGGTGCTGCTGTTCGGCAACCCGATCCGGGCGCTCGGCAAGAGCGTCACCGGCACGTACCAGAGCCGCACGCTGGACCTGTGTGCCCAGGGCGATCCCGTCTGCGAGAACGGCGGTGGTGACGTCGGGGCGCACCTGAGCTACCGGGACGACGCCGAACAGGCGGCCGCGTTCGCCGCGGGCAGGCTCTGAACCGGCGTCACACGAGGGGGCCCGGGAGGAGTTCCTCCTGGGCCCCGGGCGTGCGTACGGCGCCCCAGCAGGGACGCGTCTCCGTCGGAGCGGTGATGTGCCGGCGCTCCCCACCGCGTGATCGAGCAGCGCAACCGGCCCCTCCGGGCACAGCGCGCCTCGGGATCTTCGCCCACTTCCTGCGGGAGCCACCGGCCATCGGCCACACTCGTCACGCGACGTGCACGCGTCGCCACCGACTGGCATCTTCTCGGGGGATCTGTGATGACGTTCGGGCCTGGATCGCGGGA
The DNA here is from genome assembly GCF_044759525.1 of Streptomyces sp. NPDC101110. NCBI lineage: Bacteria > Bacillati > Actinomycetota > Actinomycetes > Kitasatosporales > Streptomycetaceae > Streptomyces > Streptomyces sp. NPDC101110. The sequence continues at coordinate 67,642 of NZ_JBIVZM010000008.1, read as the reverse complement.
GTTGCTGTCACGCGTGGAGGAGCGGGCGCGTCTACGGCGGCTCGTCGCCGATGCCAGACAGGGGCGAAGCGGCGTTCTCGTGCTGCGGGGCGAGCCGGGGATCGGCAAGAGCGCCCTGCTGGAGGAGGCGGTGGCGCAGGCTGCGGGGATGACCGTGCTGCGGGCCACGGCCATCGAGATGGAAGCGGAACTGGCCTTCGCGGGGCTCGGTGAGCTGGTGCGTCCCGTGGTGCACCTCATCGACCGGCTGCCGTCGGCGCAGGCGAGCGCCCTGCGCACCGCCCTGTCGCTGGAGGAAGGGCACACTCCGGACACGGTGACCCTGGGAGCCGCCACACTGACGCTGCTCACGGATGCTGCGGCCACCTCTCCCGTCCTGGTCGCCCTGGACGACGCCCACTGGATGGACGAGGCCAGCGCACGGCCCCTGCTGTTCGCCCTTCGGCGCTTACAGGCCGAGGCGGTGGCGGTGCTGGTCACGGCACGCGACGGCGAGGAGTGCCGGTTCAGCGAGGCCGGCCTGCCGACCGTGGTGCTCACCGGACTCGAACCGGCCGCAGCCGCCGCGCTGGTGCGAAGGGTGGCTGACATCCCCGCCGACAGCGAACCGTTCAAACGCCTCTACCGGGAGACCGCCGGCAACCCGCTGGCCCTGCTGGAGGCAGCGCCCGCGCTGGGCCATGCCGAAGGGGCCGTGCAAGCCCCCCACGGTCCCCTGCCGGTGGGCCCGCGGCTGACCGCCGCCTATTCCGCCCGGTTGGCCGGCCTTCCGGAGGCCGGTCGCCGCGCGGTGACGGTCGCGGCAGCGGGATACACGGAGGAGGCAGCGGTCCTGGAGGCAGCGCTTCGTCAACTTGCCCTGGACACACGGGTCCTGGAGGCGCTTGAGACAGCGCACCTCATCGACCGGTCCGGCGGCAGGGTGAGGTTCGTACATCCGCTGCTGCGCGCCGCCGCGTACCACACGGCGGGCGCCGAGCAACGACGAGAGGCCCACCGTGCCCTGGCCGGGGCACTCGCCGACCGAACCGGTCCGGTGGACCGTGACCAACACTGCTGGCACCTCGCCGCTGCGGCGGCCGGCCCGGATCGGGCCGCAGCATCGGCGCTCGCCGACACCGCGGCCAGGGCCCGCGACCGGGGTGCTCTGCCCGCCGCGGTGCGTGCCTTCGAACGAGCCGCCGATCTTTCGGCCGCCCCGGTCGACCGGGGCCGCTACCTGCTGGCTGCCGCCGAGGTCGCGCAGCTCGCCGGCCGAGAGGACCAGGCACTGGCTTTGGCCGAGGCGGCGACGAACGCCACCGACGATGCCGCGGTGTGCGCCGGGGCGACCGGGATGCGCAGTCAGATCCTGCTCCTGCGCCGGCCACCGCGCCGTGTCCACGACCAGTTGGTGGACATGGCCGTAGGACTTGAGGCGGCGCAGGCGGTGCCTTTGCTGGTCGCCGCCGCGGGCGCGGCATGCATGGGTGGCGCGATCGCCCAGGCGCGCGCGACCGCCGATCGAGCCGCCGCGACGGCCTGCGACGGTGACGCCTCGGCCTTCGATCGCCCTGCGGCCCTGATGCGGGCCCATACGATGATGCTGGCCGGCGAACGCACCGACGCCGCCGCCGTGTTGGATGCCTGCGACACGTTCCTCACCACCACCGACCCGCTCTCCATCGGCGTCGAGGCGACGAGCTTCTCCACGATGGATCTCATGTGGCTCGAACGGTTTCCCGCCGCGCGGACCCTACTGGAACGAGCCATTCGCAGTGCGCGCAGGATCGGCGCCTGCGAGCGGCTCGTTCCGTACCTGACCGTCCTGGCCGAGACCCAGCTGCGCACCGGGTGCTGGGACGACGCCTACGCCCTGGCGGGCGAAGGTGCTGCCCTCGCCGCGGAGATCGGCCAGCCGGTCCTTCAGGCCTACGCCGTCTCCACGTTGGCCCGGATCGAGGCTGCCCAGGGACGCGCCGAGAAGTGCGCCGAGCACGCCCGCCAGTTTCGCGCACTCGTCGAGGGCCGGGGCGCGGAACTGGTCAGCCCGTACTTGGAGGCCGCACTCGGTCTCCTCGACCTGGGCACCGGCAAGGACTCCGACGCCGCGGCCCGTCTCCGTGACCTGCAGCAGCAGGTGACCGCTGCAGGGCTGAGGGAACCGGTCGTGCTGCAGCATCAGCCCGACCTGGTCGAAGCGTGCCTGGCCGCAGACGACTTCTCCGGGGCGCGGGCCGCGCTGGACGAACTCATGGGCCAGGTCCAGCAGGCGCCTTCCGTGTGGGGACGTGCGGTGAGCGCGCGGTGCCGAGGGCTCGTCCACGCCGACGAGGACGCTTTCGAGGAGGCCCTGCGTCACCACGGGCAACTGCCCGATCCCTACGCCAAGGCCCGCACCGAACTCGCCTACGGCCGCTTCCTGCGGAGGAGGAGGAAGCGCGGTGACGCCCGCCGTCCGCTCGTCGCGGCCCGCCAGGTGTTCGAGCGGCTTCGCGCGGATCCGTGGACGGCGCTCGCCGAGAGGGAACTCCGGGCGGCCGGGTTCGACACACCCACCCGCCGCGGCCATGAGCCCGTCGCGCTGACAGAACGAGAGACGCAGATCGCGGTTCTTGTCACCAAGGGCCACACCAATCGCGAAGTGGCCGCGACGCTCTTCCTGTCGGACAAGACGGTCGAGTACCACCTCAGCCACATCTACGCCAAGCTCTCCATCCGCTCACGAGTCGAACTCGCCGGTCGCCTGGCCGTCGGCTCGCACGTTCCCGCATGACTGGGTGTACGACCGCGCAGGCCCGCGCACTCGCGCGTCCTCATATGAAGCACGCTCAAGGCTAGGGAGATCCCTGGTGTGTCCCCAGGGTGTCACTCCGTAGCGTGCACAGCGCTACGTGCTCCTCGGCCGCGTGATCGTGATGGACGAGCCATGCCATACGGACCCATGCGGACCCATGCGGAAATTCGTGCTCTTAACAATCTTGTGGTGCGGCGACGACTTTCCCTCGAGCGCGTCGAGAAGGCGGGGGCGGCCCCCGCCGGACGCGAGGAAAGGCAGGACTGCGATGACAACCGACGACCGTGACCTGGTTGCCAGGTATCGCGCCGGGGAGTACGAGGCCGGCCGACAGTTGCTGGACCGCCATTGGCACACCCTCGTCAAGGCGGCGATGCCCAAGCTGGGCAACAACTGGCACGACGCCGAGGAGGCCGTCGTCGACGCCTTCGCCGCGCTGGCGAAGGACACCAAGCCGATCAGGAACGCGGAAGCCTGGCTGAGGACGGTGGTCGGCCGCAAGGCGGTGGACCTGGTGCGAAGGAGGCCACCGACGCCGGCCGGCGAGCCCGAGGAATCACTGCCTGCCAGGGATCCGGGAGTGGAACGGATCACCGAACAGCGGGCCTTCGTCGCCCTTCTGCAAGCTCTGGACCACGAGGAACGGCGCATCATGGCGGCGGCCGTCGACGACGCCACCACGGACAAGCCGGCGCTCGAGCAAGCGCGGGCGCTGAATCTGCAACTGCACGCGGGCTATTACCCGGGAACTCGTCGCGCCCGGCAGCAGGCGGCCGACGCGCGGCTTCTGCTGCACATGCTGCAGTCGGCCGAGCCCTGCCCGGGACTGCTTCTCGCATGCGGAACGACGCCCGGCCAGGAGGGCCCCGGGCTGACCCCACGGGGTCGCAAGGAAGGACTGGAGCACGTCGAGGAGTGCGACGCCTGCCAAGCCGTGCGGGACAGGGTGAAGCACCGCGCATGGGTGCCGGGGGTGGTGGCCGCCCCGTCGCCGGAACTGTACGACCGGATCCGCGAAGTCTGCGACGCGACGAGCCTGAAGTCCACAGGGACGAGCACGGCACGGCAGGAAGCGAACACCGGTGCCGAGCGCGGCTCCAAGAGTGCCGGAAGGCGCGTTGGCGCCAGGGGCGCCCTCGCAGGTGCCGCCACCGGGAGCGCGCGTCGGCGGCCGCGCCGACGGGCCGGCAAGGCCCTGACGGCGAGCCTTGCCGCACTCCTCGCCGCCATCGTCTTCGCGAACGAGGGCAGGGGGAGCATCTCGCTGCCCGACATCAGCAGCGTTCCGGGGCTTGAGGAGATCACCGCCCAGGGAGGTACGTCAGGGGAATCGTCCTCCGGGAACTCCACAGGTGGGAACGGAGGCGCCGGAGGCGGGGGCAGCGAGAACCGACGCTCCGACAACGGCGGTAAGGAGAACGTCGGTAGGGAGAAGGGGGACAGCGAGAACGGGGGCAGCCAGAACGGCGGCTCCGAGAACGGCGGTTCCGAAAACGGCGGCAGCGAGAACGGCGGGTCGGGAAACGGCGGCTCCAAGAAGGGCGGTTCGGAAGACGGCGGCTCAGAGGACGGTGGCTCCGAGAACGGCGGCAGCGAGAACGGCGGTTCCGAGAACGGCGGTTCCGAAAACGGCGGTACGGGCAACGGCGGAATCGAGGACACCACCGGTCCCACCGTCAGCCTGGCCGGGATCAGCACGGACGCGCTCGGCCAGGAGGTCCTGGACAACCACGGCTCGCTGATGCAGACCTGCGGCCCGAGCGGAACACCCACCACCTACAGCGTGCGCGTGGCGGCATCCGATCCCTCGGGGATCTTCCGGCTGACTCTTTACATCCAGCACCCCACCGACGGGACGTACACGTCCAGCTCGGGCGTCGCTGACGGCGATGCCGTCCGTTTCGACATCCCCGCCTACCGGACGGGTCCAAAGCCCCTGGAGACGGTGCAGTTGCGGCTCTACGCCCTGGCCAAGGACATGAACGGCAACCGCACGGAGGCCGATCTCGGGACGCTGCCGCTGTACGAGTGCGGCGAGCCCGGCTGACCGGGCGACCCGGGCGCCGAGCCGTCCCAGTCACCCGTCCACGTCCTCACCCCCGGAGCAGCACATGACGTACGTGTCCTCACCCGGGCCTGCCGGCCCGCCCAAACCCCCGCCCGGAGCATCCGGCCCGCGCGAGAGCGGACCCTGCGCGGCCGGCCCGTTCCTGCCCCTGCACACTGCCCTGGTCCTGCTGACGGCGATCGTCATCGGTCTGATCGTCGCCGTCCTCACCTTCCTCAGCGGCACACCGGCCGCCGGAGCGGCCCTCGCGGGCCTGCTCAGCACCGGAAGCGGTATCCCCGTGCTGCGCAGGCTCATCGGCTGACGGGCCGACCGTCACCCGGGCGGGCCGTCCCTCCGGAACGGCCCGCCCGTCGGTGGCGCCGGTGGCAGAGACCGCCGGCGCTTCGCACAGCGACACACGCCCGCTGCCGCGCCGGTCGGCCACGCTCCGGCCGCGCGGCGCCATTGGAACGGAGAAGACGCATGCGCCGTAGAAGCACCCTCCTGCTCCTCGTTCTCCTGATCTCGCTCATCCCCGGGCCCACAGCGTACGCATGGGGCCGGGAGCGAGCCGTCCCGCCGTCCGGAGCCGTCGAGTCGAGCGGGATCGTCTCGCTGTCCCGCGGTCCGGGCCTGCTCGACCTGTTCTGGATCCGGTCGGACGGGGCCGTCGCCACCGCCTACTGGAGCGACGGCCGTCAGCTATGGGATCCGCAGCTGGTCGCACCCCCGGGCTCGGCCTCGGTGGGCTCGCTCAGCGGCGGGCTCGCCGCCGTGGCACGCAACCCGAACCACTTGGACGTCTTCTGGGTCCGGCCCGACGGCGGGGTCTCCAGCAGCTGGTGGGACGCCGCCTCCCGGCGCTGGGCCACACCCTTCCCCATCGCTGCCGCCCGCAGCGCCCTGCCGGGCACCCTGGCCGCCGTGTCACGCAACCCGGACCAGCTCGACGTGTTCTGGATCGGGCCGGACCGGGCCATCGGCACAACCGCCTGGAACCCCTCGCACGGCTGGCTGCGCCCATGGCCGATCACGGCACCGGCGGCCGTACGCCACCCGGCGGGCGCTCTGTCGGTCGTCTCCCGCGTACGCGACCAGCTCGACCTGTTCTGGGTCCGGCCAGACGGCGGGGTCTCCACCGCGTGGTGGAACGCCCGGGCCAACTGGCCCTCCCGGTCCATCGCGCCATCCGGGCACGTCCTCGTCGGGGACCGGACCGCACCGCAGCGCGCGGCGCTCACCGTCGTGTCGCGCAGCGCCGATCAGCTCGACGTGTTCTGGATCGGCCCCGACCGAGCGATCGGCACCACGGCATGGAACCCGCGGCTCGACTGGCCCGCGCCCTGGCCGATCACCGCGCCGGGCGCGGCACGGCCCGGTGCGCTCGCGGCTGTGGCGCGCACCCGCACGCGGTTGGAGGTGGCCTGGATCTCTCCCGGCGACCGACTGCACACCTTGTCCCTCGACGACGAGGTCCCCGGGGGCTGGTCGGGCTCGCCCGCCACGGCGGCCGGCAGCGCCCTGCCTGGAGCCGTGAGCTTGATCTCCCGCCGTCCCGGTCACCTCGACGCCTTCTGGGTCCGCCCCGACCGCCGGATCGGCACCGACACCTGGGACACCGAACACCTTCGGGTGCACGTCCTGCTGGTGGACCGCCCGGAGAGCGACGCCGCCGCGTTCCGTACCAAACTCGCCGACGTGACCGCGTTGTTCGGCAAGGTCGAGGTGATCGTCGACACCGTCTCGGTCGAGCATCGCGCCATACTCGGCGCCGAGAGCGTCGACGTGGGCGCCTGCGATGCGGACCATCCGCTGACCTCCGACCAGACCGAACTGTTCGGCCATCGCCCGGACGGCGTGCCCGACACGGATGTGGTCGTCTATGTCGTGGGGTCCCTGCTGCCCGTCACGCGCACCGGTCCGATCCTCGGGTGCGCGAGGCATCGGCCCGGCAAACCCGAAGTGATCGTCGACACGGACATTTCCTGGGGTGGCCTGGCACACGAGATCGGCCATCTCCTCCTGGGCCCCGGCCACGAGAACAACCCGGACAACCTCATGTACGGATCGGAGGAACTGCGCAAGGTGCCGCCGGACATCCTGTCCCGGCAGAGGACCAAGATGTACGCCGGCAGCCTCACCCATCCCTGATCCCCCGCGATGACCGTGCGCGCCGGATGAGCCGACGGGTCGGACAGGCGCCGGGCACGCACTGCGGCTACGACCGGGTTGACGCGACGCTGACCGAAGAGACGGAACCTAGCTCGGTGACCGCGCGAAGCCGGCGAGGCTGGTGGACACGGGCTCCGGTCGGCCGTTGTTCTGCACGGGCGCCGCGGTCAGGACGTCGAGGTGCTGGTAGCCGTCGGCGACCACGGGGTGCAGGTCGGCCGGGACCCGGCCGGCCAGCAGGCCCTCACCCGCGAGCACGGTCAGCACCGGGTTCGCCTTGAGTCCGCCGGGGTGGACGACGAGCTTCTTGACCTGCGGCGAGGTGGCCAGCCGGATGTCCGTGACCAGCTTGGTCGGGAAGTACTGCTCGGTGAAGTCCAGCGGCTGCTCGGCCAGGCTGCGGGCCAGTTGCCGCACATCGGTGACCTCCTCGCCGGGCCCGGTGAACGGGGTGCCGTCGGCGGACCGGTGGCCGGGGTCGTCCGCGGCGCCGACGCGATCGTAGTTGCGCCAGGTGTAGAGCGGGCCCCGCGGCCGGTCCGGGATGGCCTTGTACGCCGTTCCGTGGAGCCCGGGTGCGCCGTCATCGCCGTTGGCGACGGGGAAGCTCTTGTCGGCGATCGGTCCGCCGTCGAAGAAGCCCACACTGGTCTGCAGGAACGCCAGCGGTACGGAGTTGTCGTCCAGCAGCGCCCCGAGCACGGCCCCGTTGGTGAGCCGGAAGTCCTTCACGGCGGGTGTGCCGGTGAGGAACGCGGCGGTGTCCTTGGCGAACAGGAAACGGTTGGTGGTCTCGATGTTGAGGTTGGAGGGCAGGTAGCGGGGCAGGTCCGCCTCGCCGTCCAGGTCGTCCAGGGCGCCGAGACCGGCGATGCCGAGCAGGGTCATCGTCTCGGGGTTGAGCAGCACCGGCGCGGACAGGGTGCGGGGCAGTACCCCGCTGTCCAGTCCGGCCTGCACGACGTCGTGACCGAGGCCGGTGTCAGGCAGGTTGGTGTCACCGGGAATGCTGCCGCCGAGGTCGGCCAGTGAGGTGGAGACGGTGGTGTCGAGGGCGAAGTAGCCGGCGCACTGGTTGTACCCGGCGTCCGCGGTGGTGGCGCGGTTGCCGTCGAAGTCGGCGACGGCGAAGTACCCGGTGATCACGCCGCCCAGCGAGTGCCCGCCGCACAGCACTTTGCGCTTGCGCTGCGTCTGGGCGGGCAACTCGGCGGTGAGCAGGTCGTACTGGTCGCGTACGGTCTGCTCGATGCCGAGCTTCGCCATCCAGCCCAGCTGGGCGTTGCCCGCGAAGCCGGCGAAGGTCCGGCCGCCGACCTGCTTGCCGCGGTAGTAGTAGTCGACGGCGGTGTGCTGGTCGCCGGAGGCGATGCCGGTGCGGTCCTCCAGGCAGTTGGAGCGCCGGTCCAGGGCCCAGAACTCGATGTGCAGGCCTTGCCGGGTGGCTTTCGTGACGGTGTTGCGGGCGACGCTGTCGAACGCGCCCGCCCCTTCCAGGATGCCGGGTTGTGCGATGAGGATCCGGTCGGCGTCGGCCGACGCGGCGGGGCCGTCGGCGGAGCGGTAGCGCAGGTACGACAGCCAGTCGCACGCCGCAGGGCGGGGTCCTGCCGAATCCGGCAGCGGCAGCTTCACCCGCACCGTCGTCTCCGTCACTCCGGTCACCGGCGAGGTGGACTGCACCGGTGTCTCGGTGCGCGCCCCGTCCGCCCGTGCGCCCGGAGCGGCGGCCGTGAGTGTCCCGGCGGTCAGCAGCACCGCCAATGCGGCACGGCGCCACTTCCCTCTGTCTCTGCGATTCATGTCCATGCCACGGACGCTAGGGCGGTGGCCCGGCCGCCTTCAGGCAGTGCTGATGAGAACTCAGCTTCCGGATCGCGCCTTGTCACGGGCGCACAGCCGGCCCCGGGAACGGGCCAGGAACACGGTGTCGTACCGCTTCCGGGCCCCACCGAGCTGCGAACCGGCCGTTTCGGGAGCATGGTGGGGCTATGGACGGTCAACCCCCTGTGGTCGTACAGCCGCCCGCGACGGACGGCGGACGGCTGGTGACCATCCATGGCGAGCGCATGGGCGTCGCCTACAGCCTCTTCGACGTACTGGACCTGCTGCACCGCGAGGGCCTGCCCACCACCGACACGGCGGTCGACGACACCGAGCTGATCGAGTGGCAGGGCGGCGGCCCGTACGACTGGAACAGCGGATCGTCCGACGAGGCGTGAGCCCGCGTACACCCGTGGCGGCCCCGCCCCTCCTGGTCAAGAAGCAATGGCAGTCGGGATGTTGGCCACGGAACCGGCAGCGGTGTCACTTGGCCGGCTCCCCGGGCGCGGCGCGCTCGACGCGACGTGATCGGTGCCGGGCGCTACGCTGCGCGAAAACAACCCTTTTGCACCATTCTGGAGGTTCTCATGGCCTCGCGCCTCAACCCGTACCTCACCTTCAACGGTGATGCCCGGCAGGCGATGGAGTTCTACCAGGAGGTCTTCGGCGGCACTCTCGACCTCAACAGCTACGGCGAGTTCGGGCAGCCGGACGCCCCGAACGCCGACAAGATCATGCACGGCATGCTGGAGACGACCAGCGGCTTCACCCTGATGGGCGCCGACAATCCGCCGGGCGTGGAGTCCGCGCAGGGCAGCCCCTTCTCCGTGAGCCTGAGCGGCGACGACGAGGCCGAACTGCGCGGCTACTGGGAGAAGCTGTCCGAGGGCGGGTCGGTGTCGGTGCCGCTGGAGAAGCAGATGTGGGGTGACGTGTTCGGCATGTGCACCGACCGCTTCGGCGTCCCCTGGATGGTCAACATCAGCACGGAGAGCTGAGCAGCTCGGCCCGCCGGCCCGGATCCACCAGCACCTCGACGTCGGCCAGGGAGAAGTGACGACCCGGGCCGGAGTGTCAGGAGCTCGTGAGGATCACGAGCTCCTGGGTGGCCCGGGTCATCGCCACATAGTGGTCGACGGCGCCCTCGACGCCGTCGCCGAAGTTCTCCGGGTCGACGAGCACGACCAGGTCGAACTCCAGCCCCTTCGACAGCTCCGGGGTCAGCGACCGGACACGGGGCGAGACAGGCCGGAACGCGGGATCGCCGATCACACAGGCGATCCCGTCGGCATGACCGGCCAGCCAGGTGTCGAGGACCGGCATCAGCTCCGCGGCGGACCCGTGACGGACGGGGACGCCGCCGCTGCGGATCGATGTCGGCACGTTGGCGTCCGGCAGAGCGGCCCGGATGACCGGCTCGGCCTCCGTCATGATCTCGGCGGGTGTCCGGTAGTTGATGCTCAGGGACGCCATCTCGATCCGGTCCAGGCCGGCCCGCTCCAGGCGTTCCCGCCACGACTCCGTGAACCCGTGCCGGGCCTGGGCGCGGTCCCCGACGATGGTGAAGCTGCGGGACGGACAGCGCCGCAGCAGCATCCGCCATTGCGCGTCGGTCAGTTCCTGCGCCTCGTCCACCACGATGTGCACGAACGGCCCGGCGAGGCGGTCCGGATCGGCGGCGGGCAGGGCGCTGTCGTCGGCCAGGGAGTTGCGCATGTCCTGGCCGTGCAGCATGACCAGTACGCCTTCACCGTCGTCGTAGCCGTGCGCCTCCAGCAGGTTGTCGATGACGTCGGCCATACCCTCCTGCTGCGCGGCGACTGCGGCCTCCCGCCGGCGCCTGCGGCGTGCGGCCTCCGGGTCGCCGAGCCGTGCGCGGGCCGCGTCCAGCAACGGCAGGTCCGACACGGTCCAGGCGTGCGGCTGCGCGCGCTGCAGGGCACGCACCTCGTCGCGGCCGAGCCAGGGGGCGCACATCCGCAGGTAGGCGGGCACGGACCAGAGGTCCCCGACCAGGTCGGCCGCCTCCAGCAGCGGCCAGGCGCGGTGGAGGACGCCGAGCAGTTCCCGGTCCCGGGACAGGGCCCTGCGGAGCACGTCCTGGGGGACGTCGCCGTCGTGCCGGTCCACGAGGATCGTCAGCAGCGCGTCCCAGACCTGGCCGCGTGCCTCGTTGTGCGGTGTGCCGGGTTCCACCGCGTCGAAGGCCGCGGCCCAGTCGGTGGCGGTGAGGCGGATGCCGGACCAGTCAGTCGTGACGGTCATCGCCTCGGTGGGCGGCTCCTCGTAGAACCGGACGGCTGTCTCGATCGCCCGCACCATGTCCGCGGACGATTTGAGGCGGGCCACCTCCGGGTCGGCCTCGGGCGTCGCGGTGGCTCCCTCGTCGACGAGGTCCGCCAGGATGCAGGTCTGCACGCCCTCCTCGCCGAGGCCGGGCAGGACGTCCGACACGTAGGACAGGTAGGGCCGGTGGGGGCCGACGAACAGCACGCCGCCCCGGCGGTGCTGCCCGAGGCGCGGGTCGGAGTACAGCAGGTAGGCGGCGCGGTGCAGGGCGACGACGGTCTTGCCGGTGCCGGGGCCCCCGTCGACGACCAGGGCGCCGCGGGAACCGGCACGGATGACGGCGTCCTGGTCGGCCTGGATGGTGCCGAGCACATCCCGCATACGAGGCGAGCGGTGGGTGCCGAGGCCTGCGATGAAGGCGGACTGGTCGTCGAGCGCGGCGTGCCCGGCGAACGCGTCGGCGGTGAACACCTCGTCCCAGTAGTCGCCGACCCGCCCGCCGGTCCAGCGGTAGCGGCGACGGCTGGTGAGACCCATCGGGTTGCCGTGGGTGGCCCCGAAGAACGGCTCGGCGGCCGGAGAACGCCAGTCGACCAGCAGTCGGCGGCCCTCGCTGTCCGTGAGACCGATCCGTCCCACGTACACGGGCTCGGAACCGTCCGCGCCGACCATGCGCCCGAGGCACAGGTCCAGGCCGAAACGGCGCAGGGCGCGCAGGCGTGCGGTCAGCCGGTGGATCTCGGCGTCCCGGTCCATGGCCTGCCTGCCCTTGCCGCCGGGGGCCCGGCGCTCGGCCTCCAGGCGGTCGGACAGGCCGGTGATCGACTGCTCGAGGCATTCGGCGACGGCGGCGAAGTGCCGCTCGTCCGCGGCGATCGACGCCGGGTCGGCCTTGTGCGCGAGGCGGTCGGGCAGGGCGAACGCGCTCGTGGTCGCAGGGGTCACGTCATGCTCCCGTTTCCGCAGGTCATAGGCTCAGGCCGGACATTTTGCGGGAGACGGGGGGCCTTGCCGCAAGGCCCCCCGTGGGCTATAACTTGAGACAGGCGAGGAGAGGACTCCTTGCCTTTCTTGTTGCCCGCCCCTGGTGCCCGTCCCCGGTTCCCGTGTGGCACGCTCGTCGTCCCGGCAGCGTGGAGAGGCGGCGGCATGCGCATAGGACTGCTCGGCACCGGACCTTGGGCGCGGATGGCCCACGCCCCCGCGTTGAGCGGGCACCGGGAGCTGGATTTCGCCGGTGTGTGGGGCCGGCGCCCCGAGGCCGCGAAGGAACTGGCCGAGCGGTACGGCGTTCCCGCCTACGACGACGTGGACGCCCTGTTCGCGGCAGTGGACGCCGTCGCCGTGGCGCTGCCGCCGCAGGTGCAGGCCGCACTCGCCGCGCGGGCGGCGCGTGCCGGGTGTCACCTGCTGCTCGACAAGCCGCTCGCGCCGACGCTGACGGAGGGACGGGCCGTGGCCGACGCGGCCCGGGAGGCCGGTGTCGCCTCGGTCGTGTTCTTCACGACCCGCTTCCAGCCCGGCCCGGCGGCGTGGATCGCCGAGCAGGCGGCGGTGCCGGGCTGGTTCACCGCGCGGGCCGAGTGGCTCGGGGCGGTGTTCACCAGCGAGAGCCCCTTCGCGACGCCGTGGCGGCGCGAGAAGGGCGCCCTGTGGGACGTCGGCCCGCACGCACTGTCCGTGCTGCTGCCGGTCCTCGGCGACGTGCGGCACGTGACGGCGGCGGCGTACGGCCCCGGGGACACGGCGCACGTCGTCCTCGACCACGCGGGCGGCGCGTCCAGCACCCTCACCCTGAGCCTTACGGCACCGCCCGCCGCGGCCGGTGCCGCCGTGGAGCTGCGGGGTGAGGCCGGGGTGACCGCGCTGCCGGACGGCTCCGAGGGAGCGGTGCCCGCGCTGATGCGGGCCGCGGACGCGCTGCTCGGCGCCGCCCGGAGCGGTCACCCGCACGCCTGTGACGCAGCGTTCGGCCTGCGGGTGACGGAGATCCTGGTGGCGGTCCAGGAAGTGCTGGACCACTGAGGGCGCGGGCGGCCCGGTTACCCGGCCGGGGCGAGATTGATCCGCTCCTTCACCACCGGGTAGCCGGCCTTGGCGAAGTTCGCCGCCATGGGGACGTTGCCCTGGTCCGTGGCGGCGGCGACGAACCGCGCACCCTGCTCGACGAGGAAGTGGGTGCACTCGGCCAGGAGGTCGAAGGCATAGCCGCGGCCGCGGTGTTCCGGAACGACGCCGATGAAGCCGATGCAGGGACCGGAGGGGTTGTGGGCCGGGATGTGGATGCCGGCCAGGTCGCCCCGCGGGGTGTACGCGACCTGCCACCACTCGCGCGGTGACGGGCACCAGTGGAAGAAATCGAGTTCCTCCTGGGCGGCCCGCTCGGTTCCGCCCTGCTCGATGGCCTTGAGGGCGTGCGCGTCGCGGGTGACGGAGTGGATGCGGCGCAGCGCGTCGAAGAACACGGCGTCGTCGGGTTCGGCGCGGAACTCGAGGCGGCCGGGGCGCTCGGGCAGGCCGTGGTCGGGGGTCCAGCGGTACAGGAAGCGTTCGGCCAGGAGGTGGTAACCCGCCTTGCGGGCGGCGGTGCGGCGGATGTCGGCGGCGGCGCGCAGGGCGGGGTCGTCGCGCCAGCCGGCGGGCAGGTTCAGTTCCAGTTCGACCTGCCGGGGTGCGGAGCGCAGCAGTGCGGCGCCCGCCTCCTCCTCACCTTCGGCCACGTCGAACCAGTTGAGGTTGACGGGCTCGGTGTCGTCGGGGCCGCCCCACCAGGCGCCGCGGGCGACGACCCGGCCGTCGCGCAGGGCCACGCGTTTCCAGTCGGGGCGGTGCCGGGTGTGCCGGTGGTTCTCACGGGCGCCCAGCGGGTCGGGCAGGGTGTCGAAAAGAGCGGCGTCACTCGAGTCGAGCGCGCGGATGACCACGTCGGTCATGGGATGTCCTTCGGGACGCAAGCTGCTGGGAGCGCTCCCGGTCGGTCAGTCGCGGCACGCCGGGGCGGGGGGGAGGGAGCGCGGGAACGGTGTGAACTGCACGTCTCTGCCCTCCTCTTGCCGGTGTCGGGGCGTGGCGCGCCAACGCTACGGGATCTTCGGCGGGCCGTCCATCGGTTTCCGGCCAGGCCGGCGAGGCCCCTTGAGGGGCGGCCGGCCGAAGCCTGCCGCTCCCTCCGGGGTGACGACCTCGCCGTGGGCGGCGGTGCGGGTCCGGGTGCGGCGGGGGGCGGGGCGTAGCAGCGTGGTGGTGTGAGCAGTGTGCACGGCCGGCCGGCGCGCCGGGACGCGGAGCGGCGGGGCTGGCTGCGCGGCGCACCGCCGCCCGTCTGGGCCCGGGTGCTGCCGTCGGCTCTGCTGGCGGGCGTCTGTCTGGCGGAGCTGATCAGTCCGGAGCCGCTCGACATCGGTTTCCTGCTGGGTGCGATCCCGCCGCTGGCCGTGCTGGCGCACGGTCCGGTGGCGACGGCGGTGCTCGGCGCCCTGGTGGTGGTCGTGCTGACCGTGCCCGTCTTCAACCTCGACGATCCCGGCAGTACCGACCTGCTGACGGTGTGCTTCGTCTCGGTGCTGAGCGTGCTGCTGTCGTTCGTCCGTTCCCGGCGGGACGCGCAGCTGGTCACCGAGCGGGCCGTCGCGGAGGTCGCGCAGCGGGCCGTGGTGCCGCCGCTGCCGGACCGGGTCGGACCGGTGCGGTGCGCGGGGCTGTACCGGGCCGCGCAGCGCGGGACGCTGGTCGGCGGCGACTTCTTCGACGTACGGGCGGGCCCGTACGGGGTGCGGGCGGTCATGGGCGATGTGCAGGGGCACGGGCTGTCGGCCGTGGCCACGGTCGCGTCGCTGCTGGGGGCGTTCCGGGAGGCGGTGCTGGACCAGCCGGACCCGGAGGCGGTGGCGGCCCGGCTCGACCGGCGGCTGGCGGTGGACTCGGCGGGCGATCCGCACGCCGAGTTGTTCGCGACGGCGGTGCTGCTCGACTTCTCCGCCGACGCCCGGGTCGTGCGGATCGTGGCGTGCGGGCAGGCCGGACCGCTGCTGCTGCGGGACGGCCGGGTCGTGGAGCTGGACGTCGAGCCGTGCACGCCGCTCGGTCTGGGCCTGTCCGAGGCGGCCCCGCCCCGGGTCGTCTCGGTGGCCCTGCGGGCCGGTGACCGGCTCTTCCTCGCCTCCGACGGGGTGACCGAAGCCCGGGACGCGCAGGGGATCTTCTACCCCCTGGTGGAGCGACTGCCGGGCCTGGCCGCCGAGGACCCGGTCGCACTGGCCGAGGGGGTCTGGACCGACCTCGCCCGGCACTGCCCGGACGTACAGGACGACGTCACGATGCTGGTGCTCGCGCCGCGGGACGGGGCCTGAGGGCAGCGGCCGGCGGCGACCGTACGCGCTCTCCGGATGCACGCCGCGCTCCCGGGGGGAATGGTGATAGCGGACCCTTTTTTCAGCACCGGGGCCGCCCCAGAGATCCGGACCCTAGGAGCAGAGAACATGTCGACGTCAGAGCCCGCCGCGTCCCGGCCGCCCGAGGACCGCGCCACCCCGGACCGCCTGCTCCACGCCCGCACCGGCACCGAGGTGTCGCCGGAGGACCTCGTCCTCGCCTCGGGCAAGGACATCACCCCGCACAGCATCGAGTGGGCGAAGCGCAAGCTGGCGGCGGAGGGACCCGCCGCGCTCGAGAAGCTGCTGCCCTAACCGCCCGCGGCACCGCCCCGGCCGAGCCGTCAGGGCGTGCCCGCAAAGGCCACCGGCCCGGCGCGGACGCGTCCGGGTCCGGTGGCCTCATCTCCGCGTGCGCAAGGCCACCGGCCCGGCGCGGCAGCATCCGGGCCCGGTGGCCTCATCTCCGCGTGCGCAAGGCCACCGGCCCGGCGCGGACGCGTCCGGGTCCGGTGGCCTCATCTCCGCGTGCGCAAGGCCACCGGCCCGGCGCGGAGGCATCCGGGCCCGGTGGTCTCATGCCTGCCGGTTCGGTTTCGCCGTCCGGCCCGGCGGGCGGGTCACGACCTGCTGTCGTCCCCGGGCAGTGCGTCGTCGTCCTCCACCACGTGCACGGCCGCCTCCTCGGCGCCGGCCGCTCCGCCGTCGATGCCGACGTCGGACGCGACGGTCTCCTTCGTGATGTCGGCGTGGGCGCCCTCGTCGGGGGCGACCAGGCGGCCGGCACGGGCGGTGCCCGCCTCGGGGTCCACCGGTTCGCCGTCGCTGTCGGGGGTGTCCCCCACGCCGTCCCCGCCCGGCTCCGCGGACACGTCGGGGACCTCCTGGGCCAGCCGTTCGTCGAGGGTCTCGCCCTCGTGCTGCTCGGCCGCGGTGGTGCCGCGCTTGGTGACGCCCAGGGGCTTCTCCGGCGGGGAGTAGCCCTCGTCGAGCGTGTCGTCGTAGGTCCGCTCGTCGACGGCGTCCTGCAGGTCCAGCGGCGCGGCGTCCGCCTGCTCCTCGTTGGTACCGGTGGGCTGGTACGCGTCGTCCGCCATCGGTTCGGGGCGCATCGGTTCCGTGCCCATCACTCCTGCCTTCCTGTCCGCTGCTCGGCTCGTTCGTCTCGTCTGTCCGTCTCGCGTTTCCCGTTACGCGGGCTCTAACCTCGGCGGATGCGCCCCGGGCGGGAGGGGGCCCGAACGTCTCGCGGGCCGACAAGGGGCAAAACCCGTGGCGGCGCAGGACATTACCCACCAGTCAATCTTGAAAGCTCAAGCAGCGGGACTATCATCACTCGCACACACGGTGTGACCGGTTGCCGACGCGGCGGCAGCACGGTATCCGCCACCCCTTTGTTCATCGCCGCCGAGGCCGGGGCCACCCTTCCCTCCGCCCGGCGGCGCGCTCCACCCCACACCCTCACGCCGCCGGGACGGCCTGCCCGCCTCCGGTCGCGCACAAGTGAAAGCAGCGCATCCATGAGCTACAGCAGGGGCAGAGGGCTGCAGGCCAACGCCCTCAGCACGTTCGACACCGTGGTGATGGCGGTCGCCGGCAGCGCACCGGCGTATTCGCTGGCCGCGACCACCGCCGTCCTGGTCGGCGCGGTGGGACTGGCGAGTCCGGCCGCCCTGCTGTACTGCGCGATACCCATGCTGGGCATCGCGCTGGCGTTCAGCTACCTCGGCCGGATCGACGTGAACGCCGGCGCCAGTTACTCGTGGGTGGGGCGCACGCTCCACCCGTTCCTGGGCTTCATCAGCGGCTGGGCGCTGGTGATCTCGGCGACGATCTTCATGGTGGCCGGGTCGCTGCCCGCCGGATCGATGACGCTCGCCCTCTTCGACGAAAGCCTCGCGGCGAACACCGCGCTGTCGACGCTGGTCGGCGCGGCCTGGTTCGTCATCATGCTGTGCGTGGTGCTCGGTGGCGCCCGGCTCACGGTCCGCGCCCAGCTGATCATGTCCGGTGTCGAGCTGGTCATCCTGGCGCTGTTCGCGATTCTGGCCCTCTTCCACACGGGCAACGCCCGCGCCTTCGACTGGTCCTGGCTCGGCTTCTCGCACTTCGACGGAGTGGCCGGCTTCGCCTCGGGCGCGCTCATCGCCGCGTTCTACTACTGGGGCTGGGACGTCACCAGCAACCTCAGCGAGGAGACCCGCAACAGCCGCCGCACGACAGGGCTCGCGGGCCTGATCGGGGTGGGCGTCGTCTTCCTGCTGTTCGAAGTGTTCACCGTCGCGGTGAACGTGATCCTGTCCTCGAAGCAGATCGAGGAGAACGACGCGAACGTGCTGGCGGTGCTCGGCGAGGAGATCTGGCCGGGCTGGGGCGGCAAGCTGCTGATCGTGGCGGTGATGCTGTCCACCATCGCCACGCTGGAGACGACGCTGATCCAGGTGACGCGCTCGCTGTTCGCGATGGGCCGGGACCGCACGATGCCGTCGGCGCTGGGCAGGGTGCACCGGCGGTGGAACACCCCCTGGGTGGCGATCGTGGTGGTCGGGTCGGTGGCGCTGGCAATGTTCGTCGCCTCCAACGCCCTGGGGTCGGTGGGCGACATCCTCTCCGACGCCGTCTCGGCGATCGGTCTGCAGATCGCCGTCTACTACGGCCTCGCGGGGCTCGCGGTGGTGGTCGCGTACCGCAAAACGCTGCTGAGGTCCCCGGCCAACTTCCTCTTCGGCGGCCTGTGGCCGCTGTGCGGCGCCTTGTTCATGTTCTGGGTCTTCGTGGAGTCGCTGGGCGAGCTGAGCGGCACCGCGATCTCGATCGGCATCGGCGGACTCGTGGTCGGGCTGCTCCCGATGCTCTGGTACTGGAGGCAGGGCAGCGACTACTACCGGCCCGCCAGGCTCGACGCCTCGCGGGCGGTCGAGACGGACTACGTCCCCGACGAACAGGACGCGCGCGCCCGGGTCCACGAGGGTCTGTCCACCGACTTCTGAGGGAGGAGTTCGATGGCACGCGGGCTCAGACGCGGTTTCACTCCCGACTTCGACCCCGACTGCGGGGACGGCGACCTCACCTCCGCCCGCCAGGACGTCGTGATCGGCCGCTGGCAGGGGCTGCGGGACCTGCTGGCCGCCACCGGCCGTGACTGGACGGCCCGGGGGCACCGGATCCGGCAGCTCGCGCAGGTGTGCGCGGGCAGTTCGACGGTGGAGTCCTGGCTCTCGGCCGACGCCCACAGCGCCGACGCGCTGGTGCTGCGGGCGGCGACGGAGACCGCCCGCACCTTCAACGTGGCCATTGCGGCGGGGCGGGGCGTACCGATCGACCAGCAGCGCGTGGACGCGGCGGTGCTGGCCTGCCTGACGGCGGCGGAGGCGCACCCGGAGGACCCGACGCCGTGGGTGTCGCTGATCTCGGTGGCGCGCCTGTACCCGACGGGGGTACGCCGGCAGGAACTGGGGCGCTGGTGGGACGAGTTGCACGGGCGGGACCCGTACAGCGTCGAGGGGCACCTCCAGGTGCTGCACTACTACTCGGCGCGCTGGCACGGCACGCACGGCCTGATGTACGACTTCGCCCGGGACGCGGCCGGAGTGGCGCCACCGGGCTGTCCGCTGCCGGTGCTGGTGCAGTACGCCCGGGTCGAGGAGTACCGCTTCGCCCTGGACGCCGCCCGGGGCAGGCACTCCGCCGTCGGTCTCTCACAGCACTGGAGCCACGACGGTGCGGCGAGTGACCTGCGGCGGACCTGGCAGCGCTGGGTGATGGGCCGGCGGGAGACCGGGATCGCGCCCGGTGAACTCCGCGACTTCAACTACCTGGCCCACGCGGCCTGTTCCGCCGGCGCCCGGGACATCGCGGGTGTCCTGCTGGGCATGCTGGGGCCCCGCGCGACCCGTGCTCCCTGGTCGTACACGGGCGATGCGGAGCAGCAGATCACCAAGTGGCGCAAGGAGTTGCGGCCGGGGGCGTGAGCGCCCGCCAGGAGCGGCCCGGCCGGTCGACCGTCCCGATGAGCAGGACCCTGGTCCACTCCCGCCGCGTCATGGAGCTGGGGAC
This sequence comes from Streptomyces sp. NPDC101110, assembly GCF_044759525.1. NCBI lineage: Bacteria > Bacillati > Actinomycetota > Actinomycetes > Kitasatosporales > Streptomycetaceae > Streptomyces > Streptomyces sp. NPDC101110. The sequence goes on along the minus strand of NZ_JBIVZM010000008.1, from coordinate 48,105 downwards.
GCGGCGCCGGGCCGTGCGCTGGGCCCGAGCGGGGAGGGGCGGAGTGGACTCAGGGGCGGCCGTCATCGGGGGAAGGTCTTTCTGCCGGACGGGACCGCTGCGATGACAGCCTCTCGCCATCCTCCAGCACCTGCAAGTGATGTGCAGTAAAGCGCGTGACAGGTCTTGTCCATGGAACCGAAAACTCCGCCGGGCGGCGGGGCAAGCCGGTGTCAGACCTCGGCGTTCGGTCCGTCCGGCCGAGTGCGGCGGCGCTCGACCATCTCGCGGCTGAGCTCCTCCGTCTCCGCCTCGGAGAGCCGCTCGAAGCCGTCCTCGGTGATGACCGAGACGATCGGGTAGATGCGGCGGGTGAGGTCGGGGCCGCCCGTCGCGGAATCGTCGTCGGCAGCGTCGTACAGCGCATGCAGTGCGGCCAGGGCCGCCTCGCGGCGGGACATGCCGGGGCGGTACAGCTTCTTCAGCGCGCCCCGGGCGTACGGCGATCCGGAACCCTCCGCGTGGAAGCCGGACTTCTCGTAGCGCCCACCGACGAGGTCGAAGGAGAAGATGCGGCCCCGCTCCCCCTCGGGCGCCGCGGGGTCGTAACCGACGAGCAGCGGGACGACCGCGAGACCCTGCATGGCCTGGCCCAGGTTGTTTCGGATCATCGTGGAGAGCCGGGTCGCCTTCCCGGCGAGGGTCATGGGGACGCCCTCGATCTTCTCGAAGTGCGCCAGCTCGACCTGATACAGCTTCACCATGTCCACCGCGAGCCCGACGGTGCCCGCGAAGGCCACCGCGCAGTGGTCGTCGGCCGGGTGCACCTTCTCCAGGTCACGCTGGGCGATGAGGTTGCCCATCGTCGCCCGCCGGTCGCCCGCGATGAGCACGCCGTCCCGGTAGGTGAGGGCCAGCACGGTCGTGCCGTGGGGGGCGCCCTCGGCGCGGACGCCGTCCGGGAGGACGCGCCGGGTGCTCAGCAGTCCGGGACGGTGGGCCGCCAGGAACTCCGAGAAGGAGGAGCCCGGTGTGAAGAACTCCTCCCCCAGCCTGCCCTCGTGCCCGCTCGCCGCCATGCCGTTCCCCCCTCGATCGTGACCGTCAACCGACTCCTACCTGAGCCGGGCGGGCGGGAAACGCCACCCGTGGTGTCAGCGGCCCGGCGCGACGCGGACGTCCAGGTCCGAGATCCGGTGGACGGGCCACGAACGGGCGTAGCGGGCCGGGGTGTCGCCGGCCGCCGCGAGGTGGGCGACCGGGAGACGGTCCGCGGTGCGCAGCACGCCGGCGACCGTCATGTTCTCGTTGTTCCCGGAGGTCGCCCCCGAGGAGCAGCCGGTGTAGTAGGCGAGGGGGATGGCCTCGTGGCCGGTGAGCAGGCAGGGCGGGCGGACGCCGAGCCGGTGCAGGGTGTCCGCGGTGCGGGCCCAGTCGCGGCGGCTGTCGGTGTTGCGGGACACTGCACCGTCCAGCACGGCGAGCTGTGCCGCGAGGTGCCCGGCCAGGGCGAGCGCGACGAGCGGGGCGGCCACCGGGCGCCACGCTCCGCCGGGCCTTCTGGCCAGGTGCCACAGCGCGTCGGCGACCGGGATCGCGAGCAGCGCGTAGGCCGGCTGGAGGAAGCGCGGTGCCGCGTAGCCGATCATGAAGAGATACGGCACCGCTGCGGTGGTCGCACAGGCCAGCGGGACCAGTGTCCGCTCCGGACGCCGGGCCCGGGCCGCGACGACCAGCGCGAGTCCGGCCAGGACGGGCAGGGCGAACCACCACACGGTGACCAGGGGGCTGGGCATCGAACCCGTGCACGGCCGGCACAGGGCCCGCCCGCCCAGGCTGCGCAGCTGGTCGTCGACGGCGATCTGCCAGCCCAGTCCGCCCTGGATCCGCGAGGCCTCCGCCAGCCGCGCGACCGGACCACCGTGGTCGAGGTACGCCTCGATCACCCACGGGACGGCGCCCGCCGCGAGCCCCGCCGCGAGCACGAGGAGGAGCCGGGGGCTGCGGCGCACCAGAGCGAGGACGAGCAGCGGCACGGCCACGTACACCGCGTCGGTGGGACGCATCCACGCCATGAGCGCGGCGCCCGCCGCGAGGCCCCCCAGGAGAGCCGGGGAGGAGCGCTCCGCCCGTACCCGCAGGAAGCAGCCGACGCTGATCAGGGCGCCGATCGCGACCCAGTAGTTGGGCATCGCCTGCGGACCGTAGAAGAGGGTCATCCACAGGGAGGCGAAGAGGGCCCCGCCGACGATCAGGACGCGGGGCGGGAACAGCCCCCGCCAGGCGCGCAGGGCCAGGTAGAGGGCGAGGCCGGACAGCAGGGCCAGGTAGACGCGCAGCAGCGGGACGGACGCCGACCAGGACGCGACCGGCGCGACAAGCAGCGAGACGCCGCGGGAGCGGGGGGCGCTGAAGAAGGCCGCGGGGTGGTGCGAGGTGACCTGGCTGACGTAAACGATCTCGTCCCAGCCCAGGCCCAGGACGGGCCGGACGAGGACGAGCTGCGCGAGGACGAAGACGGCGGCCAGGGCAGCGAGGGACGGCGCGCCGCGGGCCCCGCGGGGGGCACGCGGCGCGGCCGCCTGGTCGCGTCGTCGCCTTCGCACGAGGATGGCGTTGGCGCCGTCGGGCATGTTCCGCCCCTTCCCCGATGATCGGAAATCCCGATCAAGCTAACCCGCGGGGCCGGGGCGTGCAGGGCGGAACTGGGCCAACTGCCTGACCCGCGGACGCGGGTCAGCGGGGGCCGGCTCGGGGCCCGGTCAAGTGGCTGACCCGCGGGCGAGGTCAGCGGGTGTGCGGGGCGCGGTGCGGGGGCTGGCTCGGGGCCGGACGGTGGGTCAGTTCGGGGACGGGCCGGCTGACGGGGGCGTCCTCGCTCACCGTCAGTTCGCTCCCGTGGTGATGGAGGGTCAGGGGCTGGCCGGAGTTCAGGGTGTACGTGGCCGAATCGGGGGTCACCTCCACGCGCAGGCACCGGCCGAGGAAGCCCACCGTGAAGGCGAGCCGGCGGTAGCGCCCGGGGAGGCGGGGCGCGAACCGCAGGGACCCGTCGCTGCAGCGCATGCCGCCGAACCCGGCGACCAGCGCCATCCAGGTGCCGGCCAGCGAGGCGATGTGCAGTCCGTCCCGGGTGTTGTGCTCCAGGTCGCCGAGGTCCATCAGCGCGGCCTCCGCCGTGTAGTCGGCGGCCAGGTCGAGATGGCCGGACCGGGCGGCCATGACGGCCTGGACGCAGGCGGACAGGGAGGAGTCGCGGACGGTCAGCGGCTCGTAGTAGGCGAAGTTGCGGGCGATCTGCTCCTCGTCGAAGTACTCCTCGAAGAAGGCGCCGCAGGTGTACATCGCCAGCACCAGGTCCGCCTGCTTGACGACCTGCTTGCGGTACAGGTCGAAGTAGGGGAAGTGCAGCATCAGGGGGTACTGGTCCGGGCCGGTGCGGTCGAAGTCCCAGCGCTGGTGGCGGGTGAAGCCCGAGTGCTGTTCGTGTACGCCGAGTTCGTCGTTGTAGGGGACGTTCATGGCTTCGGCGGCGGCCCGCCAGGCGGCCGTCTCCTCGTCGTCGGCGCCGAGCCGCGCGGCCTCGTCGGGGTGGCGTTTGCAGGCGTCGGCGGCGGCCAGCAGGTTCGCCCGGGCCATGAGGTTGGTGTACGTGTTGTCGTCGGCGATGGCGCTGTACTCGTCGGGTCCGGTGACGCCGTCGATGTGGAAGACGCCCCGGTCGTCGTGGTGCCCGAGGGAGCGCCACAGACGGGCGGTCTCCACCAGCAGCTCCACGCCGACCTCGCGTTCGAAGGTCTCGTCGCCGGTGACGGCCACGTACCGGACGACGGCGTCGGCGATGTCGGCGCCCACGTGGAAGGCCGCCGTGCCGGCCGGCCAGTAGGCGGAGCCCTCCGAGCCCTCGATGGTGCGCCAGGGGAACGCGGCCCCGCGCAGGCCCAGTTGCCTCGCGCGTTCCCGGGCGGCGGGCAGGGTGTCGAGGCGCCAGCGCAGGGCCTCGGCGGCGGCCTTCGGCGCGGTGTACGTCAGCAGCGGCAGGACGAACGCCTCGGTGTCCCAGAAGGCGTGGCCGTCGTAGCCGGATCCGGTGAGTCCCTTGGCGGGGACGGCGCGCTGTTCGGCCCGGGCACCGGCCTGGAGGACATGGAAGAGGGCGAAGCGGACGGCCTGCTGGATCTCCTCGTCGCCGTCGATCTCGACGTCGGCGCGCTCCCAGAAGTCGTCGAGGTACGCCTTCTGGTCCTCGAGGAGTCCCTGCCATCCGCTGTGCCCGGCCGCGGCGAGGGCCGCCTCGACCTGGTCGCTCATCGCGGGCCGGGAGCGGACGCCGGACCAGCCGTGCGCGACCAGCTTCTCGACGCGCAGCCGCTCCCCCGGTTCCAGGACGGAGGTGACGGTCAGCCGCGCCACGTCCACGTTGCTCTCGCTGCTGGTGGTGGTCCGTTCGGGACCGGAGACGGTGTGGTCGGCGGCCACGGCGACCCTGAGTCCGCTCCGGCGGGTGCGGTGGACCAGCCGCAGCCTGCCGCCCTCGGCGACGTCCTCCTCCGGCTCCAGCGGCGACTTCAGCGCCTTGGCGGCACGCGGGTCGCCGTCCGGCTCGGGCAGGCTCTCGTTCGCGACGAGTTCCGACTGGACGACCACGCGGGTCCGGCTGTCGACCGGTTCCACCTCGTACGCCACGGCGGCTATCGCGCGCTGGGTGAGGGACACCAGCCGGGTGGAGCGCACCCGGACGGTCGAGCCGGCCGGGCTGGTCCATTCGCAGACCCGCTCCAGCACGCCCCGCCGCAGATCGAGTGTGCGCTCGTGGGTGACGAGCCGACCGTAGCGCAGGTCGAACGGCTCGTCGTCGACCAGCAGGCGCAGCACCTTGCCGTTGGTGACGTTGATGGAGGTCTGACCGGACTCGGGGTAGCCGTAGCCGGCCTCGGCGTACGGCAGCGGGTGCAGTTCGTGGACGCCGTTGAGGTAGGAGCCGGGCAGTCCGTGGGGTTCGCCCTCGTCGAGGTTGCCGCGCCAGCCGACGTGCCCGTTGGACAGGGCGAAGACGGACTCGCTCTGCGCCAGGACGTCGAGGTTGAGCTCCGTCTCGCGTACGGTCCAGGGCTCGACGTCGTACGCCCGCTGTGTGATCACTGCGCGTCCCCCAGTTCGGCGAGGTCCTGCACGACGATGTCGGCGCCGTGCCGGTAGAGCGCGTCGGTCTGCCCGACCCGGTCGACTCCGACGACGTATCCGAACCGCCCCGCGCGGCCCGCGTCCATGCCGGCCAGGGCGTCCTCGAAGACGGCGGCTTCGGAGGGCTCGACGCCGAGGTCCTCGGCGGCGGCCAGGAACGTGTCGGGGTGCGGCTTGCCGGGCAGCTTGCGCTCGGCGGCGACGAGGCCGTCGATGCGGACGTCGAAGAAGTGCTCGGCGCCGATCGAGCGGAGCACGTCACGGCAGTTGGCGCTGGAGGAGACGATCGCGGTGCTCAGTCCGTGGGCGCGGACGGCCTCCAGATAGCGCAGGGTGCCGTCGTAGGCCTCGACGCCGTCGGTCCGGATCTTCTCGAGGACCAGCTCGTTCTTGCGGTTGCCGAGGCCGTGCACGGTCTCGGCCCCCGGGGGGTCGTCGGGGTCGCCGTCGGGCAGGTCGATGCCGCGGGAGGCGAGGAACGTGCGCACGCCGTCCGCGCGTGGGCGCCCGTCGACGTACTCGTCGTAGTCCGCCGCGTCGAACGGGCGGAAGTCCGCGCCGTCGCGCTCGCGCAGGAAGGCGTCGAACATCTCCTTCCAGGCGGCGGCGTGCACGACGGCCGTCTTGGTGACGACGCCGTCGAGGTCGAACAGACAGGCGTGGATGCTTTCGGGAAGACCGAGCTGCGTCATACAGGACCGGTTCCCCCTGCGGGGATGTTCCAGTGAGTGGCGCACGCCACACGCCGGGGGCGCGAAGAGGCGGCACGTCCGGTGTTCGAGCCCGGCCCGGGTGACAGACTCTCCGTGTGCCGCTCACCTTCGACGACCTCCTCCACCGCGCCCGGGCCCTCCCCCGGGACGGCGGCCGTGCGATCCTCGGGATCGCGGGCAGCCCCGGCGCGGGCAAGTCCACGCTCGCTCAGCACCTGGTGCGGGAGTTGAACGGCACGGGTGCCCCCTGGGTCGCGCACGTCCCCATGGACGGCTTCCACCTCGCCGACGCCGAACTGGAACGCCTCGGCCGCCGGAGCCGCAAGGGAGCACCCGACACGTTCGACGCGGCGGGGTACGCGGCCCTGTTGCGGCGGCTGCGCGACGAGCCCGGCGACGACGTCGTCTACGCGCCCGGCTTCGAACGAGTCCTCGAACAACCGATCGCGGGGGCCATCCCGGTGCACCCGAGCGCCCGGCTGATCGTCACCGAGGGCAACTACCTGCTCCTGCACACCGGTTCCTGGTCCCGTGTGCGCCCCCTCCTCGACGAGGTGTGGTTCTGCGAGCTGCCCGAGCGCGAGCGCGTCCGCCGCCTGGTCGCCCGCCATGAGCGGTTCGGCAAGACGCACGAGGAGGCCGTGGTGTGGGTGTCCCGCTCGGACGAGCGCAACGCCGAGCTGGTCGCGACGACCCGGGAGCGGGCGGACCTGCTGGTACCGGAGTCGGCGATGCCGTGCCTGCTTCCTTGACCACCCCGCAGACGTCCCCGTGGCCCCCCGTCGGAGGGGGCCACGGCGTGGGTCGTCCGCGTCACCCGGCCGGTGCGGACCGGTGGGCGCGCAGTGCGAGGGTCAGCGTCTGCGGGCCGTGCCCGCCGAGGTAGACGCGGTTCCCCGTCGTCGCGTCGGTACCGCCCACGACGGTGTAGTCCTGTCCCGGGTCGTACCCCAGCAGGTCGCTCCGGTCCGGTCCGGCCAGCGGTTCGCCCGCCTCGACGCCGGCCTCGATCCTGATCTCGTCGTCACCGACCCGGTAGGTCATCGGCCCCGTCGTCAGGCACCAGCGCCCGTCGCCGAGCGGTGCGGCGCCCTCGGGCACACCACCCGGGCGGAAGGTCAGTTCGAGGGCCCAGGGCACCCGTGGTCCACTGAGGTCGATCCGCAGGTCGGCGCCGTCCTCCCGCAGGTCCACCTCGACACGGGTGGTGTGGGAGACCTCGTCCCGGGGCCGGTCCGCGAAGGACATCGCGGCCGAGAAGCGTCCCTCGTCCGCCACGCGGTAGGCGGCGTCGTCCCGCCGCAGGTCCGGGGGCAGAGGCTGGTAGTAGGCGGCCGTGAGGGTCTCGGTCAGCCGGTACCGGTGCTCGGCGGGCCGCTGCACCTCGGCGGCGCGGAACGGACCGAGGTCGAAGAATCCACGCGAGAGACGGACCGCGTCCAGGACGGCGTCGCCGGCGAACAGACGCATGAAGGTGGGATTGCAGGCGAGGCCCGAGCGGATGCGCCGGTGCTGCGGCACGTCGGAGCCGCCGTACACCACCGTGTGCGCGGTGGCCGAGGCGCGTACGGCGAGGCGCGCGGTGGTGAGGTAGCGCTCGCGGGGCAGTGTCTGCGCGGCCGGAGCCGGCAGCGGCCGGCACAGGTCGGGAGTGAGGAGGGTCCCGGCGAGCAGGTCGGGGTCGTCGATGCCGCCGGCCGCCGCCAGCAGCGCGGCCCGGCTGAAGTCGCCCCGGCCGGTGCGGATCGCGAGCAGCCGATAGTGCGGCAGGTAGGGCGCCGGCGGAAACGGCCGGTTCTGGTCCTGCCGTCGGGAGAGCACGGTCTCCACCATGCCGTCCGGGCTGATGAGGTCCAGGGTCGCGGCGAGATTGCGTTCCACGGCGTCCCGCAGGTCGGCGCGGTCGAGCACGTCGGCCAGCAGCAGCAGCGACGGGTTGGACACGTGGGCCGCGTAGTTGGCGCTCCGCTCCGAGTACAGGCCCTCCGCGTCGATGTCGACGCCCTCGGAGAGCCACTCCTCGACGCGGGCGCGGAGCCGGTCGTCGGGGAACGACCGGTGCAGCCGAGCCAGCGCCGCGCACAGCTCCCAGCGGTGGTTGGGGGTGTGCACGCCGCCGGTTAGCAGACTGCCCGAGGCGGCGCGGGCGATCCCGGCGAGCGCGGCCGTGACGTCGCGCAGTTCCGGCCCCGCGCCGGCGGCCAGCACGTGCGCGTCGCAGACGTCGTTGACGGTGAACGCGGAGTCCGGCGGGGACTGCACGTTGTCACCGCCGGCGAACAGGCCGGTGGACGTCTGCGCGGCCCGCAGGGCGCGCAGATGGGTCGTCGCGGCGGCGACGGCCCGTGCGCTGCCGTGCAGTGCCGACTCCGGGGACCGGTAGGCCGCGATCAGCGTCTTCACCCGGCGTGCCAGGGTGCGGTGGGCCACGCCTGCGGGTTCCGCGTCGGGCGTGGCCGCCAGCGGGGCGGCCTCCCGGTCGGCGGCACCGGCCACCGCACGGAGAAACTCGTGGTCGAGCGGGGTGGGCAAGGTCAGTCCTTCAGTCCGGCGTTGATGTCGGCGCCCATGACGTAGCGCTGGAAGACCAGGAAGATGGCGATCAGGGGGATCATGGAGATGACCGATGCGCCCAGCAGTACCGACCAGTTGATGTTCTGCGCGCCGACGATGCTTTGGATGCCGATCTGCACGGTGAACTTGCTGGGGTCGTTGAGCATCAGCAGCGGCCAGATGTAGTCGTTCCAGCGCCACTGGAAGGACAGGATGGCGAGGGTCAGCATGATGGGCCGGGAAAGCGGCACCATGATCCGCAGGAAGATCGACAGTTCGCGGGCGCCGTCGATGCGCGCGGCCTCCACGAGTTCGTCGGGAACCGTCAGGAAGAACTGGCGGAACATGAAGCATCCGGTCGCGGTGAGCACGGCCGGGAGGATGATGCCGGCGAACGAGTTGTAGAGGCCGAGGTTGCGGACCACCAGGAACTCCGGGGCGAGCATGACCTCGGACGGCAGCATCGTGGTGGCCAGGATGCAGATGAAGAAGACCTTGAGCCACCTGTTGTCGTACTTGGCCAGCGCGTACCCGGTGCAGCAGCTGACACCCACCGTGAGAATCGTCGTGATCACACACACGATGGCCGTGTTGATGAAGTACTGGGAGAAGTTCGCGCTGTCCCACGCGGCCTTGAATCCCGACAGGGTGGGGTTGTGCGGGACCAGCGTGAGCGGATACGAGAACAGGTCACTGGACGGCTTGAGTGAGCTGAGGACGAACCACAGCACGGGCAGACCGTACAGGCACGCCAGGATCCACAGCAGTGTCGTCGCGGGCACCGCCCGCCGGAGCCCGCGGGTGCCCGCGTGGCGGGGCCGCTTCCCGGAGACGGGCTGTTTGGCATCGGCGTCGAGCGGGCGTGGCATGTCTGTGGTTGTCATCGGTTCTCCACCCGCCGGTTGACGATCAGCTGGACGATCGCGACGGCCATCAGGATGAGCATGAGCACGAACGACGCGGCGCTCGCATAGCCGATCTGGCCCCGTTTGAAGCCGGTCTCGTAGATGTACTGGACCAGCAGGTTGTTCGACGTTCCGGGTCCGCCGTTGTTGAGGGCGACGAACACCGGGTATTCCTTCATCGCGTTGATCGTGTTGAGCAGGATGACGATGAAGGAGGTGGGTGCGATGCTCGGCAGCGTGATGCTGATGAACTTGCGCCACGGACCGGCGCCGTCGAGCTCGGCCGCCTCGTAGTACGACACCGGGACGTTCTTGATCGCCGCGATGAACAGCAGCATCGTGAAACCCGTCCACGCCCAGGCCGCCGCCATCACGACCACCAGCAGCGACAGGTCCGCGTTCGACTGCCAGGGCACGGCGCCGCCGCCGAGCTTCTCGATGACGTAGTTGACCAGTCCGAAGTTCTCGCCGAACAGCCACCGCCACAGGACACCGACGACGATGGGCGACAGCAGCCACGGGATGAAGAAGATGACGCGGGCGATCGACGAGCCCTTGGCGTGCTTGTTCACCACCAGGTTGGCGGCGAGCAGCGAGAGCGCGAAGTTCAGCGGGACGAAGAGGACGGTGTACAGCAGCGTCCGGCTCAGCGCGTCGTAGAACGTCGAGTCCCCGAACAGGTTCCGGTAGTTGCCCAGCCCGACCCACTGGAACACCCCCACGCCCGTGTAGTTCGTGAAGGAGTAGAGGAGCCCGATCACCGCCGGCCAGACGAAGAACAGCGCGAAGAGCACGACGTTGGCCGCGATGAGGACGAGCGGCGCAAGGGTGTACTTACTGCGTCTCCTGGGCGGGCTCGCGGACACGTCCGAGGCGCGTTTTGTCATCTTCCTGACTCCGTGCTGGTGGAAGGGGTTGCAGGTGGGCTCACACCATGAGCCCGAGGAGCGCGGGGCGCGTCCAGGGCCGGGCGGCGGCGGTGTCGCACGCCCGCCGCCCGGCCCCCGCGGCCTACGATCCGCCGCCGACCTGCTGGTTGTAGCCGGCCACGATGTTCTCCAGGGCCTTGTCGGGCGACTGCTGGCCGTTGATCGCCTTGCCGAGCTCCGTCTTGGTCGGGTCCTCGGTGAGGCTCTTGCCCTTCAGCACCCACTTCGTCTGCGCGCCGTTGAAGTAGCCGGAGATAGGGGCGTAGAGCGGGATCGACTCGTTGTACAGCTTGAACGCCGCCTGCGCCGCCTCGGAGGTGAAGGGGTACTTCGGGTTCAGACCGTTCTCGACCGGCAGGAACCCGGAGGCCTCGCACAGCACGCGGTAGTTGTCCGGCTCGTAGATCCAGGACAGGAACTTCTGCGCGGCGGTGGCCGCGTCAGCGTTGTTGTTGAAGCCGACCATCATGCCGCCGCTGTTGACGTCGCTGGCCTGCACCGGCTGTGCGGGAGTGGGGACGCTGGCCCAGTCGAACTTCTTGATGCTCTCGGAGAAGGCGGCGACCTGCCACACGCCGGACCAGTAGGCGACCACGTCACCGCTCTGGAACATGGCGGACGGGTCGGCGCCGCTGGTCCACACCGACTTCGGCATGGTCTTGTTGTCGTTCCATCCGACGAAGGTGTTCACGGCCTTCTTGGTCGCCGCGTCCACCGAGAACTTGCCGGAGGAGTCCGCGTGGACGTACTTCCCGCCCATCTCGTACACCATGGCGCGCAGCCGGGACGGCGACTGGTCGAAGGTCAGGGAGTACTTGGCGCCGGTCTTCTCACGGACCTTGTTCGCCGCCTTGATGAACTCGGTCCAGGTCCAGGTCTTCTGCGGCGAGGTCGGGAAGGGGACGCCGGCCTTCTTGAACAGCGTCTTGTTGATGAACATGCCCGACGCGGTGACGTCCGAGGGGATGGACAGCACCTTCCCGGACGAGTCCTTGGCGAGGAAGTTGGCGTTGATCTTGTTGCTCTTCTTGTCGGCGATGGAGCTGAGGTCGATCAGCTTGCTCGACCAGATCGGGTCCAGCGCCGGCACGGCCGCCACATCGGGCAGGGAGTTCGCCTGGGCGGCGTTGTGCAACTTCGTCGGGTACCCGTCGTAGGGGATGTTGACGAGCTTGACGGTGACACCGGTGTCCTTCTTGTACTGCGACACCATCTTCTTCCAGCCCGCGTCCTGGCCCGGAACCGTGGAGATCCAGAACGTCAGCGACTTGGAGGTACCGCCCGAGTCGGACCCCGACCCGCAGGCGGAGAGCAGAAGAGCACCTGCCGTGGCCACGGCAGCGAGGGGAACCACGCGGCGTATACCGCCGCGGCCGAGTCGGCGGGAGCGCCGCACACCCACACTGATCATCTTCGATCCCTTTTCTTCGTAGCGGAAGAAGCACGGCGCCAGCCGAGGCGGCACGGGTGCATTTTGAAGGAGATTTCGCTTTCCGGGGGCACGGCCTCGCCCGGCCGCGTCGCCTTGACGGGTGGGGTCCCCGGCCATGTCGGCCGGCGTCGCACAAGCACGCCCTCGTGCGTCTGCCGTACTTCGCGTACGGGCGGGAGGCTCACCCGGAGTCGGCGTCCCGGCCGACTCAGAAAGCGCTTGTCCGGACATTGGCAGATCGAGTTGGAAGCCGTCAATCCTTCGTCCCCGCGACCTGGGTCACGGTTTGGACTCCTCGGGAAACCGCCAGTCGGGCGGCCCCCACGACGGTGCCGAGATCGCCGACCGTGCTGCTGACGACTTCGGTGGGCCAGCTCAGCCGGGCGAGCTCGGCACGGACCCCGTGCAGGAGCCGTGGGTACGCGCCGGTGCTGCCGCCCAGCACGACCAGCCCCGGGTCCAGTACGGCGGTCACGGCGGCGGCCAGCCGGCCCACGTCCACGGCATGGCGGTCGACGACGGCACGGGCGGCGGCACGGCCCTGCTCGGCGAGGGCGAAGAGCTCCTCGGCGGTGGCCGGGCACGGCCCGTCATCCTCCGGCCAGGCCCGGGCCGCTCGTCGCAGCAGGGATTGCGCGCCCATGTACTCCTCCAGGGCTTCATGGCGGGGCTCCCGGCCGTCGTCCCACGGGTAGGGCAGCCGGGCCAGCTCCCCTGCGGCGCCGTTCGCTCCGCGCAGCACCTGACCGCCGACGACGATGCCGAGGCCGATGCCGACGCCGATGCGCAGGTAGCCGAAGGTGTTCCGGCCCCGGGCGGCCCCTTCGTGCAGTTCGGCGAGGGCGGCGCAGTTGACGTTGTTCTCGAGGTGGACGGGGACGCCCGGCGGCAGTGCGACGGCCACGGCGTCGAACACGGGACCGGCCTTGGCGGTCGCCGGACGCACACCGGTGCCCTGCGCGCGCGGCGCGGTGACGTCGCCGACGGCGACGACGATGGTCCGCAGCGGGGCGTCGGCGGGCAGGGCGCCGAGCGCCTCGCGCACGACGCCGGCGGCGTCCGCCCGGGAGCCGGCGGCGTCGGCGAGCAGCGTGCCGTCCAGGGCGCAGCCCCGGACGCGGGTGACGGCCGGGCCGAGGTCGACGGCGAGCACGGCCCCCGCGGCCGGCCCGAGGCGGTAGACGGCGGCGTTGCGTCCCGTGCCGCTGGAGGCCGTGCCGGAGTGGGCGGCGAGCCGGGCGCCCTCCAGTTCCGCGACGGCCGAGGACACCGTCGGTTTGGACAGGCCCGCGAGGCTCGCGAGCTGTGGACGGGTCGCGCGGCCGGCGGCGGCCAGGACGGCGAACACCGCTCCGGCGCTCTCGGTCAGACGGGGGGCTCTTGCCACGTCAGGTTCCAACGGTTCCCCCAACGGGTGACGGGCCGCACCCCCGGATCGATCGTCTCGGATCGTCTCGGGTCGTCTCCACGGGAGGCGGCGAAGGGATTGCTCTTGACGCACTGTACTTCGTTAGTTAACTTCCTAACGAACGTCACGGTACTCGCCTGCCGTGCTCCGCCAGAAGCCCGTCCCGGGGCTTCCCTGATTCCTCGACTGCCCCTCATCCAGGCACGGTTCGCCCGCCGTCGCAGCACAGCGCAACGACGAAAGAGGTTCCGTGCAGGACTTCGCGCCCCTTGTGGTCGGCATCGACGTGGGTGGTACCAAGACGCATCTGCGCGCGCTCGCTGGCGACGCCCCCGTGGCCGACCACGTCCGTGCGAGCGCCGGCTGGCGCCCGCACGATCCGGCGGCCGCCGCCCGGTGGCTGACCTCGCTGGTGACCGACTCGCTCCCGGCGGGCACCCGGCCCCGCGCCGTGGCCGTCGGCGGGCATGCCTGTGAGACCCCCCGCCAGTGCGAGCTGATACGCGCCGCGCTCCGGCAGCACTTCGACGCGCCCGCCCTGGTGGTGGGCGACGCGCAGCTCCTCGTCCCCGCGGCCGGACTGGACAAGGGCGTTGGCCTGGTCGCCGGCACCGGTTCGGTGGCGGTGGGGCGGCTGCCCGACGGCAGCGCCGTCCAGGTGGGCGGCTGGGGCGCGGTCCTCGGCGACGAGGGCGGCGCCGCCGGTCTCGTCCGGGACGCGGCGCGGGCCGTGTGGGCCGCCCACGACCGTGGGGAACGGCCCGACGCGCTCGCGCTCGGGCTCATCGCCTCGCTCGACGTGCCCGAAGTGCCCGCGCTCGGCGCGGCCCTGGAGCGGGCCACGGATGTCTCCGCCGAGTGGGGCCGGCACGCTCCCGTCGTCTTCGCGGCGGCCGCCGCCGGCTCCGCGCTCGCCCGGGCCGTGATCGACGAGGCCGGAGGAGCGCTGGCCATGCTGGTCTACCGGCTCGCCGCCCGTGGGGTCACCGTCGACGACGTGGTCGTCGCGGGCGGCACGGTGCTGTCCCAGCCCGGTCTGTACGACGCCTTCGCCACCGCCCTGGCCGAAACGGTGCCGACGGCCCGTGCCAGGCGCCTGGAGGTGCCACCGGTCGAGGGCGCGGTGGCGCTGGCGCGGTCGCTCCTGTGAGGCGGGGTCGCCCGTTCACCAGCGGTTCCGGTCCCGGCCCCATACCCCTCGCCGAGGGGGCGACAGGCCTTTGCAGCACTCATCGCACGACTTCCCCGGCCACATCGCCGCAGAACTGAAGAGAGGCACGTCCATGCCGTCATCCGCCGGGCACCACTCCCCCACCCTGAACCGGAGGGGTTTCCTCAGGACATCCCTGGGCGGCTCGGCCGCCCTGGTCGCCGCGCCGGCCTTCGCCGGGTGGCTGGGCGCCGCGGACGCCAAGGCCGCCACCGCCCCCGCCGCGTTCGTCGACGACTACAAGACCAACCTCCTGACGAACCAGACCCCCGAGACCAACGCGGTCGTCCGGGCTCTGGGAGGCTTCGCCGAGATATGGAAGACCGGCGACTGGAACACCGGAACACCGCTGATGCCGGAGATCCTGCGCGCCAACGTGCGCTACTGCGAGCGGATTACCGCCGAGCGCACCGACGCGGAGGCGAAGCGGGCCTTCGTCATCGACCGCCAGCACCAGAGCTATTCGATGATCGACGGCCTCGGACCGCTCGCCGCGCTCTACAAGTCGGGCGCCAAGGCGGTCACGTCGATCACCGACGCTCCGGAGGGCACACCGCCGGCCAAGGTGAACGACGCGGTGCCCGCCGACGCCCCGGCCGGTTCCGCGCTGGGGGCGGGCTCCTACGACTCCGAACTCGGCCAGGTGGCGCGGCTGGTGGACACCGTGCGCGGCAACTGGGCCTCCAGCAACCCGGCCAAGTTCGCCTACCAGTACCCGCGCCCGTGGCGGATGAACGAGGACAGCGAGGTCGTCGACACCGGCCATACGGACGAGTTCGGCTTCCCGGTGTACGAGTCGAAGGTCGTCGTCGCCCCGCAATTGCTGCGCCAGCGCGGCGACAAGCCCGCCGAGGACGGCGGTTTCCCCAGTGGCCACACCAACGCCCTGCACCTGGCGTCGCTGGCCTACGCGTACGCGGTGCCGGAGCGCTTCCAGGAGCTGGTGACGCGCGCCCTGGACCTCGCCCACACCCGGATCGTCGCCGGCATGCACTCACCCGTCGACGTGCTCGGCGGCCGGGTCATGGCCACCGCCCTGGCCGCCGCGACCCTCGCGGACCCGGCGAACGCCGGCCTCAAGGCAGCCGCCCGCGCACAGGCCCTGGACTACTTCACTCAGAGGACCGGCACCACACCCGACACCCTGTACGCGTACGCGCACTCGGCGGGCACCGCCACCGACCCCTACGCCGACCGGGACGCCAACGCCCGTGCGGTCCGGCCCCGGCTGACGTACATCCTGCCCCGCCGCGGCCGCACGGACCCGCTCACGGTGCCGAAGGGCGCGGAGGTGCTGCTGGAGACGCGGCTGCCGTACCTGGCGGCGGACCAGCGGCGCGAGGTGCTGCGGACGACCGCGCTGCCCTCCGGGTACGTCCTGCTGGACGGCTTCGAGCAGTGGGGCCGGCTGAACCTGTTCGCCGCGGCCGACGGCTACGGGGCCTTCGAGCGGGACGTCACCGTGACACTGGACGCGACGGCCGGGGGTTTCCACGCGGCCGACAGCTGGCGCAACGACATCGACGGCGACGGCGGCCTGACCAAGCGCGGTTCGGGCACGCTCACCCTGACGGGCCACAACCGCTACCACGGCGGGACCACCCTGGAGGAGGGGACCCTGGTGGCCGCGTCGCCGCACGCCCTGGGCGAGGGCGACGTCCGCGTCACGGGCGGCACACTCCGCGCGGACCGGGTGCTGCGGGTGCGCGGCTCGTACGTCCAGGAGGGCGACGCGACGCTGGACCTGGCGCTGCGCAAGGACCGCGGCCCGGCGATGGCGGTGGGCCGGCGGGTGCTGCTGGGCCGGGGCAGTGTGCTGTCGCTGCGCCTCGACGCCGGCCGCCCGCCGGTCGCGGGGACGACCGTTCCCGTGCTGTCGGCCTTGCAGCTGCGCGGCCGGTTCGACCGGGTCGAGCTGGACTCGGGGACACTGCGGGCCGTGCCCCTCTACACGGCTGACGGTCTGTCGGTGCGGCTCGTGCGGAGGTAGCGCTTTCTTCGGCGGGGGCTGATGCAGAGTGGGTCCATGTGGGACCTCCGGATCGCTCCCGCCGTTCCGCGGCCCGTGTCGCTGTCGCCCCCGGCACGGGCCGACGCCACGCCCCGGCCGGGCAGACGCCTCCCTGTGGTCCTCCTCGTGGCGGTACTGCTCGCGCAGATGGCGTTCGCGATGGTGACGACCACCGTGCAGCAGACCCCGACGATCGACGAACCGGTGTACGTGGGTGCGGCCGCGGAGTACGTGCACGAGCACCGGCTGCGGCACAACCCCGAGCATCCGCCGCTGGGCAAGCTGGTCATCGGTGCGGGGGTCGCCCTCGCGGATCCGCACATCGGCCCCCGCTTCACCGGGGACCAGGGGCGGTGGGGCCGGCATCTGCTGTACGGGTCGGGCAACGACCCCTGGCGGCTGATGCTGTGGGCCCGCCTTCCGGTGATCGCGCTGACCCTGTCGTTCGGGCTGGTGGTCTTCGCCTTCGCCCGTGAACTGGCCGGGACCGCCGCGGGGTCGGCCGCACTCGCGCTGTACTGCTTCTCCCCCGACGTCATCGCCCACGGCTCGCTCGCCACGCTGGACATGCCGGCCGCCGGGTTGGTGCTGACCGCGGCGTGGCTGGTGTGGCGGGCGCGCCGTGCGCCCCGGCTGTACGTGCCGCTCGCGGGGACCGCGCTCGGCGCGGCCCTGGCCACGAAGATGAGCGTGCTGCCCGCCGTGCCGGTGCTGACGGTGCTGGCCGCCGTGTCCGTCCTGCGGTCGCCGGGAGGCAGCCGGCGCAGGGCCGCCGCGGCCGCGGGCGGGTTGGTCCTGGTCGCGGTGGCCGTCGTGTGGATCACGTATCTGGTGGTCGATCCGCGGTTGCGCTGGGCCCCGGAGCAGCACGTGCCGGTGGTGCACGGGCTGCGGGGGCTGCTGGTGGAGACGATGCCGTTCCCGGAGGCCTACCGCGACGGGATGCGGATGCAGTTCGGGCTGGAGAACCGTCCGTGGCAGGGGTTCCTGTACGGGCGGCTGTACGACGGCTCACGGTGGTACTACCTGCCGGCCGCGCTGCTCGTGAAGACGCCGCTGGGGATGCTCGCCTCGTGGGCCGGGGGCGCCGCGGCCGTCGTGGCGGTCCGGCGGCTGCGCCCTGCCGCACCGTATGTGCTGGCCGTCCCCCTGGTGCTGCTGGGTGCGGCCATGCAGGGGGCACGGAACTTCGGCACGCGGTACGCCCTCGTCCTGCCGCTGTTCCTCGCGGTGGCCGCGGGGTGCGTGCTCGTGGTGCGGTCGCGGTGGGTGACTTCGGGGGTGGCGGTGCTGGTCGCGGTCGTCGCGCTGAGTTCGGTGCGGGCGTACCCCTTCTATCTGCCCTATTCCAACGAGGCGTTCGGGGGGCCGGGCAGGACCCGGGAGTGGCTGCACGACTCGAACGTGGACTGGGGGCAGGACCTCGGGCGGCTCGCGCAGCGGCTGCGGGAGCGGTATCCGGGTGAGCGGGTGTGGCTCGTGTACAAGGGCGGCGGGGTGCCCTCCTCCTACGGCATCGAGGCGTCGGATCCACGGCGGGTGCCGGTGCGTGAGGTGCGGGGGCTGCTGGCCGTGTCGGACTCGGCGGCCGCGAAGGCCACGGGGCGGCTGGCCGAGTTGATCGGCGGCAGCCGCCCCGTCGATGACGTGGGGCACTCGATCACGCTGTACCGCCGCTGAGTGCCGTTGCGCGGGTACGTCAGTGCGTCGCGTAGAAGAACCCGTCCGCGCTCACGTGCTGCATGACCCTGCTCGCCACCCGGTAGCGGCCGTTGGGCACGTCGGGGCACCTCGCCACGTGGACGGCGAGCGGGCCGGCGAACTCGTAGCCGCGGCGTTCCGCGTGGCGGGACAGGCGGTCGGTGAGCGCCTGCCCCACGTGGGTGCCGGTGCGGGTCAGATGGTCGTGCACGTCGTCGGGGAGTTCCACGTCGTAGGCGTTGGGGACCATGACGCGGCCCTCGCGGCACACGACGGCGTTGTCGTCGCACTCGCGCCGCAGGGCGTCGAGGACCTCGACCGGTTCCTTGTCGAGGAGCCGCGCCCACAGCGCGTCCCAGCGGTTCTCCAGGGTCTGTTCCAGCGCACTCAGCGCGCTCATGCCGTCACTCCTGCCGGAAGCGTCGTGGTTCGGTCGTGTGCGGGGGGTGTCCCTAGCGGTCGTCGTAGTCGTCGGGGCGAACCTCGGCCTCCTCCAGCGCCTCGCGCATCGTGCGGCCGGTCGCGCCCGGTGGGCGGGTGGCGGTCTCGTCCCGACGTTCCAGCGGTTCGTCGGTGGTCTCCGTCTTGGGCCGGCTCTCCTCCGGGACGGTCATGGCGAACGGCTCCTTCCTCGGTCGTGTGCGGCGGCGGGTTCCCGCCCGGCGTACGGGTAACCCCCGGCGGGGCGGCTCATGCCGCCCGGAGAAGCCCTGGTCACCATGTGCGTGAGCTATGTTGAACGTCCGTGGGAGACGAAGGAGGCGCACCGTTGCCATCGCCGCAGCAGGCACGCGCACAGGCATCCGCGATCACCTCGGGGAAGTCCGCCCCCGAAGCGGAGGTCTCCCCGTCTGCCCAGCTCAGGACGCTCTTCGACCGGCCCCGGCTGTCCCCGGGGCAGCGGCGTATCGCGCAGTACCTGATCGAGCACATCACCGAGGCGGCGTTCCTGTCGATCACGGAACTCGCGGACCGGGTCGGCGTCAGCCAGCCCTCGGTGACGCGGTTCGCCTCGGCGGTCGGTTTCAGCGGTTACCCGGCGCTGCGGGAGAAACTGCAGTCGATCGCGCTGGGCACCCTCGCGGTCGGCCCGGCCGAGGAAATGCGGGGCAACGAGCTGCAGGCGGCGGTCGATGCCGAGATCGAGAACCTGGAGAACCTCCGGCGCGACCTGGCCGACCCGAACCTGGTCATCGACATCGGCCGCAAGCTGTCCTCGTCCGCCCCTCTGACGGTCCTCGGGCTGCGCATCTCCGTCTCGCTCGCCGAGTACTTCGCCTACGCCGCCCGCCGGATCCATCCGGACGTACGCCTCGTGACGCGGGGCGGCAGCGTCGCCTACGACGCGCTGCTGCAGTCGCGTGAAGCGGGCGGCACGTGGGTGCTGGCGTTCTCCATGCCGCGGCACGCCCAGGAGACCCTGACGGCGGTCCGGGTCGCGCGGGGCGCCGGCCTCAAGGTCGCCCTGATCACCGATCTGGCGCTCGGGCCGCTGGCGGACGAGGCCGACGTCGTCTTCGCCATCGGGACGGGCTCGCGGCTGGTCTTCGACTCCTACGCCGCCCCGGGCGTGATGTGCTCGGCTCTGCTGCAGGCCATGACCGACGCGGACCCGGAGCGGACCCAGGCGCGTCTCGAGGAGTACGAGCAGGTCGCCGACCAGCACCAGTTCTTCCTCAGGGACTGAGCGGACGCACGGCGGATCCCACATGGGGACCATCCGCAACAAAGCACGCATGAATGTTTTCATGCTCCTTGCAAACCGGATGGCATATATAAATACTGCTCACGGATCGCGACCCGGCAGTTCCGGATCCGTTCCGCACCCGTGGAGCCGGGTCCTACCCACTCCGGGTCCCGGGTGTCCGTGGCGGCCCCGGTCATCCCCTAGGCCGGGGCCGCCCCGACCCGTCGTCCACCCACGCGACGCCGCACACCCGGAAGCGATGATCATGCCCCTCACGACTACGCGCATCAGCCCGGACTGGCCCTGCCAGGTCAAGACCCCCGGGAGCTACGACTGGGAGCGCTCGGCGGCCAAGTGGCTGCGCGAGCTGATGCCCACGCGCTACGCCGGATACCCCGTGTTCGTCCGCCACCCCGTCCTCCTCGCACGGCATGCCCAGATCCAGGTGCAGAACGAGATCCGGGTCGCCCGCACCGCTCTGCAGACCGCCCGCGCCGACCTGCCCGGGCTGGGCCTGCACGAGGGCGTCATCGAGCACACGATCAAGCTGTACGCGGCCGAGGTCATGCAGCTCCAGCACATCGCCCGCAGCGTCCGGGCGGTCACCCAGGCCCTGGTCGAGGCGAACCGCCAGCCGTGAGCCGCCGGGCATGACCGGCGCCGGGCGTGGCACACGTGGGGGAATGAGCACCACGACAGCCCGGCGCGGTGAGCCGGTGACCACGGTCCTGACCTGGCAGGTGCGCCCCGGCCGGGAGCAGCGGTTCGAGGAGTGGACGCACGGCATCACCCGCTGCGCACGGCAGTTCCCCGGCAACGAGGGCGTCTCCTGGCTGACGCCCGAGGACGGCCACCGCTACCACGCGGTGCTGCGCTGGTCCGATTCACACCGGCTCGCCGCCTGGCTGGAGTCCGAGGAGCGGGCGCACTGGCACCGGCAGATCGAGGACATCGCGACCGAGGTCAGCAGCGAGCGCCAGTCGACGACCGGGATGGAGACCTGGTTCAGCCTGCCGGGCACCACCGTGCACGCCCCGCCCCGGTGGAAGATGGTCCTCACCACCTTCCTCGGCGCCTACCCGTTCACCCTGCTCATCCAGTGGCTGGTGACGCCGCACACCACCGGCTGGCCGCTGCCTCTGCGGGCGGCCGTCTTCCCGCTGGTGCTGCTTCCGCTGCTGACCTACCTCGTGATGCCGCGGCTCAGCCGGCTGTTCCGGCTGTGGCTGTATCCGCGCGGCGGACGGTGAGCGGTTCCCCGTGAGGCGGATGCGACCCGGGGGACCTCGGGGAACGGGGATCATCCCGTGCGTACAAGTCGGTCTGCGATCCGGGCCAGGTGTGCAATGCTCGACGCGTGACGAGCGAGCCCGTGACGCCGGCGCAGCCCGGTGCCGCACCGGACCTGGTCGAACTGGCCAAGATCGTCGCCCGGCAGCGCGCCGAGCTGGACCGGCTGCGCGACCAGGCGGCCACCTCCGCTGTCGTGGAACGGGCCAAGGGCGCCGTCATGGCGCTGACCGGCTGTGCCGCCGACGCGGCGGGGGAACAGCTGCTCCAGCGGGCCAAGGCCGGCCGTCACACCCTGCTGGAGGAGTGCTGGATCACTCTCGGCACGCTCGCGCCGAGGGCATCCGGCTCGGGCACCGCCAGGGAGTTCCGCGGCTCGGAGATCCCCGGCCGGGCGGGCGACCTGGAGACCTCGGCCGTGCCGGACGACGTCACCGCGGCCCTGGCCCGCCTCGGCCAGGCCCTCGTTCGGGTGACGACCCCGCACGACCTCGCCGGATGTCTGCTGGAGCATCTCGGCCCCGACATGGCGGCGGACGCCGTCCTGATCTACGCCCGCAGGCCCGACGGCGGCCTGGAGCTGACCGGCCACGCGGGGATCGACGACAAACTGGCGACCCAGTGGGGCCAGGTCCCGCCGCTGAGCGGAATGGCGGCACTCGACGCGCTGCGGGCGCGCGAGCCGCGCTGGCTGGAGGACTACCCCGCGGACGAACGGCGCTACCTCCTCATCGGCGACCCTCCCGACCGGTGGCGCTCGCGCGCCTGGCTGCCCGTGCTCGTCGCGGGCTCCGCCGAGGTCTGCATCGGTGTGCTGCGCGGCCGGGCCGGGGCGTTCACCTCGCGCGATCGCGCCCACCTGCACGGTGTCACCGGGCTGTGCGCCGGCCGGCTGCGGGCCTTCGACACCCCGCCCGAGCGTGACGCCGACGCCGCCACGGACGCGGTGCAGGCGCTGTTCGAGGCGCTGCCGGTCGCGGCGATGCTCCTCACCCCGCTGCAGGCGGCGACGGGTGAGACCGAGGACTTCCGCGTGGAGGCCGCGACCGCCCAGGTGGGTGACCTGCTGGGTCGCAGCGGTGAGGAGACCGCCGGGCGGCGGCTGCTGGAGCTGCGCCCGGCCCTGGCTGCCGAGCCGCTGTGGCAGGGCTGTCTGCGGGTGCTGGCCACCGGGTCGGCGTACGAGGGTGAGCCGTTCGCACACGAGGAGGTCGTGGCGGGCGTCGCCGAGTTGTCCGTGTACACGGCACGTGTGGCACCGCTGGGCGACACCCTCGTCGTCTCGTGGATCCGGCACGGCTCCTCCGACCGGCAGGAACAGCGGCTGGCGGACCTGCAGCGGCTGGGCAACCTCGGATGGGCGAACTGGAACCTGGCCACGCAGGAGGCGTCCTGGTCGACCCAGGTGTTCTCCCTCTTCGGCGTCGATCCCCGACGCGGTCCGGTGCGCCTGCCCGAGGTGCCGGAGCTCGCGCTGCCCGAGGACACGCCCGCCCTGACGCGTGCCATCGGTGAACTCGTGCACCACGGGCGGCCGTTCGACGTGCCGTTCCGGATCCGGACGAGCGGTGGCATCCGGCATCTGCGTCTGGTGGCCGAGGCGGTGCCCGACCGGCACGGTACGCCCGTTGAGGTGCACGGCTTCGTACAGGACATGACCGCCCGGCGCCGGGCGGAGCTGGCCCTGGTCGAGAGCGAGCGGGCGATCCTGACGCAGCACGACGTGCTCCAGGCCGAGCGGACCCTGGCCTCCCGGCTCCAGCACGCGCTGCTGCCGATGTCCAACCGTCCCGTGCACCTGGCCGGGCTGCGGGTCGAGGTCGCCTATCTGCCGGCCCAGTCGGGGGTGCACGTGGGCGGTGACTGGTTCAGCGCCATCGAACTGCCCGACGGGAGCGCGCTGCTGGTGGTGGGCGACGTCGCCGGGCACGGGGTGGACGCCGTGGCCACGATGGCCCAGCTGCGGTTCACCGCGAAGGGCATGGTCATCACGGGTTCGTCCCTGACCGGCGCGCTCGCGCGGCTGAACACGCTGCTGCTGCACTCGCGCGACTCCCACACGACGGCCACGATGGTGCTGGCGCGCTACGACCCCCGTCGCCGCCGCCTGGTCTGGGCGCAGGCGGGGCATCCCCCGCCGTTGCTGCTGCGTGACGGCGAGGCCCGGTATCTGCGCCGCCCGGGCGGCATGCTGCTGGGGGCGTCGGCCACGCCGGTCTACCAGGAGGCCGAGTGCCGTCTGCATCCGGGCGACCGGCTCATCCTGTACACGGACGGCCTGGTCGAGCACCCTCCGCACAGCATCGACCGGGGTCTGGAGGAGCTCGCCGAGGCGGTGGCGGTCCCGCACGGCGACGGGCCCGCGTCGCTGGGACCGTTGCTGGCGCGGATGCTGCCGGACGTGCGGCGGGACGACGTGTGCGTGGTGGACGTCCGGGTCCCCGGGATGCAGGACGGCTAGGTCGTGTCCGCAAGGCCCCGCCTGCCGCGCGACGCCTGGCACGCCCTCTCGCCGCACCGGGCGATGCCCCGCGGGCATCTGCCGGAACTCCCCCGGGCTCACGCTGCCTCACAGGTCCCCTCGGTGGCGCCAGTACCACCACAGGCCCACCAGCAGGGCCAGCAGGAAGAGGGTGGGCAGCACCAGGCCGGGGATGCGGGAGGCGTTCATGGGCGGGGCCTTCGTTCGCGGTGGTTCGGGCGCTGCGTACTGCGCCCGGGCCCCAGGGTGACGCCGCACGACCCCGCCGTCCGGTGCTTTTCCCAGCTGTTGCCCGGCGTTCGAAACAGCGCCGTCAGCCGACCGGGTGGCCCGGGTCGATGGGGAGCGCGTCGGACAGGCGCAGCAGCGGCCCGTCGTAGTCCTCGTCGCCGCCCCACTCGACCGGGTCGAGGACGAAGCCGACGTGGTCGCCGCCGTCCGCGCGCGTCACGATCCGGCCGACGAACCAGGCGGGCGTGTCCCGCAGGACCAGGGCTTTGCCGTACGCCTCACGCACGCGGAGGCCCGCGAACTTGTCGGTCCGGTCGCCGGTGCGCCCGCCGAACAGCTCGGCCAGGGCGTGCTGTTCGCGGCCGAGCAGGTGCACGGCCAGGACGTCGGCGTTCCGGGCCACCCGGAACGTGTGGTTGAGCTCGGACAGCCACACCACGAACCGCACGGGCCGCAGCGAGCACTGCGAGGCGAACCCGACCAGACAGCCCGCCCGTTCACCACCCGCGGCGGCGGTGACCACGCACATGTCGGGGTTCAGCCGGTCGATGAACCTGTCCATGCGGGCCATGGTCACACATCAGCTCGTGCCCGCCGGGGTGCGCGACTCCAGGGCGGCCCGGGTGTCGTTGCCGTAGACGCCGGTCTCGTCGCCGCGGATGCCGTACCAGAGCTGGAAGCGGGCGACCGCCGCGGTGAGGGTGGGGTCGTAGCGGCCGCTGGTGGAGCCGTCCCGGTAGACGTCCGGGATGCGCAGGAGGCGTTGCTGGAGTTCGGTCACCTCCGGGCCGGACGCCCCTTCGCGCAGTGTGCCGGCGCCGTCGGGGTCCACGGGCGCGGTGGCGGGCGGGCCGGACGGGGCGGACGGCGGGTCGGAGGCGGGGCCGGGCGCGGAGGCGGAGGAGCGCGGCGGGACGGGCGCGGGTGCCGCGCTGTCGTCGCCGGGCCCGCCGCGGAGCAGGAGCGCCCCGCCGAAGCCGAGCACCGCGGCCGCGAGGACGGCCACCGCGACGGCGGCGCGGCGCAGCCCGGCTCCCGGGGGTTCGGCGTCCGCACGCCGGCGGGTCTCGCGGGCGACGGGCGGGAGTTCCTGCGTGGAGGCCTCGGAGCCGGCCGGTGCCGATGGCAGCGCGACGGACTCGTAGCCGCCGGGTTCCCGGCCGGTCTCCTGCCGGAACTCCCGCATCAGTTCCGCGAGTGCGTCGGTCCGGCGGGGCCGCAGGACACGGATGGGTTCGAGGACCGGGCCGTCCTGCGACGGCCGTGGCTCGGACGGTGTCGACACGCTGTTCTCCTTCGTCCGGGCCCCGGGGCGCCCGTCTTCGGGGATCGTCCTGACGCTGGTGCCGCGACAGGACGGACGCCGCCTGCCGCGGTACTGGATACGCGGCCGCCGCCTGTGGGGTTCAGAGACCGGCCGAGGGCCGAAGGACAGAGCACTCAGTACCCCCCTGTGTGTGCACCGAGTGCCATGCAGGTCCGCCGGGTGCTACGTTCGCGCTCATGAGCTCCGAGAAAGCCGAGGCCGGCACCGGGAAGCCGCCCATGCGGGACGCCTTGGTGGCGGCGGCCTTCCAGCTGTTCCTGGAGCGGGGGTACGAACAGACCACCGTCGACGACATCGTGGCGCTCGCCGGGGTCGGGCGGCGTTCGTTCTTCCGTTACTTCCCCTCCAAGGAGGACGTGGTCTTCCCGGACCACGAGCGCTGCCTGGCCGACATGACGGCCTTCCTGGCGGACGGTTCCGACGACGACGAACCCGTGCGGCGGGTCTGTGACGCGGCCCGGCTGGTCCTGCGCATGTATGCCGAGAACCCGACGTTCTCCGTGCAGCGCTACCGCCTCACCAAGCAGGTGCCGGGGCTGCGGGCCTACGAACTGTCCGTCGTCTGGCGCTACGAGCGGGCTCTCGCCGCGTACCTGCGCCGGCGCTTCACGGCCCGCCGGGACGGCACCCTGCAGGCCGATGTGATCGCGGCGGCGGTGGTCGCGGCGCACAACAACGCACTGCGCTCCTGGCTGCGTTCGGACGGGGAGGGCGAGGCGAGCGCGGCGGTCGACCACGCGCTGGCCTATGTGCAGTCGGCGTTCGGCGGGGTGCCGGTGCCGCCCGCCGCGGAGCAGCCGGAGGACGTGGTGGTCGTCGTGTCGCGGCGCGGGGCGCCGTTGTGGCGGGTGGTGCAGGAGATCGAGACGACGCTGGGGCGGGGCCGAGGCCGCGAAGATTGAGGGAACGGAGTGCCTTTACGAGTGGCACTGAGTGCCATACTCTGTGCTGCGTGCACGGTGGCACGGCGAGCCGAGCACCCGTGTGCGCGAGTGATCGCGTGCGCGGATTCCGGCCGAGTGCAGGGAGTTGACCAGCGTGTACCACTCAGGAAGCGTCACTCAGCAGGCAGCCGGCTCCGCCACGGGTCTGCTCGACCCGAGGGGCCAGGGCTCGGAGGCCATCCTCTACCAGCGCTGCACCTGGTGCGGCACCGCCATGTACCACCGGCTGCTGTGCCCGGTCTGCCGGGGCAGCGAGCTGCGCACGGAGCGCGCCGAGGGCACGGGCACGGTCCGCCACTCCACCGTGGTGCACCGCAACACCCCCGCGGCACGCAACGTCTCCATGATCGAGATGGCCGAGGGTTTCGTGGTCCGCGGCCGGGTGATGGGCCCGCCGATCGGCATCCACAGCGGGGACCGGGTACGGCTGTCCACGGCCAAGGACCCCGTACGCGGCGAGCCGGTCTTCCAGCTCCTGGACGAGCCGTACCGGGCCTGGAGCTGACGCCCCCTGACGGGATTCCCGCCGGGCAGGCGCCTTACGCTCGGGTGCCGGCCGGCCGTCAGAGGGTGATGCGGATGCCCACGGTGCCGTCCACGCCCCGGCGCAACCGGCTGCCGAGCAGGGTCAGCCGGCCCATCAGGCCGTATTTGCCGGCGATGAGCCGCCGGTAGCGGGCGGTGGTGGCCGGGTCGCAGATCTCCGCCGTCGCGGGCACC
This sequence comes from Streptomyces sp. NPDC101110, assembly GCF_044759525.1. Taxonomy (NCBI): domain Bacteria; kingdom Bacillati; phylum Actinomycetota; class Actinomycetes; order Kitasatosporales; family Streptomycetaceae; genus Streptomyces; species Streptomyces sp. NPDC101110. The sequence goes on along the minus strand of NZ_JBIVZM010000008.1, from coordinate 21,399 downwards.
TGGTCGCCGGTGGGGTTGCCGCGCAGGTCGCAGGGACCGACCAGCACGTCGGCGCGGTTGCGGATCCGCTTCACCTTCCAGGAGTCGGCGGGTGTCCACGCGCCCAGTGCCGCGCCGTCGCGCACCACCCAGACCGGGGTGGCGACCGGCGTGCCGTTCCTGCGGTAACTGGTGATCAGCAGGTACTTGCCCGCGCCGAGTTCGTCCAGCGTCCTGTCGTCCATGGCGGGCAGTGTACGAGCGTGTGCCCGGGTTCAGCGCAGCGCCGCCGCCATTCTGTGCACGGCCTCTTCGAGCACCTCCTTCGAGGTCCCCAGGTTGAGGCGGGCATGGCCGGCGCCGCCCGCGCCGAAGGGAGGGCCGGAGCTGAGGGCGACCCGGCCGCGCTCCAGGAAGACGCCGGCCGGGTCGTCACCGAGTCCGAGCGCGCGGCAGTCGAGCCAGGCCAGGTAGGTGGCGTCGCCCGGCCGGTAGCGGATCGCGGGCAGGTGCTCGGCGAGCAGGTCCGCGAGCAGCCACCGGTTGGTGTCGAGCCCGGCCAGCAGGGCGTCCAGCCAGGCGAGGCCGTCCCGCAGCGCGGCGGTGTGGGCGATGACGGCGACGTGGCTGGGGCCGTGCCCCACCTCCTCGGGCATCCGCTCCAGGTCGGCGGCGGCCCCGGGCCCGGCGATCGCCAGGGCGGCCTTGAGCCCGGGCAGGTTCCAGCCCTTCGAGGCCGACATCAGGGAAAGGCCCCGCTCGGCGCCCGGCACACTCAGGTACGGCACGAAACCGGCGCCGCCGACCACGAGCGGGGCGTGGATCTCGTCGGCGACGACGCGGACTCCGTACCGCTCGGCGAGGCCGGCGACGGCCGACAGCTCCTCGGCCGTGTGGACGGTGCCGGTCGGGTTGTGGGGGTTGCACAGCAGATACGCGGCTCGCCGCCCGTCCGCCACGGCCTGCCGGAAGGACGACTCCAGGACCGCGAGGTCGATACGCCCGTCCGCGCCGAGCGGGGCCTCGGCCACCCGCCGGTCCATGTGCTCCACGAACAGGTAGAACGGCGGATACACGGGCGGGTTCACGACCACCGTGTCACCGGGTCCGGTGACCAGCCGGAGCATCTCGACGACACCCAGCATGACGTCGGGCACGATCGCGGTGCGCTCCACGGCGAGCCCGTCCCAGCCCCACCGCTTCGCCGCGAAGGCGGCCAGGGCCTGCGCGTATCCGGTCCCGGCCGGGTAACCGGTGTCCCCGAGGCGGAGCGCGTCGGTGACGGCGCGCACGACGGGCTCCGCGACCGGCACGTCCATCTCCGCCACCCACAGCGGCAGCACGTCCTCGGGATACGTGCGCCACTTCATGCTGGTGCGCTGCCGGAGACGGTCGAGGGTGAGGGCTTGCAGGGGATTCGGCTCACCGGACGATTCGTGCGGGATCCTGGTCATGGGCACACGATAGGGGGCTGTGCGGTGAGCGGGAATCATGTGGACGGGCGGCGGGGCGGGGCGGGGGGCACGATTCTCGAGGTCGCCTGCGACGAGTCGGGGTCGGACGGTGAGAACCTCACCGGCGGCAATACCGACGTGTTCGCGCACGCCGGGGTGTCGCTGTCCGAGGCGGCGGCCGCGGCGGCGGTGCGGGAGATCCGGGACCGGATCCGGTCACCGGCCGAGGAGTACAAGGCGAACCACCTGCTGCGGGAGAAGCACCGCGCGGTGCTGGAGTGGCTGCTCGCGCCACGGGGGCCGATCCACGGGCGGGCGCGCGTGCACCTCATGGAGAAGACGTTCCTCGTGGTGGACCGGACGGTCGGCCTGCTGCTGGACGACGCGGACGAGGCGGGCGAGCTGTTCCGCGCGGGGCGCGAGGAGCTCGGGGAGGCCGGCTGGCGGGCGTTCCTGGAGGCGGCCAACCAGTTGCTGCGGGTCCGCCGGGACGGGGACCCGGTGGACGGCTTCTACACGACCGTCGACGCCCTGCGCCGGGCCCATCCGCGCACGGACGCGGCGCGGGTCCTGGAACGCCTCGCCGCGACCCGTTCCCGCGCGGTGTCGTACCGGGACGGTCTCCTGGCCGGGCCGCCGCTGGTCCCGCTGCTCAATCCGCTGCTCCCGGCGATCGTGCGCACGGCCGCGCTCTGGAGCGGTGACGGGCGGACGGTGCACCTGGTGCACGACCGGCAGAACATGCTGACGCCCGACCGCATCGCGTGGATCGGGCAAACGGCCCGGCGGGCCGGAATCGGGCTGGCCGGGCTCCGGCTGGTCGTCGCGCGGGACGACGCACGGGTGCAGGTGGCGGACTTCCTCGCGGGGATCGCCCGCAAGATCGCCTCGGACGAGCTGAACGGCCGCGGGGACCCGGCGCTCACCGCCCTGCTGCGGCCCTACGTCGACCCGGACTCGGTGTGGGGTGATGCCCGCAGCGGGGCCCTGCTCGCGGGTCCGGTCGCGGGTTGACGCGGAAGAGATCACCGGTGCGCTGAACACGGCACGGCTGAGCCCCGTATGGATGAGGGGCACTCAACTCAAGGAGGGCCCCGCGCTGTTCGCATCGTGATGTTCGGGTTCGGGAGCCATGCATGAGGCACGCACGACGACGGGTCGTCCGGCGAGTGACACGGCTGGCGGCCGTCGGCGGACTCCTCCTCGGAGGAGCCATGGTCACCACCGCCGTGGCGAGCGAGCCGGCGGCCCCGTCCATCGGGGTCCCCTTCACCGCGCCGCCGGCGACGGGTGAGGGCACCGACCTCGTGTCCCGGCTCGGGAACACCCGCACGGCGGGCAGCTGGGTCGACTCGGCCGGGCGGCCGGTCGTGGCGGTCACCGACGAACAGGCGGCGGCCGAGGTCGAACGGGCCGGTGCGCGGGCGAAGATGGTCAGCCACAGCATGAGCGACCTGAAGTCCGCGGCGAGGACGCTGCGTTCGGCCCCCCGGGTGTCCGGCACCTCCTGGGCCCTGGACTACAAGAACAACCAGGTGGTGGTGCGGGGCGACAGCACCGTCTCCGGCTCCGACTGGTCCCGGATGACCGAGGTCGCCGAAGGCATCGGCTCCTTCGTGCGCATGGAGCGCACCGAGGGCACGTTCACCACCCGGATCAACGGCGCGCAGCCCATCCTGTCGACGGCCGGGCGCTGTTCGGCGGGGTTCAACGTGACGGACGGCAAGAGCGACTTCATCCTCACGGCCGGGCACTGCGGGTCCGACGGTTCCCTGTGGTTCGCCGACGACCGGGGCCGGCAGCAGGTCGGCACCTCGCTCAAGGGGAGCTTCCCCGGCGACGACTACTCGTTGGTGAAGTACGACAGCGGTCGTGCGGGCAAGGGCGCGGACGTCGTCGCGGTCGGTGACGGCAAGGGTGTGCGGATCACAGGCGTCGCCGATGCGGAGGTCGGGCAGAAGGTCTTCCGCAGCGGCAGCACCAGTGGGCTGCGCGACGGGGAGGTCACCGCGCTCAACGCCACGGTCAACTACCCCGAGGGCACGGTGACCGGCCTCATCGAGACCGACGTGTGCGCCGAACCCGGCGACAGCGGGGGCCCGATGTTCGCCGACGGCATCGCGCTCGGCGTGACGTCGGGCGGCAGCGGCGACTGCAGGGCCGGCGGTACGACGTTCTTCCAGCCGGTGACGAAGGCGCTGACCGAACTGGGCGTCAAGCTGATCGTGGCGAAGTCGGCGGGCGGTACGGGCGCCGCACCCGCGCCGTCGGCGACGCAGGGCGCCGCCTCGCCGGGATCGCCGGCGCCGATCACCGGTACGGACGTCTCGACACTGCTGGGCCGCCTCACCGACCCGCGCAATGTCGGCCCCGGCATGCTCGTCATCGCGGGCAGTCTCGTCGCCCTGGTGGCGACCCGGTGGATCCGCGCGGAGCAGGACCGGAAGGCGTACCGGCAGTACTACTCGGCCACGTGGGGATGATGCCGGCAGCGCGGAAGTCGCCGTCGGCCCGGAGTACGCGGCACGGTCGCGATCCCCTCCCCCGGCAGCCTCAGGCCGGCGGGACGGACGGGCAGGCGCCGGGGAAAGCAACGATTCCGTCGACAACCGCTGAGGAAGCGCGAAAGGGGCACCCATGGAATCAGGGGTGCCCTTCGACGAGGGTCCGGTGCACGACGGGCCGGGACGAGGGTCAGGCCGCGGGCGCCGATTGCGGGGCCGCGGCGGCCCACTCCAGGACGAGCCGCTGGTACTCCTCGCGCTGCTCGACGCTCAGTGTCCCGCCCGACCGGCGCCACAGCGCGCGGATCTCCTCGTTGACCTCGTCAGCCGATCGCTCGGATGAGGTTTCAACAGTGGTGGACATGCTGTGAAGCATACGTCGCCAGACGTGAAGACGATGTGAGTAATCATGAGCTAAACGGTCATTTCGGACAGTGTTACTGATCACGTCCATCTCCCGGTAAACGTGAGGCTGTTCACATCAGCCGCCTGCGAGTACCTTTCGCCGCCGGGAAGTTCACCGTCACTCACGCTTCGGCCGATCCCAGCACCAGCACCTTGATGGCCAACACGGCCGCGCCGCGGGCCCAGTCGTGGAAGTCGGACACCTTTGTCTCCAGGCCGACCGGCGCGGCGAGCGGATGCCTGTGCTCGCGCACCGTCTCCTCGACCCTCTTCCCGGCCACGTCCATCAGCCCGACCCCCTCCCCAGCGAGCAGGATCTTCTGCGGCATCACGAAGTTGGAGATCTGCGCGACGAGCGTGCCCAGGGCTCGCGCCGCCTCGTCGACGATCCGGGCGGGCATCGGGTCGCCCGCGGCGGCCCCCGCGAGGATCTCCTCGTAGGTCCGGTCCTCGCCGGTGGCGGCCCGGACCTGGTAGCGGATGCTGGGAATGGTCAGCAGCGAGACGGCGCTGCCACGCCTGCCGTCGGGGGTGAGCGGCCCGTTGGAGTCGACGATCCAGTGCCGGCCGAAGCCGCGGTCCTCCTCGGCGAAGGGCACCCGCTTGCCGCCCAGGACCAGGCCGTAGCCCAGACCGGCGCCGATGGTGAGGACGACGAAGCGGTCAAGGCCGCGCCCGGCGCCGAACCAGGTCTCCGCCTCGACGAGCGCCGCGACGTCGTTCTCGACGACAACCGGCAGGCCGGTGCGCTCCCCGACCAGGTCGGCCAGGGGGACGTCCCGCCACAGCAGGAAAGGAGATTCGCCGACCACGGCACGGTCCTGCACGAAGCCCCCGACTCCGATGCCGATCCCGGCGAGCCGGGGGTGACCCGCGGCCATCTCGACGGTCATCCCGGCCAGCACGTCGGCGACTTCGGCGGGGTCGTGGGTGGTGAGCCGGCGGTCGTGGCGGGCGACGATGTGGCTGCGAAGGGTGGTGACGACGCCGTAGACCATGTCCTCGGTGATCTTGAAGCCGAGGAAGAAGCCCGAGTCGGCGACGACGTCCAGCGGCTGCGAGGGGCGACCCTGGCGCGCCCCGGCAGGCACTCCCGCCTCGGGCACCTCGACCAGCAGGCCCGACTCGATCAGCGGCTTGGTCAGGCGGGTGAGGCTGCCGGCCGACAGGCCCAGCCTGCGGGCGAGTTCCGCGCGGGACAGCGGGCCGTGGACGAGCACCTCGATCGCCACGGAGCGCTCCCCCGGGCTCAGCGGCAGCCAGCCGGCGGTGCCTTCGGTCATGAAGGTCGGACTCCCCTCACCCATTTTTTTTCACACCGAAATCAACAGGACCACTCTAGGCTGATGTCGGATCCTGGGAAAAGATGTTTGCAGGCCCCTTGACGCAGCAATTGTTTCGCACCAAAAGTAAGTCCCGCCATGAGGACGAACCGCCGCAGCGAGGGAGTCTCCCGATGACCATCGCCTCCAGCAGTCCTCCTTCACGTCTGCCCTCGGGCGGCGCGGCGGAGGCCATCAGCAGGACCCGGACGCGACGGGGGGTGTCCGGCGAGGACCGGGGGGACGGCCGGCTGGCCGCCCTCTTCATCGCACCGGCGATGCTCGGTTTCCTGGTCTTCCTGCTCTGGCCGACCCTGCGGGGCGTCTATCTGAGCTTCACCCGCTTCAACCTGCTGACGCCGGCGGAGTGGGTGGGCCTGGACAACTACGTCCGCATGGTCAACGACCCCATCTTCTGGAACTCCCTCTGGGTCACCGTCGAGTACGTCGTCATCAACATCGGCGTCCAGACGGTCGCGGCGCTCGCCATGGCCGTCCTGCTCCAGCGGCTGACCCAGTCGGCGATGCTGCGCGGGATCGTGCTGACGCCGTATCTGATGTCGAACGTCGTGGCCGGTCTGGTGTGGTTGTGGATCCTCGACGCCCAGCTCGGCATCGGCAACGAGATCATCAGCGGCCTCGGCGTGGACCGCATCCCGTTCCTCGCCGACGAGACCTGGGCGATACCGACCATCGCGCTCATCAACGTCTGGCGGCACGTGGGGTACACGGCCCTGCTGCTGTTCGCCGGTCTGCAGGCCATCCCGGGCGACATGTACGAGGCGGCCAGGGTGGACGGCGCGAGCGAGTGGCGGATGTTCTGGCGGATCACCATGCCGCTGCTGCGGCCGGTGCTCGCGGTCGTGCTGATCATGACGGTGATCGGTTCGTTCCAGGTCTTCGACACCGTCGCCGTGACCACCGCGGGCGGCCCGGCGAACGCGACCAACGTCCTGCAGTACTACATCTACGGCTCCGCCTTCGGCCGCTTCCAGTTCGGCTACGCCTCGGCCATGTCCGTCGCCCTGCTCGTCGTGCTGAGCGCCATCACCGTCCTCCAGTACCGGCTCACCCGGGCCGGGCGGACCGACCTCGGCTGAGAAGGGAGACACCGCCATGGCTGCCGTAGCGACAACACCGACGACCACCACGCCGGCGACCCCGCGGCCGGTGCGGCGCAGGTTCTCCTTCGGGCGGGCCGCCGCCTGGACCGTGATGGGGCTGATCGTCCTCATCACCCTGCTGCCGTTCTACTGGATCCTGCGCACCGCGCTGTCCACCAACGCGGGCCTGAACACCGACCCCACCAACCCGCTGCCGGCGGACCTCACCACCAGCGGCTTCGAACGGGCCCTGGGCCTGCAGTCGGCCGAGGAGGCCGTCGCGCAGGGCGGCGCGGGCGGCGGACTGGAGTTCTGGCGCTACCTGCTCAACTCGGTGCTGGTGTCGACCCTGATCACCGGGTGCCAGATCTTCTTCTCCGCGATGGCCGCGTACGCCTTCTCCCGGCTGCGCTGGCGGGGCCGGGACAAGGTGTTCGGGCTGTTCCTGGCCGGGATGATGGTGCCGGCCATCTTCACACTGCTGCCGAACTTCGTGCTCATCAAGCAACTGCACCTGATCGACACGCTCCTCGGCATCGCCCTGCCCACCATGTTCATGACGCCGTTCGCGGTGTTCTTCCTGCGCCAGTTCTTCATGAACATCCCGAAGGAGGTCGAGGAGGCCGCGCTGCTCGACGGCGCCGGGAAGATCAAGATCTTTTTCCGGGTGGTCCTGCCGATGGCGTCCACGCCGATCGTCACGCTGGGCGTGCTGACCTACATCACTTCCTGGAACGACTACTTCTGGCCGCTGATGGTCTCCTACAGCGACAGCTCGCGCGTGCTGACCGTGGCGCTCGCGGTGTTCCGGGCGCAGACCCCGGCGACCGGCGTCGACTGGTCCGGGCTCATGGCGGCGACGCTGATCGCCGCGCTGCCGATGCTGGTGCTGTTCGCCTGCTTCGCCCGCCGCATCGTCAGCTCCATCGGCTTCACCGGGATCAAGTAAGGGGACTGTGATGCGAATTCGACTTCGTCCGCTCGTCGCGGCGACCGGAGCGCTGGCGCTGTCCCTGGTCAGCGGGTGCGCACAAGGAGGCGCCGCCGGATCCTCCGCCCACACGGTCACGTACTGGCTGTGGGACGCCAACCAGCTGCCCGCCTACCAGGCCTGTGCCAAGGGGTTCGCGAAGGAGAACCCCGGGCTGAAGGTGAAGATCACGCAGCTGGGCTGGAGCGACTACTGGACCAAGCTCACCGCCGGGTTCATCGCGGGCACCGCGCCGGACGTGTTCACCGACCACATCCAGAACTTCGGCCAGTTCGCCGATCTGAAGGTCCTCGAACCGCTCGACGACCTCGGCGTCGAGAACTCCGACTATCAGCCGGGCCTCGCCGCCAACTGGGTCGGCAAGGACGGCCACCGTTACGGCACTCCCAAGGACTGGGACACCGTCTCGCTGTTCTACAACTCGAAGATGGCCGAGGCGGCCGGCCTCACCGCCGACCAGCTGAACAGCCTCTCCTGGAACCCGAAGGACGGCGGCACCTTCGAGAAGGCCATCGCCCGTCTCACGATCGACAGGAACGGCAAGCGCGGCGACGAGCCGGGCTTCGACAGGAACAACGTCAAGGTGTACGGCCTGGCCACGGGCGGCGGCGGCTTCGGCGACGGCCAGACACAGTGGAGCCCCTTCACCGGCTCGGCCGGGTGGAACTACCTGAACAAGCCGCGCTGGGGCACGAAGTACCAGTACGACAGCAAGACCTTCCAGTCGGTCGTCAAGTGGTACTTCGGTCTGGCGAAGAAGGGCTACATGCCACCCCTGTCGGACTACAACATCCAGTCCAACCAGCAGAACACGCAGATCGCCGCGGGCAAGGCGGCCACCGCCTTCGACGGGGCCTGGATGATCTCCACCTACGCGGGCTTCAAGGGCCGGGACATGAAGACCGCCCTGACGCCGGCCGGCCCGACCGGCAAGCGCGCCACCATGATGAACGGCCTCGCCGACTCCGTCACCAAGGGCTCCAAGAACAAGGCGGGCGCGAAGAAGTGGGTGGCCTACCTGGCCTCCGACCGGTGCCAGTCCGTCGTCGGCGGGTACGGCGTCGTCTTCCCCGCGACCAGGGCCGGCACCGAGGCCGCCGTCGCCGCCTACCGGAAGAAGGGCATCGACGTCTCGTCGTTCACCGAGCCCGTCGCCGACAAGAAGCACTTCCGGACCTTCTCGTACCCGATCGCCAGCTACTCGGCCGACATGACGGCGCTCATGCAGCCGGCGATGGAGGACATCTACGGCAACGGGAAGCCCGTGAGCAGCCTCGACCAGACCAACGACCAGATCAACCTCATCCTCTCCCAGTGAAGGACACGCGCTCCATGACCTTCTCCATCGGCATCGTCGGCGCCGGCCAGTTCTCCGGCCAGTTCGCCACGCTGTTCCAGGCCCACCCCGGCGTCGGCGACGTCCACGTCACCGACCTGCTGCCCGAGAGGGCCGGGCAACTCGCCTCCGCCCAGGGGCTGGCGGGCACCTTCCCGTCCTACCAGGCCATGCTGGAGTCGGAGGACGTCGACGCCGTCGCGATCTTCACCCAGCGCTGGACGCACGGGCCGCTGGTGCTCCAGGGCCTGAACGCCGGCAAGCACGTGTACTCCGCGGTCCCGATGGCCATCAGCACGGAGGAGATCGCCGCGATCATCGACGCGGTCAAGGCCACCGGGCTGACCTACATGATGGGCGAGACCAGCGAGTACAACCCGGCCACGGTCCACGCCCGCAACCAGATCGCCGAGGGCGCCTTTGGGCGGCTGTTCTACGCCGAGGGCGACTACGTCCACGACATGGACCTGGGCTTCTACGAGGCCTACCGGTACAGCGGCGGCGAGAACTGGAAGGCGACCGCCAGCTATCCCCCGCTGCTGTACCCGACGCACGCGATCGGCGGGGTGCTGGGCGCCTGGAAGACGCACGCGGTGAGCGTGTCGGCGATCGGTGTCACCGACGACCGGGGCGACGGCGTCTTCGACAAGGACGTCAGCCAGTTCGGCAACGACGTCTCCAACGCCACCGCGCTGTTCGAGGTGGCGGGCGGCGGTTCGTTCCGTACCAACGAGTTCCGGCGGGTCGGCTACCCGTCGCACATACGGGAGTCGCGTTTCCGGTTCTTCGGCACCGAGGCGAGCATGGAGCAGCTCGCCACGGTGGCCCTGTGGCAGGACAAGCAGGGGGTGAAGGACATCAGCGAACTGCTGGAGCCCAAGCCCACCATGGCGCCCGACGACCCCTCGCTGCAGCACATCGCACCGGAGTTGCGGGCCGCCTTCACCTCCGGGTCGGCGCCCGTGCACGACCGGGCGCGGCTGCCGCGGGAGTTCGACCACCTCCACAACGGCCACGAGGGCAGCCACCACTTCCTGGTGGACGACTTCGTCACCGCGGTCAACAACCGCACGCTGCCGTCGGTGAATGCCTGGGTGGCGGCCCGCTACACCCTGCCGGGCATCGTCGCGCACGAGTCCGCGCGGCAGGGCGGAGTCAGGCTGGAAATCCCGGACTTCGGGGACGCGCCGCAGTAGGAGGCGCCGCGTGCGAGCCGGGTGCCGGTATCAGGTGCCCGGCTTGCGGCCGTACACGAAGACGTCGTCGCCCTTCTTCAGCAGCGACCAGTACTTCTTGGCGTCGGTCTTCGTCATGTTGGTGCAGCCGTGCGAGCCCGGCGGGTTCCACATGCTGACCCCGACCGAGTGGAAGGCCTGGCCGCCGTCGAAGAACTGCGCGTAGGGCATCGGCACGTGGTAGATGGACGACACGTGGTCGATGTTGCGCCAGTAGATCTTCTTCAGGCCGGTGCGGGTCTCGTAGCCGTTGCGGCCGGTGCGGACCGGGACGGGGCCGTAGACGAGCTTCTTGCCGTCCTGGATCCAGCTCAGCTGGAGCGTGAGGTTCACGCAGGCGATCCGGCCCTTGTTGACCGGGCACTTGCCGTCCTTGTTCGGGGTCTTCCCGACGGCCTTCTGCTTCTGCATCAGGTCCATCACGCCCCAGGTGACGGAGCCGGCGTAGCCGATGTTCGGGGAGATGCCGTGCTTGGTCTGGAAGGCCTTGATGGCCTTGCAGTCGGCGGCGGACTGCTTGCCGTCGACCGGACGGCCGAGAAACTTCTCCACCTTCTTCTGGTACGGGCCGGCCTGCGTGGTGCAGCTCGCGGCCTGGGCCGGTGCGGCGCCGAGTGCGAGCGTGAGCGGTGCCACCAGTCCGGTGATCCCCAGTGCGACGGCGCTCCGTCTGCGTACGTCCCCCATGGCTGGTCATGCCCTTTCGCGAATGCGGTTCTGCGATGTCTGCCAGCTAGACGGACGGAGGGCGGTTCCGGTTGTGCGATCGGCCGGGCTGGGACGGAACGGTGACATTCCTCGTGGGGCGGCGCGGGATCGCGGGGCACCATGGACGGACTAAACGGACAAATTAAACCGACGGCATAAGTTGCACATATACGCTTACAACGTAAGGTTATGGATATGACCTAGTCCCTCCAGTGGTTCGGAGCACGTGATGACCGAGACACCCTCTCCCGCAACAGCGGCGACGCCCGTCGCACCGCAGGAAGTCCCCCGGGTGATCGTGCTCGTGCCCGCATACAAGGAGGTGGATTCCCTGCCCCGGGTGCTGGAGGCGCTGCGGGGGCAGACGCGGCCCGCGGACCGCGTCATCGTGACGCTCGATCCGCACAGCGACAGCCGCCGGACCGCCGACCTGGAGCGCATCGCCCGGACGGGCGGGGCCGAGGTCTGGCACTCCGTCGGCAACCGGCACAAGAAGGCCGGCAACCTCAACGGAGCGCTCAGCAGACTGCTGCCGGTCGTCTCCGATCAGGACGCGATCCTCGTCCAGGACGCGGACACCTTTCTGGACCCCCAGTTCATCGAGGTCACCGCCAGGAAAATGGGTCAGGGGTACGGCGCGGTCGGCGGCACCTTCCGTGGTCGCGCCGGGGGCCGGCTGTGCGGGACGTTCCAGCGCAACGAGTTCGCCCGGTACGCCCGCGACACCGCACGCAAGCAGGGCAAGGTGCTGTGCCTGACCGGCACCGCCTGCCTGTTCCGGGCCGGAGCCCTGAAGGACGTCCTCCAAGCCCGGAGAGCCGGCCGGCTCCCTCGGGCCGAGGGCGTCTACGACACGAAGGCGCTGACCGAGGACAACGAGCTCACCCTGGCCCTGAAGCACCTCCACCACCGCATCGTCGCCCCGTCGCGGGCCACCATGACCACGGAGGTCATGGAGAGCTGGCGGGCCCTTGCCAAGCAGCGGCTGCGCTGGAAGCGCGGCGCGTTGGAGAACCTGATCGACTACGGCCTGACGCGCTACACCACGGAAGGCTGGGCCAGACAGCTCGTGGCGTTCCTGGGGGCCTCGGTGTCGACTGCCTACCTGGCTTCGGTCGTCTGGTTCCTCGCCATCGGCACGGGAGTGCGGATCGCTCCGTTCTGGATCGCCTTCACGGCGTTCTACGCCATCGAACGGGCGATCACCGTGAAATCACGCGGCTGGCGCGCCTCGATCGCCTCGATGCTGGTCCTGCCCGAGTGGTTCTACGACCTGTTCCTCCAGGGCGTCCACCTCCGTGCGCTCGCGGACACGGCTCTGCGAAGGGACCGCGCTTGGTGACACACGGACGACTCGCACACGAAGTTCCACGACGAAATCTCACGGCGAAAGGAAAAGATCATGGCGAACTATGCAGGCGCAGGCACCACAGCGGCCGGAACCACCGGGGCCGGGCTGCTGCCGGTCACCGGGGGCCCCGGAAGTGTCTGGTTCTGGGTCGTCGTCTTCGTGCTGATCTCGGCGGGATGCGCCGCACTGCGGCTGATACCGCGCAAGGTCAGGGACGACGCCTGACGAGGTCGCCGAGGCGGGGCCACGGGAGTGGCCCCACCCCCCATGCGGGAGGTCCGACATGAGAAGGGTGCTCCGGTTTCTGGGCGTCGGTCTGATTCTCGCCGGCCTGGCCCTGGGCGGCGTCAAGATCTTCCAGGACCGGCAGGCGGACGACGCCTACGGCCACACGCAGCAGGCGCTGCGCGAAGATCTCAGGCGATCGGACGCCCCACCGCGGAAGGCCCGTGCGGAGGGACCCGGACCACGCGAGGGCAAGGCCTTCGCCGTGCTGCGCGTCCCCCGGTTCGGTGACCGGTTCGCACCGGTGATCGTCCAGGGCGTCTCACCGCAGGCGCTGCAGAAGGGCCCCGGGCACTTCCCACGGACGGCGCTGCCGGGTGAGACGGGCAACTTCGCGGTGGCCGGTCACCGGACGGGCTGGGGACAGCCCTTCAACCGGCTCACGGAGCTGCGGCGGGGTGACACGATCGATGTCGAGTGGCGGGGGACGACCTATACCTACCGGGTCACCCGCAGCAAGGTCGTGGAGCCCTCCGACGTCGGCGTCCTCCTTCCGGTGCCCGGCAAGCCGGGAACCCGGCCCGACAAGGCCCGGATCACCCTCATCACCTGCACGGACCGCGGGTGGGACGGCAGGTATGTCCACCGGTTCGTCGTGTGGGGCGAACTGCAGAGGTCATGACGGGTGAGCGGGAACTGCGCGAAGGAGGCGGACGATGGTGGACGGCGCGGGGCCCGGGGGTGACGAGGACGGACGTCCCGGCAGGCTCAGCCGCGAGCGGGTTCTCGCCACGGCCCTGGAGCTGGTCGACCGCGACGGCCTGTCGGCACTGACCATGCGCCGTCTGGGAGCCGAACTCGGTGTGGAGGCCATGTCCCTGTACCGCTACGCGCCGGGCAAGACAGCGCTGCTGGACGGGGTGGTGGAGGCCCTGTTCCTGGAGCTGGAGGAGCGGCTCGCCGAGGCGGAACCGGCGGCGGTGACCGCGAGCCTCGGGTGGCGGGCCGAACTGCACCACATCGCCCGGATCACCTACGAGGCCTGTCTCGACCATCCTCAGGTGGCACCGCTGATCTTCACGCGCTTCACCGAGGTGCCGCTGGCGCGCCGGGCGCCGGCGGTCCTGCGGGATCACGAACGCGTGCTCGACGCGCTCTGGGACGCCGGTCTCGAGGAGACCCGTTCCGCCCTGGTCCTGCGCGCCGTCACCGCCTGGGTCCTCGGGTACGTCTCCGTGGAGCTACGGGCCGTGGTGGACAACCCGAAGGAGCCGGACCCGGCGTTCCGGCTCGGTCTGTACCGCCTGCCGTCGGAGGAGTTGCCGCGGCTCCGGGCGACCGCGCCCGCCCTTGCCGAGCGGGGCGGCCCGGAGGGCCTGGCGGCCGGGCTGGACGCGCTGCTCGACCGCTTCGTCGAAAGGGGCCTGTGACGGTCCCGCAGCGCGCCCGCGTCACCGGTGGTCCGTCACCGGTAGCCGGTGACGTCCGCGGGCTTCCCCGCGTCCTGGACCTCCACCAGGTAGCGCCAGGCGTCCGGACGGGAGCCGTCGAGGTCGGTGAAGCCGTACACCCGGGCGAGTCCGCCGCTGGACAGCGACCGGCCGTTCCAGCGCGACACCTCCTCGTCGGCGGCGAGCGCGGCCACGGCCCGGCCCACATAGTGGGGTGTCTCGGAGATGGCGAAGTGGGGGACGCGTTCCAGGGCGTCGCGCCAGTTCTCCTCCCGCACCCCGAAGCCGTCCAGCATCAGCTCCGAGCGCAGCCAGCCGGGGGTGAGGGCCACGGCGGTGGCGCCGCGCGGACCGAGCTCGTGACCCAGGGCGAAGGCCATGCGCAGCACGGAGGCCTTGGCGAGGTCGTAGAAGAAGTTCACGCGGTAGTTCCGGGCGTTGTAGTCGGCGGTGCCGTCGGTGACCTCGACGACCAGGCCACCGGGGTTGCGCAGCAGCAGGGGCAGGGCGTGGTGGCTGGTGACGGCGTGCGTCTCCACGGCGAGCCTCAGCAGACGCAGTCCGTTGTCGAGGTCGTGCTCCCACAGCGGGGTGTCCCACTCGAAGAGCTTTTCGCCGCCCCAGATGTCGTTCACCAGGACGTCGAGGCGGCCCTGCTCGTCGGCGATGCGGTCCACGAGTGCCCGGACCTGCGCCGGGTCGAGGTGGTCGGTGGGGACGGCGACACCCCGGCCGCCGGCGGCGGTGACCAGGTCGGCGGTGTCCTCGACGGTCTCGGGCCGGTCGTACTCCGAGCGGCGGGCGCGGGTGGTGCGGCCCGTGACATAGACCGTGGCGCCGGCCGCACCGAGTTCCACGGCGATCCCCCGCCCGGCGCCCCGGGTCGCACCGGCGACCAGTGCGACCCTGCCTTGCAACGGAGCTGACATGTCCGACCTCCCGTGACGGTGACTGCGTGCCGCCTCCAGGGTCACGGGTAAGCCGGACATCTCCTGTCGCCTTTTACGGGCGACACGCGGTCGGCGCCAGGGGCGGCACACGATCAGTGGCCCCTGGCGATCCACTCCTCCAGGTGCGGGGACTCCGCGCCGATCGTCGTGGAAGCGCCGTGGCCGGTGCGGACCGTCGTCTCGGGCGGCAGGGCGAGCAGCCGGTCGCGGATCGAGTCGATGATCGTCGGGAAGTGCGAGAAGGACCGGCCGGTGGCGCCGGGGCCGCCCTGGAACAGGGTGTCGCCGGTGAAGACGGTGCCCAGTCCCGGGTCGTAGAGGCAGACGGCACCGGGCGCGTGCCCCGGGGTGTGCAGGACCCGGAGGTCGGCGCCGCCGGCCTCGATGGTCTGGCCGTCGACCAGCCAGGCGTCCGGCTCGCGGTCCGGGTGGGTCTGCTTCCACAGCGGCAGGTCGTCGCGGTGCAGCCAGATGGTGGCGCCGGTGCGCTCGGCGAGCGCGGGGGCGGCGTCGATGTGGTCGTTGTGGGCGTGCGTGCAGACGATGGCGGTGAGCCGGCGGTCCCCGACGGCCTCGGCGATGGCGTCGGCGTCGTGGGCGGCGTCGATGACGATCGCCTCGTGGTCGTCGCCGACGATCCACACGTTGTTGTCGACGTCCCAGGTGCCGCCGTCGAGGCTGAACTGGCCTGAGGTGACGAGGTGTTCGATGCGCGTGGCCATCACAGCACCACCACCGAGCGCAGCACGTCGCCGTGGTGCATCCGCTCGAAGGCCTTCTCCACCTCGTCGAGCTGAATCGTCTCCGTGACGAACGCGCCGAGGTCCAGGCGCCCCTGCAGATGCAGGTCGATCAGCATGGGGAAGTCGCGGGAGGGCAGGCAGTCGCCGTACCAGCTGGACTTCAGGGACCCGCCGCGGCCGAAGACGTCGAGCAGCGGCAGTTCGAGTTTCATCTCGGGCGTGGGGACGCCGACGAGGACGACGGTGCCGGCGAGGTCGCGGGCGTAGAAGGCCTGCTGGTAGGTCTCGGGGCGGCCCACGGCCTCGATGACGACGTCGGCGCCGAAGCCTCCGGTGAGTTCGCGGACGGCCTCGACCGGGTCGATCTCGCGGGAGTTGACCGTGTGCGTCGCGCCCATGGAGCGCGCGGTCTCCAGCTTGCGGTCGTCGATGTCGACGGCGATGATCGTCGCCGCTCCGGCCAGCCGCGATCCGGCGACGGCCGCGTCGCCGACCCCGCCGCAGCCGATGACGGCGACCGAGTCCCCCCGGCCGACGTTCCCGGTGTTGATCGCGGCGCCGATGCCGGCCATCACACCGCAGCCCAGCAGCCCGGCCACCTGCGGGGCCACGCCCGGGTCGACCTTGGTGCACTGCCCGGCCGCGACCAGGGTCTTCTCCGCGAAGGCGCCGATGCCGAGGGCCGGGGACAGCTCCTGGCCGGTGGAAGCGAGGGTCATCTTCTGCTGTGCGTTGTGGGTGTCGAAGCAGTACCAGGGGCGCCCGCGCAGACAGGCCCGGCACTTCCCGCACACCGCACGCCAGTTGAGGATCACGAAGTCACCGGGTTCGACGTCGGTGACGCCGGGGCCGACCGCCTCGACCACGCCCGCGGCCTCGTGGCCGAGCAGGAACGGGAACTCGTCGTTGATGCCGCCCTGCTTGTAGTGCAGGTCGGTGTGGCACACCCCGCAGGCCTGCACCTGCACCACGGCCTCGCCCGGGCCGGGGTCGGGCACCACGACCGTCTCGATCCGCACCGGCTCGTCCTTGCCGGGGGCGATCACGCCGCGTACTTCCTGGGCCATGCTGCTGACTCCTTCGTCGGCCGGGGTCCGTTCCCTTCCGACCCTACGCGCGACTGATCGGTAGGGGGCGCGGACCGGCCGTCCCGTTCTGCTCGAAAAGGGCAGGCCGCGCGGGTCGGGGGCGACGTAGCCTGAACGCTCCGCCGACGCCGAGGGAGCGCCGTGAGCATCGCAGAGACCGGGACCGCCACACCCCCGTGGCGACAGCTCCTCGGATACGTACGGCCGCACCGCTGGTCCCTGTTCGCCGGCGCGCTGCTCTCCCTGGTCACCGGGGCGACCGGGCTGCTGCTGCCGCTGGTGGCGCGCGACCTGATCGACGACCTGTCGCACGAGCGGGCCATCACCGGTGCCCTGCTGGCGATGTCGGCCCTGGTCGTGGCCAACGCGGCGCTGGGCGCGCTGGGTTCGTACGTGCTGACCCGCACCGCCGAGTCGGTGGTGCTCGGCGCTCGGCGGGCGCTGTCGTCGTATCTGCTGCGGCTGCGGATCACCGCCGTGGACCGCAGCGAACCGGGTGACCTGATGGCCCGCATCACCTCCGACACCACCCTGCTGCGCGCGGTCACCACCGACTCGCTGGTCGGCCTGGGCACGGGCGGGCTGACACTCGTCGCCACGGTGGTGATGATGGGCCTGGTGGACGCCGTGCTGCTGGGCGTCACCCTGGCCGTGATCCTCGGTGCCGGCGTGGTCCTCGGGGTGATCGTGCCACGCATCAACAAGGCGAGCCGTGAGGCGCAGAACGCGGTGGGGGTCATGGGTGCCTCCCTGGAACGGATCCTGGGCGCGCTGCGCACCGTGAAGGCGTCCGGCGCGGAGCACCGGGAGGAGCGGACGCTGCACGAGGCGGCGCAGGAGTCGTGGCGCCAGAGCGTGCGGGCCGCCAAGTGGTCGGCCGCCGCGGGCAACACGGCGGGGCTGTCCATGCAGGTCGCATTCATCACGGTCCTCGCCGTGGGCGGCGCCCGGGTGGCGACCGGCGCGGTCGACGTGGGCACCCTGGTGGCGTTCCTGCTGTACGTCTTCTACCTGATGTCGCCGATCCAGCAGGTCGTCGGTGCCATCACGCAGTACCAGACGGGTGCTGCGGCCCTGACCCGCATCGAGGAGGCGCTGCGCCTTCCCGCCGAACCGGCCGCCGAGGCGGCCGGGCTGCCCGAGCCCGGCACGCGGCCCGCCGCCGTCGCCTTCGACGACGTCCGCTTCCGGTACGCCGAGGACCTGCCCTACGTCCACCACGGCGTGACGTTCACCGTGCCCGCGCAGGGTATGACGGCCTTCGTCGGCCCGTCCGGCGCCGGCAAGACCACCGTCTTCTCGCTGATCGAGCGGTTCTACGACCCCGAGTCCGGCGTGATCACCCTGGACGGGCGGGACCTGGACGACTGGGAGCTGCCCGGGCTGCGTGCCGCGATCGGCTACGTGGAGCAGGACGCGCCGGTCCTGTCGGGGTCCCTGCGGGAGAACCTGCTGCTGGGCAACCCGGAGGCGGACGAGGACGCCCTCGCACGGGTCCTCAAGACCACCCGCCTCGACGACCTGGTCGCCCGGCTGCCGGGTGGGCTGGACACCCTGGTCGGGCACCGCGGCACCAAGCTGTCCGGCGGTGAACGGCAGCGCGTCGCCATCGCCCGCGCGTTGCTGCGCCGCCCCCGGCTGCTGCTGCTCGACGAGGCGACCTCGCAGCTGGACGCGGTGAACGAGGCGGCGTTGCGCGACACCGTCGCGGATGTGGCCCGCACGACCACGGTCCTCGTCGTGGCGCACCGGCTGTCCACGGTGACGATGGCCGACCGGATCGTGGTGATGGACGCGGGCCGGGTCCGGGCGGTCGGCACGCACCGTGAGCTCGTGACGGCCGATCCGCTCTACGCGGAGCTGGCGGCGACGCAGTTCCTCGCCACGGCGGACTGACCCCGGACACACGTGAGGAGCGGGTCCGGGCGGGTTCTTGGCCTCCGCCTGGCCCGGGCACGTGTGAGGGGCGGGGCCGGGCGGGCTGTTCGCCTTTGCCGGGCCACGTCCGCCATCGGCGCGGCGAGGCCCGAGACGACCCCGCTGCGAGACCAACGGCGGCGCCGGTACGTCGTGTTGAGATCGTGCCCGTCGCGCCGCGAACGGGTCCCCGGCGGACACGGGCGGGCCGTTCCGCCCACCCGTCAGGACCGGCGCCCGGCTGGGCTTGCCGAGTCCGCCGGGCGGGAGGAACCTCGACAGGAGAGGCTTACGCGGCCCGCTCCCGCCGGGTCGCGGCCCTTCGAAGGAGGTCATCATGGGAACCGCCGCAGACCCCGCCTTCGACCGAGAGACCCTGCGCCAGGGCCTGGAAGGTCACACCCCGGACATCCTGCTCTCCCTCTACGCCGACGACGCCGAGATGCGCATCGTGGACCACACGACCCAGCCCAGCCACCCCAAGGTCCTGCAGGGGCGGGACGAGATCGGGCGGATGCTGGAGGACGTCTACAGCCGCGACATGTCGCACAAGCTGGAGCGCTGCGTGATCCAGGGCGACGAGGCCGCCTACAGCGAGAGCTGCCAGTACGCGGACGGGGTGCGCGTGCTGTCCGAGTCCATGCTGTCGCTGCGCGACGGCAAGATCACCGAGCAGACGCTGGTCCAGGCCTGGGACGAGTAGCGGGCGGGGCCGGAGGAATCCGTCTCCGTCACGACGCAAAGCGGTCGTCGCGCTCAGCGCATCCACGCGCTGTACGACATGACGTCACCCGCCTCGACACCGAAGGCGGGCTCCGGCCGGGTCAGGGTGCTTTCCAGCCCGAGCACCGCACCGGTGGCCGGGTCCATGAGCAGCATGCGGCGCACACCGCCGCTGTCGTTCACGTAGGCCTGGCCCCGGCGGCCCAGCCGGTCGGTCACCCGGCCGACCGGCCGCAGTCCGTCGGCGGCGGCCAGCAGCCGGGCGAGCGCCGCGCTCTCCCGTGCGCCGAGGGTCCAGTGGTCCAGCAGTGTCGCCATGGCGTCCAGCAGCTCAGGGGTGGTCAGCGGCGTGCCGGTGAACTGAGACTCCGTCAGGTAGCTGCGCAGCCGGGCCGGGTCCCGGGGCGGGGGTGAGTGGGGCGGGGCGTCGCTCCAGCTCGGCGGGTAGGTCCGGTCGAGCAGGACGTGGCCGTCGTCGACGAGATGCGGTTTGCCGCCCGCGTCCGAGAGGACCGGACGCCCGGGGTGCCTGGGGTCCGTGGCCACGACGAGTTCGGTGTGACTGTCGTCGGCCCTCCAGCGCACGATGCGCTCTTCGGGCAGGGTGATCGGGGGCTTGTCGTCCGACATGCCCAGGCTCCAGGACTGCACGTGTGTGCCCTTGCGCAGGCGGGGCGCGCCGGGGGCCTCGGCGGCGGCTGACGCCCGCTCGGCCATGCGGTTCAAAGGCACGGGTGTGGAGCCCGACTCGACCACCAGCGGGCGGGGCGCGGCGACCGCGGGTGGGGCGCTCGCGCCGCTCAGCACGAGGGTGAGGGTCAGCGCGGTGACGACGGCCGTGGCGACCAGGCCCCAGGCCAGCCGCTGCCGCCCGGACCCCGGCAGCCGCGGGCCCGGCCGACGGCCGGAGCGCAGGCCCCGCTGCGCCCGGTAACGGGCGGTCAGCAGGCCCCACCATCGTGCGCGCGTGCGGCCGGGGAGCGGCCCCGTTCGGCCCGGGAGCCGGTCCTCCGGCTCCCGCAGCAGCCGTTCCAGCCGGCGTTCGGCGTTGTGGTCGAGGGGACCGTCGCCGAAGCGGGGGCCGTCGGGCGGCACCGGGTCGGCGCCGCGCAGCAGTTCCAGTTCATCAGCCATGGCCGTGTTCCTTCGGGGCGGTCATGCAGGGGTGCTCGGCGGTCGGGGCCTCGGGACGCACACGGTCGATCTCGGCTCTGAGCCGGCGCCTGGCCCGGTGCAGCCGCATGGAGGCTGCACGGCTACCGCAGCCGAGGACGACGGCGACCTCGTCGACGCCGAGTTCCTCCCAGGCCGTCAGGCGCAGCACTTCCCGGTCGGCCGGGGAGAGCCTGGCGAGTGCCTCGTGCACCCAGCCGCCGGGAGTGTCGGCTTCGGGGCCCGCCGCGATGTGCCGTCCGTGCGCGGTGTCGTCGTTGCCGAGCCGGTCGACGAGCCGGCGGCGGCGTCCGTGGCCGCGCACCGCGTTGGCCAGGCAGTTGCGCGCCACGCCGTACAGCCAGGGCAGCGGGGAGGGCGGCAGGTCGGACCGGCGCCGCCAGGCCACCGTGAACACCTCCGCCACCACTTCCTCCACGTCGACGGCCCGTCCGTCCAGTCGCCGTGCGACATAGCGGCTGACCGCCCAGTAGTGCTCGCGGTAGGCAGCGGCGAAGATCTCGTCGTTGCTCATGTCCCGTTCGTGTCCGGCACTTTCTCGATCGTCACACCCGTCTTCGTGATTCTCGTCGCGCAGGTGAAGTGTGACGTCCGGGCGGGGCTCGGACACAGGCGGGGTATGAGGCACCTCAAGTGGCTGACGACCACGGATCACAAGACGATCGGCACGCTGTACCTGGCGACGTCGTTCGCGTTCTTCGTCATCGGCGGCGTGATGGCGCTGCTGATGCGCGCCGAGCT
>NZ_JBIVZM010000007.1:0-433346 GCF_044759525.1 Streptomyces sp. NPDC101110 | reverse complement strand
CGCGACTACATGTGGGCCGAGTACGCCAAGGACCCCCGCATGCGCGCCAACATCGGCATCCGCCGCAGGCTCGCCCCGCTGCTCGACAACGACCGCAACCAGATCGAACTGTTCACGGCCCTGCTGCTGGCCCTGCCGGGCTCACCGATCCTGTACTACGGCGACGAGATCGGCATGGGCGACAACATCTGGCTCGGCGACCGCGACGCGGTGCGCACGCCCATGCAGTGGACGCCCGACCGCAACGCGGGCTTCTCCTCGTCCGATCCGGGGCGGCTGTTCCTGCCCACGATCATGGATCCGGTCTACGGCTACCAGGTCACGAACGTCGAGGCGTCCATGGCCTCGCCGTCGTCGCTGCTGCACTGGACCCGCCGCATGATCGAGATCCGCAAGCAGAACCCGGCCTTCGGGCTCGGCTCCTACACCGAGCTGCCGTCGACGAACCCGGCGGTGCTGGCGTTCCTGCGGGAGTACGAGGACGACCTGGTGCTGTGCGTGAACAACTTCTCGCGTTTCGCACAGCCCACCGAGCTGGACCTGAGCGCCTTCGAGGGGCGGCACCCGGTGGAGCTGTTCGGCGGGGTGCGTTTCCCCGCCATCGGCGAGCTGCCGTACCTGCTGACCCTCGGCGGTCACGGCTTCTACTGGTTCCGGCTCCGCAAGGAGACCGCGTGAGGCCTGAAAAGGCCTGTTGAGGCCCGATCCGCGGGACGGGCCGCAAACCCCGGCGGCGGGGCGTTTCCTCCGCCCCGCCCGGGGCACGCATCAGTAACACCCGCCCACCCGCGTGAGCCGGAGGGGCGCCGCCCGGGGCCGGTCGCAGGCGCCGGAGGCGCACCACAAATGGGTGAAAGGACGCGACGCCATGTCGGAAGCCGTCACACGCACCGTCACCACCCCGCCCGGCCTTCTTGCCTCCCTGGATCCGCTGCTGCGGGAATGGCTGCCGCGGCAGCGCTGGTTCGCGGGCAAGGGACGGCCGGTCACCGGGTTCACGCTGGTCGAGGCCACCGAGCTGCTCCCGGCCACGTCCAAGCTGGGGCTGTACCACCTGCTCGTCCGCGCGCACCAGCCCGTCGCGCCGACCCACGGGGCGCCCGGTCACCCCGGTGACTGCTACCAGCTGCTGATAGGCGTGCGCGAGGCGCTGCCGCCTCGGCTGGCGCCCGCGCTGATCGGACACGTGCCGACGGGACCGCTGGCCGGCCGGACGGTCTACGACGCCCTGCACGACACCAGGCCCGCCGAGCTGCTCCTGGAGGCGCTGCGCACGCAGGCCCGGATCGGCAGGCTCCGCTTCGAGCGGGATCCCGGCCAGGACATCCGCACCGGACTCGTCCCGCGCGTGGTGACCGCCGAGCAGTCCAACTCGTCACTCGTCTACGGAGATACGTTTATCCTCAAGCTGCTTCGCCGGATCGTGCCGGGGGTCAACCCCGATCTGGAGCTGCCGCTCGCACTGGCCCGCGAGGGCTGCCCCCGGGTGCCCGCGCCGACGGCCTGGATGGTCGCGGACATCGCCCCCACAGCGGACCCGGTCGTCCCGGCGGGCCCGGTGGACCTCGCCGGCCGGCCGTACGTCCTGGGAGTGCTCCAGCCGTTCCTGCAAGGCGCCTCCGACGGCTGGGAGCTGGCGCTGCGCGAGCTGGCCAAGGGCGAGGACTTCGGTGCCGAGGCGCGGGCACTGGGGCGGGCCACCGCCGAGGTGCACACCGCGCTGGGCCGGGCGTTGCCGACCGTCACGCTCGGTCACACACAGCTCCACCTCATGGTCGACGGCATGATCGAGCGGCTGGACGCGGCCGTCCAGGCGGTGCCCGCGCTGCGGCCGTACGCACGCGGCCTGCGGTCGGCGTTCACCGCGCTGGGCGACCTGGCCGCCGAGGGCCGCACCTGGACCGCGCAGCGGGTGCACGGCGACCTGCATCTCGGCCAGTGCCTGCGCTCGCCGTCCGGCGAGTGGTGGCTGATCGACTTCGAGGGCGAACCGGCCCGTCCGCTGGCCGAACGCCGCATGCCGCAGCCGGCGGTGCGCGATGTCGCCGGCATGCTGAGGTCCTTCGACTACGCGGCCCGCTCGGCCGACCCGCCCCAGCCGGACTGGGCCGAGACCTGCCGGTCCGCGTACTGCACCGGCTACGCGGAGGCCTCCGGCCACGATCCGCGCACCGACCCGGTGCTGCTGCGCGCCTACGAGACGGACAAGGCCATCTACGAGGTGGTGTACGAGGCCCGGCACCGCCCCGACTGGTTGCCGGTGCCCCTGGCCGCCATAGA
This sequence comes from Streptomyces sp. NPDC101110, assembly GCF_044759525.1. Classification (NCBI taxonomy): domain Bacteria; kingdom Bacillati; phylum Actinomycetota; class Actinomycetes; order Kitasatosporales; family Streptomycetaceae; genus Streptomyces; species Streptomyces sp. NPDC101110. The sequence goes on along the minus strand of NZ_JBIVZM010000007.1, from coordinate 431,066 downwards.
CCGGCTCGCCTCGACCGGCCACCTGACCTGACCGACCACCCCTCGTCCTGGAGGCTCCGCCCGTGACCCCCCGCCCTGAGTCCAGCGGTTCGCGTCCCAAGGGGACCGCCGGGGAGAAGATCCCCGAGCAGCCCACGGCCGCCCAGCAGAAGAGCGCCGCGAAGAAGACGGCGGTGCCGAAACAGGCAGCGGCGAAGAAGACGGCCCCCGCGAGGACGACCGCCAAGAAGGCGGCCGCCGGCAAGACCACCGCCGCCAAGACCGTGGCCAAGAAGGCGGCGGCGAAGAAGGCCCCCGCCAAGAAGACGCCGGTGGAACAGCCCACCGCCCCCGCCGAGACGACGGCGGTCGCGAAGAGGACCGCCGCGAAGAAGGCGGCGGTGAAGAAGACGGCTGCGAAGAAGGCCACCGCCACCAAGGCCACGGCCGCCGGCTCCCCCGCCAAGACGGCCGCGGCGAAAAAGGCCACCACGAAAAAGGCCACGGCGAAGAAGACCACGGCGAAGAAGGCCACGGCGAAGCAAGCCGCAGCGAAGAAGGCACCCGCCGCCAAGGCCCTCGCGCAGAAGGCCACCGTGTCCGGGGCGCCCGCGGAGAAGGCCCTCCCGAAGAAGAGCGCGGTCAAGAAGGCCCCTGCCGGGCAGGCCCCCGCGGGGACGGCCGCTTCCGCTCAGGTCGTTCCGCCGGAGATGGAGGTCACCGTCGCACCCGCCGTCGGGTCGGCGGACCGGGAGCGGCTGCTCGGCGGCACGCACCACGACCCGCACTCCGTGCTCGGCGCGCACCCCGTGCCCGGCGGCGTCGCCTTCCGGGCGTTCCGGCCGTACGCCCTGTCGGTGACCGTCGTCGCCGGGGAGCTGCGGGCCGAGCTGCACGACGACGGTGAAGGGTTCTTCTCGGGGCTGCTGCCGCTGCGGGAGGTCCCGGAGTACCGGCTGGTCGTGGAGTACGAGGGCACGGTCCTGGAGACCGAGGACACGTACCGTTTCCTGCCTACGCTGGGCGACCTCGACCTGCATCTCATCGGCGAGGGCCGGCACGAGGAGCTGTGGACAGCGCTCGGTGCGCATCCGATGACCCACCAGGGCGTGGCCGGCACCCGGTTCGCGGTGTGGGCGCCGAACGCGCGCGGTGTGCGCGTGGCCGGCACCTTCAACTTCTGGGACGGCACCGGGCACGTCATGCGCTCGCTGGGCTCGTCCGGGGTGTGGGAGCTGTTCCTGCCGGACATCGGCGAGGGCGAGCTGTACAAGTTCGAGATCACCCGCCCCGACGGCTCCAGGACGCTGCGCGCCGACCCGCTGGCCCGCCGCACGGAGGTGCCGCCGGCGACCTCGTCAATCATCACCTCCTCGCAGTACGAGTGGGGCGACGCGCAGTGGCTGGCGCGGCGTGCCGAAGTACCGGCGCACGAGGCGCCGTTCTCGGTGTACGAGGTGCATCTGCCGTCCTGGCGGCCGGGGCTGACGTACCGGCAGCTCGCCGAGCAGCTGCCCGGGTACGTGAAGAACCTGGGCTTCACGCACGTCGAGCTGATGCCGGTCGCGGAGCATCCGTTCGGGGGCTCGTGGGGCTATCAGGTGACCGGCTTCTACGCGCCGACGGCCCGGCTGGGCACGCCGGACGACTTCCGGTACCTGGTCGACAAACTGCATCAGGCGGGCATCGGCGTCCTCATGGACTGGGTGCCGGCGCACTTCCCGCGGGACGCCTGGGCGCTCGCCGAGTTCGACGGACGTCCGCTGTACGAGCACGAGGACCCGCTGCGGGCCGCGCACCCCGACTGGGGCACGCTGGAGTTCGACTTCGGGCGCAACGAGGTGCGCAACTTCCTCGTGGCGAACGCCGTGTACTGGTGCGAGGAGTTCCACATCGACGGCCTGCGCGTGGACGCCGTCGCCTCGATGCTGTACCTGGACTACTCGCGCGAGCCGGGTCAGTGGACGCCCAACGAGCACGGCGGCCGCGAGAACCTGGACGCGGTGGCGTTCCTCCAGGAGATGAACGCGACGGTGTACCGCAGGGTGCCGGGCGTGGTCACGGTCGCCGAGGAGTCCACCGCCTGGGACGGCGTCACCCGGGCCACCCATCACAAGGGCCCGAGCGGCTTCGGCGGGCTGGGGTTCGGGCTGAAGTGGAACATGGGCTGGATGCACGACTCGTTGCAGTACATGAGCCACGAGCCGGTGCACCGCAAGTACCACCACGGGGAGATGACCTTCTCCATGGTGTACGCCTACAGCGAGAACTACGTGCTGCCGATCTCGCACGACGAGGTCGTGCACGGCAAGGGTTCCCTGGTGTCGAAGATGCCCGGCGACTGGTGGCAGCAGCGCGCCGGCGTCCGGTCCTACCTGGGCTTCATGTGGGCCCATCCGGGCAAGCAACTGCTTTTCATGGGGCAGGAGTTCGCCCAGGGCGCCGAGTGGTCCGAGGCGCACGGGCCGGACTGGTGGCTGCTGGACCCGGGGTACGGGGCCGAGCCCGACCACCGCGGGGTGCGCGACCTGGTCCGCGACCTCAACACCGTCTACCGGGCGACCCCGGCGCTGTGGCGCCTGGACACGGACCCGGCCGGTTTCGAGTGGGTCGTCGGGGACGCCGCCGACGACAACGTCCTCGCGTTCCTGCGGCTGGACCCGGAGGGCGCTCCGGTGCTGGCGGTGTCCAACTTCGCGCCGGTCATCCGCCAGGACTACCGCCTGGGCGTCCCCGACGACGTCCCCGCCTGGCACGAGGCCGTCAACACCGACGCGGCCCGCTACGGCGGCAGTGACGTCACCAACCCCGACCCGGTCAAGCCCGAGCCGCTGGCCTGGCACGGCCGCCCGGCCAGCATCCGGCTGACCCTGCCGCCCCTGGCGACGGTCTGGCTGCGGCCGGCGTAGGGCGCCGGGGAAGAGGCACGGAGTGGACGGGACGGCTCACACCGCCGCTCCCGTCAGCGTGTGCGCGAGGTGGTCGGCGAGGGGGAACAGCCAGTCGCCACGGGCGTTGCCGAGCAGGTGGTCGCCGTGCGGGACGGGCAGGTAGGTGCCAGGCGGGCCAGCTGCTCGCCGTTGGTCACGCCGGGGATGACGTCCTGCCCGCCGTCCACGACCAGCAGCGGGGCCGTGATGCGCGGTGCCAGGCCGGTGAGATCGACCCGGCGGGCGAAGGCACGGGCGGCGTCCGCTCCTCCGGCCCGGCGGGCCATGATGTCCCGCACGGGCGCGGGCAATTCGTCCCAGTCGAGACGGAAGGGGCCGCTGACGGTGGCGGCGGCCGCCACGCGGGGCTCCAGGGCCGCGGTCCGTGCCGCGTAGTAGCCGCCGAGACTGAGGCCGACCAGCCCGGCGCGCGGGACGCCGAGGGCGTCGAGAACCCGGCCGACGACCTGCTCGTAGTGCGGGGTGAGGGCGGTCGTGGCCGCGAGGGCGCCCTGCCCGGGCCCGTCCATCGAGAACACCGCGAGCCCCCTGGCGAGCAGCGCCGCCGTCAGGTCCAGGAACTCCTCCTTGGCCGAGTCCAGGCCGGGGATGACGATCACCGTGCCGGGGGCGTCGGAGGGACCGCGCAGCCAGCCGGTGAATCCCGTTCCGCTGACGCGCCGCGCACCGGGCTCCAGCACGGTCAGCGCCCGGCTCAGGGCCCGGTCCGCGGCTGCGGCGGCCCGGCCTGCCCCGGCGCCGGGGGCGAGCGTGGCGAGGTGGAACCACCGGGCCGCCATCAGCAGGTGCTCCCCGGCGGAGACGGACGATCCGGCCCGCTCCGCGCGCTCGGCGCAGGCCTGCCCGGTGCGTGAGAAGGCAGGGCCCCAGTCGGCGGCACGGGTGAGGGCGGCGGTGACGCGCCGGTACTCGTGGGGGTCGACGCCCGCACCGGTGGCGCGTGTCCACTGGGCGTCGGCGAAGTCGGAGGCGTTCACCGGCTTCCTCCCGTCAGCGGGACGGCCTTGCCGCGTATCCGGCGCTCGCGCAGGTCGACCAGCGTGCCGGCGGTGCCGGCCCAGTCGGCGGTCCGGCCGATCTCCGGGTGCAGCCGCCCCTGTTCCACCAGGCGCACCGGCGTGCTGACGTCGGGCCCGCAGGGGGCGCCCGCGTAGGGGAAGTGGCGCAGGGTCATACGCGCGGGGCCGCGCAGGAGAACCGGTCTTCGCATGCCGGACATGCAACCCTCGCGGCCGCCCGCTGAGCCAACAACGAACGGACGGGGCTGACAACGTCCGGTTGTCGCCCCAGCTCCGGTGCAGCGACAGGCACCGTTCGCGACGCCCGGCACGCCCTCTCGCCGTACGGGACGCGAGCCCGGGTACGCCCCGTACGAGGGCTCCGGCCGGCACTCCGGGAGCACGCACCGGACGCCGCTCCTTCACGGGCAAACGGTGCCTGCCGCAGCACTAGGGTGGGGAGCCATGGATCTCGACATGGCGCAGATACGGGCCTTCGTACGCGCCGCCGAGGAACTGCACTTCGGGCGGGCGGCCGGCACCCTCGGACTCACCCAGCAGGCGCTGTCCAAGCGCGTCGCGCGGCTCGAGTCGCTGCTCGGCACCGCGTTGTTCCGGCGCGGCGGCACGGCGGTCGAGCTCACGGAGGCGGGCCGGCGTTTCCTCACGCCGGCCCGGCAGGCCCTGGCCGCGGCCGAGGCGGCCGTCGCGGCGGCCGTGGGGACGGACCGGCCCCTGCGGGTCGACGTCTGGGGGCACCTCTACGCGCCGATGCGGACCCTGGCCGAGGTCGCCGGGCGGGCCGGGGAGCTGGTGCTGGGCCACGGCCGTGATCTGCCGTCGGTGACGGCGGCCCTGCTGTGCGGTGACATCGACGCGGCCTTCGGCCGGGTGCACCCTCCGCTGCCCGCCGGGCTGGCGCACCGTCTGGTGCGGCTCGAGCCGGTGGACGCCGTGCTCGGCGCGGACCATCCGCTCGCGGGCGAACCCGCCCTGCGGCCGGAGCAATTGAGCGGCGGTGTGCTGTGGGCGCCCGGAACGCTGGACCGGCTCGACTTCCTCCACCGGTTCGCCCGGCGCTTCGACATCCCCACCACGGCCACCACTCTCAACCTGGGCCTCGCCCACTTCCTCGGCGAGGTGGTGGCGGACCCGCGACGGTTCTCGCTGCTGCCCGCCGACGTGCCCCTGCCGGACGTGCCGGGGTTGCGCTCGGTCCCGCTGGTCGATCCGACGCCGTTGTACGCCTGGTCGCTGGTGTGGCGTGCCGGCGGCGGGCATCCCGGCGTGGACGTCCTCACCACGGCCCTCGCCGCGCAGGCGGGGCGGAGCCGGTGGCTGGAGTACGAGCCGGGGCGCGACTGGCTGCCCGAGCCGCCCGGCAACCCGGGGGCCGGGCAGCAGGGTGCGCCCTCCCCCCTGTGACACGGCCGTGACCGCAGGAGTGGCCTCCGCACCGCTCCTCGTACCTGCCGCTGCGCGCGCTGCGTTAGGCGGACCCGTGCCCGGCGGCACGGGTCCGTCCCGCTACGCGAAGGCTTCCGCCAGGGGCTTCGGCAGTGCGCCGGTGTGCAGCACGCCCAGCCGCTGGGTGGCCCGGGTCAGGGCCACGTACAGGTCGCTGGTGCCGTACCGGCCGGGCTCGACCACGAGGACGGAGTCGAACTCCAGGCCCTTGGCCTGGCGCGGGTCGAGCAGGACCACCGACCGGGTGAGGTCGGGCTCGGCCCCGGCCGTGACGCCGTCCAGCCGGGCCGCGAGGGAACGGTGGAGGTCGCGCGGCGCGATGACCGCGAGCCTGCCCTCGGCCGGGGTGAGCTCCCCGACCGCCTTGGCGACGTCGCCGGGAAGGTCGTCGGTGGCACGTGCCCAGGGGCGTACGCCCGTGGAACGGACCGAGCTGGGCGGCTCGAACCCCGGGTGCTCGGCACGCACGACGGCCGCTGCGACGTCCATGATCTCGGCCGGGGTGCGGTAGTTGACGCCCAGGCGGGTGTGCTCCCAGCGGTCCTCGACGAACGGCTCGAGGATGCCGGACCAGGACCCGACCCCGGCCGCCTCCGCGGTCTGCGCCGGGTCGCCCACCAGGGTCATCGAGCGGGTCGGGCTGCGTCGCATCAGCAGCCGCCACGCCATCGGCGACAGCTCCTGCGCCTCGTCGACGATGATGTGCCCGAACGCCCAGGTGCGGTCGGCGGCGGCACGCTCGGCGGCGCTGCGATGGTCGTCCTCCTCGTGCCGCTCGGCGAACCGCTCGGCGTCGATGATGTCGTGCGCGGACAGCACCTCGGAGCTCTCGGGGTCGTCCTCCTCCTTGTCCTCGAACTCGTAGGTCCGGGACGCGTAGGACACGTCGAGCACGCCCTGGGCGTAGGCGATCTGCCGCTGCCGCTCACGCTCGGCGCGGTCGCGGGCGAGCCGGTCGTCGTCGCCGAGGAGTTCGGCGGCCTCGTCGAGCAGCGGCACGTCCGCGACCGTCCAGCGCCGGGTCACCGGGCGGCGTACGGCGTCGGCGTCCTCGGCCGGCAGGAACTCCTCCGGCGCGGCCAGGAAGTCCGCGACGAGCCGCTGCGGCGTCAGCAACGGCCACAGCTGGTCGACGGCCGACCGGACCTCGGGGTTGTCGGCGAGGTCGTCGCGGATCTGGGTGATGTCGCTGGGGTCGAGCAGGCTGGAACCGTCGAAGGGGTCGGTGCCGATCCGCTCGGCGTACAGATCGGTGAGGGCGTTGAGGATGTGCCCCTCGAAGTGCTCGCGGGAGGCGTTGTGCGGCAGCCCGGCCGCACGGGTGCGTTCGCGGGCCACGTTGACCAGGCCGTCGTCGAGCATGAGGACCTCGCGGTCGTGCTCGATGGCGATCACCGGGTCGGGCAGCGCCTGCCGGCTGCGGACGACCTCGGCGATGACGTCGGCCATGCCGGCGCGGCCCTTCACGGCGGCGGCCCGGGGCGTGTCGATCGCGGTCGCCTTCACTCCGGGGAACAGTTCGCCCACGGTCGCGAGCAGCACTCCGGTCTCGCCGAGGGAGGGCAGCACCTCGCCGATGTAACCGAGGAACGCCGGGTTGGGCCCGACGATCAGCACGGCCCGCTTGGCGAGCAGCTCCCGGTGCTCGTAGAGCAGATAGGCGGCGCGGTGCAGGGCGACGGCCGTCTTTCCGGTGCCCGGGCCGCCCTCCACCACCATCACGCCGCGGTGCGGGGCGCGGATGATGCGGTCCTGGTCGGCCTGGATGGTCTGCACGATGTCGCCCATGCGTCCGGTGCGCGCCGAGTTGAGTGCGGCGAGCAGTACGGCGTCGCCCGTCGGGTCCTCGTGACCGGTGCGGGTCTCGTCGCCGAGGTCGAGGATCTCGTCGTGCAGGTGGGTGACCGTGCGGCCGTCGGTGGCGATGTGCCGGCGGCGCCTGAGGCCCATCGGGGTGTGGCCGGTGGCCAGGTAGAAGGGGCGGGCGACGTCGGCGCGCCAGTCGATGAGGACCGGGGTGCGTTCGGCGTCGTCGGTGCGCAGGCCGATGCGGCCGATGTGGTGGGTGACGCCCGAGGTGAGGTCGATCCGGCCGAAGCACAGGGAGCTGTCCACCGCGTTCAGCGCGGCGAGCAGCCCGGAGCGCTCGGCGACGAGGATGTCCCGCTCGAGTCTGGCCTGCATGGGGGTGTTGCCCTGCGCGAGCGCGTCCGTGACGGAGGTCTCGGCGTCGCCGCGCAGCGCGTCCACGCGCGCGTACAACCCGTCGATGAATTCCTGTTCCTGTCGCAATTCATCGTCCGGAAATTCGGTGTTTGACAATTCCGCTCCCGCCCGGATATACTGTGCTCACTGAACTTCACTGTGGCTTCAATCGACTTGAAGTCACGAACAGACAAATATACGCAAGGAAATCCCCCGAGCGCAATTGCTCGGGGGATTTCCCGTATCCGGGGTCGTGCGCAGGGCCGTCGTCCCGGCCTCCGGTCACAGCACGTCGGAGAGTTCCTCCAGCAGCCGCCGCTTGGCCCGCGCGCCGACCATCGCCTTCACGGGCTCACCGCCCCGGAACACCATGAAGGTCGGCATGGACAGCACCTTGTAGGCGTTGGTCGTCTCCGGATTGGCGTCGACGTCCAGCTGCACCACCTTCAGCCGGTCGCCCTCCTCGGTGGCAAGGGCCTTGAGCACCGGGCCCATCTGCCGGCAGGGCGGGCACCAGTCGGCGGTGAACTCCACCAGCACCGGCAGCTCCGCCCCGATCACCTCCGTCTCGAAGTCGGCGTCCGTCACATCCGTCACGCCGGTCACCATGTGTCCCCTCCCAGCTCGCACACGGGTTCCGGACCGCCCGGAACCTCCGCCTCGGCGGCCAGCTCGGCCCGGGCCAGCTCGGCGCGCTCCAACTGCCCCGCGACGGTGTCCCGTACGCCGGTCAGCTGGCCGATCAGCGCGTCGAGTTCGTCCAGCTTGCGCCGGTAGACCGCGAGCGAGGCCGGGCACGAGTCGCCTTCGGGGTGCCCGGCGCGCAGGCACTCCACGAAGGGCCGTGTCTCCTCCAGGTCGAACCCGAAGTCCTGGAGCGTCCTGATCTGCCTGAGCAGGCGCAGATCGCTCTCGTCGTAGGTCCGGTATCCGTTGCCGGTGCGCCGCGCGGGCAGCAGCCCCCGCGACTCGTAGTACCGCAGCGTCCGCGTCGTGGTCCCGGCCCGTGCGGCCAGCTCGCCGATTCGCATGCGGTCGAACGTAATCCTTGACCCCGGCGTCAAGGCAACAGCGGTTTCCGCTCCACCGGGGAGGTCAGCACGATCGACGTGGTGGTGCGGCCCAGCGCGGACACGGCCTCCAGGATCTCCTCCAGGTGCACGGTGTCGCGCACCGCGACCTTGAGGATCCAGCAGTCCTCCCCGACCACGTGGTGCACCTCGGTGATCTCGGGGCGCTCGATCAGCTCCAGGGTCCTCGGGTGCTTCAGGTTGTAGCCGCCGTGCGGGTTGACGCGAATGAACGCCTGGATGCCGTAGCCGAGCCGGGCCGGCACGACGTGGGCGCCGTAGCCGCTGATCACGCCCGCCGCTTCCAGTCGCCGCACCCGCTCGGTGACGGCCGCGGGGCTGAGCCTGACCCGGCGGCCCAGCTCGCTGAGCTTGATCCGGCCGTCGGTCTGGAGCAGCTGGAGGATCTGCCGGTCCAGCGTGTCGAAGGCCACCGACGTTTCGTCGGCGGCGGTGCGCAGATGCCGTGGTTCTTTCGGCGCGGCGGCCTGAACTCCCATGGTTCCCCCTTCAGGGCGTGAATGTACGCCGGGAGAATTATGGCCATGGAAAAAGTCCTGGACGTCCTGGTCATCGGCGGCAATCGTTACGTCGGAAAGCGCCTGATCGCACGGCTGCTCGCCGAAGGCCACCGGGTCACCGTGCTGAACCGCGGGTCCTCGCCGCCGCCCGCCGGGGTGGAGCACCTGCGCGCCGACCGGGACGACGAGCGGTCGCTGACCCGGGCACTCGGCTCGCGCGTCTTCGACGTCGTCGTCGACCAGGTCTGCTACACCCCGCGCCAGGCCGCGCTCGCCCGCCGGGTCTTCACCGGCCGCACCCGGCGCTATGTGATGACGTCGACGGTCGAGGTGTACGAGTACGAGGACTCCCCCGCGCTCGTACGCGAGGATGCCGTCGACCCGTCCGCCGTCTCCGTGGACCTGGAACTGCCCTGGGACGATCCCGCGTTCGTGGCGGCCCACTACGGGGAGGGCAAGCGGCAGGCCGAGGCGGTCCTCGCGGCCGGCGGCGCGGCGCTGCCGTGCACGGCGGTGCGGGTGGCCCATGTGCTGGGCGGGGACGACGACTTCACCGGCCGGCTGGCCCACTACGCCGAGCGGATACGCACCGGCGAGCCGATCGCCGTGCCGGCGGCGAACCGGCCGGCCACCTACGCCTACGTCGAGGAGGTCGCCCGCTTCCTGGCCTGGGCGGCGGGCGAGGACTTCACCGGGCCGGTGAACGCCGCCTCCTCCGGGGTGCTGAGCACGCAGGAGCTGTGCGCGGCGGTGGCCGTCCATGTCCCCGGCGGCCGGGCCGAGTTCCGGTCCGTGGAGGTCGGTGAGGTCTCGCCGTTCTCGTTCCGCCGTTCCTACGGCATGGACAACTCCCGGGCCGCCCGGCTCGGCTTCCGCTTCGGCCAGGCCCGGCAGTGGCTGCCGCGTGCCGTCGCCGAGACGCTCGGGAAGGGTGACTGACATGCGGTACAGGACACTCGGCGGCCTGCGGGTGAGCGCGGTGGGGCTCGGGGCGATGCCGCTGTCCATCGAGGGCAGACCGGACGAGGAGCGCGCCCTGGCCACCGTGCACGCCGCGCTCGACGCCGGTGTGACCCTCCTGGACACCGCCGACTCGTACCACCTGCCAGGGGCGGAACCCGGCCACAACGAACGTCTGGTGGCCCGGGCGCTGGCCTCCTACGGCGGTGACACCTCCGGCGTCCTGGTGGCGACGAAGGGCGGACGAGGCCGGCCGGCCGGCGGCGACTGGACGGTGAACGGCTCCCCCCGCCACCTCAAGGCCGCCGCCGAGGCGTCGCGCGAGCGGCTGGGCGTGGAGGCGATCGGCCTCTACCAGCTGCACAAGCCCGACCCCGCGGTGCCCTTCGAGGAGTCCGTCGGAGCGCTGCGCGAGCTGCTCGACGCGGGCACGATCCGGCTGGCCGGTGTGTCCAACGCGGACACGGACCAGATCCGCCGGGCGCGGGAGATCCTCGGCGACCGGCTGGTGTCGGTCCAGAACCGGTACTCCCCCGCGGTCCGGGACAGTGAGCCGGAGCTGCGGCTCTGTGCGGAACTCGGGCTGGCGTTCCTGCCGTGGAGTCCGCTCGGCGGGTTGTCCCGCAGTTCCCTGGACGGGCCCTCACGCACGGAGGGCGAGCAGCGCTTCGCCGCCTTCCACGCGGTGGCGGCGGAGCGCGGTGTCAGTCCCCAGCAGGTCGGCCTGGCCTGGCTGCTGGGCCGGTCCCCGGCGGTCGTCCCGATCCCGGGGGCGAGCCGGCCGCAGACCATCAGGGACTCGGCGGCCGCGGCGGACCTGCTCCTCACCACGGAGGAAATCGCCCGGCTGGACGAAGCGTCCGGGCCGACCCCCGGATGAAGCGACGCCCGCCCGCCCCGGGTCGCACACGCAGCGACACCGACCGGCCCGGCCCCGCACACACGGTGACGCCCACCGGCGCGGCCCCGCGCGCGAAGTGACGCCCACCGGCGCGGCCCCGCGCGCGAAAGTGACGCCCACCGCGCCCGGGCGGCGGCGCCACTTCCGTGATCCGTCCTAGCGGGCCCCGGAGGACTCCAGCTCCCGGCTCTCCTCGACGGGTTCCTCGACGGGCCCCTCCACCGTCTTCCGCCTGCCGGGCAGCAGCAGCGCCACCACCAGCGTGCCGACGCCCAGGACCACGGCCCCGATCAGGCTGGTGTGCGCGACCGCGTCGGAGAAGGCGGACCCCACCGCGTCGGCCATCTGCCTCGCGCCGCCCCCGAGTTGCTCGGCCTGCGCCCGGAGCCGCTCCGCCTGCTGGGCATCGCCGGTGTGCGCGGCCTGCTCGGCGAGCTGCCGTGCCTTGTCGCCGATGCCGTGTGCGACGGCGTACCCGGCGCCGACGGAGTCCTGGGCCGTGGACAGGGAGGAGGCGGGGAGCTCGCTGCCGGCCGTCGCGTCCGAGAGGTGGCCCGAGTACGACGTCGCGAGCAGCGAGCCCAGGATGGCGATGCCGAGCGAGCCCCCGAGCTCCAGCGACGTGTCGTTCACCGCGCCGCCGACGCCCAGCTTCGACTCCGGGAACGCCCCCATGATGGCGTCCGTGCAGGGCGAGAGGGCGAGCCCGATCGACAGGCCGAGGACGACGAGGGGCGCGACGAAGTCGCCGTACGAGGAGGTGGCGTCGACCCGGGTGAGCAGCGCCAGGGCCGCAGTGCCGCCGACCATGCCGGCCGTGACGGTCCACTTCATGCCGACCCGGGGTGTGAGGAGGCCGGTGAGGGCGGCGCCCACGAACACGGCACCCGCCAGCGGCAGCATGCGCAGTCCCGTGTCCAGGGCGTCGTAGCCGAGGACGAACTGCAGGTGCTGGGTCAGGTAGTAGAAGGCGCCGAAGACGGCCAGGAAGAACAGGGCGACGGCGAGGTTGGAGCCGGCGAAGCCACGGTGGGTGAAGCGGCGGACGTCGAGCAGCGGGCGCGGGTGGCGCAGCTCCCACAGGACGAAGGCGACGAGCCCGGCTCCGGCGACGACCGCGGCGGTGACGGCCTTGACGCCCCAGCCGAAGTGCGGGCCCTCGATGATCATGTAGACCAGCGCGGCGATCCACACCACCGACAGCAGTCCGCCACCGTAGTCGATGCGCCCCCGGTCCGCGGCCTTGGACGGCGGTACGAGGACGAAGGCGCCGAGGAGGGCCAGGACCGCCACGGGGACGTTGATGAGGAACGTCGACGACCAGCCGTGATCCTCCAGCAGCGCCCCGGCGACCAGTGGCCCGGCCGCGATGGCGAGCCCGGCCGTTGCCGTCCACAGGGTGATGGCCTTGGCCCGTTCGGCGCGCGGGAAGGTCGCCGCGAGCAGGGACAGGGTGGCGGGCATGATCATCGCGGCGCCGGCGCCCATCACGGCCCGGGCGGCGATGACGGTCGCGGCGCTGTCGGCGAGGTAGCCGAAGACGGAGCCGCCCGCGAAGACCACCAGTCCGAGGACGAGCGCGCCCCGGCGGCTGTACTTGTCGCCGATCGCGCCGAGCAGCAGCATCAGCGCGGCGTACGGGACGGTGTAGCCGTCGATCACCCACTGAAGGTCGGCGCTGGTCAGACCGAGGTCCTCGGTCATGGCGGGCGCGGCGACGGTGAGGGCGGTGTTGGCCATCACGATGATCAGCAGGCTGAGGCAGAGCACCAGGAGCGCCCACCAGCGGCGTGCGTAGGGACGGTCCATCCTCTCGGCCGGTTGGTTCATGACGAGTCGCATGGCAGGGGTCGCCTTCCCGACTGGGTTTGCACATGGGTGTGCATTTACACAACGCCGTGCAATCTACGCCGTTGCACAGCGCTGTGCAACTCGATCCGGAAGGGGCACAATGACGTCCATGACCACGGGAACCAGCCGCGCCGACGCCAACCGGCGACGCATCCTCGACGTCGCCCTCGCCGAGCTGCTGCGCGACCCCGACGCGTCGATGGACCAGATCGCACGGGCCGCGGGCGTCGTACGGCGGACGGTGTACGGACACTTCCCGAGCCGCGAGGCACTGATCAGCACGCTCGTCGACGAGGCCGTCGAGGCGCTGTCGGCCGCGCACGCGGCGGGCCGCGAGGACGTGCGGGAACCCGCGGAGGCGGTGGCGCGCTCGGTGCTGGCGGTGTGGGAGATCGCCGACCGCTACCGGCTGCTGGTGGCGCTCGCCCAGCGCACGGTCACCATGCAGGGCATCCGCGAGCGGCTCGCGCCGGTCAGGCAGGAGAGCATCGGCTTGCTGCAGCGCGGGCTGGACGACGAGGTCTTCAGCTCACCGCTGCCGGCCCCGGCTCTGGCGTACGTGCACGAGCAGATGCTGTTCGCGGTGATGGAGGCGGTGAACGACGGTTTGCTGACAGCGCAGGAGGCGGGCCGCTGCGCCGCGGTCACCGTACTGACCGCGGCGGGCGTGCCCGCCTCGAAGGCCACCGAACTGGTGGCGAAGCTGAACGCTTGATTCGTCTGTGCGCTGTGGACCGGGCGGCTGAGCGTCGGGGGGACACCCAGCCGCCCGGATTCTGTGGGGGCGGCGCGGCCGTCAGGCCTTCGCCAGCTCCTTCTCGCCGCCCTGCTCGGGCACCTCGGCCCCGGCGTGGTCCTCCGCCGGGCCGCCGTGACCGTCGTCCAGCAGCGTCTTCTCGTCGAAGGGCAGCTGACCGGCGAGGACCTGGTTCACCCGGCCCTTGTCGATCTCCTTGGTCCAGGTGCCGATCAGCACGGTGGCCACGGCGTTTCCGGCGAAGTTGGTCAGGGCGCGGGCCTCGCTCATGAAGCGGTCGATGCCGACGATGAGGCCGATGCCGTCCACCAGGGCCGGCTTGTGCGACTGCAGACCACCGGCCAGGGTCGCGAGACCGGCGCCGGTGACACCGGCGGCACCCTTCGAGGCGACCAGCAGGAAGAGCAGCAGCGGGATCTGCTCGCCGATCGACATCGGCGTGCCCATGGCGTCGGCGATGAACAGCGAGGCCATGGTCATGTAGATCATGGTGCCGTCGAGGTTGAAGGAGTAGCCGGTCGGGACGGTGATGCCGACCACCGGCTTGCTGACGCCCAGGTGCTCCATCTTCGCGATGAGCCGCGGCAGCGCGGACTCGGACGAGGACGTGGAAAGGATCAGCAGGAACTCCCGGCCCAGGTACTTGAACAGCGAGAAGATGTTCAGGCCGGAGATGACGCGCAGCAGGGCGCCGAGCACGATGAAGACGAACAGGAAGCAGGTCACGTAGAAGCCGAGCATCAGCACGGCGAGGCTCTTGAGCGCCTCCAGACCGGCCGAGCCGGTGACGGCGGCGATGGCGCCGAAGGCACCGATCGGGGCGGCCCACATGACCATCGCGAGGATGCGGAAGACGAGCCGCTGGATGTGCTCGATGCCGCGCAGGATCGGCTGGCCGGCCGACCCCATGCCCTGCAGCGCGAAGCCCGCGAGCAGGGCGATCAGCAGCGTCTGCAGCACCGACTCGTTGGTGAAGGCGGAGACGATGGTCGTCGGGATGATGCCGAGCAGGAACTCCGTGGTGTCCTTGGCCTCGGAGTCGATCTGCGCGTGACCGGCGTCCTTGATCGCGTCGGTCACCGCGAGGCCGGTGCCCGGCTCCAGGATGTTGCCGACGACCAGGCCGATGCCCAGCGCGACCAGCGACATGACCATGAAGTAGCCCAGGGCGATGCCGCCCACGGCGCCGACCTTCGCGGCCTTGCGCACCGAGCCGATGCCCAGCACGATCGTGCAGAAGATGATCGGCGAGATCATCATCTTGATCAGGGCCACGAACCCGGTGCCGATCGGCTTCAGCCCGACAGCGAAGTCCGGTGCGGCCAGGCCCACCGCGATACCGGCGGCGACCGCGATGATCACCGCGATGTAGAGGTAGTGCGTGCGGTCCCGCTTGGGTTTGCGTGCGGCAGGTGCCGTATCGGCTGCGCTGGTCACGGCGGCCCTCCTTGACGACGTCGTCGGCATCACCGGCGTGCGGCTCACGTCCGGAAAAGACTCCGGGGAGACCCGGGAAACTCGGAGCGGGGCTCCCGGAGATGCGTTATGGGGAATGCCGTGACTATGTCCTGCCCTGTGAGCGCGGTCACCCTTCCGTTCATTTAGTTCACAATCAGCCACGGTGCAGACTGACGGCATGCGCTTCACCGTCCCCGGCCCCCGCAGTCTGGCGGGCCAGCTCTTCGCCATGCAGGCCGTGCTGATAGCGGTCGTCGTGGCCGGATACGCGCTGTTCTCCTACGTCAGCGATCGCAGCCAGGCCGAAGAGGCGGCCACGCGTCAGGCCAGGGCGGTGGCACGCTCGGTGGCCGATTCCCCGTCGGTGCTGGCGGCGACCCGCACCCCCGACCCGACCGCCGAGCTCCAGCCCTACGCGCTGAAGGTGATGCGGGACACCGAGGTCGACTTCATCACGATCATGGATCCGCGGGGCATCCGCTGGACGCACCCCGACCCGAAGCAGATCGGCCAGACCTTCCGGGGGCACACCGAGCGGGCCCTGAAGGGCGAGACCTTCACCGAGACGTACACGGGCACGCTCGGCCCGTCGGTCCGCGCGGTCACCCCGATCCGGGACGGCAGCAGGGTGGTCGGCCTGGTCAGCGCGGGGATCCGGGTCGAGCAGATCACCCAGCGGGTCCAGGACCAGTTGACGGCCCTGCTCGGCGTGGCGGCCGGCGCGCTGGTGCTGGGTGCGGTCGGCACGTACGTCATCAACGCCCGGCTGCGCCGCCACACCCACGGCATGAACGCGACCGAGCTCAGCCGGATGCACGACTACCATCAGGCGGCCCTGCACGCCGTGCGGGAGGGGCTGCTCATGCTGGACGGGCAGTACCGTGTGGCGCTGATCAACGACGGAGGCCGGGAGTTGCTCGGCGTGGCCGGGGACGTGGTGGGCAGGTCGGTGGCCGAACTGGGGCTGCCGGCCCCGCTGACGGGTGCCCTGCTCGCCTCGGAGCCACGCGTGGACGAGGTACACCTGACGGCGTCGCGGGTGCTGGTCGTCAACACCTCGCCGGTGTCGGGCGGGGAGCGGCGCGGTACCGTCGTCACCCTGCGCGATGTCACCGAACTCCAGTCGCTGATGGGTGAGTTGGACTCCGAGCGGGGCTTCACACAGGCGCTGCGCTCACAGGCGCACGAGGCGGCGAACCGGCTGCACACCGTCGTCTCACTGATCGAGCTGGGCCGGGCGGAGGAAGCGGTGGAGTTCGCGACGGCCGAGCTGGAGCTGGCGCAGGCACTGACCGACCAGGTCGTGGCGGCGGTGAGCGAACCGGTGCTGGCGGCGCTGCTGCTCGGCAAGACGGCCCAGGCGAACGAGCGGGGCGTGGAGCTGATGGTGTCGGAGGAGAGCAGTCTGGACGACGGCCTGCTGCCCGAGACCCTGCCGGCGCGGGATCTGGTGACCATCCTCGGCAACCTCATCGACAACGCCGTGGACGCGGCGCAGGGCAGCGCCCGGGCCCGCGTGACGGTCGCGGCCTACACCCGCGACCGCGGTGACGTCCCGGAACTGGTGCTGCGGGTCTCGGACACCGGCCCGGGCGTGGACCCCGAGCACGCCGAGGCGGTCTTCCAGCGCGGCTTCTCCACGAAGCCGGCGGGGCCGGGCGGGCGGGGGCTCGGGCTGGCGCTCGTCCGGCAGGCGGCTCAGCGGCACGGAGGCTCCCTGACCGTCGCGGAGGCCGACGGGGGCGGGGCGGAGTTCGAGGTACGGCTGCCGCTGCGGGAGCCGGGGACGGTGGACGGGAGCATCCCCTCAGGGGCCCCGACGGCCAGAGGTGCTGGAGGCGACGCATGACGAACAGCGAGAAGGCCATCCGGGTCCTGGTCGTGGAGGACGACCCGGTCGCCGCGGACGCGCATGTGCTGTACGTCGGCCGGGTGCCCGGGTTCGCGGCCGTGGGCAAGGCTCACTCGGGCGCGGAGGCCCGCCGGCTCCTGGAACGCACCCCGGTGGACCTCCTCCTGCTCGATCTGCACCTGCCGGACGGGCACGGACTGCACCTGGCCCGGTCCCTCAGGGCGGCCGGCCACCACGCGGACGTGATAGCGGTGACGTCGGCCCGCGACCTGACCGTCGTGCGCGAGGGCGTCTCGCTCGGCGTCGTGCAGTACGTCCTGAAGCCGTTCACCTTCGCGACCCTGCGGGACCGACTCGTGCGCTACGCCGAGTTCCACGCGGCGGTCGGCGAGGCGAGCGGTCAGGACGAGGTGGACCGGGCGCTCGCGGCCCTGCGCGCACCGGGCCCGGCCGCACTGCCCAAGGGGCTGAGCGCGCCGACGCTGGAGCGGGTGACGGTGGCATTGCGCGACAGCGCGGAGGGCCTGACGGCCGCCGGCGTCGCGGAGACGGTGGGCATCTCCCGGATCACGGCCCGCCGTTACCTGGAGCACCTGGTCGACGCGGGCCGCGCGGCACGCCGCCCGCAGTACGGCACGGTGGGCCGGCCGGAGCTGCAGTACCGCTGGGTCCCGGGACAGTGACGGCCCGTCGGCCGGGACGCCGTGATCCACCGCCGACCGTCTCGGCGCAGTGACGGCCCACGGGCCGGGACGCCGTGATCCGCCGCCCCGGCCGCCTCACGGCAGAGACGGCCCGCGGGCCCGGACCTCGTCCTCAGCCTGCCGGCTTCTCCGGGAGGACGCCCGCCCGGAACGGCTCGACACCCTCCAGCCTGCGCACCCGCGTCGGCTCGATCAGCAGCATCACCCGGCGCTCACCCGGCAGCAGCCACGGGTACCGGTCCTCGCCGAGGTACTTGCGCGCCAGCCGGTCCATCGCCCGTTCCGCGTCCTCGCCCTCCACGAACCGGACGACCCTGCCCCGGATCTCCGCGCGGTCGTACGGGTTCACAGGGTCGTGGTGGGACAGCGAAACGTACGGATTGCGCCGCAGATTCTCCTCCTTCACCCGCCCGACCGAGGTGTTGACCATGACGTACTCCCCTTCGATGTCCGCCCACATGGGCGACACCTGGGGTGCCCCGTCCGCCCCCACCGTCGCGAGGTGCCAGAAGTTCGGCGCGAGAAGACGCTCGCGAATATGCCCTTTGAGCTTGCCGTTCACGTGAGTCACTGCCTTTCCGGGCCCGTGATCACCGGACCCGGCGCCATCCTCGCCCGGCCGGCGGCCCGGCCGACAGACGATCTTCAGCCCCGGTCGAACCCGCCGGTAGCCGTAGCTTCCTACAATCCGTGATCCTGGCCGAACAGACCGTAGTCAGTGTGTTCCGGCCGTCCTAGCTTGTGAGCCGTGCGCCGACCTTCAGCCCGACCGAACCTGCCGTCTCCTTCTCCCCCCGCGCAGGCCACCCCCACGGCCCCGCCGTTCAACGCCCCCGCCGCCCGCCGGCTGCGCGCGGCCCTCGGCATGGCGCCCGAACACGTCGCCCACGGCATGCGCATCTCGTACGGGCATCCCCACATCACCCCGGACCACGTGATGGCCTGGGAACGCGGGGCCGCCGCCCCGACCGGCTCCGAACTCACCGCGCTCGCGGGCGTGCTGTGGTGCTCGCCCGCGGAACTGATCGGCAGACCGCGCACCCTGCGCGAACACCGCATCGCCCGCTGCCTCGCCCCGGAGGACGTGGCCCGGGCGGTGGGGCACGACGTGCACGCGTACCTGCGGATGGAGGAGACCGACACCTGGCGCGGCACGGAACGCCAGGCCGGCGCCCTCGCCGATCTGCTCGGGCTGACGCTGCCCGACTTCGTGTCCGTCACCGGTCGTGACGCCAAGCTGGGCGGACTGCTGCGCAGCGCGGCCACGACCCGCTGGCAGGCCTATGTCCGCCCGGTGGCCAAGCTCGTGCCCCTGGACCGCCGCTTCCTCGAGGCGGCTCTCCAGGGTCTGCACGAGGACTACCAGGGCCATATGGCAGCCACCCTGAGCTGGGGCGGCGGCAGGGGTGACGCGGGCGGCGCCGGCCAGGAGTTCCTGGACCGGATCGTGGAGCACTTCTGGACGAAGCTCCAGGACGGCACCGGCCCGGAGGCCGGTTAGAAGACCGACTCGGCCTCGTCCATGCGGTCCTTCGGCACCGTCTTCAGCTCGGTCACGGCCTCGGCGAGCGGGACCATCACGATGTCGGTCCCGCGCAGGGCGGTCATCATGCCGAACTGCTCCTGGTGCGCCGCCTCCACCGCGTGCCAGCCGAACCGCGTGGCGAGCACCCGGTCGTAGGCGGTCGGCACACCACCGCGCTGGACATGGCCGAGGATGACCGGCTTGGCCTCCTTGCCGAGCCGGCGCTCCAGCTCGTGGGCGAGGGCGGTGCCGATGCCCTGGAAGCGTTCGTGGCCGAACTTGTCTATGGCGCCCTTGACGTAGTCCATGGAGCCCTCGGCGGGGTGGGCGCCCTCGGCGACGCAGACCACCGCGAACTTCTTGCCGCGGGAGAAGCGCTCCTCGACCATCTTCACGAGGTCGGCCGGGTCGAAGGGCCGCTCCGGCAGACAGATCCCGTGCGCACCGGCCGCCATGCCGGACTCCAGGGCGATCCAGCCGGCGTGCCGGCCCATGACCTCCACGACCATCACCCGCTGGTGGGACTCGGCGGTGGTCTTCAGCCGGTCCATCGCCTCGGTGGCGACGCCCACCGCGGTGTCGAAACCGAAGGTACGGTCCGTGGAGGAGATGTCGTTGTCGATCGTCTTCGGGACACCCACGACGGGCAGGCCCGCGTCGCTCAGCATGCGCGCGGCCGTCAGCGTGCCCTCGCCGCCGATCGGGATCAGCGCGTCGATGCCGAACTGGTGGATCATGTCGGAGGCGTTCTCGCAGGCCTCGCGGAGGCGGTCGCGCTCCAGGCGGGACGACCCGAGGATCGTGCCGCCGCGGGCCAGGATGCCGCTGACGGACTCCAGGTCGAGGCTGCGGTAGCGGCCGTCCAGCAGACCGGCGTAGCCGTCCTCGAAGCCGATGACCTCGTCGCCGTAGTTGTCGACCGCCCGGTGCACGACCGACCGGATCACGGCGTTCAGGCCGGGGCAGTCGCCGCCTGCGGTGAGAACTCCGATACGCATCGTGCTGTGTCTCCTGCTCGCTGTTGACACCGGTGAGCCACTGCCGATTGTTTCACGCTCCACGACCGCTGCGGCACCCCGGCCTGACGGGCGCCTTATCTAGCGGCAGAGGTATTGTCAAGAGGGTTCTGCTCACCTCGGTGGGCGATTTTTGTGTCCCTGCCTGGATAGCAGTGGGGCGAGAGGCGTACCCCCATCCGAGACGAACGGAGAGCGCGCGTGACCCGCAGCGTGTACGTGACCGGCATCGACCGCGGCGACGGACGCCAGGTCGTCGAACTGGGGGTCATGGAGCTCCTCACCCGGCAGGTCGACCGGGTCGGCGTGTTCCGCCCCCTGGTCCACGACGGGCCCGACCGCCTCTTCGAGCTGCTGCGCGCCCGCTACCGGCTCACCCAGGACCCGTCGACCGTCTACGGCATGGACTACCACGAGGCGTCCGCCCTCCAGGCCGAGGCCGGCACCGACGAGCTGGTGTCCACCCTCGTCGACCGCTTCCACCTGGTCGCCCGGGACTACGACGTCGTGCTGGTCCTCGGCACCGACTACGCCGGAACCCAGCTCCCCGACGAGCTGTCGCTCAACGCCCGGCTGGCGAACGAGTTCGGCGCTTCCGTCATCCCCGTCGTCGGCGGCCGCAAGCAGACCGTCGAGTCCGTGCTCGCCGAGACGCGCAACGCCTACCGCGCCTACGCCACCCTGGGCTGCGACGTCCTGGCCATGGTCGCCAACCGGGTGGCCCGCGAGGACCGCGACGAGATCGCCGGCCAGCTCGACTCCCGGCTTCCCGTGCCCTGTTACGTCCTGCCCGACGAACCCGCGCTGTCCGCGCCGACCGTCTCGCAGATCGGCCACGCCCTCGGCGCCAAGGTGGTGCTCGGCGACGACTCCGGGCTCGCGCGGGACGTGCTCGGCTTCGTCTTCGGTGGTGCGATGCTGCCGAACTTCCTGGGCGCCCTGACCCCGGGCTGCCTGGTCGTCACCCCGGGCGACCGGGCCGACCTGGTCGTCGGCGCACTCGCCGCGCACAGCGCCGGCACCCCGCCGATAGCGGGCGTGCTGCTCACCCTGGACGAGGTGCCCGGCGACCACATCCTCACCCTCGCCGACCGCCTCGCCCCCGGCACGCCGGTGCTGTCGGTGGCCGGCACCAGCTTCCCCACCGCCGAGCAGCTGTTCTCCCTGGAGGGCAAGCTGAACGCGGCCACCCCGCGCAAGGCGGAGCGGGCCCTCGGCCTGTTCGAGCGGTACGCCGACACCGCCGACCTCGCCCGCCGGGTCTCCGCGCCGAGCAGCGACCGCGTCACGCCGATGATGTTCGAGCACAAGCTGCTGGAGCAGGCCCGTTCCGACCTGCGCCGGGTGGTGCTGCCCGAGGGAACCGAGGAGCGGGTGCTGCACGCCGCCGAGGTGCTGCTGCGCCGTGGCGTGTGCGAGCTGACCCTGCTCGGCCCGGCCGACCTGATCCGCAAGAAGGCCGCCGACCTCGGCATCGACCTCGGCGAGTCCCAGCTGATCGACCCGGCGACCTCCGAGCTGCGGGACACCTTCGCCGAGCAGTACGCGGCCCTGCGTGCCCACCGGGGCGTCACCGTGGAGCTGGCCTACGACGTCGTCTCCGACGTGAACTACTTCGGCACGCTCATGGTCCAGGAGGGCCTCGCCGACGGCATGGTCTCGGGCTCGGTCCACTCCACGGCCGCGACCATCCGCCCGGCCTTCGAGATCATCAAGACCAAGCCGGACGCGGACATCGTCTCGTCGGTGTTCTTCATGTGCCTGGCCGACAAGGTCCTCGTCTACGGCGACTGCGCGGTCAACCCGGACCCGAACGCCGAGCAGCTCGCCGACATCGCCATCCAGTCGGCGACCACGGCCGAGCAGTTCGGGGTGGAGCCGCGCATCGCGATGCTGTCGTACTCCACCGGAACCTCCGGTTCTGGTGCCGACGTCGACAAGGTCCGCGAGGCCACGGAGCTGGTCCGCTCCCGCCGCCCCGACCTGAAGATCGAGGGCCCGATCCAGTACGACGCCGCCGTGGAGCCGTCCGTCGCGGCGACCAAGCTGCCCGGTTCCGAGGTCGCCGGGCAGGCGAGCGTGCTGATCTTCCCCGACCTGAACAC
The DNA here is from genome assembly GCF_044759525.1 of Streptomyces sp. NPDC101110. Taxonomy (NCBI): domain Bacteria; kingdom Bacillati; phylum Actinomycetota; class Actinomycetes; order Kitasatosporales; family Streptomycetaceae; genus Streptomyces; species Streptomyces sp. NPDC101110. The sequence goes on along the minus strand of NZ_JBIVZM010000007.1, from coordinate 408,746 downwards.
CGGCAACAACACCTACAAGGCCGTGCAGCGCTCGGCCGGCGCCATCGCCGTCGGTCCGGTGCTGCAGGGTCTGCGCAAGCCGGTCAACGACCTGTCCCGGGGCGCCCTCGTCCAGGACATCGTCAACACCGTCGCCATCACGGCGATCCAGGCCCAGTCCCCCGCCCCGTCCCCGAGCGAGAAGGCAACCGCCCAGTGAGCCCCACCCGCGTCCTCGTCCTCAACTCCGGTTCCTCCTCCCTGAAGTACCAGCTGCTCGACATGCGCGACAGCAGCCGGCTGGCGGTGGGCCTGGTGGAGCGCATCGGCGAGCAGACCTCCCGTCTGAAGCACGCTCCGGCCGGCGGCGAGAGCCGGGAGCGCGGCGGGGCGATCGCCGACCACGACGGCGCCCTGAAGGCCGTGGCCGAGGAGCTCGCCAAGGACGGCCTCGGTCTGGACTCACCTGAGCTGGCCGCGATCGGGCACCGGGTGGTGCACGGCGGCAAGTACTTCACCGAGCCGACCGTCATCGACGACGCCGTGCTCGCCGAGATCGAGCGGCTCATCCCCGTGGCGCCGCTGCACAACCCGGCCAACCTCACCGGGATCCGTACGGCGCAGGCGCTGCGGCCCGACCTGCCGCAGGTCGCCGTCTTCGACACCGCGTTCCACACGACGATGCCGGAGTCGGCCGCCCGCTACGCGATCGACGTCAGGACCGCCGACGAGCACCGCATCCGCCGCTACGGCTTCCACGGCACCTCGCACGCCTACGTCTCCCGGGCCACCGCCGAGCTGCTGGGCAAGGACCCGGCCGAGACGAACGTGATCGTGCTGCACCTGGGCAACGGGGCGTCCGCCTCGGCCGTGCGGGGCGGCCGCTGCGTGGACACCTCCATGGGGCTGACGCCTTTGGAGGGGCTCGTGATGGGTACGCGCTCCGGAGACATGGACCCGGCCGTCATCTTCCATTTGATGCGTGTTGGTGGAATGTCGGCCGACGAGATCGACACTCTTCTCAACAAGAAGAGCGGTCTGATCGGTCTGTGCGGCGACAACGACATGCGGGAGATCCGCCGTCGCGTCGACGAGGGCGACGAGCAGGCGGAGCTGGCGTTCGACATCTACATTCACCGCCTGAAGAAGTACATCGGGGCCTATTACGCCGTCCTCGGGCGGGTGGACGCGGTCGCCTTCACCGCGGGTGTGGGCGAGAACGCGGCTCCCGTGCGGGCGGCCGCCCTGGCGGGTCTGGAGGAGCTGGGCCTGGCCGTGGACGGCGAGCGCAACGCCGTGCGCGCCGACGAGGCCCGGCTGATCTCGCCCGACGGCGCCCGGGTCGCGGTGGCGGTGGTACCTACTGACGAGGAATTGGAGATCGCGACACAGACCTACGCGCTGGTAATTGGTTCGGGGAATCACACCTGAGCGGCATCCCGCCCTTTTGTATTTTCCGCCAGACGGAATATTCCCTTGCGAAACAAACCGATAGGATCGCCCCCATGCGCCGTTCGAAAATCGTCTGTACTCTCGGCCCCGCGGTCGACTCCCACGATCAGCTTGTCGCGTTGATCGAAGCCGGCATGAACGTGGCCCGCTTCAACTTCAGCCACGGCTCGCACGCCGAGCACCAGGGCCGGTACGACCGGGTCCGTGCCGCCGCCAAGGAGACCGGCCGGGCCATCGGTGTCCTCGCCGACCTCCAGGGCCCGAAGATCCGTCTGGAGACCTTCGCCGAGGGACCGGTGGAGCTGGTCCGCGGTGACGAGTTCACCATCACCACCGAGGACGTCCCGGGCGACAAGACGATCTGCGGGACGACCTACAAGGGCCTGCCCGGCGACGTCTCCCACGGGGACCAGATCCTCATCAACGACGGCAACGTCGAGCTGAAGGTCACCGACGTCAGCGGGCCGCGGGTGAAGACGATCGTCATCGAGGGCGGCGTCATCTCCGACCACAAGGGCATCAACCTGCCCGGCGCGGCCGTCAACGTGCCCGCCCTGTCCGAGAAGGACATCGAGGATCTCCGCTTCGCCCTCCGCATGGGCTGCGACCTCGTCGCGCTGTCCTTCGTCCGGGACGCCAAGGACGTCGCCGACGTGCACCGCGTCATGGACGAGGAGGGCCGCCGCGTCCCCGTCATCGCCAAGGTGGAGAAGCCGCAGGCGGTGCAGAACATGGAGGACGTCGTGATGGCGTTCGACGGTGTCATGGTCGCCCGCGGTGACCTGGCCGTCGAGTACCCGCTCGAGAAGGTCCCCATGGTGCAGAAGCGCCTGATCGAGCTGTGCCGGCGCAACGCCAAACCGGTGATCGTGGCGACCCAGATGATGGAGTCGATGATCACCAACTCCCGTCCGACCCGCGCCGAGGCCTCCGACGTGGCCAACGCGATCCTGGACGGCGCCGACGCGGTCATGCTGTCCGCCGAGTCGAGCGTGGGCGCGTACCCGATCGAGACGGTCAAGACGATGTCGAAGATCGTCGCCGCGGCCGAGCAGGAGCTGCTCTCCAAGGGCCTGCAGCCGCTCGTCCCGGGCAAGAAGCCGCGTACGCAGGGCGGTTCGGTGGCCCGGGCCGCGTGCGAGATCGCCGACTTCCTCGGCGGCCGGGGCCTGGTGGCCTTCACCCAGTCCGGCGACACGGCCCGCCGTCTGTCCCGCTACCGCGCGCAGCAGCCGATCATCGCCTTCACCACCGACGAGGGCACCCGCAACCAGATGGCGCTGAGCTGGGGCGTGGAGCCGCACGTGGTGCCGTTCGTGAACAGCACCGACGAGATGGTCGACCTGGTCGAGCAGGAGCTGGTGAAGCTGAACCGCTTCAACGACGGCGACATCGTGGTGATCACCGCCGGTTCGCCCCCCGGCGTTCCCGGCACCACCAACATGGTGCGGGTCCACCACCTGGGCGCGGCCAAGAGCTGATCCGCCAAGGGCCGTGAGGGCCCGTACACCGCCGAGGGCGCCCCCTGGGATCCAGGGGGCGCCCTCGGTGTGTGCGGCTCCCGAACGGGCTCGGAGGGGCGCTCAGTCGGTGGTGAAGTTGTGCAGCCCCGGCACGTGGAGGGTCCCGCCGAACTGGCCGGCCTGCTGGACCTTCACGTTGGTGAAGTAGATCAGCGGGATGTTCAGCGGCGGCGGGTGCTCCGGGTCGAACGTGATCGGGATGAGCCCCAGCAGGTTGCCGGAGATGCTCTCCGTGTACATCACCGTGTCGCCGTCGCGGATCGTGGACGTCGAGCCCTTGGCCGCCTGCACGTGGTAGGTCTTGCCGGACTGCTTGTCCTTGACGGTCTGGTGCAGGTCGCCGATGTCGGTGCCGCCGGATATGACGTACTTGAGCACCTTCTTGGTGGTGCCGTTGGCGGTGCGCACCTCGACGACGCCCTTGTAGTCGGCGCCCTTCAGCGTCAGCGAGCTGGCGTTGAGGAACCACGGGTCGTCGGGCAGCGGCACCTTGTTGTCGACACCGCCCTCGGCGTCGGTGGCGGCCGGGCAGTCGTCGGCGTCCGTGGTGGCGCTCGGCGAGGGGCTGGGCGAGGCGGTGGCCTCCTTCGCCTTCTCCGCCGCGTCCTCGGCCGCCTTCTCGACGGCCCTGGTGGTGTCCTCCACCGTCTTGCCGGTGTCCTTCACCGTGTCGGACGCCTTGCCGGTGCTGTCCTTGACGGTGTCCTCGACCGTGTCGGCGGCCTTCTCGGTCGCGTCCTGCCCGGCACCGGAGGTGTCCTCGGCCGGCTTCTCGGTGCTCTCCGACGCCGAGGCGGAAGGGGCCGGGCTGGGGCTCTCCTCCTCCTTGTTCCCGCCGTTGAAGATGCCGCCGATCGCGTCGCCGATGTCCTCCAGGACGTTGCCGCCGCTCTCGGAGGGCGAGGGGGACGGCGTGGCCTCCTCCTCGTCGCCCGCGGCGGGCGCGCTCGTGGACGGGGTCGGCTTCGGCTCGGCCTCGTCGTCGGAACCTGAATCCGACGAAGGGGAACCGCCGTTGTTCGCCTCCGTACCACCCGAGGGGGACGGCTTCGGGGCGGTGTCGCCCTGGTCGTCCTTCTCCTCCGTCGCGCCGTCGCTCGCCGAGGGGGACGGCGTGGGCGAGGCGGAGTCGTCCTTGGAGTCCTTGGAGTCCTTGGAGTCCTTGTCGGCGTCCTCGAGGGCCGCCACACAGTCCTTGTACTCGTCGGCCGTCAGGCTCTTGGAGGTCGGCGCCGCCGGGGTGTCGCTGTCGGCGATGGCGAGCGTCGACGTGAAGCCCATGCCCATGAGCACCGCCGTCGGCATCGCCGCCATGGCTATCGCCTTGCCGGCCGGCCTGTTGAACCTGGTGAACAGCGGCTTCTTGGGTGCCGCGTGGCGCGGCCCGGTTCTCACACGGGACGCCTCCACACCTGCCCCGTGGGTCACCTCGTCAGCCGGCACTGTGCCTCCCGTTCGCCCCGTTGGCCGGGTTCGTTCCTGACAGATCGTTCGGCCCGTCCACCCCGTCCACCGGCCGCAGCGCCGCGGTGTCGTGGTCCTTGGCCTCGGGAGCCCCGTCGACGCCCGTGCTGGCCATGGCGGCGGGCTGTCCCGCGGGCGGTGCGCCCGGCGCCCACGCCACGGCCATCGCCCCGCCCACGAGGGCCAGGAGGAAGCCGATGAGGAAGCCGCCGAGGTTGGACACGGGGATGGACACCAGCGCCAGCAGGATCGCCGCGACTCCCGCGAAGACGCGGACGTGCTTCTGGAACCAGAGGCTGACGCCCAGTACGACGAGCAGCACGCCGATGATCAGGGACCCGGCACCCGCGGTGGTCGCCATCGCCAGCGTCAGGTGACCGATCTGGAGGTTCGCGTACGGGAAGTAGGCGATGGGCAGTCCACTGAGAAGGACGAACAGCCCGGCCCAGAACGGCCGCTCACCCCGCCAGGCGCGGAACTGCTGCCTCCGGACGGTGAACTGGCCGGTGGCGGCAGGAGTCTCGGCGCTCATGGAAAAACAGCTCCCTGGTACAGCGTTGCTGTGGTGGTGATGTGGACCGCGCGTGAAGGCGCGGCCGGAAGGTGGACGGGCGGGGGCGCCACCGGCTCCCCCGCCCGTCATCGAGTGCTTAGTAGCACTCCTTGACACCCGTCGACAGCGACATCTTCAGGCCGCTGAGCTTGAAGGTTCCGGCGGTGGTCGCCCACGCCGTCTGCTTCACGTCGGTCAGGGTCGCCCTGTCCGCCTGCTGGGCGAAGCCGTACGGGTTGGTCGTCTCGCCCTTCCGCATGGCCGGACCCTTGTTGGCGTCCTTGGCGGCCACACCGATGTCGATGTTCTCGAACGTCGCATCGGCGCTGAGGTCGGCGACGTCGATGTAGAGGTTCTGGGCCTCCACCGGCTTCGCACCCTGACCCGCACGCAGGATGAGGCTGACGTTCCCGAGCACCGGAATGTTCGGGGTGACGACCGACTGGCACAGGTTCTTGATCGTCGCCGACTTGAACGACGAGACCGCGACCGGGTGCACCGACTTCTTGCCGTCGAGCGTGTACCCCTCGTCGAGGGCGCCGTACTGCGAGAAGCCCTCACCGACGAGCTGGTCGGTCGTGACCTTGAACGACTGACCGGAGACGCTGAACGACGCGGCGAGAGCGCCCTGCGCGAGGGCGACACCTATCGCAGCCGTGGCGGCGACGCTGGGCACCATGACCACAGCGAACCGCTTCCATCTGGTCCCGCCACGCACCTGGGACTCCATATTTCCTCCTTCTCGGACGTACATCTCCTGTCCTGGCTCGCCCCGATTGGCGGCTCAGCCGGACAGGGATGGGAGAAGTGCTACGTCCTCGGGAAGGAGAGCGCCTGCACTCGGCGGCGCAACTGCGCCCGAATCACCGGCGATCACCCCCGAGCGACAACCACTGGTCGCGCCTGACACGCATCACGCACAACCCTGCTGGACAGGCTTCGCCGGAAGGGCGAAGACCCCCCTGTCCAAGAGCCGGCGCCACTGCCGCCGGCTCTGCTCGGTGGGGACCCAGGTTGTCCCGCGACCCAACCGGCTGCCGGGGTACGGGAATGGACCGAGCGTGGCCGATCGTGGTGCATTCTCGCCGCCCGCACAAGGGGGTTCGTTACTCGCTAGTAACGGCCGGATAACCGAACAACGACCCATCGGTCTCGGTCGGCGACTCAGGGTGGTGCCGGACGGCGGTACAAAGCTGTTGATCGATGGACAGAAACCGACAGATCAACGGCTGTGACTTACTCGTAGTAACAGCGGCCGCGATTACCAAGTTTTGGTAAAGCGCGGCCGCAGTGACCTGTTCTGGGCAAACTTTTCACGCGGGCACCACATGCCCGCGCGTTTAACGACTGGTCAGAACAGGGCGCGCGCCAGGGCCCTGCGGGCCGCGATCACGCGGGGGTCGTCGGGACCGACGACCTCGAACAGCTCCAGCAGCCGCACGCGTACGGTGTCACGGTCGTCACCCACCGTGCGCTGCACGGTCTCGATGAGCCGGCCGAACGCGTCCTCGACGTGGCCGCCCACCAGATCCAGGTCGGCCGCGGCGATCTGCGCCTGCACGTCGGCCGGCTTGTCGGCCGCGTCCCGGCGCACCTGCTGCGGGTCGACGCCCTGCACCCGCTGGAGCAACTCGGCCTGCGCGAGGCCCAGTTTGGCCTCTTCGTTGCCCGGGTCCTCGTTCAGTACGTTCTTGTACGCCTGGACGGCACCGGACAGATCGCCCGAATCCAGCGCCTGCACGGCGGCCTCGAGGAGACCGTCGTGAGGGCCGGCCGGCCGCTCCGGAGCCGCCTGGGCACCGCCCGGATCGGCCTCGGGGTCGACGGTGAGGCCGGTCAGACCGAAGCGCTGCTCGCCGACCTGTACCAGCTGGTCGAGGGTCTCCCGGATCTGGGCCTCGCCGGCCGCCCCCTGGAAGAGCGGCAGCGCCTGCCCCGCGACGACCGCGAACACCGCGGGGATTCCCTGGATGCCGAACTGCTGCATCAGCATCTGGTTGGCGTCGACGTCGATCTTGGCGAGCAGGAAGCGGCCGTTGTACTCGACGGCCAGCCGCTCCAGGACCGGGCTGAGCTGCTTGCAGGGCTCACACCACTCGGCCCAGAAGTCGATGACGACGGGCACCTCGGCGGAACGCTGCAGGACGTCCCTCTCGAACCCCGCCTCATCGACGTCGATGACGAGGTCGGCCGGGGAGATCGCCCCCGTCCCGCCCTCCCGGGCTGCTTGCGCGCGCGCCTGCTCCGCCTTCGCCTTGGCCTCCTGGGCCGCCTTCACCGCGGCGAGGTCGACGACTCCGCTCATGGACATGTTCCGTGGCTGCATGCGCCTATCCTCCCCCTTACGGTGCGCGCGCGTGAAAAACGGTGTGAAAGCAGGGCCGGTCCGTGCCCTTGGCGCCGGGTCCCCACCCCACGCCTGGTGTACCGAGGCCCGTGTACGTCCCTCACGGGCTTTCGCTACGAGTCGTAGCGTAATGCCACCCGGAGGCTCCGGGACACCACCCCCCGGTGATCTCCCTCACGGGGTCGCGTGGGAACCGCCGGTTTATGGTCGGGACATGCACAGTCGCAGCCCAGCCGGCCGTTCCGGGCGCCCGCGCAGCGCCGAGGCGGACGCCGCGATCCTGGCCGCGACCCGTGAGGCGCTGGTGGAGCTGGGCTGGTCCAAGCTCACCCTGGGAGACGTGGCGACCCGAGCCGGGGTTGCCAAGACGACGCTCTACCGCCGCTGGGCGGGCAAGAACGAACTGGTCGTCGACGCCGTGGCCGAGCTGTTCGACGCACTGGAGCTCCCCGACTGCGGCTCGCTGGCCGCCGACATCGAGGGCGTGGTGCTGCAGTTCGCCGCGATCCTTGCGCTGCCGGAGGCGAAGAGCGGCCTGATGGCGGTCGTGGCGGAGGCCACCCGCGACGAGGCCCTGCGCGAACGCATCCGCGCGTCCGTGGTCGACCGGCAGAAGAGGCTGGTCCTGGAAGGCCGTGCCCGGGCCCAGGTGCGGGGCGAGCTCCCGGCGGAGGAGGACCCCGAGTCGGCCGCCCGCACGGTGGACCTGATCTTCGACATGGTGGCGGGTGCGGTGGTGCACCGCACCCTGGTGAGCGCGGAACCGGCCGACGAGGAGTGGGTCCGCAGCTTCACCAGGGTGCTGTTGCAGGGGCTGGGGTCGTAGCCCCTCAGAAGCCGGCCGGCTCCGTGTACACGCCCCACTCGTCGCGGAGCACCCCGCAGATCTCCCCGAGCGTCGCCTCCGCGCGGACGGCGTCCAGCATCGGCTCGATCATGTTGGCGCCGCTGCGGGCGGCGGCCAGCATGGCGTCGAGTGCGGTGCGCACCGCGGCGTCGTCACGCGCCGCCCTGCGCCCGCCCAGCGTCCGGACCTGCTCGCGCTCGACCTCGTGGCTGACCCGCAGGATCTCCAGGTCCCCGGTGACCGACCCGTCGTGGCAGTTCACACCGACGACCCGCTTGTCGCCCTTCTCCAGCGCCTGCTGGTAGCGGAACGCCGACTCGGCGATCTCCCCGGTGAACCAGCCGTCCTCGATGCCGCGCAGGATCCCGGAGGTGATCGGGCCGATGGGGTGCTTCCCGTCGGGGTGCGCCCGCAGACCGCGCTCCTTGATCTGCTCGAAGATCTTCTCCGCGTCCGCCTCGATGCGGTCGGTGAGCTGCTCGATGTACCAGGAGCCGCCCAGCGGGTCGGCCACGTTGGCGACGCCGGTCTCCTCCATCAGCACCTGCTGCGTGCGCAGCGCGATCTCCGCGGCCTGCTCGCTCGGCAGGGCGAGGGTCTCGTCGAGCGCGTTGGTGTGCAGCGAGTTCGTCCCGCCGAGCACGGCCGCCAGCGCCTCCACGGCCGTCCGTACGACGTTGTTGTACGGCTGCTGCGCGGTGAGGGAGACGCCCGCGGTCTGTGTGTGGAAGCGGAGCCACTGGGCCTTCTCCGACTTCGCCCCGTAGACGTCGCGCATCCAGCGGGCCCAGATCCGGCGGGCCGCGCGGAACTTGGCGATCTCCTCGAAGAAGTCGACGTGCGCGTCGAAGAAGAAGGACAGACCGGGGGCGAAGACGTCCACGTCCAGCCCGCGCGACAGGCCCAGCTCCACGTACCCGAAGCCGTCCGCCAGCGTGTACGCCAGCTCCTGCGCGGCCGTCGCCCCGGCCTCGCGGATGTGGTAGCCGGAGACGGACAGCGGCTTGTAGGCGGGGATGCCGGCCGCGCAGTGCTCCATGAGGTCACCGATGAGCCGCAGGTGCGGCTCGGGCTGGAAGAGCCACTCCTTCTGGGCGATGTACTCCTTGAAGATGTCCGTCTGGAGCGTGCCGTTGAGGACGGACGGGTCGACGCCCTGCCGTTCGGCGGCGACCAGGTACATGCAGAAGACGGGTACGGCCGGGCCGCTGATGGTCATCGACGTCGTGACGTCACCGAGCGGGATGCCCTTGAACAGGACCTCCATGTCGGCCGCCGAGTCGATGGCGACACCGCAGTGCCCGACCTCGCCGAGCGAACGCGGGTCGTCGGAGTCGCGCCCCATGAGGGTCGGCATGTCGAAGGCGACCGAGAGCCCGCCTCCGCCGTTGCGGAGGATCATCTTGTAGCGCTCGTTGGTCTGCTCGGCGTTGCCGAACCCGGCGAACTGCCGGATGGTCCACGTCCGCCCCCGGTAGCCGGTCGCGTACAGGCCCCGGGTGAAGGGGTACTCCCCCGGCCAGCCGATCCGGTCGAACCCCTCGTAGGTGTCACCGGGCCGCGGCCCGTACACCGGCTCCACGGGGTCGCCGGAGAGCGTGGTGAAGTCGGCCTCGCGCTTGCGTGCGGCGTCGTACCGGGCCTGCCAGCGGCGGCGGCCCTCCTCGATGGCGTCAGCGTCCATACCCTCGAATTTACTTGGACGTCCTAGTAAATGTCGATGGCCGGCGGGAGTGACCTGGCGAACGGGTGAAGGCGGCCGCCGCGCACCGGGGCGCGCGGTGGCCGCGAGAGGCCTGCTAGGCCTTGACGGGCGCGGGCGCGTCCTGCGCGAGCCGGCCCTCCAGCTCGTGGCTGATCCTGCGCTCCACGAAGAACGCGGCCGTGGGGATCGTGCCGGCCAGCAGCACCCACAGCTGCTTCTTGACCGGCCACTTCGCCTTGGAGCCGAGGTCGAAGGCGAAAATCAGGTACACGACGTACAACCAGCCGTGCGCGATGCTGACCACCTGGGTGAAGTCAGCCGCGCCGCCCAGATCCAGGACGTACTTGCCGATCATGCCGAGGGTCAGCGCGACGAGCAGCACACCGGTGACGTAGGCCATGACCCGGTAGCGGGTCAGCACGCTCTTCTTCATGCCGTCGAGCGTAACGACCCGTTCCGGGAGATCTTGCCCCGGGTCACTCCTCTTCGAAGTCGCCCGCCGAGACGCGCAGCGGCCGCAGCATGGCGAAGATCTCCGCGCACTCCTCCGCGTCGTAGACCCCGAGTCCGAAGTCCATCGCCATCAGGTCGCGGGTGGCCGACTCGACGACCTCGCGGCCCTTGTCGGTGATGCTGGCGAGGGTGCCGCGGCCGTCGTTCGGGTTGGGCCGCTTGCCGACCAGGCCCGCCTTCACCAGCCGGTCCACGGTGTTGGTCACGGACGTGGGGTGCACCATGAGCCGCTCACCGATCTTGGACATGGGCAGCTCGCCGGACTTGGAGAAGGTGAGCAGCACCAGCGCCTCGTAGCGCGCGAACGTCAGCCCGTACGGCCTGACCACCGCGTCGACCTCGGCGAGGAGGATCTGGTGGGCGCGCATGATCGAGGTGATCGCGGCCATGGACGGCACGTTCCCCCAGCGCTGCTTCCAGCGTTCGTCGGCGCGCGCGATCGGATCGAAGGAGAGACTGAGCGGCTTCGGCACGAACCCGACCTTACCGGCCGGTCACATGCTGGTCAGCCCCGTCTCGCCCTTCGGGCGCGCGGGGCCCGGGCAGGCGAGGCCTCCGTGGGGCGGGGGCGGTGACGGAGACGTCGGGGTGCGGGCGGGAGCGGGAGTGGGGGCCTCTTGGCTCGCCCATCAGGACTGGGGCGATCGTGCGACCGGTGGCCGCCTCGACGACGAGAACCCCGGCCCGCAGGGGCCGGGGTTCTCGGGACGGGCCGGGCGGGCCTACTCGGCGAGGTGCCTTTCCACGGTTTCCACCTTGGACGTGAGGCCGTCCGTCACGCCGGGGCGGATGTCCGCCTTCAGGACGAGGGAGACCCGGGGCGCCCGGCGCTCGACCGCGGCGACCGCCCGCCGGACGACGTCCATGACCTCGTCCCACTCCCCTTCGACGGACGTGAACATCGCGTCGGTTCGGTTCGGCAGCCCCGACTCGCGCACCACCCGCACGGCGTCGGCGACGTACTCCCCCACGTCCTCGCCGACCCCGAGCGGCGTCACGGAAAAGGCGACGATCACGCGCCCACCACGCCTTCCTTGCGGGCGCGGGACGCGATGACCGCGTCCTCGGTCTCACGCCGCAGCCGGCGCTCGGCGAAGAAGCCGCCGGCGGGCAGCACCGAGAGGACGAAGTAGAGGGCGGCGGTCTTCAGGGACCACTTCGCGCGGTTCCAGGCGTCCGCCCAGAAGATGACGTAGAGGACGAACAGTGCTCCGTGCACCGCCCCCATCACCGGTACGGCGTTGAAGTCCGTGGTCCGCTTCAGCACCGAGCAGACCAGCAGGAGCAGGAACGAGATCGCCTCGGGTGCCGAGACCAGGCGGAGGCGGCGGATGGCGGTGGCGGTCTTGAGGTCCACGGGTCACCTTCGGTGGGAGAGAAACAGTTTGTGAACACGCGCACAAGCGTCCCGCCCATTGTGGCAAACCGCCCGGGACCCCGGCCCTCAGGGGTGCACTCAGGGACGTTCTCCTCCCACGGGCCCTGTCCCGGGAGCCCGGCCTGCGGCTACCTTCCAGTCGTGGCGATGTTCCGACTTCAGAGCAGCAAGGTGCTCGCCGTCGACATGACCGGGGATGCCGTGAAGGCGAAGAACGGCTCGATGGTCGCGTACGACGGGGAGATGGCCTTCAAGAAGCTCAGCGGCGGCGGCGAGGGGATCCGGGGGATGGTGACCCGGCGGCTGACCGGTGAGCAGATGACGTTGATGGAGGTGAAGGGGCGGGGGACCTGCTGGTTCGCGGACCGGGCCTCCGAGATCAACCTGGTCAGTGTCCGGGGCGACAAGCTCTACGTCGAGTCGAGCAACCTGCTCGCGACCGACGGCGGCCTGCGCACGGGCACGGAGTTCACCGGTCTGCGCGGCGCCTCGCAGGGCAACGGGCTGTTCACGACGACCGTCGAGGGCCACGGCCAGGCGGCGATCATGTCGGACGGCCCGGCGGTGGTGCTGCGGGTGAGCGCGCAGTACCCGCTGACCGTCGACCCGGGGGCGTACGTGGCGCACCAGGGGAGCCTGCGGCAGTCCTTCCAGTCCGGCGTGACGTTCCGCACGCTGCTCGGGGAGGGCGGCGGCGAGGCGTTCCAGATGCGGTTCGAGGGTGACGGGCTGGTGTACGTGCAGCCGAGCGAGCGGAACACGATCGCGGGGGACGTGTGACATGGCCTTCCGGGAGATCAACGGAAAGATGGTCGAGGCGACGGTCGCCCCGGGGCAGCGGCTGTTCAGTCAGCGCGGCGCGATGCTCGCGTACAAGGGCGAGGTGTCCTTCACGCCCAACATGGCGGGCGGCCAGGGCGGGATCATGTCGATGATCGGCCGCCGGGTGGCGAACGAGGACACCCCCCTGATGTCCGTCGAGGGCAGCGGCACGGTGCTGTTCGGGCACGGCGGGCACCACGTCCAGGTGATCCGCCTCAGCGGCGACACGCTCTGCGTCGAGGCGGACCGGCTCCTGGCCTTCGAGGGCACGCTCCAGCAGGGCACGATGTTCCTGGGCTCGCAGGGCGGCGTCATGGGCATGGTGCGTGGGCAGGTCAGCGGCCAGGGGCTGTTCACGACGACGCTGAAGGGGCACGGGGCCGTCGCGGTCATGGCGCACGGCGGTGTCATCGAGATCCCGATCACCCCGCAGCGCCCGGTCCATGTGGACCCGCAGGCCTACGTCGCCCACCACGGCGACGTCCGCAACAAGCTGTCGACGGCGCTGGGCTGGCGGGACATGGTGGGCCGCGGCTCGGGCGAGGCGTTCCAGCTGGAGCTCAGCGGCAGCGGCGCGGTGTACGTCCAGGCGTCGGAGGAGAAGCTGTGAGCACGTACGGAACGCCGGGCGCCGGCCCCGCCGTCTTCGACCCGGCGACGCTGCCGCCGGACGACAACGTCAATCCCTACACCTTCTGCGTGGAGCTCAAGGGGAGCCAGTGGTTCCTGCAGAAGGGGAAGATGATCGCCTACTACGGGTCGATCGACTTCAACGGCGTCGGACACGGCCGGCTGGACGGTCTCGTCCGCACCTCCTTCCATTCGCCACTGCACGCGAGCGACTGGGTGGTGGCGGAGGGCTCGGGCAAGATGCTCCTCGCCGACCGGGCCTTCGACGTCAATTCGTACGACCTCGAGGACGGCAACCTGACCATTCGCTCGGGCAACCTCCTCGCTTTTCAGCCAACTCTGGCACTGAAGCAATCAATCGTGCCGGGTTTTCTGACCCTCATCGGAACCGGAAAGTTCGTGGCCGCGTCAAACGGACCGGTGGTGTTCATGGAACCCCCGATCCGGGTCGACCCCCAGGCTCTGGTCGGATGGGCCGACTGCCCCTCCCCGTGCCACCACTACGACCACGGTTACATGACCGGCGTCATGGGCGGTCTACGTGCACTGACGGGCCTCGGAGGCGCCTCCGGCGAGGAGCACCAGTTCGAGTTCGTCGGCGCCGGGACGGTGCTGCTGCAGTCGTCCGAGACACTGATGGCCGAGCAGGCCACGGGGGCGGTTCCGCATCAGGCCGGCGTGCCCGGCGGCGGGGCTCACGGCCCCCAGACGGGGCAGTCCGGCGTACCGCGCCTTCCCGGACAGCTGGGCGACCTCCAGCGTCGCTTCGGGCTGTGAGCGGTAGTCTGCGGAGTGTGACATCGAACGTCTGCGCACGGCTGTTCGCCAGGTGTGGGCGGTCACACGCCACCCCTCACTAGTTCGCCTTTCAACATTTTAGGTAGACTTCATTCATGGAGACCGAGACGGCCACCCGCTGGCTGACCGATGCGGAGCAGTGCGCTTGGCGCACCCACCTGGAGGTCAACAGGCTGTTGACGTACCAGCTCGAGAAGGATCTGCAGCCGTTCGGCCTGACAATGAACGACTACGAGATCCTGGTGAATCTCTCCGAGTCCGACGACCAGAGAATGCGGATGAGCGACCTCGCCTCCGCCACGCTCCAGTCCAAGAGCCGCCTCTCGCACCAGATCACGCGCATGGAGAACGCGAACCTGGTCCGGCGGGAGAACTGCGAGTCGGACCGCCGGGGGCTCTACGCGGTCCTCACCGACCACGGCATGTCGACGATGCAGAAAGTCGCGCCCCACCACGTGGCCTCCGTACGCAGGCACTTCATCGACCTGCTGTCCCCCGAGGCCCTGGCCGAGCTGGACAAGGGCCTCAAGCCCGTCGCGGAGCACCTGCGCGGCCAGCGCGGGCGCCCGTAGCCGCGCTTCCCGCCGGGGCCTGTCGTCTGGATCATGCCGGCGTCACGGGGCGCCGAGAGGCGCAGTCACTCCCGGCCGACCTGATCCGAACGACATGCCCTAGGCGAGCGGCAGGCGGAGTTCGAACAGGGCTCCGCCTGCGGGCCCCCGCCCCGCCGTGAGGGTGCCGCCGTGCCGGACGGCGACGTCCCGGGCGATGGCGAGCCCCAGCCCGGCACCGCCGTCGTCGCGACTGCGTGCGGCGTCCAGCCGGACGAACCGTTCGAAGATCCGCTCCCGGTCGCCCTCGGGCACCCCGTCACCGTCGTCCGCCACCCCCACCACGGCCCGGTCGCCCTCGCGCCGCACCGTCACGGTGACCGCGGACCGGGCGTGCCGCTGGGCGTTGTCCAGCAGATTGGCGAGCACCCGCCCCAGCTGCCCCCGCGATCCGGCCACCTCCACCGGTTCCGCGTCCACGGTGACACCCGTCCGCCCGTCGGCCTCCTCGCGGGCGAGTGCGGCGAGGTCGACCTTCGCGTCGTTGGGCCGCTCCCCCGCGTCCAGCCGGGCGAGCAGCAGCAGGTCGGCGGCGAGCCGCTGGAGCCGTACGGTGTCCTCCACGGCCCCGTCGAGGTCCAGCAGCTCGGGATGGGCCGCGGCCACCTCCAGCTGCGTCCGCAGCGAGGCGATGGGGCTCCGCAGCTCGTGGGACGCGTCGGCGACGAAACGCCGCTGCCGCTCCACGGAGGTCTCCAGGGCCGCGAGGGTCTCGTTGGTGGTGCTGGCGAGCCGGGCGATCTCGTCGTGCGTGTCCGGCTCCGGAACGCGCCGGGCGAGATCCTCGGAGTGGGTGATCGCGGCCATCTCGCGCCGGATGCCCTCCACGGGCCGCAGGGCCCTGCGGGTGACCAGCCAGGTGACGGCCGCGACGACGGCGAGCAGCAGCGGGAAACCGATCAGCATCACCGTCAGCGCGGTCCGCACGGCCCCGTGCTCGGCGGCCAGCGGGGAACCGGCGTAGACCTTGAGGTGGCCCCGGTCGTGGGTCTCCACCTCGACGGCGGCGAAGCGGTAGTCCTCCGCGTCGCCGTCGATCGTCGCGGACCCGTTGCTGAAGACGCTCTCCCCGGAGATCTCACCGGGTTCCAGTGCCTCGCCCGCGTCATCGGAGTCGTCGTCGTCATCACCGGCGGGACTCGCCGCCGGCTGCGGCTTCACCTGCCCGGTGTCGGTCCCGCTGATCCGCTCCAGATCGTCACTGGCCGCGACCAGTCGCTTGTCCTCGTCGACGACCTGCACCGGCCCGTCGTCGCCGTCCAGCCCCGAGAGCTCGTCGTACGGCGTGCCGGCGGCGAGTTCGGCGGCGACCGCCCGCGCGGAGCGCTCCGCCTGCGTACCGGCCTCGCCGATCAGGTTGGACCGCAGCGACAGCAGCACGGCGGCGCCCGCGGCGACGAGCGCCACCGCGACGACGAGCGTGGCTCCCAGCGTGGCCCGCGCCCGGACGGACCCGAACAGCCGCCTCACGGCGACGTCTCCAGCCGGTAGCCGGCCCCGCGCACGGTCCGGATCAGCCCCGCCCGCAGCTTGCGCCGCAGGGTGCTGACGTACACCTCGACGATGTTGGGATCACCCTCGTACGCGAAGTCCCAGACGTGCTCCAGGATCTCGGACTTGGGCACCACCTCGCCGGCCCGCAGCACGAGCTGCTCCAGCACGGAGAACTCCTTGGCGGTGAGGGTGACCTCGTCCGCACCGAGGAACACCCGGCGCGCCGCGGTGTCCACCTTCAGGTCGCCGTGCACGTGCACGGGCGACGCCCCGGCCCCCTGCCCGCGCCTTCGCAGCAGCGCCTTGACCCGGGCGACGAGCACGACGTACGAGAACGGCTTGGTCAGGTAGTCGTCCGCACCGGTGTCGAGCCCCTCGGCCTCGTCGTACTCGCCGTCCTTGGCCGTCAGCATCAGGATCGGCACCCCGTGGCCCGCGGCCCGCAGGGCGGCGCAGACCCGGTAGCCGTTGAGGCCGGGCAGCATGATGTCGAGGATGACCAGGTCGTACGTGCCCTCCGAGGCCTGGTACAGCCCCTCGCGGCCGTCGTGGACGACGTCCACGGCGTACCCCTCGGCCGTCAGGCCCCTGGCGAGCGACAGGGCCAGCCGCTTCTCGTCCTCCACGATCAACAGGCGCATGCGTAAAGAGTGGCAAAGCCAACCTGAAGATCCCTTCAGGGGCCTTCAGCTTCCTCTCAGCCTCCGTCCGCCAGAGTCGAAGACGTCGAAAACAAAATGACTCGGGAGGAATCCGCATGAAGCGCAACATCGTGATCGCCGCCGTGACCGCCGCCGCTCTGATCGGAGGCGGTACGGCCACCGCACTGGCGACCACGGGAGACGACGGGGGCTCGGCGCGGCAGGCGGCGGACACCCGGCTCGCGAACGACGACGCACAGGACGACCGGGACGACGACGCCGAGCGGGCCTCGTCCGCGGACGTCACGGCGTCCGAGGCCATCGCCTCCGCGCTGAAGCACACGTCCGGCACGGTCGTCTCCGCCGAGCTGGACGACGAGGACGACGGCGGCAAGGTCGTCTGGACGGTCGACGTCCTGGCCGGCGACGACACCTGGCACAGCGTGGACGTCGACCCGGCCAGTGGCAGGGTCCTCGGCTCGCACACCGACGACGAGGACGACACGGCGCAGGTGCGGGCGGCTCTGAAGGGCTCGTCGGTGACGGCCGAGGAGGCCGCGAAGGCTGCCGCCGGCAAGGGCGTCGTGACGTCCGTCGACCTCGACGAGGACGGCGAGGACAGGGCCTGGGAGACCGAGACCCGTAAGTCCGGCGGCGCCGAGCAGGACTGGAAGATCGACCTCGAGTCGGGCAAGGTCACGGCGGACCGCTCCGACGACCAGGACTGATCACCGGCTCCCCCTCTTCACGGCCCCGGCGTCCACAGGGACACCGGGGCCGGGTGGGTCCGCAGCCCGGCGTAGCGGGGTGCCGCTGCGCCCACCCGTGCCGCCCCCAGCGGCACGCATGCCCGCGGCGGCGCGTGCCCGCGGCTGGGCGCGCCACAACGCTCCCGCACCCGCCGTCGTACGCAAGGGACCGTGTCGGGGGGTGTCCGCCCGCAGCGGTTGGCGCGTCAACGGGCAGTCAGTCGGTATGCGGGCCCATCGCGCCGTTCCGAGGACGGACACCCCCCGGCGCGGCCCCGACCCACCACCGGCGCGAAGCCGAAGGCGCGCACCCCCACCCGGCGCGAACCCGAAGACACACACCCCACCCGACGCGAAGCCGAAAGCGCACACCCCCACACCCGGCCCGAACCCGAAAGCGCGCACCCCCACCCGGCGCGAACCCGAAGACGCGCACCCTCACCCGGCGCGAAGCCGAAGCGTCCTCAGCCCTCCGTCAGCCCCGCGACCAGTTCGTCCGCCGCCCGGTACGGATCCAGCTCGCCCGACACGATCCGCTCCGCCAGCGCCCCGAGCCGTCGGTCCCCGTGCAGGTCTCCGATCCGCTCCCGCAGTGCCGTCACCGCGATCGTCTCCACCTCACGCGAGGCCCGGGCCGCCCGGCGCTCCGCGAGGACGCCCCGCTCCTCCATCCAGGCCCGGTGCTTCTCCAGCGCCTCGACGACCTCGTCGACGCCCTCCCCCCGCGCGGCGACCGTCTTCACGATCGGCGGACGCCAGTCGCCCGGCCCCCGGGACTCCCCGAGCCCCAGCATGTGGTTCAGCTCGCGGGCGGTGGCGTCGGCCCCGTCCCGGTCCGCCTTGTTCACGACGTACACGTCACCGATCTCCAGGATCCCGGCCTTGGCCGCCTGGATCCCGTCGCCCATCCCCGGAGCGAGCAGCACGACGGACGTGTCCGCCTGCGAGGCGATCTCCACCTCCGACTGCCCCACACCCACCGTCTCGACCAGGATCACGTCACAGCCGGCGGCGTCGAGCACCCGGATGGCCTGCGGGGCGGCCCACGCCAGCCCGCCCAGATGCCCGCGCGTCGCCATCGACCGGATGTACACGCCCGGGTCGGACGCGTGCTCCGACATCCGCACCCGGTCCCCGAGCAGCGCCCCGCCCGAGAACGGGGACGACGGGTCGACGGCGAGCACGCCGACCCGCCTGCCCTGCTTGCGGTACGCGGTGACCAGTGCCGAGGTCGACGTGGACTTGCCGACCCCGGGCGACCCGGTCAGCCCCACGACGTACGCCCCGCCCGTCAGGGGCGCGAGCGCCGCCATGACCTCCCTCAGCTGCGGGGACGCCCCCTCCACCAGGGAGATCAGCCGGGCCACGGCCCGCGGCCGGCCTTCCCTGGCCTGGGCCACCAGGGTGGAGACGTCCTGCATCACAGCTCCGTTCAGAGAAAGGGACCTGGCCGAGGGACCGGCCGAAAGTGCTCTCAGGCCTTCGGTACCCGCACGATCAGCGCGTCACCCTGCCCGCCGCCACCGCACAGCGCGGCCGCGCCCACACCACCGCCGCGCCGCTTCAGCTCCAGCGCCAGATGCAGCACCAGACGCGCGCCGGACATCCCGATCGGGTGACCCAGGGCAATCGCACCACCGTTGACATTCACCTTTTCGGTGGAAACTCCGAGGTCCTTCATGGACTGCACGGCCACGGCCGCGAACGCCTCGTTGATCTCGATGAGGTCGAGGTCCGAGACCTCCAGGCCTTCCTTCTTCAGGGCGTGCAGGATCGCGTTGGACGGCTGCGACTGCAGCGAGTTGTCCGGCCCGGCCACGTTCCCGTGCGCCCCGATCTCGGCGATCCACTCCAGGCCGAGCTCCTGGGCCTTGGCCTTGCTCATCACGACGACGGCGGCGGCACCGTCGGAGATCTGCGAGGCGGAACCGGCCGTGATCGTGCCGTCCTTGGCGAACGCCGGACGCAGCTTCCCGAGCGACTCGGCGGTCGTGTCACCGCGGATGCCCTCGTCCTTGCTGAACAGCACCGGGTCGCCCTTGCGCTGCGGGATCTCGACGGGCGTGATCTCGGCGTCGAACAGGCCGTTCTTCTGCGCCGCGGCGGCCCGCTGGTGCGACAGCGCGGCGATCTCGTCCTGCTCCGGCCGGGCGATGCCGAGGCGGGTGTTGTGCTTCTCCGTCGACTCGCCCATGGCGACACCGTCGAAGGAGTCGGTCAGACCGTCGTGGGCCATGGCGTCGAGCATCTCGACCGCGCCGTACTTGTAGCCCTCGCGGGACTTCGGCAGCAGGTGCGGGGCGTTGGTCATGGACTCCTGGCCACCGGCGACGACCACGTCGAACTCACCCGCGCGGATGAGCTGGTCGGCGAGCGCGATGGCGTCGAGGCCCGACAGACACACCTTGTTGATGGTCAGCGCCGGCACGTTCATCGGGATGCCGGCCTTGACGGCGGCCTGGCGGGCCGGGATCTGCCCCGCACCGGCCTGGAGCACCTGCCCCATGATCACGTACTGCACCTGGTCGCCGCCGATCCCCGCACGGTCGAGGGCGGCCTTGATCGCGAAGCCGCCGAGGTCGGCTCCGGAGAAGGACTTCAGCGATCCGAGCAACCGACCCATGGGCGTACGCGCGCCCGCGACGATCACCGTGCTGTTCGCTTCGGAAGTTCCAGAAGACATGAGCTGCGATCCCCTTACCGGCTGCACAGCCGAGGAGTGAACGAGGGTTTACTTCGAATGTACTGAGTGGCACTCCGTGCCGTCATCGGGCTGTCGGTGTGATCGCGCGCACGTTGCGTAACCACCTCGGGGGCGCTGCACTGAATCCATGCTGACGCGAATCGACCACATCGGAATCGCCTGTTTCGACCTCGACAAGACCGTCGAGTTCTACCGTGCCACCTACGGCTTCGAGGTGTTCCACTCCGAGGTCAACGAGGAGCAGGGCGTGCGGGAGGCCATGCTCAAGATCAACGAGACGTCCGACGGCGGCGCCTCCTACCTGCAGCTCCTGGAGCCGACCCGCGAGGACTCCACCGTCGCGAAGTGGCTCGCCAAGAACGGGGAGGGCGTCCACCACATCGCTTTCGGTACGGCAGATGTCGACGGGGACGCCGAGGAGATCAAGGGCAAGGGCGTACGCGTGCTGTACGAAGAGCCGCGAGTCGGTTCCATGGGGTCACGGATCACCTTCCTGCACCCCAAGGACTGTCATGGCGTACTGACAGAACTGGTCACTTCGGCGCCCGTTGAGTCACCTGAGCACTGACCCTCGTACATAAGGGCCGGTAGGGTTGGGGGCGGTCGCCGCTCAGTCCAGGGTGACCGCGGTCCCGCCGTGCGACGGCAGGACCACCGGGGTCCGGGTTTCGGGGGACGAGCGTCGGGGCAGCAGCCTCTGCTCCGCCGATGATCTGACACCATTCCCCGGGGGCCCCGTTCGGCGGATGGACGGAGCTCGTTCGGTAAGAGTTTCGACCAGGGGACGGATGGGACCGCGCAGTGCGGGGCTACGAGAGCCAGGAGCGAGAGCCGGCGGCTGACGTCGACCACCTCTCTCGGTTCGAAGCCGAGATGAAGCGGCTGAAGACCGAGCGGGAAAAGGCGATCCAGCACGCCGAGGACCTCGGCTACCAGGTCGAGGTGCTGCGCGCCAAGCTGCACGAGGCGCGGCGGACCATCATGACCCGGCCCTCCTTCGAGGGGGGCGACATCGGCTGGCAGGCCGAGCAGTTGCTCCGCAACGCGCAGGTGCAGGCCGACCAGATCCGGGCGGACGCCGACCGTGAGCTGAGCGAGGCCCGGGCCCAGACCCAGCGGATCCTCCAGGAACACGCAGAGCAGGCGGCCCGGCTCCAGGCCGAGCTGCACCAGGAGGCGGTGACCCGCCGCCAGCAGCTGGACCAGGAGCTGGCCGAGCGCCGTCAGACCGTCGAGTCGCACGTCAACGAGAACGTGGCGTGGGCCGAACAGCTGCGGGCCCGCACCGAGCAGCAGGCCCGCCGGCTGCTGGACGAGTCCCGCGCCGAGGCCGAGCAGGCCCTGGCCACCGCCCGCGCGGAGGCCGAGCGGCTGGCCACCGAGGCCCGGCAGCGGCTGACGAGCGCGGCCGAGGAGGCCCGGGCCGAGGCCGAGCAGATCCTGCGCCGCGCCCGCACGGACGCCGAGCGCCTGCTCAACGCCGCCTCCACACAGGCCCAGGAGGCCACCGACCACGCCGAGCAGCTGCGCACCTCCAGCGCCACGGAGTCGGAGTCCGCCCGCCGCGAGGCCCAGGAGCTGAGCAAGGCCGCCGAGCAGCGGATGGCGGAGGCCGAGGAGGCGCTGCGCAGGGCGCAGACCGAGTCGGAGAAGCTGCTCACGGAAGCCAAGGAGGCCGCCGCCAAGGCCCTGGCGAGCGCCGAGTCGGCGAACGAGACCCGGACGCGCACCGCCAAGGAGCAGGTCGCCCGGCTGGTCGAGGAGGCCACGAAGGAGGCCGAGAACACCAAGTCCGAGGCCGAGCAGATCGTCGCCGACGCCAAGGCCGAGGCCGAGCAGATCGTCGCGCAGGCCTCCGAGAAGGCCCGCACGCTCACCGCCGAGGAGACCGCGACCCAGCTGTCCAAGGCGGCCCGTACGGCCGAGGAGGTCCTCAACAAGGCGTCGGAGGACGCCAAGAAGACCACCAAGGCCGCGGCTGAGGAGGCCGAGCGGATCCGCTCGGAGGCCGAGGCCGAGGCGGACCGGCTGAGGGCCGAGGCGCACGACATCGCCGAGCAGCTCAAGGGCGCGGCGAAGGACGACACCAAGGAGTACCGCGCCAAGACGGTCGAGCTGCAGGAGGAGGCCCGCCGACTGCGCGGCGAGGCCGAGCAGCTGCGGGCGGACGCGGTCGACGAGGGCGAGAAGATCCGCGCCGAGGCCCGCAAGGAGGCCGTGGCGCAGATCGAGGAGGCGGCGAAGTCCGCCGAGGAGCTGCTCGCCAAGGCCAAGGCGGACGCGGACGAGCTGCGTACGACGGCCCAGGCGGACAGCGAGAAGGTCCGCACCGAGGCCATCGAGCGGGCGACGACCCTGCGCCGTCAGGCCGAGGAGACCCTCCAGCGCACCCGGCAGGAGGCCGAGCGGCACCGCGAGGAGGTCGTCGAGCAGGCCGAGGCGCTCAAGGAGCAGGCCGAGCGGGCGGCCCGGGAGCTGCACGAGGAGACCGAGCGGGCCATAGACGCCCGTCGCGCCGAGGCCGCCGAGGAGCTGACGCGGCTCCAGACGGAGGCGGAGGAGCGGCTGACGGCCGCCGAGCAGGCGCTGTCGGACGCCCGTGAGGAGGCCGCGCGGATCCGCCGCGAGACCGCCGAGGAGAACGAGCGGCTGCGCGCCGAGGCCGCCGAGCGGATCCGTACGCTCCAGCAGCAGGCCGAGGCGGAGGCCGAGCGGCTGCGTGACGAGGCCGCGTCGGACGCGTCCGCGGCGCGCGCCGAGGGCGAGGCCGTGGCCGTACGGCTGCGCTCGGAGGCGGCGAGTGAGGCCGAGCGGCTGAAGTCGGAGGCGCAGGACAGCGCCGACCGGGTGCGTGCGGAGGCGCAGGCCGCCGCCGAGCGGCTCGCCACGGAGGCGTCCGAGACACTGGCCGCCGCCCAGGAGGAGGCCAACCGGCGCCGCCGCGAGGCCGAGGAACTCCTCGGCAGCGCCCGCCAGGAGGCCGACCAGGAGCGCGAGCGGGCCCGCGAGCAGAGCGAGGAGCTGCTGGCCTCGGCGCGCAAGCGCGTGGAGGATGCGCAGACCGAGGCCGTCCGGCTGGTCGAGGAGGCCGACCGGCGGGCCACGGAGATGGTGTCCGCGGCCGAGCAGCACGCCCAGCAGGTCCGCGACTCCGTCGCCGGGCTGCACGAGCAGGCCCAGGAGGAGATCACCGGGCTGCGCTCCGCCGCCGAGCACGCGGCTGACCGTACGCGCCGGGAGGCCCAGGAAGAGGCGGACCGGGTCCGCTCCGACGCCTACGCCGAGCGGGAGCGGGCGAGCGAGGACGCGGGCCGGCTGCGGCGCGAGGCACACGAGGAGACCGAGGCCGCCAAGGCCCTCGCCGAGCGGACGATGTCCGAGGCGGTCTCGGAGGCGGAGCGGATCCGCGCGGACGTCGCCGAGCACGCCCAGCGGGTGCGCACGGAGGCGTCGGACGCGATCGCCGAGGCGGAGCAGAGCGCCTCGCGCACCCGGGCGGACGCGCGCGAGGACGCCAACCGCATCCGGTCGGACGCGGCGACGCAGGCGGACGCGCTCATCGCCGAGGCGCGCAGCGAGGCGGAGCGGCTCACCACCGAGACGGTCCAGGAGACCGACCGGCTGCGGATGGAGACGGTCACCGAGGCCGAGCGGGTCCGCACGGAGGCCTTGTCCGAGGCCGAACGGGTCCGGTCCGAAGCGGCCGCGGAAGCCGAGCGGGTACGGTCCGAGTCGGCCGCCAAGGCCGACCAGCTGGTCACGGAGGCCACCGGCGAGGCCGAGCGGCTGCGGGCCGAGGCCGCCGAGACGGTCGGCTCGGCGCAGCAGCACGCCGAGCGGATCCGCCGCGAGGCCGAGCGCGTCAAGACCGACGCCGAGGCGGAGGCGGAGCGGCTCGTCGGCAGCGCGCGCGAGGAGGCCGACCGCACCCTGGACGAGGCCCGCAAGGACGCCAACAAGCGGCGCTCCGAGGCGGCCGAGCAGGTCGACAAGCTCATCACGGAGACCACGGCCGAGGCGGACAAGCTGCTGAGCGAGGCCCAGCAGCAGGCGCACAAGACCACGGCGGAGGCCGAGTCGCAGGCCGACACGATGGTGGGCGCGGCCCGTACCGAGGCCGACCGGCTGGTGTCCGAGGCGACGGTCGAGGGCAACTCCATGGTGGAGAAGGCCCGTACGGACGCGGACGAGCTGCTGGTCGGCGCGCGCCGGGACGCCACGCAGATCAGGGAGCGTGCCGAGGAGCTGCGCGACCGCATCACCTCCGAGATCGAGGAGCTGCACGAGCGGGCCCGCCGTGAGTCGGCCGAGACGATGAAGTCGGCGGGCGACCGCTGCGACGCGCTCGTCAAGGCGGCCGAGGAGCAGCTCGCGAAGGCGCAGGCCAAGGCGAAGGAGATCGTCTCGGAGGCCAACTCCGAGGCGGGCAAGGTCCGTATCGCCGCGGTGAAGAAGGCGGAGGGGCTGCTCAAGGAGGCCGAGCAGAAGAAGACCACGCTGGTCCGGGAGGCCGAGGAGCTCAAGGCCGAGGCGATCCGCGAGGCCAAGCGCACGGTCGAGGAGGGCAAGCGCGAGCTGGAGGTCCTGGTCCGCCGCCGCGAGGACATCAACGCGGAGATCTCCCGTGTCCAGGACGTCCTGGAGGCGTTGGAATCCTTCGAGGCACCCGCCGGCTCCAAGGACAACGGAGTCAAGGCGGGCGCGACGGTCGGCGCACCCCGATCGGGTGGCAAGTCCTCGGACGGCTAGCGGTCCGGCGAGGCGGGCGAGTCCGATTCCAGGGCCATCCGGGGGCTTTGACCAGGTTTTGGCAAGCGATCCGCCGCTTAGCCACTCAAAAGGGGTCTCATTTTCCAGATCAAACGCGCATCCGCTCGATGACACACCGTTTCGGCCCCTAGGATTCCACCTATCACCTCACCGGTCTCATTCGACAGGAACCCCATGAGCGACACTTCCCCCTACGGCTTCGAGCTTGTGCGGCGTGGGTACGACCGCGCTCAGGTGGACGAACGTATCTCCAAGCTCGTCTCCGACCGTGACAGCGCTCTAGCCCGCATCACCGCTCTGGAAAAGCGCATCGAAGAGCTCCACCTCGAGACGCAGAACGCCCAGGCCCAGGTCACCGACGCCGAGCCGTCGTACGCGGGTCTCGGCGCGCGCGTGGAGAAGATCCTCCGCCTCGCCGAGGAAGAGGCGAAGGACCTGCGCGAGGAGGCCCGGCGCGCGGCCGAGCAGCACCGCGAGCTCGCCGAGTCGGCCGCCCAGCAGGTGCGCAACGACGCCGAGTCGTACGCGGCGGAGCGCAAGGCGAAGGCCGAGGACGAGGGTCTGCGGATCGTCGAGAAGGCCAAGAGTGACGCTTCCCAGCTGCGTGCCGACGCGCAGAAGGACGCGCAGTCCAAGCGTGAGGAGGCGGACGCCCTCTTCGAGGAGACCCGCGCCAAGGCCGCGCAGGCCGCCGCCGATTTCGAGACGAACCTCGCCAAGCGACGGGAGCAGTCCGAGCGCGACCTGGCCTCCCGTCAGGCCAAGGCCGAGAAGCGCCTCGCGGAAATCGAGCACCGTGCCGAGCAGCTGCGCCTGGAGGCCGAGAAGCTGCGCACGGACGCCGAGCGCCGCGCCCGCCAGACGGTGGAGACGGCCCAGCGCCAGGCCGAGGACATCGTGGCCGACGCCAACGCCAAGGCCGACCGCATCCGTTCGGAATCCGAGCGGGAGCTCGCGGCCCTCACCAACCGCCGCGACAGCATCAACGCCCAGCTGACCAACGTCCGCGAGATGCTCGCGACGCTCACGGGCGCCGCGGTGGCCGCCGCCGGTACGCCGGCCGAGGACGAGCCGGTCTCCCGTGGGGTCCCGGCACAGCAGTCCCGGTAACACGCGGGCATACGGAGGCTGAATCTCCGCAAAGCCCTCTGCCGCCCGGGTGGCAGAGGGCTTTGTCCCGTTCTAGCGTGGCGGGCATGATTGAGCTGGAGGGGCTGACCAAGCGGTACGGCGAGAAGGTGGCGGTCAACAACCTGTCGTTCACCGTGAGACCGGGCATCGTCACCGGTTTCCTGGGGCCGAACGGCGCGGGCAAGTCGACGACCATGCGGATGATCCTGGGTCTCGACCACCCGACCGCGGGCGACGTCCGTATCGACGGCAAGCGCTACGAACAGCTCAAGGACCCGCTGACGTACATCGGCGCCCTGCTGGAGGCCAAGGCCTGGCACGGCGGGCGCACCGCCTACAACCATCTGCTGTGCCTCGCCCAGAGCAACGGCATCCCGCGCAGCCGGGTGCGTGACGTGCTGGAGACGGTCGGTCTCACCGCGGTCGCGAAGAAGAAGACCAAGGGCTTCTCGATGGGCATGGGGCAGCGGCTCGGCATCGCGGCCGCGCTGCTCGGCGACCCGCGGATCCTAATGTTCGACGAGCCGGTCAACGGCCTCGACCCCGAGGGCATCCACTGGATCCGCACCTTGATGAAGTCGCTCGCGACGCAGGGCCGGACCGTGTTCGTGTCCTCTCATCTGATGAGCGAGATGGCGCTGACGGCCGAGCATCTCGTCGTCATCGGGCAGGGCCGGCTCCTCGCGGACACCTCCATGGCCGACTTCATCGCGCGCAACTCGCGGTCGTACGTCCGGGTCCGCAGTCCGCAGCGGGAGCGGCTGCTCGATGTGCTGCACCAGGCGGGGATCGTGGCCGTGGAGCGCGGCGACGGGGTGCTGGAGGTGGACGGCGGCAAGGCGGAGCAGATCGGTGAGCTGGCGGCGCAGCACCGTCTCACGCTGCACGAGCTGAGTCCGCAACAGGCTTCGCTGGAGGAGGCGTTCATGCAGCTGACGGCGGAGTCGGTGGAGTACCACGCACACAGCGGGACGAGCGCGACGAGCCCCGAGCCACCGCGGCAGCAGTGGGGCGACGGCTGGAAGAGGGGCTGAGGCATGGCGGTGACGCAGGTCGTCCGGTCGGAGTGGACCAAGATCCGGTCGGTGGCATCCACGGTGTGGACACTTTCGCTGGTGGTGGTCGTGACGGTCGCCCTCGGCATGCTGATCTCGGCGCTGTCCAAGAACGAGTTCGACTCGATGAACGCTCAGGACCGGGCGGAGTTCGACCCGACGTTCATCAGTTTCGCGGGGATGAGTCTCGGTCAGCTCGCGATGATCGTGTTCGGGGTGCTCGTCGTGTCGAACGAGTACAGCACCGGCATGATCCGCACCTCGCTGGCCGCGGTGCCGCAGCGGGGGTCCTTCCTGTTCAGCAAGATCGCCGTCGCCAGTGGGCTCGCGCTGCTGGTCGGTCTCGTCACCAGCTTCGCCGCCTTCTTCCTGGGGCAGGCGATGCTGGGCCCGCACCGGGCGGAGATCGGCGATTCGGGGGTGCTGCGGGCGGTGCTCGGCGGGGGCCTCTACATGGCGCTGATCGCGATGTTCTCCATGGGCGTCGCCGCGATGCTGCGCTCGCCGATGCTGTCGCTGGGCATCCTGATGCCGTTCTTCTTCCTGATCTCGAACATCCTGGGCAACGTCGACGCGACGAAGAAGGTCGGCCGGTTCCTCCCCGACCAGGCCGGCAGCAAGATCATGCAGGTGGTCACGCCGATCGGCGACGACACCCCGTACGGACCGTGGGGCGGCCTCGGGATCATGGGGCTGTGGGTGCTCGCGGCGCTCGCCGGCGGCTATGTGCTGCTGAAGAAGCGCGACGCCTAGGTCGTGTCCGCACAGTCCCGTAGTCCGCCCGGCGGCAGGCGGGACTGTATGGCGACCTCGGTGTCGCGCAGGCATGGCGTGACCTTTTACCTCCTCTTGGCCGGAACCGTCAGCGCCTCGATATCCTCCTAACCCTTACGGGGGCGTGTGCCCCGCTGTCCTGAACCTTGCGATGGGTGCGGAGCATGATCGAAGCAGTCGGCCTGACGAAGCGCTACGGCGACAAGACCGCTGTGTACAACCTTTCCTTCCAGGTGCGGCCCGGGGCCGTCACCGGCTTCCTCGGGCCCAACGGATCGGGCAAGTCGACGACGATGCGCATGATCCTCGGCCTGGACAACCCGACGGCCGGGCAGGTGACGATCGGCGGCTATCCGTACCGCAGGCTGCCCAACGCCGCCCGTCAGGTCGGCGCCCTGCTGGACGCCAAGGCGGTGCACGGCGGCCGCTCCGCCCGCAACCACCTGCTGTCCCTGGCCCAGCTCTCGGGCATCCCGGCCCGGCGGGTGGACGAGGTGCTCGGCGTGGTCGGTCTGCAGGACGTGGCCAAGAAGCGGTCCAAGGGCTTCTCGCTCGGCATGGGACAGCGGCTCGGCATCGCGGCGGCGCTGCTCGGCGACCCGCAGGTGCTGCTGTTCGACGAGCCGGTCAACGGCCTCGACCCCGAGGGCATCCTCTGGGTGCGCAACCTGATGAAGGCGCTGGCGGCGGAGGGCCGTACGGTCTTCGTCTCCTCCCACCTGATGAGCGAGATGGCGCTGACGGCCGATCACCTCATCGTCATCGGGCGCGGCCAGCTGCTGGCCGACATGAGCGTCACCGACTTCATCTCGGCGAACTCCGCGGACTTCGCACGGGTGCGCACGCCCGACACCGAGCCGCAGCAGCGCGAGAAGCTGTCGGCCGCGCTGACCGAGTCGGGCGGGCACGTGCTGCCCGAGCAGGACGGCGCGCTGCGCGTGACGGGGCTGGCCCTGCCGCGCATCAGCGACATCGCGCACGATCACGGAGTACGGCTGTGGGAGCTGTCGCCGCACCAGGCCTCCCTGGAGGAGGCGTACATGCGCATGACCCAGGGCGCAGTCGACTACCGCTCGACCATCGACCAGAAGGAAGGGCTCCAGCAGCCGCTGCCGCCCGGCGCGCAGCCGCCGATGCCGGTGCCCGGGCAGGGCCAGCCGGGCTGGTACGCCCCGCCGCCGCCCCAGCAGGGCGGGCAGCCGTTCGCGCCCCAGGGCGCACCGGGTCAGGCGCCGGCGGGCCCGTACGGTTCCGCCCAGGGCGCTTCCGGGCCGGGCACGGCCAACCCGTACGCACAGCCCGCACCCCAGACGCCCCCGGTGCCCCAGGACGCTCCGCAGGGCGCCGCCGGGCCCGGGCCGGGTCAGGCCCCCGCGGCCGCCCCGCCCGCGCCGCAGAGCGCTCCGCAGCCCGCGGCCCAGCCGGCCGCCGCGCCCGCGCAGCCCGCCGCCGCGCCGTCCGCGCCCACCGCCGCCCCGACTCCCGACCTGACCAAGCCCGAGGACGCCCGATGAGCAGCCCCCAGTCCCAGATGCCGCAGGCCGCGCCCGCCTGGCAGGCGGCACCCGGAACCTCGTTCCCGCCCGGCTACACCTCGCCGATCCCGGTCGTGCGCACGCACCTCGGGCACGCCGTCGCGTCCGAGTGGACGAAGATCAGGTCGGTGCGCTCCACCCTGTGGACGCTCGGGGTGTTCGTCCTGCTCGTCATCGGCATCGGCACGCTGACCGGCGTGGTGGTGGCCGAGTCCGACCCGTCGCTGGACGGCGAGAGCCCCCTCGGCCTGGGCTTCTTCGGGTTGCTGCTGGGCAGCATGTGCATCATCACGCTGGGCGTGCTGACCACCGCCTCGGAGTACGGCACCGGCATGATCCGCACCACGATGGTCGCGTGCCCGAGCCGGGGCCGGGTGCTGGCGGCGAAGGCCGTGGTGTTCTTCCTGACCGCGTTCGTCGTGACGCTGGTGTCCGCGTCGCTCGTGGCCTTCATGCATGTGGCGATGCTGGAGGGCGACGGCGCCAAGTCCCCCTCCGGCGGCGAGTGGCTCAAGGGCACGGTCGGCATCTCGCTCTACATCGCGCTGCTGGGCCTGCTCTCGCTCCTGGTCGGCTCGATCATCCGGCACTCGGCGGGCGCCATCACCATCATGATCGGTGCCGTCCTGGCCCCGCTGGTGATCGCCCTGTTCATGTTCTCGGAGTCCCTCCAGGACGTGCGCGACGCCCTGTTCGAGTACTCGATCCCGAACCAGCTCAGCGTCTTCTACGCCAACTCCCTCAGCCAGTCCGGCCCGTCCGGCTGGGACCCGCTGTGGATCATCCTCGGCGTCACGGCCGTCGCGTTCGCCGGCGCCTTCCTGCTGCAGGAGAAGCGGGACGTCTGAGACCGTTCAGAATTTCGGCGCGTTACGGGACCGCCGCACCCCCGGGGTGCGGCGGTCCCGCGCGTTCCAGCAGGCCTTGTGCCAGTGCCGCCGGTCGTCGACGCCCGTGTGCTCGGACCAGGCCACCACGTGCGGCACCCCGTCGGGGATCAGCTGGTCGCAGCCCGGGCAGCGGTAGGACTTGCCCTGTGCGCTCGCGCCGGCCACGTGCCGCACGCTCCAGTTCTCGCCCTGCCAGTTCTCCGAGGACTGCCAGCCGCCGTAGCGGCCGGGGCGGTCGTCCTCGGCGCTCCGGCCGGATTCAGCGGCGCCCTTGGGTCGGTTGCGACGCGGGGACACGGGACACCTCTCGGGGCTATACAGGAAGCACGGGCCGCGTCCAGCCTACGCGGCGCGCACAGGGGTACGCGTACGGCGCGGATCGCCCGCGGTGCCTCGCGGCCCGGCGGACATGGCCCCTTGTTCCTCTGCCCCCGACCGCCGACGGAACGACCCATTCTGCAGACAATCCGCAAAATACTCCGCCCGGCCGTGTCCTCGGCACGTGTCAGACGGTTATGCGCTGTGGGGGAGCTCCGTGTCGGAGCCAAGGAAGCAGGAAAGCAATGCGCGTTGGAAGTTTCGTGTTGGCGGCCCAGTTCCCCGGCCAGGGCCAGGGGGAGGCGCTGCACCGCGCGGTCCGCTCGGCCGAGGTGGCCGAGGAGGCCGGGCTCGACACGGTCTGGCTGGCCGAGCACCACTTCGTGCCGTACGGCACGTGTCCGTCGGCGATCACCCTGGCCGCCATGCTGCTGGGCCGCACCCGGCGCATCCGGGTCGGTACGGCGGTCAGTGTGCTGCCCACCGTCCACCCGGTGGCTCTCGGCGAACAGGCGGCGCTGCTGCACCACACGAGCGACGGCCGTTTCACTCTCGGTGTCGGGCGCGGCGGCCCCTGGGTCGACCTGGAGGTGTTCGGCGCGGGTCTGGAGGCGTACGAGCAGGGGTTCCCGGAATCCCTCGAACTGCTGGTGCGCTGGCTGCGCGAGTCGTCCGTGTCGGCCGACGGGGAGCGCTTCCGCTTCCGTGAAGTCCCGGTGGTGCCGCGGCCGTCGGAGGCCCTGGCGGAGGGCCCGGGCCCCGAGGTCGTCGTCGCCTGCACCTCACCGGCGAGCGTGCGGCTGGCAGCCGAGCGGGGTCTGTCGATGCTGCTCGGGATGCACGTGGGAGACGAGGAGAAGGCCGAGATGGTCGCCTTGTGGCGGCAGCACGCCCGGGCCTGCGGGCGCTCGCCGGAGGAGATCCTGAGCGCGTCCCATGTGTCGGCCGGTGTCTGCCAGATCGCGGACCGGCGGGTCGACGCGGCCGAGACGTTGATGAAGGCGATGCCCGGCTGGCTGAAGCAGGGCCTGGAGGCGCATGTCACGGTCGACGGGCGCTCGCGCCGGATGCGCGACCCGCTGGCCTACACCGAACTGCTCTGCGGGCTGCACCCGGTGGGCACCCCGCGGCTGTGCGCGGACCGGCTGGCGGCGACCAGCGAGCGGACCGGCATCTCCCGCTTCGCGCTGCTCGTCGAGGGTTCCGGGGATCTGGCGGCGACCGAGGAGAACGTGCGGCGACTGGGGGCCGAGGTGCTCCCCCAACTCGTCTGAGTGGGCCATGAATTCCTGTGGGCTTGCCGCTCCGGTACAGAACTGCACCTCCCGCGTACGGAGCGGCAAGCAAGTGGCGCCGCGTCAGCAGTCCCGGAACTCGGGTGACTGGTTCAGCACCTGACTGCGGATCGAGGTGAAGCGGTCCAGCTTCTCGTCGACCGAGGAGTCGAGCGGGAACACGGCCACCCGGTGGCAGTTCTGGAAGGCCAGCCGCACACCGAAGTGCCGTTGCAGCGCGCCGCGTATCGCGTCACTCGCAAGTGCACGCAGCAGCTGACCGCGTGCCTGCTCGTCCGGCGGGGGCGTCTGGTTGTCGGCGAACGCACCGCCGTCCACCTTCAGCTGGGCCACCAGTGAGCTGATCATCTCCCATGCGTAGGGCAGGGAGGTCCGGACGCAGTCGACGAATTCCGCTTCGTCGACCTCGCCTCGCTCGGCCTGTTCGAGTAGGGCCGGTGAGACGTCGAGCGACATGAGTTCTCCTCTCGCACCCCCGCCCGGCGGGCAGGGGTTGCCGGACAGATGAGGGAGTTCGCGACACCGGACACGCTGCGTACACGCACCGCGACCTCCCGTTCATACGGTAAGCAACGTACGGTGACGGCACCAGGAAAATGCGCAGATGAGACACTCCCACTGAGCACACCGTGCACACAATCGGCCATTACCGAACGCGTGTTTTCCAGGGCGAATCGCGTGGACAGGCGCCCGTCGAGTAGCGTTGCCGACCATGCGTCTCGTCATTGCCCGCTGCTCCGTGGACTACGCCGGGCGGCTCACCGCCCACCTCCCCTCGGCCCCGCGCCTGATCCTGGTGAAGGCGGACGGCAGCGTCTCGATCCACGCCGACGACCGGGCCTACAAGCCCCTGAACTGGATGTCGCCGCCGTGCACCCTGAAGGAGGGCACCGGCGAGGAGGAGGGCGTCTGGACCGTCGTCAACAAGGCGGGTGAGAAGCTCATCATCACGATGGAGGAAGTCCTCCACGACTCCTCGCACGAACTGGGCGTCGATCCCGGCCTGATCAAGGACGGCGTGGAAGCGCACCTCCAGGAGCTGCTGGCCGACCGCATCGAGACACTCGGCGAGGGCTACACCCTGATCCGCCGCGAGTACCCGACGGCCATCGGACCGGTCGACATCCTGTGCCGGGACGCCGACGGCAAGACCGTCGCGGTGGAGATCAAGCGGCGCGGTGAGATCGACGGCGTGGAACAGCTCACCCGCTACCTGGAGCTGCTGAACCGGGACCCCCATCTGGCTCCGGTGCGCGGTGTCTTCGCGGCTCAGGAGATCAAGCCGCAGGCGCGCGTCCTCGCGACCGACCGCGGGATCGGCTGCCAGGTGCTCGACTACGACGCGCTGCGCGGCATCGAGGACGACAAGCTGCGGCTGTTCTGACAGCCCGTACGACGGCGAAAGGGCCGGGTCCGTGCGACGGACCCGGCCCTGCCGTGTGTACGGGCCTCAGATCACCGTCTCCGGGCCGCTGGGCGTGCCCGTGGTGCTCTGCGGCGCGCTCGCCGAGTTGCTCGTGGGAGCGCTCGGCGCCGGGCCACTGGCCGAGTCGGAGGTGGACGGGCTGGTCGTCGGCGGCTGCGAGGTGGGCGGCTCGGACGTGGGCGGCTGCGAGGTCGGCGGCTGGGACGTCGGCGGCTTCGACGTCGGAGGCTTCGACGTCGCGGGCGGCTTGGACGTCGTCGGCGGCTTGGACGTGGACGGCGGCTTCGAGGACGACGGCGGCTTCGACGGGGACGCGGAGCCGCTCGGGCCCGGTGAACCGCTCGGGGAGGCCGTCGGTGTCGGGTCGTCCGACGTGCCGAGGGTTCCGTCCGGGCCCGGGTCCGTCGGCCGGGCGGGCGCCTCGCCGGTGTCGCCGTCGTCGTTCCCCGCCCGGTCGGCGCCGAGGCTGTCGTCGCTGACGCCCTGGCTCGCGGAGGGGTTGACGCCGACCTGCCCGGAGGGCGGGTTCTTGTCGTTGTCGGAGGTGGCGCCGAGCGTCACCACCGTGCCCAGGACGGCAACGAGCAGGGCACCGGCCCCGGCGGCCACGAGGTTGCGCCGGGCCAGGCCCTTGAGTCCGCCGCGTGCCGCCCGGGAGGTCCCGGGCGTGGTGCTGTGGGTGACCAGGGCCGGGGAGGGCGGCTGCTGGAGCGTGGGGAAGGGCGCGGGAACACCGCCGGGCGGGGACGCCGACTCCTCGTCACGGGTGTCGGGCACCTCCTCCCCCGCGGTCGGTCCGAGCCCGAGCGGTGTGCCCGAGCGGTCGGCGACCAGGGCGAGGGCACGGCGGCCGGCGACGGTGCCCCGCTTGTCGGCGAGGGCGCCGCGCAGGCCGATGGAGGCCTCCAGTTCGGCGCGGGCCCGGTCGAGCCGGCCCCGGCACAGGGCGAGGACGCCGAGCTCGTGGTGGAAGTAGGCCTCTTCGGCGACTTCCCCGGCGAGCCGGGCGGCCTCGGCGCCCGAGCGCAGGGCGCGTTCCCAAGCGCTCCAGTGCAGTCCGGCGGCGAAGGCGGGGGCGGCGGTGCGGGCCAGGTGCACGGCCGCGCTCTCCTCGCCCTCGGCGGGCGGGCGGGTGGCCGGTCCGAGGACGGCCAGGGCGGCGAGGACCGCGTCGGCCTCGGCGCACACGCGCTCGGGGGTGACCGAGGGGTGTCCGGCCCACCAGGAGTAGTGCTGGGCGGCGCTGCGGGCCCGGGCCTCGGCCTCGTCGGCGTACCCGGCGGCCTCCAGCTGGGCCGGTACGCCGGCCGCGAGGCGGTAGCGGGAGCCGACCGGGGAGACCAGGCCGCAGGCGGCGAGTTCGCCGAGCGCGGCGTCCGCGTGGGTGTCGCCGACCAGGGCGGGCAGATGCGCCTGGTGCGGGATCTCGCCGCCGAGGGCGAGCGCGAACCGCAGGGTGGCGCGGGCGGAGGCGCTCAGCCGGGAGGCGAGCAGCGGCGCGGGGGCGGCGGCCTCGCCGAGCGCGGGCAGCGGCACGTCGTCGCCGAGGTCGTAGGCCTCGGCGGTGTCGGCCGGGGGCGCGTCCTCGAAGACGCCGAACTCGTCGACGGCGCCGGCGCCGGCGCGCAGCCGGTCGCGCTGCCGCAGCAGGGCCCCGGCCTGGACGAAGCGCAGCGGCAGTCCTTCGGACTCGAACCAGAGGTCTCCGGCCCAGGTGGACTCCTCCTCGGTGAGGGCCCGGCCGACGGCGTGTTCCAGCAGGTCGAGCCCGGCGGCGCGCTCCAGTCCGCCGAGGAGGACCTCCTCGACGCCGGCGTCGGCGGAGGGGGCGGGCACGTCGGGGGTGGCGCCGAGCAGGAAGGCGCACTCGGGGGTGGCCTCCAGCAGCTCGTCGAGCGCGGTGCCGCCGAACTCCAGGTCGTCGAGGACGACGACGGCGCCGATCTCACCGACGTGGGTGAGCAGTTCCTCCCGGTCCGGGCGGTGCAGGGGGGCGCTGTAGACCGCGTGGAACAGGTCGTGCAGCAGGTCCTCGGTGGTGCGTCCGAAGCCGCTCAGGCGGACGACGCCGTCGGGGGCGAGGTCGGAGCAGTCCTCGGCGACGAGGTCGAGGAGACGGGTGCGGCCGGAGCCCGGCGCACCGGTGAGGCGGGTGGAGCGGCCGCGGGCGAGCAGGCGCACCAGGCGCTCGCGCTCCTCCTGGCGGGCCAGCAGCGGCAGGGCGGGTTGCGGGGGGCCGGGCGGAACGGGCGGGCGGGCCGTGCGTTCGGCCTCGGCGCGTTCGGCCGCGGTGAGCTTCACGGGCCGGGCGGGGCGTTCCGCGGGCGGGCAGGCCTCTATCTCGCTGCCGTCGACGGGGTTGACCGTCAGCAGGAAGTCACCGGAGACGAGCCGCACCGTGCGGGCGAGCGCCGGCGCGTGCTGCGCGAAGTCGGGTGTGAGGGATTCCCTGGGAGGGCGCTGGCGCGGCGCGGGGCCGTCACCTTCGTGGCCGTACTCCTCGGGTCCCTGGTTGTCAGGATCCATAGGTCAAGCCCCCCAAAAGCGTGTGTGTGCGTGGACAAGCCCCTCCCGGCCTTGCTGCACACCGCGCTGTCGCTTCTGGTCCGGTCCCGCTCGAAGGGTTCAAGTCAGCGGGCAGCCGAACCCTAAACCTTCGCACAGTATCTACGACAGTCCGGGGTACCGCGCCGTCCGTAACGTCACGGTCTCGTGAGGATTGTGCGCGTCGCACGATTCGGCGACGTGCGTCCGGGTCTCCCCGGCCGCCCGGCTCACACCCGTACGAGCGGTCACACGCGGGGTAGGGTCTCCACCCCGATGCCCCCCTCGATCGCCAGGATCCGGTGCAGACGGGTGGCCACGAGCAGGCGCTGCATCTGAGGCGGCACACCGCGCAGCACCAGGCGCCGGCCGCAGCGGCCGGCCCGCCGGTGGGCCCCCATGATCACGCCCAGTCCGGTGGCGTCCCAGGAGTCCAGTTCGGACAGGTCCAGCACCAGGTCCCCGACGCCGTCGTCGACGGCCGAGTGCAGGACCGTACGGGCGTCCGCCGCGCTTTGGACGTCGAGGCGGCCCCCGACGACCAGCTCGGCGTGGTCGCCCCTGATGTGCATATGCGCTCCCCGTGCGTGCGAATGGTGCTCCGCGTTCTGGATGTGGGTGATGCAACCTCTGACTGCGTGGAGGAGTCAGAGGTTGCTTCTTGTGAGCGAACCGATACCGAATTCACCCTGGCGTGTGATGGGCCCGAGCCATGTGCGGTTTCAGTGCTTGTAGAAGCCCTGCCCGCTCTTGCGTCCGATGTCACCGGCGTCAACCATCCGGCGCATCGACTCGGGAGCCGCGAACTTCTCGTCCTGGGACTCGGTGTAGATGTTGTTCGTGGCGTGCAGCAGGATGTCGACGCCGGTCAGGTCCGCCGTCGCCAGCGGGCCCATCGCGTGGCCGAAGCCCAGCTTGCAGGCCAGGTCGATGTCCTCGGCGCTCGCAACCCCCGACTCCTGCAGCTTCGCGGCCTCCACGACCAGGGCGCAGATGAGACGGGTCGTCACGAAGCCGGCGACGTCGCGGTTGACGACGATGCAGGTCTTGCCGACGGACTCGGCGAACTCCCGGGCCGTG
The DNA here is from genome assembly GCF_044759525.1 of Streptomyces sp. NPDC101110. Taxonomy (NCBI): domain Bacteria; kingdom Bacillati; phylum Actinomycetota; class Actinomycetes; order Kitasatosporales; family Streptomycetaceae; genus Streptomyces; species Streptomyces sp. NPDC101110. Next base: position 371,718 of record NZ_JBIVZM010000007.1, on the reverse strand, counting down.
GCGAGGGTTTCGTCGCTGGTCTTGTAGCCGCGGACCAGTTCGCACAGCTGCATCATCGGCACCGGCGAGAAGAAGTGCGTGCCGACGACCCGCTCGGGGCGCTCCGTCGCCGCCGCGATCTTGGTGATCGGGATGGCGGAGGTGTTGGAGGCGAGGATCGCCTCGTCCTTCACGATCTTGTCGAGCGCGCGGAAGATCTCGTGCTTGATCTCCAGCTTCTCGAACACGGCCTCGACGACGACGTCCGCGTCGGCCACGGCGTCCAGGTCGGTGGTCGCGGTGATGCGGGCGAGGGCGGCGTCGGCGTCGTGCGCCTCCAGCCTGCCCTTGGCGACGAACTTGTCGTACGACGCCTTGATGCCGTCGGTGCCGCGCTTGAGCGCCTCGTCGGTGACGTCACGCAGGACGACCTCCCAGCCCGCCTGTGCGGAAACCTGGGCGATGCCGGATCCCATGAGGCCGGCTCCGATGACGGCGAGCTTCCCTGCCACTGTGCGACTCCCCTGACGCGCTGCTTATGTCTGCTTCCCGGCCGGACACTAGCGCTCGTGAGGGGCTGTGTGACCAGTAAGTAATGCGCGTCACGTCTCACATGACGGACATCACACCAGGAGGGGTCACGCTGCGCCTCGTACGGCGTAGTTGAGCACCTTCTCGCTCAACAGCCCCTCCATGTCGTCCAGCAGGACGAGGGTCTCCCGGGACACCTCGCGGCGGTCGCGCCCGTCGACCATCGCACGGCCGATGGTGCCCATCACGGTCTGGTGGAGCCAGTTGAGCTGACCGGCGATCAGGGTGGGCATCGGGTCGTCGCCGGGGGCGCCGGTCTCCTCGCGCAGGGCCGCCTCCAGGTTCTCCTGGACCTCCTGCTGGATCGCCCACAGCCGGGAGCGCAGGGGCGGCGCGTCGTGGATGACCCTCAGGAACCGGTCGTAGCCCTCGATGAGGCCGATCCGGGGGGACACCGCCTCCACCTCGTCGCGCAGTTCGCGCAGGACGGCGTGGGCGGCGGACTCGCCGAGGTCACGGCCGCGCACCCAGCGCGCGAGGCGGTCGACGACGCCCTTGCTGCGGTCGAGGAAGAGGTCCTCCTTGGCCGGGAAGTAGTTGTAGACGGTGTTCACCGAGACGTCGGCCGCTTCCGCCACGTCGGCGATCGTCACCGTCACGAACCCGTGCTCCAGGAACAGCCCGGTGGCGATGTCCGAGATGCGCTGCCTGGTCTCGCGCTTCTTCCGTTCCCTGAGCCCCTCAGCCATGTCCGAATCCTAGCTTCCCTGGGGGCTCTGAAAACTTGGAGTCATTGCAAACTTTAAGAGACTCTGTTTTTCTGGGGCCATGGCAATCATCAGTACGGCCGGGCTGGCCCGTACCTTCCAGACCAAGAACGGGCCGGTGGAGGCCGTGCGCTCCATCGACCTGACCGTCCGCGAGGGCGAGATCCTCGGCTTCCTCGGCCCGAACGGCGCCGGCAAGACGACGACCCTGCGGATGCTGACGACCCTGCTGGCACCGACCGGCGGTGCCGCGACCGTCGCGGGATGCGACCTGGCGACCGACGCGGCCGGGGTGCGGCGGGCCTGCGGCTATGTGGCGCAGTCCGGCGGGGTCGATCCGCAGATCAGCGTGCGGGAGGAACTGGTCACCCAGGGGCGGCTGTACCGGCTCACCAGGGCGCAGGCCGTCGCGCGCGCCGCGGAACTGGCCGGCGATCTGGACCTCACCGGCCTCCTCGACCGCAAGTGCGGTGCCCTGTCCGGCGGGCAGCGGCGGCGCCTGGACATCGCGATGGCGCTCACCCACCGCCCGAAGGTGCTGTTCCTGGACGAGCCGACGACCGGTCTCGACCCCGGCAGCCGCGCCGACCTGTGGGACCTGGTGCGCCGGCTGCGCGACGAGCACGGCACGACGGTGTTCCTGACCACCCACTACCTCGACGAGGCCGACGCCCTCTCCGACCGGCTGGTCGTCGTCGACCACGGCGTGGTCGTCGCCGAGGGCACCCCGAGCGCGCTGAAACTGCGCCACGGCGGCTCGCTCGACGCCTCGCTGCAGGACACGTTCCTGGCCATCACCGGCCGCAACGCCGCGCCCGCCGATGCCGCCCCCGTTGCCGTATAGGAGTCCCGGAATGCTGCACGACACCGCCCTCGTCTACGGGCGCTACCTCCGCCAGTCCCTGCGCTCGCGCTTCGCGCTGCTCTTCGGCGTGCTCATGCCGCTGCTGTACCTGCTGTTCTTCGGCCCCCTGCTCACGGATCTGCCGCTCGGTGTGGCAGGCAGCTCCTGGCAGGTGCTCGTGCCCGGGCTGTTGCTCCAACTCGGTCTGTTCGGCGCGTCGTTCGCGGGCTTCTCGATCATCATCGAGAAGGGCCACGGCGTGGTCGAGCGGATGCGCGTCACCCCCGTCAGCCGACTGGCCCTGCTGCTCGGCCGGGTGCTGCGGGATGCCACGGTGTTCGTCTTCCAGGCCGTGCTGCTGGTACTCGCGGCGGTGGTGATGGGCCTGCGGGCACCGCTGGCCGGCGTACTGATCGGCTTCGCCTTCGTCGCCCTGCTCACCGTCTCGCTGGCCGCCCTGTCGTACGCGCTGGCGATGCGGATGGACACCCCGCAGAGCTTCGGCCCGGCCATCAACGCGCTGACCATGCCGTCCATGCTGCTGTCCGGTCTGATGCTGCCGATGACACTGGGCCCGGCCTGGCTGGATGTCCTCTCGCACCTCATGCCGTTCCGCTACCTGGTCGACGCGGTGCGGGACGCGTACGTCGGCGGCTACACGACGCCGCACATGCTCTACGGCGCATCGGTGGCCGCCGGCCTCACCGCGCTGTCCGTGACAGTGGGCACACGCGTGTTCCGAACCGCCTGAGCATAACTACGCTGGCCACATGGTCAATCTGACGCGCATCTACACCAGGACCGGCGACCAGGGCACGACCGCCCTCGGCGACATGAGCCGGGTCGCCAAGACCGATCTGCGGATCTCCGCGTACGCCGACGCCAACGAGGCGAACGCGGTGATCGGCACGGCCATCGCGCTGGGCGGCCTGGACGCGGAGATCGTCACGGTCCTCACCCGCGTGCAGAACGACCTGTTCGACGTGGGCGCGGACCTGTCGACGCCGGTGGTGGAGAACCCGGAGTTCCCGCCCCTGCGGGTCGAGCAGTTCTACATCGACAAGCTGGAGGCGGACTGCGACCGCTTCAACGAACGGCTGGAGAAGCTCCGCTCCTTCATCCTCCCCGGCGGCACCCCCGGCGCGGCCCTGCTGCACCAGGCCTGCACGGTCGTACGCCGGGCGGAGCGCTCGACGTGGGCGGCACTGGAGGTGCACGGCGAGGTGATGAATCCCCTCACGGCGACCTACCTCAACCGCCTGTCCGACCTCCTGTTCATCCTCGCGAGGACGGCGAACAAGGAGGTCGGGGACGTGCTGTGGGTACCGGGCGGGGAGCGCTGAAGCGCCCCTGACAGGGGCGCGGGGAACTGCGCGACAAGCCACGATGTTCGGCAAGCCGAGATTCCGCCTCAGCGACGCACTCTCTGTTCCTCGAGCTCCGGCTCCGGCTCCCCCGCGGGAGCCCTCCGCGGCCAGATCGCGTAGCTCAGCGCGATCAGGCCGTGGATCCCGGCCGTGCGCCAGGCCACGTAGCGCCAGCTCTCCAGCGACGTGACACGGCTCGGGTCGTCGACGTACCAGATGGCCAGCTGGAGCAAAACGGTTGCGACGACGGTGGCGGTCAGCGTGCCCAGCCAGACCGCGCCCTCGTGGCGCGCCCGGGCCATGCCGTAGCGCGGGGGCTTCGGCGGGGGCGGTGCGCCGCCGAGCCGGTGGGCCGCGTGGCCGTCGAGCCACTTCACGGTGCGGTGGCCGTGCCCGACGGTGTAGCCGATGTAGAGCGCGGCCAGCCCGTGCGTCCAGTTCGGGTCGGCGCCGTTCTTCAGGTCCAGCGCGGTGGCGATCAGCAGGACGACCTCCAGCAGCGGCTCGCACAGCAGCAGCGCCAGACCGGTGCGCGGCATCTTCAGCAGGTAGCGGGTGGCCAGACCGGCAGCCAGCAGCACCCAGAAGCCGATCTCGCAGGCGGCGATCAAGGCGACGATCACGGTTCGCTCCTCTCGGTCACCCTTCCAGGCTCCCGGTCGGCGCGGCCCGGATCGTCGTCACCGCTGACGAAACCGCGGTACATCGAAAGATGCAGTCGGGGACCCTACGCGGGGATCACGCGATGCCGGCGGCGGCCGTGTTGGATGGTGGCATGGCCGTACGACTCCCCCGCCCACGCCGCTTCGACGTGTACGTCGCCCTGGGCAGTCTGCTGGGCGGGCTGCTGCTGTGGGCGCTGGGGCTGGCCACCCGCCCCGCCACCGAGGTGTACGTGCTGCTGCCGGGCCGCTGGGCGGTGCTGCTGCCACTGCTGGTCATGGCCGGCTGCGAGCTGCTGCGGCGCACCGCCCCGCGCACCGCCCTGCTGATCGGCACCGCCACGATCGTCCTGGACCTCCTCACCCAGGGGAACCTGTTCACGATCCTGATGTACACGGACCTGATGTACGCGGCCGTCCTGTACGGCCCGCCCGCGTCGGCGCACCGCATCTCGCGGATCACCGGGCTGCTCACCGTGGCCGGAGCCGTCGTTCCGTTCGCGGTCTGGCGCGAGCCCGAGGCGCTGCTGATCGGCGTGGTCACCGGCCTGGTCGCCTTCGGGCCCGCCTCCACCGGGCTGATCGTGCGCAACCACCGCGAGGCCGCCGACGCGGCCCGGCTGCGCGCCGAACAGACCGCGCTGCTGGCCGAGATGGACCGCACCCAGGCCGTCACCGCCGAACGGGCCCGGATGGCCCGGGAGCTGCACGACATGGTCGCCAACCACCTGTCCGCGATCGCCATCCACTCCACCGCGGCCCTGTCCCTCGACGATCCGAAGACCTCTCGGGACGCGCTCGTGGTCATCCGCGAGAACAGCGTGGAGGGGCTCGCCGAGATGCGGCGGCTGATCGGCATCCTGCGCGACAGCAGCGGCGACGTGGAACCGTCCGCCGCCCCCACGCTCGACAGCCTCGCCTCGCTCGTGGACGGTGCCCGCACCAACGGCCTCGACGTCACCCTCGACGCCGAACGCAGCGAGGTTCCCGCCCCCGTCGAGCTCGCCGCCTACCGCATCGTGCAGGAGTCGCTGACCAACGCCCTCAAGCACGCCGCCCCGGGCCGGGTCACCGTCTCCCTCGCTCGGCGGAACGGCTCCCTCGTCGTCAGCGTGACCAGCCCGTACGGTGACCGGGACGCCCCGCGCGCCCCCGGCTCCGGCGCGGGTCTGGTCGGCATGAGGGAACGCGCGGCCCTGCTGGACGGCACGTTCGAAGCCGCACCCGAGGACGCGCCGGAGGGCAAGATCTGGGCCGTGCGCGCCACCCTCCCCGTCGACGACACCCTCGAAGGAGACACCGCATGATCCGCGTCCTGGTCGCCGAGGACCAGTCCGCCGTCCGCGCCGGCCTGGTCCTCATCCTGCGCAGCGCGCCCGACATCGAGGTGGTCGGTGAGGCCGCGGACGGTGAGCAGGCGGTGGCGCTGGCCCGGGAGCTGCGACCGGACCTGGTGCTGATGGACGTTCAGATGCCTCGCCTGGACGGGGTGTCGGCGACCCGGCAGGTGGTCGCGGAGCGGCTCGCGGACGTACTCGTGCTGACCACCTTCGATCTCGACGAGTACGTCTTCGGGGCGCTGCGGGCGGGCGCGTCCGGTTTCCTGCTGAAGAACACCGAGGCGAAGCAGCTGCTGGAGGCCGTGCGGACGGTCGCGCGCGGTGAGGGGCTGATCGCCCCGGCGGTGACGCGGCGGCTGATCGCGGAGTTCGCCGCGAAGCCCGCCCGCGAGCCTACGGCCGATCCCGCGGTGCTCGACCAGCTGACGCGGCGGGAGCGCGAAGTGCTGACCTGTCTCGGCGACGGCCTGTCCAACGCGGGTATCGCCGAACGCCTCGACATGGCCGAGGCGACCGTGAAGACCCACGTCAGCAGGCTGCTCGGGAAGCTGGGGCTGCGCAGCCGGGTGCAAGCCGCGGTGCTGGCGCAGGAGTTGGGGGTCTGAGAAGTCCGGTGCGTGGTGGTCCAGACCTATTGACCGGTGGTCCAGACCTTTCTATTCTCACCGCACCATGAGTGGCGTGAGGCTCAGTCACGCCCCCCACAACTCCATCGAGGAGGCGCAGCATGCGCTTCAGACACAGAGCCGCGGCAGGGTTCGCGACCCTGTTGCTCCCCTTCGCCGGCCTCGTCGGCCTGGCGAGCCCGGCCCAGGCAGCCACGTCCGCCACCGCCACCTACGCCAAGACGCAGGACTGGGGCTCCGGCTTCGAAGGCAAGTGGACGGTGAAGAACACCGGCACCACCGCCATCAGCTCCTGGACCGTCGAATGGGACTTCCCCTCCGGCACCTCCGTCACCTCCTCCTGGGACGCCGACGTCACGTCCTCCGGCACCCACTGGACCGCGAAGAACAAGTCCTGGAACGGCAGCCTCGCCCCGGGCGCCTCCGTCTCCTTCGGCTTCAACGGCTCCGGCACCGGCTCCCCCGCCAACTGCAAGCTCAACGGCGGCAGCTGCGACGGCGGCACCACCGAACCGGGTGACAGCGCGCCGAGCGCCCCCGGCACCCCCACCGCCTCCGCCGTCACCGACACCTCGGTGAAGCTGTCCTGGTCCGCCGCGACCGACGACAAGGGCGTCAAGAACTACGACGTCCTGCGCGACGGCACGAAGGTCGCCACCGTGACGACGACCTCGTACACGGACACCGGCCTGACCAAGGGCACGGACTACTCCTACTCGGTCCAGGCCCGTGACACCGCCGACCAGACCGGCCCGGTCAGCGGCGCCGTCCGGGTCCGCACCACCGGCGGCACCACCGAGCCGCCCACCGGCGACAAGGTCAAGCTCGGCTACTTCACCGAGTGGGGCGTCTACGGCCGCAACTACCACGTCAAGAACCTCGTGACCTCGGGCACCGCGTCGAAGATCACCCACGTCAACTACGCCTTCGGCAACGTCAAGAACGGCCAGTGCACCGTCGACGACACCTACGCCGCCTACGACAAGGCCTACACCGCCGACCAGTCCGTCAGCGGCACCGCCGACACCTGGGACCAGCCGCTGCGCGGCAACTTCAACCAGCTGCGCCAGCTGAAGGCCAAGTACCCGCACATCAAGGTGCTGTACTCCTTCGGCGGCTGGACCTACTCCGGCGGCTTCGGCCAGGCAGCGGCCAACGCCGCCGCCTTCGCGAAGTCCTGCAAGGCCGTCGTCGAGGACCCGCGCTGGGCCGACGTCTTCGACGGCATCGACATCGACTGGGAGTACCCGAACGCCTGCGGCCTGAGCTGCGACACCTCCGGCCCCGCCGCCTTCAGGAACCTGATGTCGGCACTGCGCACCGAGTTCGGCCCGAACTACCTGGTCACCGCGGCCATCACCGCCGACGGCTCCTCCGGCGGCAAGATCGACGCGGCCGACTACGGCGGCGCCGCCCAGCACCTCGACTGGTACAACGTGATGACCTACGACTACTTCGGCGCCTTCGACAAGGACGGCCCGACCGCCCCGCACTCCCCGCTCACGTCCTATCCGGGGATCCCGCAGGAGGGCTTCAACTCGGCCGACGCGATCGCCAAGCTCAAGGCGAAGGGCGTCCCCGCGAAGAAGCTGCTGCTCGGTATCGGCTTCTACGGCCGCGGCTGGACCGGTGTCACCCAGTCCGCCCCGGGCGGAGCGGCGACCGGCGCGGCCCCGGGCACGTACGAGGCGGGCATCGAGGACTACAAGGTCCTGAAGAACTCCTGCCCGGTGACCGGCACCGTCGCCGGCACGGCGTACGCGCACTGCGGCAGCAACTGGTGGTCCTACGACACCCCGTCGACCATCGCCGGAAAGATGAGCTGGGCCAAGAACCAGGGCCTGGGCGGCGCGTTCTTCTGGGAGTTCAGCGGTGACACCACGAACGGAGAGCTGGCGACGGCCATCGACAGCGGCCTGAAGTAGGAGGCCGCGTCACAGAGAAGTTCGAAGGACCATAGACCCTGGGCGACATTGACGCTCCCCCGGACTTCGTCCGGGGGGCCCCCACCCAGCGAGTGAACGCGGCTACGCCACGTTCACTCGCTGTCCGGGCGGGGCTGCCTCCAGCCACGCGAGGAAACCGGTCAGTGCGTCTTCGCTCATCGCGAGCTCGAGACGCGTGCCCCGGTGCAGACAGGCCAGGATCACATGGTCGGAGAGCAGCGCCAGCTCCTCCTCGCCCTCCGGGACCCGGCGCCCGGCCACCTCGATGGCGGAACGCTCCAGAGTGCGGCGCGGACGAGGCGAGTACGAGAAGACGCGGTACCACTCGACCCGGTCGCCGTTGTACCGGGCCACCCCGTACGCCCAGCCCTTGCCGTTGGTGTCACCCTCGGCCGGGGCGTCCCAGCGCAAGCTGGCGTCGAAGGTGCCGCCCGACCGCTGGATCAGCCGGCGGCGCAGACCGAAGACGAACAGGCCCACCACCACGAGGGCCACCACGATTCCGCACACAGTCAGAGCGAGGACCATCGGCACCGACCTCCTCGTCTCCTAGGTAACGGAACGTAAAAATCACCCACATCCGCCTCAGCCGCGGCTGGGTCCGGATGTCTCCGGTACCCAGCCGCGGCTGAGTGACGTCATCACACGGCGGACGGGGTCAGCGCGCCGCCGTCGCAGCCCGCAGCCGGACGTCCGCGCGGCGCTGGGCCTCCGCGTCGTCCTCCGCCTTCGCGCGCTCGAGCTCCTGCTCCGCGCGCTGGACATCGATCTCGTCCGACAGCTCGGCGACCTCCGCCAGGAGGGAGAGCTTGTCGTCCGCGAACGAGATGAATCCGCCGTGCACGGCGGCGACGACCGTCCCGCCGTCGCTCGTGCGGATGGTCACCGGGCCCGACTCCAGCACACCGAGCAGCGGCTGGTGACCGGGCATGACGCCGATGTCGCCGGACGTGGTGCGCGCGACGACCAGGGTGGCCTGGCCTGACCAGACCTCACGGTCGGCCGCGACCAGCGCGACGTGCAGCTCAGCAGCCAAGGGTGGCTCCTCGGGTCACCACCCGGCGGGAGTGCCGGGTGTTGGTTACAAGTCTAATAGGCGTGAATGAGGGGGCGGGACGAACCCCGCCCCCTCATGACTCGAGCACTGCCCGGGTCAGGAGACGCCGAGCTCCTTCGCGTTGTTCTTCAGGTCCTCGAGACCACCGCACATGAAGAACGCCTGCTCCGGGAAGTGGTCGTACTCGCCGTCGCAGATCGCGTTGAACGCCGCGATCGACTCGTCCAGCGGCACGTCCGAACCGTCCACGCCGGTGAACTGCTTGGCGGCGTGGGTGTTCTGGGACAGGAAGCGCTCCACGCGACGGGCACGGTGGACGACGAGCTTGTCCTCCTCGCCGAGCTCGTCGATACCGAGGATCGCGATGATGTCCTGCAGGTCCTTGTACTTCTGCAGGATGTTCTTCACGCGCATCGCGGCGTTGTAGTGCTCCGCCGAGATGTACCGCGGGTCGAGGATGCGGGACGTCGAGTCCAGCGGGTCCACGGCCGGGTAGATGCCCTTCTCGGAGATCGGACGGGACAGAACCGTCGTCGCGTCGAGGTGGGCGAAGGTGGTGGCCGGGGCCGGGTCGGTCAGGTCGTCCGCGGGGACGTAGATCGCCTGCATCGAGGTGATCGAGTGACCACGGGTCGAGGTGATGCGCTCCTGGAGGGTGCCCATCTCGTCGGCCAGGTTCGGCTGGTAGCCCACCGCGGAGGGCATACGGCCGAGCAGGGTCGACACCTCGGAACCGGCCTGGGTGAAGCGGAAGATGTTGTCGATGAAGAACAGCACGTCCTGCTTCTGGACGTCACGGAAGTACTCCGCCATCGTCAGGCCGGCCAGGGCCACGCGCAGACGGGTGCCCGGGGGCTCGTCCATCTGGCCGAAGACCAGGGCGGTCTTGTCCAGAACGCCGGACTCTTCCATCTCCGCGATGAGGTCGTTGCCCTCACGGGTGCGCTCGCCGACGCCCGCGAAGACGGAGACGCCCTCGTGGAGGTTGGCGACACGCATGATCATTTCCTGGATCAGCACGGTCTTGCCGACACCGGCACCACCGAACAGACCGATCTTGCCGCCCTTGACGTACGGGGTGAGCAGGTCGACGACCTTCAGACCCGTCTCGAACATCTCGGTCTTCGACTCGAGCTGGTCGAACGCGGGGGCCTTGCGGTGGATGGACCAGCGCTCGCCCTCGTGGGTCTCGTCGCTGTTCAGCACCTCACCGAGGGTGTTGAACACCTTGCCCTTGGTGAAGTCGCCGACGGGGACGGTGATGCCCGCGCCGGTGTCGGTCACCGGGGCCTGGCGGACCAGACCGTCGGTGGGCTGCATGGAGATCGCGCGGACCAGGCCGTCACCCAGGTGCTGGGCGACCTCCAGGGTCAGCGTCTTCTTCTCGCCCGCGAGCGCCGGGTCGGCGACCTCGACGTGAAGGGCGTTGTAGATGTCCGGCATCGCGTCGACGGGGAACTCCACGTCGACGACCGGGCCGATGACCCGCGCGACGCGGCCCGTCGCCGTGGCCGTCTCAACAGTGGTGGTCATTTATCGGTCACTCCCCGCGGTCGCGTCGGCCAGGGCACTCGCGCCACCGACGATCTCGCTGATTTCCTGGGTGATTTCGGCCTGGCGGGCCTGGTTGGCAAGCCGGGTGAGCGTCTCGATGAGCTCTCCGGCGTTGTCGGTGGCCGACTTCATCGCGCGCCGCGTGGCGGCGTGCTTGGAGGCAGCCGACTGGAGCAGCGCGTTGTAGATGCGGCTCTCGACGTAGCGCGGCAGCAGGGCGTCGAGGACGTCCTCCGCCGAGGGCTCGAAGTCGAACAGCGGGAGGATCTCGCCCTTGGGCTTGGCCTCCGCCGCCACCTCGTCGAGGCTGAGCGGCAGCAGCCGGGCCTCGATCGCCGTCTGCGTCATCATCGACACGAACTCGGTGTAGACGATGTGGAGCTCGTCCACGCCGCCCTCGGCCGTCTCCGTCTCGATCGCCTCGATCAGCGGGGCCGCGACCTTCTTGGCGTCCGCGTACGACGGCTCATCGGTGAAGCCCGTGAACGTCTCCGCGATCTTGCGCTCGCGGAAGTTGTAGTGGGCGACACCACGGCGGCCGACGATGTAGTTGACGACCTCCTTGCCCTCGGCCTCGAGCGCGGCCGTGAGCTTCTCCGCGGCCTTGATGGCGTTGGAGTTGAAGGCACCGGCCAGACCGCGGTCGCTCGTGAGGAGCAGGACCGCGGCACGGGTCGGGTTCTCCGGCTCCGTCGTCAGCGGATGCTTGGTGTTGGATCCGCCGGCGACCGCCGTGACCGCGCGGGTGAGCTCGGTCGCATACGGGGTGGAGGCCGCCACCTTGCGCTGCGCCTTGACGACGCGCGAGGCGGCGATCATCTCCATCGCCTTCGTGATCTTCTTGGTCGCGGAGACGGATCGGATGCGACGCTTGTAGACCCGGAGCTGGGCTCCCATGAGTCAGGTCCCTTCCGTCGTCACTTACCGGCAGCCGGGGTGTCCTCGCCGAGCAGCTTGCCGTCGGCGGTCTCGAACTGCTTCTTGAACTCCACGATGGCGTCGGCGACGGCCTGAAGGGTGTCGTCGGACATCTTGCCGCCCTCGCGGATGGAGGTCATCAGGCCCTGCTCCTTGCGGTGCAGGTACTCCAGCAGCTCCTTCTCGAAGCGGCGGATGTCGACGACGGGGACGTCGTCCATCTTGCCGGTGGTGCCGGCCCAGACGGAGACGACCTGGTCCTCGGTGGCCATCGGCTGGTACTGAGCCTGCTTCAGCAGCTCGACCATGCGCTGACCGCGCTCCAGCTGCGCCTTCGACGCGGCGTCCAGGTCGGAACCGAAGGCGGCGAACGCCTCCAGCTCACGGAACTGGGCGAGGTCCACGCGCAGACGGCCGGAGACCTGCTTCATCGCCTTGTGCTGCGCGGAACCACCGACTCGGGAGACGGAGATACCGACGTTCAGCGCGGGGCGCTGACCGGCGTTGAACAGGTCCGACTCCAGGAAGCACTGGCCGTCGGTGATGGAGATGACGTTGGTCGGGATGAACGCCGAGACGTCGTTGGCCTTCGTCTCGACGATCGGCAGACCGGTCATCGAGCCGGCACCCATCTCGTCGGAGAGCTTGGCGCAGCGCTCCAGCAGACGGGAGTGCAGGTAGAAGACGTCACCCGGGTAGGCCTCACGGCCCGGCGGGCGGCGCAGCAGCAGCGACACGGCGCGGTAGGCGTCGGCCTGCTTCGACAGGTCGTCGAAGATGATCAGGACGTGCTTGCCCTGGTACATCCAGTGCTGACCGATGGCCGAACCGGTGTACGGCGCCAGGTACTTGAAGCCGGCCGGGTCGGACGCCGGGGCGGCGACGATGGTCGTGTACTCCAGCGCGCCGGCCTCCTCCAGAGCGCCGCGCACGCCGGCGATGGTGGAGCCCTTCTGGCCGATGGCGACGTAGATGCAGCGGACCTGCTTGTTCGGGTCGCCGGAGCGCCAGTTGTCGCGCTGGTTGATGATGGTGTCGACGGCCAGGGCGGTCTTGCCGGTCTGGCGGTCACCGATGATCAGCTGACGCTGGCCACGGCCGATCGGGGTCATCGCGTCGACGGCCTTGTAGCCCGTCTCCATCGGCTCGTGCACCGACTTGCGGACCATGACGCCCGGAGCCTGCAGCTCCAGGGCGCGGCGGTCCTCGGTCTCGATCTCGCCGAGGCCGTCGATCGGGTTGCCGAGGGGGTCCACCACGCGGCCGAGGTAGCCCTCGCCCACCGCGACGGAGAGAACCTCACCGGTGCGCTGCACCGGCTGCCCCTCCTCGACGCCGCTGAACTCGCCGAGGACGATGGCACCGATCTCGCGCTCCTCGAGGTTGAGGGCGAGGCCGAGGGTGCCGTCCTCGAACTTCAGCAGCTCGTTGGCCATGGTCGAGGGCAGGCCCTCCACCTTCGCGATGCCGTCGCCGGCAAAGGTGACCGTACCGACCTCCTCGCGCGAGGCCGCGTCCGGCTTGTACGCCTGGACGAAGTTCTCCAGCGCGTCCCGGATCTCCTCCGGCCGGATCGTGAGCTCCGCCATCTGGGTTCCCTGCTCTCCTTGTTGGGCCCGAAGTTTCTTGGGGTCTGGGGTTGACCCCCAGGATTCTTCTGCACGGCCCAACCAGGGCCGTCGTAAGTACGTTGTGCGTATTGAGTTGCTGCTCAGCCGGCGAGCCGGCGGCTGGCGTCCTCGATGCGGTCCGCGAGGGAGCCGTTGATGACCTCGTCGCCGACCTGCACCCGGATACCGCCGAGGACCTCGGGGTCCACGTCCAGGTTGAGGTGCATCGCGCGGCCGTAGAGCTTCGCGAGGGCGGCGCCCAGGCGCTGCTTCTGCGGGTCGCTCAGCGGCACCGCCGAGGTGACGATGGCCACCATGCGGTCCCGGCGCTCGGCGGCGAGCTTGGACAGGGACTCGAGTCCCGACTCCAGGCTACGTCCCCGCGGCGCGGTCACAAGGCGCGTGACCAGACGCTCGGTGGCCGACTGGGCCCGGCCGCCGAGGAGGCTGCGCAGCAGCTCGCCCTTGGCCGAGGCGGTGGCCTTGCGGTCGGTCAGCGCGGCACGCAGCTCGGTGCTGCCGGAGACGATCCGGCCGAACCGGAACAGCTCGTCCTCGACGTCGTCGAGCTTGCCCGCCTGCTGGGCGGCCGTGAGGTCGGCGGTGTTGGCCAGCTCCTCCAGCGCGTCCACCAGGTCGCGCGACTGCGACCAGCGGGAGCGCACCATGCCGGCGACCAGGTCGGCGGCGGGGCCGCTGACCTGGGTGCCGAGCAGACGCTGGGCCAGCTCGGCCTTCGCCTCTGCGGCCTGCGCCGGGTCGGTGAGGACCCGACGCAGCGACACCTCGCGGTCGAGCAGCGCGGTGACGGCGGCCAGCTCGTCGGCGAGCGAGCTCGCGTTCACGGACGTGGAGTCCGTCAGCGCGTCGAGACGCTCACGTGCGGCTGCCAGGGCCTCGCGGCTCGCTCCGTTCATCGTCCGGCCTCGGCCTTCTCCTCGAGCTCGTCGAGGAACCGGTCGATCACACGGCTCTGGCGGGCGTGGTCCTCGAGGGACTCCCCGACGAGCTTGCCGGCCAGGTCGGTGGCGAGCTTGCCGACGTCCTGGCGCAGCGCGGACGCGGCGGCCTTGCGGTCGGCCTCGATCTGGGAGTGGCCGGCGGCGACGATCTCCTCGCGCTGACGCTGGCCTTCGGCCCGCATCTCGGCGATGAGCGTGGCACCCTGCTCCTGCGCCTCCTGGCGCAGGCGCGCGGCCTCGTGCCGGGCCTCGGCGAGCTGTGCCTTGTACTGCTCAAGGACGCTCTGGGCCTCGACCTTCATGGTCTCGGCCTCTTCGATACCGCCTTCGATCGCCGCGCGGCGCTCCTCCAGAACCTTGTTGATGTTCGGAAGCAGCTTCTTCCAGAAGAAGAAGAACACGATGGCGAAGGCGATGGTGCCGACGAGCAGCTCGGGGCCCGGAGGAATGAGCGGGTTCTGCTCTTCCTCGGCCGCCAGCTGCACCAGGTTGGCGATCACATCAGTGCCTTTCGTCGAAACGTGTCGGTAGGGAAGTCTTACTTCGTACCGAACACGAACGGCATGACGATGCCGATGAGGGCCAGCGCCTCACAGAAGGCGAAGCCGAGGATCTGGTTGGCGCGGATCAGGCCGGCAGCCTCGGGCTGACGGGCGAGAGCCTGGGTGCCGTTACCGAAGATGATGCCGACGCCGATGCCGGGGCCGATAGCCGAGAGGCCGTAACCGACGGAACCGATGGAACCGGAGACAGCGGCGAGGGTCTCAGTGGCAGCCATGCTGAATCTTCCTTCTCTTAACGGACCGGTGGGGGTTGGCCACCGGACGACAGGGGGTGATGGGGCTCAGTGGTGCTCGGCGAGAGCGCCCTGGATGTACGTGCAGGCGAGGAGTACGAAGACGTACGCCTGGACGGCCTGCACGAAAAGCTCGAAGCCGATCATGGCGATGGTCATGACGAAGGAGACACCGGCCGCCGGGACCATCCAGCTGTTCAGCAGGTACCAGGAGGCGACGGTGAACATGACCAGCATCAGGTGACCGGCGAACATGTTCGCGAAGAGTCGCACCGCGTGCGTGAACGGCCGGACGAGCAGGTTCGAGAAGAACTCGATGACCATCACGAGCGGCAGCACCGGGCCGAGCGACTTGTCGTAGCCGGTCACGTTCTTGAAGAACCCGACGAAGCCGTGCCGCTTGAAGGTCAGCGAGACCCAGGTCACGTAGACGACCGCGGCCAGGACGGCCGGGTACGCGATGATCGACGACACCGGGAACTGCGCGAGCGGGATCACGGACCAGATGTTCATGATCCAGATGAAGAAGAACAACGAGACCATGAACGGGACGTACTTCTCGCCCTCACGCTTGCCGAGGGTCTCGTAGACGATGCCGCGGCGGACGAAGTCGTAGCCGGCCTCACCGACCATCTGCAGCTTGCCCGGCACCACCTTGGCCTTGCCGAAGGCCGCGTAGAAGAAGCCGATGACAAGGACGGTGGTGATGATGGCGAGCAGCATCACCTTGTTGAACTCGAACCCCCCGACCGTGGTGATCGGCTTGAAGAGGAACGAGTGCAGGCCCGGAGCCGGAAAACCACACCCGTTGTCGGACATGATCCGACAGCTCCAGTCAAAGGCGAGCTGGGTCTGGTCAGCACTCACCGCGGGCTCCTTCGGCGTGACGCATGTGTACGGCAACCTCGTTGTGTCGGCGCGGCGCGCAGCCGCGGATCGGCACCGGACTGGTGTTACGGATGTGAGAGCGGCGGGAGGGCATCGAGCCTCGCGTTCGAGCAGGCGTCAGCTCAGATGCCCGCGCCCGCGATGCCGCAGTTGGCACCGGACGATAGCAGGAGTTCCTACTGCCCTTTATCGCGCCCCTACTCGTCACGACGACGGTCCGGTCTTCTCGGGCTTCTCGCTCTTCGCGGAGTCCGGGTCGATGTAGAAGATCTTGGCCTTCATATGCGCACGAGCCTGCGCAGCCATCCACACGACGGTCGCGATGACGAGCCCGAGGGCGAACGTCTTCGGGTTGAAGAGAGAAGTGTCCTTGAAGACAGCAGCGAAGATCAGAAGCAACAGCAGCTGAGCGCCGTAAAGCATCAGACCCATGGCCTGGAACAGCTGCGGGAGCGTTTTTGCCGTCCACTGGAGAACGAACAGGCCGATTCCCATGAAGAGGATGGCCAGCACGACGCCGACGGCCGCTCCGATGGCCCCCTTACCTCCGGCCACCACGCCACTGACGGCGACCACAACAGCACCGGCAGCGGCTGTGGGCACAGCGCACTGCAAGAGGTTCCGGGCGTCATTGGACGGCATGGCGGCAACTCCGCTTTCGCAGGGGGCAGGGGTGTCGTCATGGACGAGCGTAGTCCCGGGCTGAGTGGAGACCTCACACCAATGGACCGTCGCACTACGGTCCTTCGGCTCTATCCGGGGGGTTCTCGTGAACCGTATCACAAACTATTTGATGCAGTCTTTACCTGACGGTGTGCGTACAGTCACACATGAGAGTGAACCTGCACGTCTGAGCGAGAACTGAGCCGAGATGTCTGGTATTGAGGCGCTTCGCACCCCCATCACCACCCCACGACTTGGCAATGCTCTCGTCAGATTCTTACCTTGTCCCCGCCTTGCGCCGGTCGGCAAGACGCGAACGGGCCCCGATGGCGGTCGCCCCGTTGACGCCGCCGACCCCGGACACCACGGGGGTACGGCTCTCCGCACCGACCGGCGTGTGCTGGTCCGCCGCGGACGCCGGCGACGAGGCTTCCGGTGAGAGCGCCGCCACCGAGCCGCGGCGCCGGTAGCGCGGCGGCACGAAATGCTCCATCCAGCGCGGGGCGCGCGGCGTGAAGCGCGGCAGCAGGAGCAGGAGCAGACCGATCGCGCTCAGGAACACCACACCGAGCACGATCCACATGGACGCCGAGTTGACCGAGTAGGCGAGGGCACCGAAGGCGATCAGCGCCGACCAGAAGTACATGATCAGCACCGCGCGGCTGTGCGAGTGGCCGATCTCCAGCAGCCGGTGGTGCAGGTGGCCGCGGTCGGCGGCGAACGGGGACTGGCCCCGCCAGGTGCGGCGCACGATCGCCAGGATCAGGTCGGCGGCCGGCACCGCGATGATCGTCAGCGGCAGCAGCAGCGGGATGTAGACGGGGACCGTCTGGTGCACGGCCTCCTTCTCGGAGCCCACGTAAAGGTTGAGCGCGTCCGGATCGACCTGGCCCGTGACCGAGATCGCACCGGCGGCCAGGACCAGGCCGATCAGCATGGAGCCCGAGTCGCCCATGAAGATCCGCGCCGGGTGCATGTTGTGCGGCAGGAAGCCCAGGCACATGCCCATCAGGATCGCCGAGAAGAGGGTGGCCGGGGCGGCCGCCTCGATGCCGTACGAGTACCAGATGCGGTAGGCGTACAGGAAGAACGCTGTGGCCGCGATGCAGACCATGCCGGCCGCGAGGCCGTCCAGGCCGTCGACGAAGTTGACCGCGTTGATGGTAATGACGACCAGGGCCACCGTGAGCAGGGTGCCCTGCCATTGGGTGAGCGCGACGGAGCCCACGCCCGGGACCGGCAGCCACAGGATCGTCAGACCCTGCACGACCATCACGCCCGCGGCGATCATCTGGCCGCCCAGCTTGATCAGGGCGTCGATCTCGAACTTGTCGTCCAGGACCCCGATCAGCCAGATCAGGGCCGCCCCGGACAGCAGGGCCCGGGGTTCGTTCGATGTCTCGAAGACCTGATTGAGGTTGGTCAGGTGGTCGGCGACCAGCAGGCCCGCGCACAGGCCGAAGAACATCGCGATACCGCCGAGGCGCGGAGTCGGCTCCCGGTGCACGTCACGTGCCCGGATCTCCGGCATCGCTCCGGCCACGATCGCGAACTTCCGTACCGGCCCTGTCAGCAGATACGTCACCGCGGCCGTGATGCAGAGCGTCAGGAGGTATTCACGCACGGGCTTCCCCACAGGTCTCGCTGGCCATCTCAGCCCCACACCCTAGCGATGCGCGCATATGGGTGGGGACTTCCGGGTAGCGACGATGGTTGCACGAGTGTCTGTGCACCCTGGTGCGCTTACCCCGACTCAAGCGGGATACGGCGGAAATCCACCGGCCAGCTCCCGCACTTCTTCACGGGCGCTTGAGGGATCCGTCACGCCCCGAAGTACACCGGCGAGCAGTCCGGCGATCCGGATCATCTCCGCCTCGCCCATGCCCTGGGTGGTGATCGCGGCCGTACCGAGCCTGAGTCCCCGGGCGTCGCCGTGCGGCAGCGCGCAGCAGTCCAGGACCAGGCCGGCCGCGGCGAGCCG
Source organism: Streptomyces sp. NPDC101110 (assembly GCF_044759525.1). NCBI lineage: Bacteria > Bacillati > Actinomycetota > Actinomycetes > Kitasatosporales > Streptomycetaceae > Streptomyces > Streptomyces sp. NPDC101110. The sequence goes on along the minus strand of NZ_JBIVZM010000007.1, from coordinate 353,227 downwards.
GCCCCGGGCGGTGCGTCCGTCGGCGCCGAGCGGCGCCGGGTCGGCGGTGATCAGGTGAGTGTCCGTGCCGCCGGTGGTGACGACCAGGCCCTCCGCCGCCAGCCGGGCCGCCAGCACCCGGGCGTTCGCCACCACCTGGTGGGCGTACGCGGCGAACGCCGGCCTTGCCGCCTCCCCGAACGCGACCGCCTTGGCGGCGATGGTGTGCATCTGCGCACCGCCCTGTGTGAAGGGGAACACGGCCCGGTCGACCCGCTCGGCCAGCTCCGCGCGGCACAGGATCACCCCGCCGCGTGGGCCCCGCAGCACCTTGTGGGTGGTCCCGCAGACGATGTCCGCGTACGGCACGGGATTCGGGGCCGCTCCCCCGGCGACCAGGCCCAAGGGGTGCGCCGCGTCCGCGATGAGGTACGCGCCCACCTCGTCGGCGACCTCGCGGAAGAAGGCGTAGTCGAAATGGCGGGGGTAGGCGATCGAGCCGCACACGATCGCCTTGGGCCGGCGCGTGCGGGCCAGGGTGCGCACCTGCTCGTGGTCGACGAGCCCGGACTCGGCGTCGACGCCGTATCCGACGAAGTCGAACCAGCGGCCGGAGAAGTTTGCGGGCGAGCCGTGCGTGAGGTGCCCGCCGTAGGGCAGGCCGAGGGCGAGCACGGTGTCACCGGGTCGGAGCAGGGCTGCGTAGGCGGCGAGCACGGCCGAAGAGCCCGAATGCGCCTGGACGTTGGCGTGATCGGCGCCGAACAGTGCCCGGGCCCGCTCGACCGCCAGGCGTTCCGCGACGTCGACGACCTCGCAGCCGCCGTGGTGCCGCGCCCCCGGGTAGCCCTCGGCGTACTTGTTCGCCAGCGATGAGCCGAGGGCGGCCAGCACGGCCGGGGAGCTGAAGTTCTCGGCGGCGATCAGCTGGAGCGTCGTCGACTGCCGCTCCCGCTCTCCGAGCAGGATGTCGGCCAGCTCGGGGTCCTGGCGGCGCAGGACGTCGGCCTCGATGGCAGGGGTGACCGTCATGGTGGGCTCCGGGCGTCGACGGTGACGTACGACCAATGTAGGCCCGGGGCCTGCGGAGCGCTCGGCTGTTACGTCTTCGCGGGGACGCCGGTGAGGGCTGTGACGACCGGATCGAGGGCCTGGTGTATCTCGTCCCCGATGGAACGGAAGAACGTCAGGGGGGCGCCGTAGGGGTCGTGGACCTCGTCCGCCTCGGCCGTCGGCGCCAGCAGCCACCCGCGTAGCGCCGCCGCGGCGCGGACCAGCGCACGCGCGCGGATGACCACGCCCTCCTCCAGGGGCGGCAGGGTCGCCGGGTCGATGGCCTTGACCAGGCGGGTGAACTCCTTGAGCGTGAAGGTGCGCAGGCCCGCCGAGTGCCCCATGGAGATGACCTGCGCCCGGTGGTCCCGGGTGGCGGTCAGCACCAGGTCGGCGCGGATCACGTGCTCGTCGAGGAGCTCGCGCCCGGTGAAGCCGGAGGCGTCCGCGCCGAAGTCGGCCAGGACGGTCTCCGCGTGGGACTCCATGGGCGCGCCCTCGTGGCCCCAGGTGCCCGCGCTCTCCACGATCAGCCCACCGCCCAGGACGCCGAGCCGCTCCCGCACCGCATGGCGGGTCAGCCGCTCGGTGATGGGCGAGCGGCACACGTTGCCGGTGCTGACGTGGAGGATGCGGAAGCTGTCACGCGGAAGTCCCACGAAGGTCGTCGTGATCTCCGCCGCGCTTTCCCCGTTGCCTATGCCACGCCCCGATCCAGGGGCCGTCAATTCGCCACCTCGAGGTCGGGTACGACCTTTCGCAGCTCGTCCGCCGAGATGGCGCCCGCGCGCAGAAGCAGCGGTACCTCACGGGTCACGTCGACGATCGACGACGGCACGATGCCGGGGGTCGGGCCGCCGTCGAGGTAGACGGAGACGGAGTCGCCGAGCATCCCCTGTGCGGCGTCGCAGTCCTCCGGCGCCGGGTGGCCGGTCAGGTTGGCGGAGGAGACGGCCATGGGACCGACCTCGGTCAGCAGTTCGATCGCGACCGGGTGCAGCGGCATGCGCACGGCGACCGTGCCACGGGTGTCCCCGAGGTCCCACTGGAGGGACGGCTGGTGCCGGGCGACGAGCGTCAGGGCGCCCGGCCAGAAGGCGTCGACCAGCTCCCAGGCCAGCTCGGAGAAGTCGGTGACGAGGCCGTGCAGCGTGTTCGGGGAGCCGATGAGGACGGGGGTGGGCATGTTGCGGCCCCGGCCCTTGGCCTCCAGCAGGTCGGAGACCGCCTCCGAGGAGAACGCGTCGGCGCCGATGCCGTACACCGTGTCCGTCGGCAGCACCACGAGCTCGCCACGGCGGACGGCGGACGCTGCCTCGCGCAGACCGGTCACTCGGTCGGTCGCGTCGTTGGTGTCGTATCGCCGTGCCATCTTTAGCTGGCCTCCTCGTACACGTGCTGCTGGGATGAAGTCTGCGAAGACTGCGGTGCGCCCGGGGTGCGCGGGATGCTCGCCGTGCTCACGGCAGTGCCTTGCGGGCCGTGGCGAAGCGCGGGCGGTTGTTCAGGTCCGGGTGGTCGGCCGCGTCGGTCCAGCCGCGGTCCTCTGCGAAGATCCACGGCACCTGGCCGCCCTGGGTGTCGGCGTGCTCCACGACCACGACGCCGCCGGGGCGCAGCAGCCGGTGCGCGGTGCGCTCCAGGCCGCGGATGAGGTCGAGGCCGTCCTCACCGGAGAAGAGGGCCATGTCGGGGTCGTAGTCCCGCGCCTCGGGGGCGACGTACTCCCACTCGGTGAGCGGGATGTACGGCGGGTTGGTGATGACCAGGTCGACCTGTCCGTCCAGGTCGGGGAAGGCGGTGAGCGCGTTGCCCTGCCGCAGGTCGACCCTGGACCCCTCGACGTTCTTGCGGGTCCACTTGAGGGCGTCCTCGGACAGCTCCACGGCGTGCACGCGCGAGCGCGGCACCTCCTGGGCGAGGGCGAGCGCGATGGCGCCGGAGCCGGTGCACAGGTCGACGATGCACGGCTCGACGACGTCCATGGCCCGTACGGCGTCTATGGCCCAGCCGACCACGGACTCCGTCTCGGGCCTCGGCACGAACACCCCGGGGCCGACCTGGAGTTCCAGGTAGCGGAAGTAGGCGCGCCCGGTGATGTGCTGGAGCGGTTCGCGGGCCTCGCGGCGGGCGATGACCTCCCAGTAGCGGGCGTCGAAGTCGGAGTCCTTGACGGAGTGCAGCTCGCCGCGCTTGACGCCGTGCACGAACGCGGCGAGTTCCTCCGCGTCGGTACGCGGCGAGGGCACGCCGGCGTCTGCGAGCCGCTGGGTGGCCTGGGCCACCTCCGCGAGCAGCAGGTTCACGCAAGTCCTCCGTATTACTCGTACGTGATCACTCGTACGTTCTCGTGCCTGCCTTACGCAGCCGCCAGCTTCGCCGCGGAGTCCGCGTCGACACAGGCCTGGATCACCGCGTCGAGGTCGCCGTCCAGGACCTGGTCCAGGTTGTACGCCTTGAAGCCGACCCGGTGGTCCGAGAGGCGGTTCTCCGGGAAGTTGTACGTGCGGATCTTCTCGGAGCGGTCGACGGTGCGGACCTGGCTGCGGCGGGCGTCGGCGGCCTCCCGCTCCGCCTCCTCCTGCGCCGCTGCGAGCAGCCTGGAGCGCAGGATACGCAGTGCCTGCTCCTTGTTCTGCAGCTGGCTCTTCTCGTTCTGGCAGGAGGCGACGACTCCGGTCGGGATGTGCGTGATGCGCACGGCGGAGTCGGTGGTGTTGACGGACTGCCCGCCGGGCCCGGAGGACCGGTAGACGTCGATGCGGAGGTCGTTCGGGTTGATCTCCACGTCGACCTCCTCGGCCTCGGGCGTGACGAGCACACCGGCCGCGGAGGTGTGGATACGGCCCTGGGACTCCGTGGCGGGCACGCGCTGCACGCGGTGCACGCCGCCCTCGTACTTCAGGCGCGCCCAGACGCCCTGGCCGGGCTCGGTGGCGCCCTGGCCGCCCTTGGTCTTCACGGCGACCTGGACGTCCTTGTAGCCGCCGAGTTCGGACTCGGTGGCGTCGATGATCTCGGTCTTCCAGCCGACGCGCTCGGCGTAGCGCAGGTACATGCGCAGCAGGTCGCCGGCGAACAGGGCCGACTCGTCGCCGCCCGCGCCCGCCTTGATCTCGAGGATGACGTCCTTGTCGTCGCTGGGGTCGCGCGGGACGAGCAGCAGGCGCAGCTTCTCGGTGAGTTCCTCGCGCTGCCGTTCCAGGTCCTTGACCTCGGCCGCGAAGTCGGGGTCGTCGGCGGCCAGTTCACGCGCGGCCTCGATGTCGTCGCCCGTCTGCGTCCAGGAGCGGTACGTGGCGACGATGGGGGTGAGCTCGGCGTACCGCTTGTTCAGCTTGCGCGCGTTGGCCTGGTCGGCGTGGACCGACGGGTCGGCGAGCTTCTTCTCCAGGTCGGCGTGCTCGGCGACGAGTTCCTCGACGGCCTCGAACATCTTGGGCTCCTGTGTACGGACGGGGGTGAAGGGCGGGCGACCAAAAACGCCGGTCCCGGAGCGCCCGGTGAGGGGGCGCGTCCGTGGACCGGCGAATTGAGGCTCGCTACTTCTTGGAGCCGGCGGCCTTGCCGAAGCGGGCCTCGAAGCGGGCCACACGGCCACCGGTGTCGAGGATCTTCTGCTTGCCCGTGTAGAACGGGTGGCACTCGGAGCAGACATCGGCGCGGATGGTGCCGGACTCGATGGTGCTGCGGGTGGTGAACGACGCGCCGCAGGTGCAGCTGACCTGCGTCTCGACGTACTCGGGGTGGATGTCGCGCTTCAAGGTGTCTCCTAGATTCGGGAGGGCGCCGGGTCGCTTCCGCGGGGTGCGGGAGCGTGAACCGGGGCCGACGTACCAGTCTGCCAGGACTGGGGCCTACTCCCAAAACCGGGGGTTGTTGTGATCTATTCCCCCGCGGCCGCCGGGTGTCCCGCCCACGCGGCGGAGCCGCACATCGACACAGCCTCGCGCCTCTCGGGGACGTGCCCGTCAGGGTGCGGTCACGACACCCTTGGCCTCACCTGTCGCCGAACCCGACGTCGCCGACTTCGGGATCGGCCTGTCGTTCTCCAGGGCCTTCCAGATCTGGTCGGCCTTCTCCTTCTGGAGGAGGACGCGGTTGGGGTCGGCCGGGTCGTAGGCCACCGGCATCGTGACCATGTGCATCTGGGACGGGCTGATGCCCTTGAGGCCGTTCGCGAAGGACGCGAGCCTGTTGACCGAACCGAGGTCGGAGTCCGCCGTCACCGTCTTGGTCGCGGTTTCAGCGAGGTCGAGCAGCTTCTTCGGGTTCGAGAGGACGCCGACGTCCTTGATCTGGTTGACCAGGGCCTTGATGAAGGCCTGCTGGAGCTGGATGCGGCCGAGGTCGGAGCCGTCGCCGACGCCGTGCCGGGTGCGGACCAGGCCGAGGGCCTGCCTGCCGTCCAGCGTGTGGGTGCCGGCCTTCAGCTTCAGGTGGCTGTCGGGGTCGTCGATGCTCTTGGTCGTGGTGATGTCGACGCCGCCGAGGTCGTCGATGAGCTGCTGGAACCCGGCGAAGTCGACCTCCAGGTAGTGGTCCATGCGCAGGTCGGTGATCGACTCGACGGTCTTCACGGCACAGGCGGCCCCGCCGGTGGAGTACGCGGAGTTGAACATCACGCTCCGGGCGGCGGGGTGGTCGCCGCCCTGGGTGTCCGTGCACGAAGGGCGGTTGATCAAGGTGTCGCGCGGGATGGAGACGACACTGGCCTTCTTGTGGCCCTTGTAGATGTGCACGATCATCGCCGTGTCGGAGCGGGCGCTGCCGTCGTCGGTGCCGCCGCCGAGCTTCTTGTTTCCTCCGGCGCGGGTGTCGGAGCCGAGGACGAGGATGTTCTCGGAGCCGTTGTCGGCCTTCTCGGGCCGGTCCGTGCCGAGAGCCTGGTCGATGTCGACGCTCTTGAGGTTGCCGTTGAGCTTGAAGTACAGGTAGCCGGCTCCGGCGCCACCCAGCACGACGATGCCCGCGGTGGTCCAGGCCGTGATCATCAGGCCTTTGCGGCGTCTCGGGGGCTTGCGCCGCCGGCCCTTGCCGCGGTCGCGCGCTCCGTCGGTGCCGTTACTTCCCGGTATGCCCGGATCCGGCGTGCTCTCGGCAGACATGTACTCCTCAGCTCTTCTACGGTCGCTTACCCCCTGCGATCAGTGCCAGGCATGGCCGAAAAGACCCTTCCTCGCACTATCGTCGCCCCACCAGGTCAGACGGGGAAACTCGGGAAAGGGTTGCACAACGGACTGTGCCCACCGTGTACGACGGTGGGCACAGTGCGTGTTCGGCGTGGCGGGACGCACCCCGCTCACCTGCAATTTCAGCCGAAGATGTCGTACTGCTTGAAATCGGTGCCGACGGACTTGCGTGTGGCAAAGATCTCGCTGGTCCCCTTGCCGGTGCCGGCGTAGAGGTAGAGCGTGCCGCCGGGGGTGCGGGCGAGGAAGTCGGCCTTGCCGTCGCCGGTGACGTCACCGGGTGCGTCGAAGGCGTTGTAGCCGTCCCACGTGCGCACCTTGACCCGGGCCGAGAACGCGCCCGAGCCGGCCTTGCCGGTGCCCTTGTACAGGTAGAGGTAGCTGCCGGACTTGCTGCGGGCGATCAGGTCGGTCTTGCCGTCCCCGTTGAAGTCGCCCTTGCCGCGCACGGAGTTGTACTGGTTCCAGCCGGAGCCGACCTGCACGCGGGACGCGAAGGTGCCGTTGCCCTTGCCCGGGTAGATCCACATCACGCCCGCCGAGTCGACCGAGAGCAGGTCGGGCAGGTAGTCGCCGGTGACGTCACCGGGGGTGACGATCCGGGTGCGGGTCTTCCAGTTGTCGGCGATCTGCTTGGTGCTCCAGCTGCCGCTGGAGATGACGTAGTGCGTCCAGAAGACGTCGCCGTCGCTGCTGCGCCGGTAGACCAGGTCCTGGTAGCCGTCGCGGTCGAGGTCGGTCTGCAGGACGACGTTGACGCCGTCCCAGTTGCCCCAGGACTGGCGGGCGGCGAACGACGTGCCGGCCGAGTCCTTGGAGTAGCCGGTCTTGGTGGAGGCGTTGCGCACCCACAGGTCGGCCTTGTGGTCACCGCTGATGTTGGTGTCGTCGAGGCGCGGGTAGGCGGCGCCCACGTACGTGCTGACCTTGCTGAAGACGCTGTAGGCGCCCTTGGCGACGCAGTCGGTCACACCCCAGGACACGACACCGACGATCCGGTTGTTGACGACCAGGGGGCCGCCGGAGTCGCCGTTGCAGGCCGAGACGGTGCCGGTGTCGCTGCCGGTGGCGGGCTTGCCCGCGCAGACCATGTGGCCCTTGACGAAGTCGGCGCCGTACGCGCCGGAGCACGTCGTGTCGGACTGCATGGGCAGCGTGGCCGTCTTCAGCGTCTCGGAGATGTCGTCGCTGGTGGAGCTGGTGCGGCCCCAGCCGTAGACCTTGGCGCTGGTGCCGGCCTTGTACGACGTGGTGTCGCCGGACGTCGTCATGCGGATCGGGGTGGCCTTGACCGGGACGGGCAGGGTCAGCACCGCGATGTCGTTGTCGATGGTCGTCGCGCTGTACGACGGGTGGTTCCACTGCCGCCAGACGCCGGTGACGGTGCCGCCGTGCAGGTCGGTGCCGTCGGCGGAGGGCAGCTGGGAGGTGCCGGTGATGACGGCGCCGTTGGCGTTCCAGTTGTAGCCCTTGACGCAGTGCGCGGCGGTGAGGATCTTCGTCGGCGCGACGACGGCGCCGCCGCAGAAGAAGCCGATGTCGTCACTGGTGCCGGAGGTGCCCCGGTCGTCGTAGTAGTGGAGCTGCGCCATCCACGGGGCCGTGCTGATGGTGGTCTCGTTGCCACCGATGATCTTGGGGTCGATGCTGCCGGCGACGGTGCCCGCGGTGAGCGAGTTCTTGCTCGTCTTGCCGGCCACGTCGTCACCGGCCATGGCACCCGCGACGCGCTTCTCCAGCTCGGTGAGCGACGGCGAGCTGACCGCCGCCGGCTTGACCGTCGGCTGCGGCAGCGGGGTGGCCGCGTCGGCGGACGTCGTCAGCAGCGCACCGGCCACGGCGGCGGCGACCCCGGCCGCGGCGACGGGCAGTGCGATGCGTATCCGGCGTCTGTGCCGACCGCCCCCGGGCATGGGTGTACCCACGTATGTCCCCCCTCGGGATCACAAGTTCGAAGAGAGCGTGATCCTACCCGCACACGCACAGCACAGAGGGCCGCCCCCGGTCAGGGGAGCGGCCCTCGTGTGCGGTGCTTGCCTCAGCCGACGTACCTCAGTCGCCGTTGCCCGGCGTCGGGGTGGTCTTCTGGATCTGCATCAGGAACTCGACGTTGGACTTCGTCTGCTTCATCTTGTCGAGGAGCAGCTCGATGGCCTGCTGCTGGTCGAGCGCGTGCAACACCCGGCGCAGCTTCCAGACGACCGCGAGCTCCTCGTTGCCGAGCAGGATCTCTTCCTTGCGGGTACCGGACGCGTCGACGTCCACCGCCGGGAAGATGCGCTTGTCGGCGAGCTTCCGGTCGAGCTTGAGCTCCATGTTGCCGGTGCCCTTGAACTCCTCGAAGATCACCTCGTCCATGCGGGATCCGGTGTCCACCAGGGCGGTGGCGAGGATGGTCAGCGAGCCGCCGTCCTCGATGTTGCGGGCCGCACCGAAGAAGCGCTTCGGCGGGTACAGCGCCGTCGAGTCGACACCACCGGACAGGATGCGGCCGGAGGCCGGGGCGGCGAGGTTGTACGCACGGCCCAGACGGGTGATCGAGTCGAGCAGCACGACCACGTCGTGACCCAGCTCCACCAGGCGCTTGGCGCGCTCGATGGCGAGCTCGGCGACGGTGGTGTGGTCCTCGGCGGGGCGGTCGAAGGTCGAGGAGATGACCTCGCCCTTCACCGACCGCTGCATGTCGGTGACCTCTTCCGGACGCTCGTCGACGAGGACGACCATCAGATGGCACTCGGGGTTGTTGTGGGTGATCGCGTTGGCGATCGCCTGCATGATCATGGTCTTGCCGGTCTTCGGCGGGGCCACGATGAGACCGCGCTGGCCCTTACCGATCGGCGACACGAGGTCGATGATGCGGGTGGTGAGCACGCCCGGGTCCGTCTCCAGGCGGAGGCGGTCCTGCGGGTACAGCGGGGTGAGCTTGTTGAACTCCGGGCGGCCGCGGCCGTGTTCGGGCGCCATGCCGTTGACGGAGTCCAGGCGCACCAGCGCGTTGAACTTCTCGCGCCGCTCGCCTTCCTTGGGCTGGCGGACCGCGCCGGTGATGTGGTCGCCCTTGCGCAGGCCGTTCTTGCGGACCTGGGCGAGGGAGACGTACACGTCGTTCGGACCGGGCAGGTAGCCGGAGGTCCGGATGAACGCGTAGTTGTCGAGGATGTCGAGGATGCCCGCGACGGGGATCAGGACGTCGTCCTCGTTGATCTGCGGCTCGGTGGCCATGTCGTCACGGCCGCGACGGCCGCGGCGGTCGCGGTAGCGGCCGCGACGGCCACGACGGCCGCCCTCGAAGTCGTCGTCGTCCTGCTGCTGGCCACGGTCCTGACGGCCGCCGCCGCCCTGGCCCTGCTGCTGGCCGCGCTGGCCGCCGCCCTGCTGGTCGTCACCCTTGCCGCCGCGGCGGTCACGGTCCCGGCCGCCCCGGTCACCGCGGTCACCGCGGTCCCGGCGGTCACGACGACGGCCTTCACCGCCGTCACCGCCGTCGGACTTGGCCTCGTTGTTCTGCGACTGCTGCTGCGACTGCGTCTCGGCCTTGGTGTCGTTCTTCGCCTCGGCGACGACGGTCTCCGTGGCGGAAGCCGGGGCTCCGGCCTCGGCGGTGGCCCGGCGGCGACGGCGCTCGGGCGCGTCCTCGCCCGCGCTCGCGCGGGACCCGTCGCGGGAGGGGCCGCCGGCCGGCTGGCCGGGGATCTCGATCTGCTGCTGGGCCACGGCCTTTTCGGCCTGGTCCGCGGGGGCCGCAGAGGCCTCCTTCGCGTCCGCCTTCTTGTCCGCCTTCTCGGCGTTGTCGCCCGTACGGCTGCGCGAGGTGGCGCGGCGCTTGGGCTTGGTCTCGGCGGGGGCGTCGGCCTTCGCGGCCGGAGCGGCGCCGCCGGACGCCTGCGCCTCCTTGATGACCTCGATCAGCTGGCTCTTGCGCATACGCGCGGTGCCCCTGATGCCGAGGCCGGATGCGACCTGCTGCAGCTCGGCCAGCACCATGCCCTCGAGGCCGGTACCGCGGCGCCGCCGGGAGCCGGCACCGGTGGCAGGCGCGGAGGCGTCCGTGGCGGGCGCGGCAGCGGTCTCCTCGACACGTGCGCCCATCAGATCGGTGGTGTCGCTCACGAAGGGTCCTTCCCTGGAGCGGACGTCGGCCTGTCTGGCTCGGCGACCGGTTGTGCTGTCCGACTTCGGTCCGTGTGGTGTGAACCGTGCCGGGGCGGTGGTCCGCCTAAGCGGCGGAGGAATCTGGTGATGGCGCTTCCTTGAGCCGTGACACCCAGTGTCAGTGTCACGCGGCGTGGTCGCACCGGTTCCGGAGCGTGCCCTGCGCCCCGCTCAGTGTCCTCGTACGGCGTACGGTCCGACGTACGGAACACAGTGCGGCTTGGGGGGCTCCCGGAAGAATGTCTGTCCCGGACGGGGACACGAGGCACCTCGCCATGGTGGGGTCGGGTGCAGACTTGAGGTTAACACTACCGGATCCAACAAACATTCCCCCTCTCGAAATCCGGTAATCGAGCGCTTTCAGATGTCACCGGAGGTCGCGAGCGGCAGCACGCTCGCGCCCTGCTGGTCGAGGCGCAGCCGGTTCGCGGCCCAGTCCGCGCCCGCCAGGGCCTCGACCTTGTCTGCGGTCTGCGCGTCGGCCAGCGCCATGACCGTCGGCCCGGCCCCGGAGATGACCGCGGGGATGCCGTCGCCCCGCAGCCGCTCCACCAGTGCCGCGCTCTCGGGCATGGCGGGGGCGCGGTACTCCTGGTGCAGGCGGTCCTCGGTGGCCGGCAGCAGCAGTTCGGGGCGGCGGGTCAGGGCCTCGACGAGCAGGGCGGCCCGGCCCGCGTTGGCGGCGGCGTCGACGTGCGGGACGGTGCGCGGGAGCAGGCCGCGCGCCGTCTCCGTGAGGACCGGCTTTCCGGGGACGAAAACCACCGGAACGATGGAATCGGAGGGGTCCATCCTGATCGCGCGCGCCGCGCCGCCCTCCATCCAGGACAGCGTGAACCCGCCCAGCAGGCACGCTGCGACGTTGTCGGGGTGGCCCTCGATCTCGGTGGCGAGCTCCAGCAGCGCGGTGTCGTCGAGCTTGGCGTCGGCCCCTATGGTCACGGCGCGGGCGGCGACGATCCCGGCGCAGATGGCGGCCGAGGACGAGCCGAGGCCCCGTCCGTGCGGAATGCGGTTGGCGCAGACGATCTCCAGACCGCGCGGCTGTCCGCCGAGCAGGTCGAAGGCGGTGCGCAGGGAACGGACGAGCAGGTGCTGCTCGTCGCGCGGGAGCGTTTCGCTTCCCTCACCCGCGATGTCGATGTGCAGCCCGGAGTCGGCCACCCGGACGACCACGTCGTCGTACAAGCCCAGCGCGAGGCCGAGGGCGTCGAAGCCCGGGCCGAGGTTGGCGCTGGTGGCGGGGACGCGCACCCGGACGGCGGCGGCGCGGAACGCTGGACCGGCCATCTCTCGATGACTCTCCTTGAGCTGCGGTGATTGTCGAATGACGTTCAGTGGACATTCGATGGCGTACGAGAACCCTGGGGGCCGCTGCCGACCGGGAGGGCCGGCCGCTGCCCGGCCGCGGAGACGGCGCGGCGCCCTGCTCATGCGGAGGCATATGCGGGGGGCGGGTTCAGTACAGCCTATCGAAGGAAGGTTCTGTGGCGACATAGGGCGCACAGGAGGCGCACGATGCGTGTCGTAAGCCCCCTGTGCACCCCCCGTAGGGAACTTCCCCCGGCAAGCGCGGTCTTACGCCGGACCATGTCGGGCGCAGCACCGGCGCTCGGTGCATAGGCGCACGTCAGGCTGGTTCGAGCGCCGTCAGGCGAGACCCAGGCGCTCCGCCGCGGCTGCGGAGTCGACGGGCACGGTGACCGGCTGCGGGGCGCCGGCGACGGCCCAGTCGGGGTCCTTCAGCCCGTTGCCGGTGACGGTGCACACGATCCGCTGCCCCGGGTCGACCTTGCCCTGCTCGGCGGCCTTCAGCAGACCGGCGACGGACGCGGCCGACGCCGGCTCGACGAAGACGCCCTCCTGCGACGCCAACAGCCGGTAGGCACGCAGGATCTCACGGTCCGTCACCTCGTCGATGGCACCGCCCGACTCGTCCCGGGCGGCGAGCGCGAACTGCCAGGAGGCCGGGTTGCCGATGCGGATGGCCGTGGCGATGGTCGAGGGGTCCTTGACGACCTCGCCGCGCACGATCGGGGCACTGCCGGAGGCCTGGAAACCCCACATCCGCGGCGTCCGGGTCGCCACGCCGTCGCGGGCGTACTCCGTGTAGCCCTTCCAATAGGCCGTGATGTTGCCCGCGTTGCCGACGGGCAGGACGTGGATGTCGGGCGCGTCGCCGAGCATGTCCACGATCTCGAACGCGGCCGTCTTCTGACCCTCGATCCGGACCGGGTTGACCGAATTGACCAGTGCCACGGGGTAGTTGTCGCTCAGGCCGCGGGCGAGCGTCAGGCAGTCGTCGAAGTTGCCGTCGACCTGGAGGATCTTCGCGCCGTGCACGAGGGCCTGGCCCATCTTGCCGAGGGCGATCTTGCCCTGCGGCACCAGCACGGCACAGACCATCCCGGCCCGCACGGCGTACGCGGCGGCGGAGGCCGACGTGTTGCCGGTGGAGGCGCAGATGACCGCCTTCGCCCCTTCCTCCTTGGCCCGGGTGATGGCCATGGTCATGCCGCGGTCCTTGAAGGACCCGGTTGGGTTCGCACCCTCCACCTTGAGGTGGACCTCGCAGCCCGTGCGCTCGGAGAGCACCTGCGCGGGGACGAGGGGCGTGCCGCCCTCGCGGAGCGTCACGACCGGCGTGCTGTCGGATACCGGCAGCCTGTCCCGGTACTCCTCGATGATTCCGCGCCACTGGTGGGTCATTGCTGGTTACTCTCCTTCAACCCGCATGATGCTGGCGACACCACGCACGGTGTCGAGCTTGCGCAACGCCTCGACGGTCCCGGTGAGGGCCGCGTCGGACGCACGGTGCGTGACGACGACGAGGGAGGCCTCGCCGTCCTTCCCCGACTGGCGAACCGTATCGATCGAGACTCCGTGCTCGGCGAAGACGGTCGCGACCTGGGCGAGAACACCCGGTTTGTCAGCTACGTCGAGGCTGATGTGGTACCGCGTGACGACGTCGCCCATCGGGGACACCGGCAGTGCGGCGTAGGCGGACTCGCCCGGTCCGGTCGCGCCGCCGATCCGGTTGCGGCAGACGGCGACGAGGTCGCCGAGGACGGCCGAGGCGGTCGGGGAACCGCCCGCTCCGGGACCGTAGAACATGAGCTGGCCGGCGGCGTCCGACTCGACGAACACGGCGTTGTAGGCGCCGCGGACGGACGCCAGCGGGTGGCTCAGCGGGATCATCGCGGGGTGCACGCGCGCGGTGACCGACTGCCCGTCCTCGGCCCGCTCGCAGATGGCGAGCAGCTTGATGGTGCAGCCCATCTCCTTCGCTGAGGCGAAATCGGCCGCTGTCACCTCGGTCATGCCCTCGCGGTAGACGTCGTCGAGGCGCACACGCGTGTGGAAGGCGATGCCGGCGAGGATCGCGGCCTTGGCGGCGGCGTCGAAGCCCTCGACGTCGGCGGTCGGGTCCGCCTCGGCGTACCCCAGGGCGGTGGCCTCGTCGAGGGCCTCCTGGTATCCCGCGCCCGTGGAGTCCATCTTGTCGAGGATGAAATTCGTCGTCCCGTTGACGATGCCCATCACCCGGTTGATCTTGTCGCCGGCGAGGGACTCGCGCAGCGGCCGGACCAGCGGGATGGCACCGGCGACGGCGGCCTCGTAGTAGAGGTCCTTGCCGTGCTGCTCGGCGACGGCGTGCAGGGCGGCGCCGTCCTGGGCGAGCAGCGCCTTGTTGGCGGAGACGACGGAGGCGCCGTGCTCGAAGGCGGTGGTGATGAGGGACCGGGCGGGCTCGATGCCGCCGATGACCTCGACCACGACGTCGATGTCGCCGCGCTTGACCAGGGCGGTGGCGTCGGTGGTGACGAGCTCGGGGGCGATGCCCTCGCGCACCCGGTCGGGCCGCCGCACGGCCACACCCGCGAGCTCCACGGGGGCTCCGATGCGGGCCGTGAGGTCGTCGGCGTGCGTCGTCATGATGCGCGCCACCTCTGAGCCGACCACTCCACAGCCCAGCAGCGCCACCTTCAGCGGACGCGTACGCATCATCCGACCTCGTTTCCTCTTTACCGTCTACGGTGGAACCAGTCTCACTCACCGGACGGGAGTTTCTGCCCCCGGTCCGGATCGTGAGATGTCTATTTCATTTTCGCGGGGGCGGGTGACAGGAGATCTTCCGCCACCCGCCTGCGGGGGACTTTCTGCCTTCTGCCACTCAGCCGACGTCGAGACGCAGCAGGTCCTCCTCCGTCTCGCGGCGGACGATCACCCGCGCCTCACCGCCGTCGACCGCGACGACCGGCGGGCGCAGCACGTGGTTGTAGTTGCTGGCCATGGACCGGCAGTAGGCACCCGTCGCCGGTACGGCGATGAGGTCACCCGGTGCCAGGTCGGACGGCAGGAACGCGTCCTTGACCACGATGTCCCCGCTCTCACAGTGCTTGCCGACGACCCGGGCGAGCATCGGCTCGGCGCCGGAGGTGCGGGAGACCAGCGCGACGCTGTACTCGGCGTCGTACAGCGCGGTGCGGATGTTGTCCGACATGCCGCCGTCGACGGAGACGTAGGTGCGCAGACCGTCGAGGGGCTTGACGGTGCCGACCTCGTAGAGAGTGAACGCGGTCGGCCCGACGATGGCCCGCCCCGGCTCGACGGAGATGCGGGGGGTGCGCAGCTTGGCGGCCTCGCACTCGCGGGTCACGATCTCGGTGAGCGCCTTGGCGATCTCGTGCGGCTCGCGCGGGTCGTCGTCACTGGTGTACGCGATTCCGAGCCCGCCGCCGAGGTCGATCTCGGGCAGCTCGACACCGTGCTCGTCGCGGATGTCCTTCAGCAGCCCGACCACCCGGTGGGCGGCCACCTCGAACCCGGACATGTCGAAGATCTGCGACCCGATGTGGCTGTGGATGCCGACCAGCTCGAGACCGTCGAGCTGGAGCGCCCGCCGTACGGCCTCGGCGGCCTGCCCGCCGGCCAGCGGGATGCCGAACTTCTGGTCCTCGTGGGCCGTGGCGATGAACTCGTGGGTGTGGGCCTCGACGCCGACCGTGATGCGGATGAGGACCTTCTGCCGCTTCCCGAGGCCCTGCGCGATATGGGCGACGCGCACGATCTCCTGGAACGAGTCGAGCACGATGTGCCCCACCCCGGCCTCGACGGCCCGGGTGATCTCGCCGACGGACTTGTTGTTGCCGTGGAAGGCGATGCGGTCGGCGGGCATGCCGGCGGAGAGGGCGGTGGCCAGCTCGCCGCCGGAGCAGACGTCGACGTTCAGCCCCTCCTCGTGGAGCCAGCGCACGACGGCACGGGACAGGAACGCCTTGCCCGCGTAGAAGACGTCCGCTTCGGTCCCGAAGGCGGTGCGCCAGGCACGCGCGCGGGCCCGGAAGTCGGCCTCGTCGAGGACGTAGGCGGGGGTGCCGAACTCCTCGGCGAGCCGGGTGACGGGAAGGCCGCCGACGGTCACGACTCCGTCGTCGTCACGGGTCACGGTCTGGGCCCACACCTTGGGGTCCAGCGCGTTGAGGTCGGAGGGCGGGCCGGAGTAGTGGCCCTCGGGAAGGACATCGGCGTGACGGGGCCCGGCGGGGTGTGCGGATCGGCTCATGATCTGTTCGTGTCTCTCAGAGGTGGTCGGGTGCGTCGATGCCGAGCAGGGACAGGCCGCCGGCCAGCACCGTCCCGGCGGCTTCGGCGAGCGCGAGCCGGGCACGATGGGCGGCCGAGGGTTTCTCCTCACCGCGGGGCAGCACGGCGGGGAGCAGGGGCATCGCGGCATCGGCGACGGCGATGAGGTGCCGGGCCAGGCGGTCGGGGGTGTGCTGCGTGGCGGTGGCGGCGAGGACGCGGGGATGATCACCGAGTACGGCGATCAGCGCTTCCGCTTCGCTCACGGGACCGGGCTCGGGGTGGAAGCCGAGGTCGGCGGCGTTGCGCAGGAGGGCCCGGGTGCGGGCGTGGGCGTACCGGACGCGGAAGAGGGGGTTGGTCTCCCGCTGGACGAGGTGGTCACCGGGGATCCGGGGCCGGTCGTGGAGGGCGGGGTGCAGCAGCGCCCAGCGGGCGGCGTCCCGGCCGAGGGGCAGGGGGTCGGCGGGGGCGGGGACGGGCTGGACGGTGACGGACCGGTCGGCGAGGACGCGGGGCCCCCGGTTGGTGACGTCCGCCCCGAGGACCGACTCCCACTCCGGGGCGGTCCGGCCGGTGCACGAGACCCGGACGACATCCCCCTGGCTGCGCGCCAGCCGGGCAACGACGTCCGCGACCACGACGGCGCGCACCTCCGCCCGGCAGCAGATCTCGAGGGCGATCCCGCTGAACCCGTTCTCCGTGTGCCCGTAGCGCAGCCCGCGCCGCAGGATCTCGTCGACCAGGTCACCGGAGGCGGTGCCGTGCAGGCTGACGTTGAGGAAGCCGGGCCCGGTGACTACGACGTCGGCGAACCGCTGCTCGTCGAGGAGCCGCGCCCGCAGGACCTCGGCCACGTCACGCGGCGGCCGGCCTGCCGCGCGGGCCAGCTGGAGGGCGATGCTGGTGGCGTAGTCGCCACAGCCCCCCGGCCCCGGCGGAGCGACCACGGCCCGCTCCGGCACGGTCACGCTGAGCTCACCATCGTCGACGGCACGGCGCACGGCGTGCAGCACGCTGCGGGAGAGCTCGGCGGGGGTCACGGCACAAGCGTATGGGAGGGAGGGGGTGGGTATGCGAGCCGGTTTCCGTACGGTCCGGGATGTGGACGGCGGGTTGTGTGCCGGGGTGGATGCGGAGCTGTGTTCTGGGGTGAACGCCGAGGGGCGTTTGGGGGTTGCGCGGGTGGCCGTTGCGGTGCGTGAAGGAGTGGACGGCGAGCGGCGGTTGGGGTGTGCGCGGGTGGCCGTTGCGGTGTGTGAAGGAGTGGACGGCGAGTGGCGGTTGGGGTGTGCGCGGGTGGCCGTTGCGGTCCGTGCCGGAGGGGCGCCACGCGGCGTTTACGGCTTGCTGCATTAGCCGTCGCCGCGCGCTCAGGGGTGGACGCCGAGCGGCGTTTGGGGCCTGCGCGGGTGGCCCCTGTGGTGTGTGCAGGAGCGGTAGCCGACCTGTGTTCAGGGGTGGACACCGCCCGGCGATTGGAGCCTGTTCCGACGGCCGCTGCCGTGCGCCCAGGACGTTCAGGACGTTCTGGACCTGTGAGGGGGGGAGGGCACCGGTGCCACCCGCTTACGGCACGGCAGGAAGATCCACTTCCTTCCCCTGCACCCTTACCGGTTCCTTCACTGGGGCACCACCGCCGTCGCCGTCGGGACCACCGCCGCCCTGCCGGCCCCCGCCCCGGGCCCGGGCCCGCTCCACCAACTGGCGCACGACGTGGACCAGTTCGGCAGGCTCGAAAGGCTTGGCGAGGAACGCGTCGACGCCCACTTCGAGACCGGCCTCGATCTCGTGGTGGCCACAGGCGCTGACGATGGCGAGGGGCGTGTCCCGGGTTCGCGGGTCGGCCCGGAGGCGAGCGGCGGTCCGGATCCCGTCCAGCCGGGGCATGACGACATCGAGGGTCACGACATCGGGCCGCACGTGGTGAACGACGTCAAGACACTCGGCACCGTCGGCCGCGGTCACGACCTCCAGCCCCTCCAGCTCGAGGTTGACCCTGATCAACTGCCGGATGACCTTGTTGTCGTCCACAACAAGCACCCGACCCGACGCGCCTGGCACAACTCGAGAGTAGGTCGGGCCCGGCCATCGCGTCCGGGTTTTCCCCACTTCCACCCCGCACGAACGACTCACATGGCCGCCCCCGACAGCGGAAACCCGTTCATGACCACCCCATGGGAGCTGGTAGTGTTCTACCCGTCGCCGCGAGCAACGCGACCGACACGCCCCCGTAGCTCAGGGGATAGAGCAACGGCCTCCGGAGCCGTGTGCGCAGGTTCGAATCCTGCCGGGGGCACTGCAGGTCAGAGGGTTAAAACGCCATCTGACCAGCGCAGATGCCAAAACGAAGTAACCGCAGCTATATGCAGCCAGGGGCCAGCGAAAGCAGCCGTAGGACGCACGCTGCGGGACATACGCGGGATCGGGCATTAGGTCACTAAACGTCCAATCCGTCACATAGGAAACGCCCCGAGGGTTCACCCCCGGGGCGTTTGGTGTGATCATCGTCACTCGTATTCGAGCAGCAGATCCTCGATTCGTTTGTTGGCCACCACGTGCCGCCCATGGAGACACTTGGCATACCGAGCCAACAGGACCTCCACGGTGTTTCCAGCCCGCTCTGCGACCTCCGTCGGATCGACTCCGGCGTTCAGCCAGGTGGACAGCGCCGAGTGACGCAGGTCGTACGGACGGTCCGCGAGTGGACTCGCGACGAGCTCCGGTGGCAGGCCGAGCTCTCGGGCCTCGGCCCACACACGCGAGTAGGTCGACGAGCCGACCAGTCCGCCTCGCTCGTTGAAGAAGAGTCGGCCGTCATCTGCCGTGCCGAACGTGTCGATGCTGTCGCGCCAGATGGCCACGAGGACCGGCGGCAGAGGTGTCGGACGCACCTCCTCGGGATCGCGGTTCTTCAGCCCGCGGTCGTCGTGGACTTCGCCCGTCTTGGTCCACTTCTTCCCTGCCGTCGGTCTGGTCCGATGGAGATTCGCCAGCCCCCAGCCCTCCTCGGGGAGGTGGCAGTCCTGGACCGCGACTCCGACGGTCTCCGCCGGACGCATCCCGGCGTAGTACATGCCGGCGAACATACCCACCAGTCGCCTGCCCCTGGCTCGGTGGTAACCGCCCACGTACGAGACAGCGCCGATCAGGTTGCCGGCCTGCTTCGGGTTGGCTACGACGCGGGGGTCAACGGGAACGATTCTTGACGGTTTCTGCACGGAAACCGAGTTGACGGGATTCTCGTCGAACTCGCCAAGCTCCCTGGCGTAGTTCAGCGCGTTGACGAGGACCTTACGCTTGCGCTTGAAGGTCTCACTCGATGCCGCTTCTCCGTCAAGTCTCAGCTTGAGCGCTTCCAGCACCCCTCGCATAACCGCGGGCTTGGCGAGATCGGCGAGCGGAGGCGAGTTTCTCGCCACCCAGTCGACCACGACTCTGGCCCCTGGCGGGATTTCGCGATCTTCCGGGCCGGGAAGAACGAATAGCCAGTCCCGAAGCGCACGCTGCATCGCCTCATCCGTTGGCCGCCCGGGACGCTTCGGCATGAGCGCCTTTGTGACACCGGTCAGCGCCTCATTGATCTCGTCCCGATAGTTCGGCGCGGCATGCGGCCACTTCACCTGGAGGTATTTCAAAGCGAAGGCATACCAGGTGAGGGCGGGTGCCTTTTCCTCCATCGAGGGAGGGAAGCCTGTCTCTGTGTCGAACTGCTCCCCATTCTCCTGAGCCATGAGGAGCTGCGCACGCAGCTTGTCGGCAAGCCCCTTAGTGCGACGCGAGCGAGATACCTCGCGCCCTGCCACGACCCAGCGCACCTCATAGGTGTCCTTGCCCTGGCGCTGCTTTACCCTGACGTCCCATATCCGAACGTCGGTTGTCTTCAAGCTGCGGCTTCCTCTCTCTCTTGCAGCCATTCCATGAATACACTCCGCCATACGCGCAACTCGCCGTTCGGGAGTTTCAGTACAGCAGGACCTGTGCCCATCTCGCGCCACCGGTAGAAGGTTCGGCGGGATGTGCCCTTCAGTTCTGCCAGCACCTCGGGGACGGTCATCAATTCGTCACCCTCTTCGCCCTTCCTCACTCAGCGCCTCCCGTGCGGAACCGCCAAAGAACGAAGCGCCGCTGCCGCCACGCCATCGAAGAAGCACTGCGGCGGGAGCGTGCGATTCAGTTTTTGGGCAGGGGGTATCGCGAAAGGGCTCATGAGGGATCCTTACGAAGTGGTACCGAATCCACCGCAGCCTGTGGCGAGGTGGATGACCGTTCGGCGAGTGTCGTGCCTCTCTTGGATTTCCGTGGTCTGGTCCTGCGCGCTGAGCAGGCGTCAGGCCACGCCTGGGCACCAGGAAGGTGCTGTCCGCTCCAGATCCACCGCCAAGTAGCCGGCGCGAACGACATCAATACTCCGGACGATCGCCGGTTTGGCTAACCGGCGATCGTCGGCTATGTTGCGCCCCGCGCAGGGAGGTTCACGGACCATTCCCAGCCCAGCGGACGACGCTCAGGAGTCCAGTCGGTACGACCTGAGACCTGGGGTCGCTCGGTCCGTCACGAGCAGCGCCGACGGCTCGGGCGACGTGTCAGGGGGCGACTCCGGGGTGTGTCGCGATGTACACGGGCCTCCCCTCGGTCCCGGCAGTAGCCGCGTTGCACCAAGTCCTCACCGAACAGCCCGGCCGCACAGACGCAGAGGCACAGGGCCGTGGATAGAGCGCTGTAGTCGTTTCGCTCCTGTGCAATCCACGCGTTCAGGGCGCCGAGCGCCAAGAGAATGGGGGCCGTGAAGCGGGCAGATCGAAGAACGGGATTCGGCAGGTGGGCCTCCTTGGGTTGGACCTCGGCGTCAGGACCGAGTGGGGCGGGTACGGACTGCCATGGCGACCAGCCTGTTGCCGGGCGCTCTGGAGGCCGGTGCCCCTGTGCTGACCTGGCCTTTTTACGGGACGTTGTACGTTGACATGATCCCGGGCAAGGCTCCAGTCCCTTGGGGCTCTTTTTCGTCTGCTGTGAGCTGATCTGTCCTTGGACAGCGAAGCCAGTCGCCCTGTCATCCACTCCAGGCGTTTGACAGCGAACCCAGTCGTGCGGGCTTCCCACACCGCCCCGCCCGAGGAGGTCAGCGGGAACGTCGCGATGTCCTGCCGGAGCGGGGCACTTGTCAGTGGCGCCTCATACACTCCGCAGATGCGACAGGCCAGGATGATGAACTGCCTGGCCGTGGCCCTCCAGGCCACCAGGGCTCATGGGCATGGCGTCTGCCAGGCGTCTGCATGTCCCGCAGGTCGCCGACACGACGCGCCGGCAGAGCTTCCACGAGGTGTGACGGTCTCCGTGCGGATGTCGGAGAGGGTTCCATTGCCGTCCTTGTCCAACAGGGGGATTAGAGCTGTGCCTTCCGCTACTGGCTTGACCGATCTGCGCGAGCAGTGGATCCAGAAGATCTGCACGGGAATTGCCACCTCTGTCGGTCGCTACCACCCGTTGCTGGATACGGCGCGGATCGTCGGTAACCCGAATGATCTGGACCTATTGCGTGCCCTCCTGATCCTGCGGATCACCGTCTTGGACGCGCGTGGCCGGTCCACCGCGCACATCACCGGACTGCTGGCAAAGCACCCGATCTTCGCCGATCCCAAGCCTGACACGGATCAACTCACCAGCCTGGTCGAGCATGTCCGCCGGCACGTGGAGCGCGACGGCCTTGTCGGTTCCGTCCTGCTGTTCGGCCTCGGACTGCGTGCTGAGGATCCAGAGAGCACGTATGCCCTCCTCCTGGACCACTGGTCACGTCGGTTGGCCCGCGCGGCGACCGCCGCCCAGGTGGCCAGGGAACTGGCCCGGCACTGGGGCGTGGAGGCTCGCACCGGAGAGGCTCTGGTGCCTCTCTCAGCCATATCTCTTGATGCGTACTCCGACACCATCTGGTCTAGACTGGAAGCGGAACGCGACGCTCGTGTACGGCATGCCGCCTCAGTTGCCTTGATCAGGAAGGGCAACGAAGCTCAACGTCTGTGGCTGGCGCAGTTTCCCGCCAAGGAGGCCAGGCATCTGTGGAAGTTGGGCGCAGATGTGGCCTACTGCACCGCGGCCAAGGGGCGCCTTCGAGAGGTAAGCCGACAGCTCCAGAAAGATTACGCTCTTCGGCCAGTGATCGCCCGAGCCTTGGAGCTGGTCAACGAGCAGCTCGAGACTCTCGGCGAGGCGATCGGGTGTCTGAGCGACACAGAGCGCGACATGCTGCGGGCGCGCACCCATCAGGAACGCTTCCAGGACGCCTGCATTCTGACCTTCCTGAACCACTCCCTCGACTTCCGGCAGTCGTACCCAGGCAGTTCCTGTGTTCCTGATGCCGAGGCGGTACACGGCACCTTCGGCCCTCTGCCCTGGTGGAACATCATCGTCCGAACCGCAGCAGAGGCGGAGGCTGCCCTCGCCGCATTCACAGAGGGGGTGCTGCCCCTCGGTTTCGAGCGGGATCCCGAACATCGGAACCGCCTTCTACTCATCTGCCGTAAGCCCAGGACGGAGTCCCCGGGCATGCACGCCCACTTCGTCTTCGACCTGGACAACCCAGGCCACGCCTGCGAGCTGCTCCTCATCGCGAAGCGTGCCGGCGTCCCTATCGACCTCTACGCCCAAGCACACAACGAGTACGACGAAATCGAGTCCACCCACCTGGGCACTGTGTACGCACACATCGGCCCGGAGCTCGCCAGTCTGATCACGGAAGCCGCCACCAATGCACTGGCCCGATCCCTGCCAGACTTCCGTAGCCGCGACCACGACGAACATGAGGGGATCGAACCGCTCCAAGAAGCGTTGCGCTGTCTGTCCCGCGCTCAGGTGGAGCACTTCTCCTCGGGACGCCGCATCACCGCCTCATCCCATCACAACCTCGAAGGTGGGATCGAAGTACTGTCGTCCGACCCGCCAGTCACGCTCTCCGGATTCTCCAGGGGCATCAAGAGGCACCAGAAATACGGCAGCTCCCGGAAAGCAGGCACCGGGACTCCTCTGCCTCCTCCTCGGACCACTGGGTTCGTGTACGTCCAGCGGAACCCTGCCTTCCGGGACATTCTCAAGATCGGCTACACAGACCTGCTCGCGGAGGACCGAGCTAAAGACCTGTCAGGGACATCGGTCCCCTTCCCCTTCGACGTGCTCTTCAGAGCCCACACGTCCCGGCCCAAAGACGTGGAACAGGCTGTCCACCGCCTCCTCACCGCCCAACGCGTCAACGCAAGCAAGGAGTTTTTTCGCGTCTCCCTGGACACGGCCATCGAGGCGATCCGCCGATGCCAGAGTGAGGTAACCGGTATCAACAGCTGGGAGCCGATCCCTGCAATTCATCGCCTGCCCGCGAATGACCGAGTCGTCCTGCCCCTGAGGGCAGGGCAGCTGTTCGCGCTCACCGCGTACCCCCATCCGCTCAGCTCGTCCGCTGAGGTTCTCGACATGTGGATGGCCCACTCGGACGGCGACCTCCTGGAGATCCACTCCACGCATGACCCCGGGCACGTGGCCGGAATCAGCGACAACGATCCCGGCGCATACGAGGACCCCGTTCCCTTCCTCGACAGAGACGGAACCGTGCGGAACGGCATGCTCCATGGCAGGGAGCGCCTGGTAGCTGGCGACCGGCTGATCTGGTTCTCGGACGAGGAGGGGCCGACCGACGCCCGCGGCGTCGTCTTTGAAGCGAACGCCTCCTGCCAGGTCACCTACCGGACATCAGCCCCCCGACGGGGCCCGCTGGGTATTCCTCTCCTGCTGAACGACCCTGACCGGGACCTTCCTGATGCTATGGGGGCACTCGTCAAGGATGTCCTCGCACTGCGCCCACCGCGCACCTGGGCTCCCCGGAACCCTCAAGAAGAGGACGGCTGGGCGGTAGCAGCCACCGATCCCCAGCCGCCCGAGCACTGGCTCCCTCAACTCGAACGACGGCGCAAGGACGTGCGCCGGGACCGACCCTGAGTATCGTGCGGTACATAGGGGGCAACGCGGCTTCAGCGACTAACTTCGCTGTCCAAGGACAAATACCAGGCTGGCAGGGAAGGCAGTCGGAGAACGTCAGGAATGCATGGTCGGGCAGGCACTGCCTGATCGTGTCTTGCGCGGACGCGCTCGGCGGCGATTCGCAACTCGCGGGTCGAGCAGGAGGCAATGGTCGGAGCGCAAGGAACGGTCGGCCATGCGGGTTCGGGTGGCAGCAGCAGGACACACAGCCGACCGTCTCCTACCCCCGCCCCCTGTTCCCCGTCGCGCGCGGATCATCAACGCGTTGACTCGTGCTCCGTCGTCGCCAGCCAGCCCGGCATCCGGGGTCTCTTCTTGGTGAAGGACTCCACGTCGCAGCGCCCGCATCCCATTTTCCGCGCCGGCCAAGGTGCTTCGTGACGAGGCGGGAGGCCGACTGCCTCGTGGGCTGGGGTTGCTGTCGCCGCTGAAGAGCGGCACGGCGTGTGCCTGGCTGTTCAACTACCCCATTCCATCCGTACGGGTTCACGGGCGACAGCGAGGGCGCCATCGAAGTCGGCGAGGCGTTCGGCGAGGGTGGTGGTGGCGATGCGGACGGGGAGTGCCGCCGAGAACTTCAGCCCGCGGACGGCTCGTGGGTCGACGGTTGGCAGGGTGAGGGAGTCGGGGAGTTCAGCGCGGGCGGTCTTCCAGTCGGTGGAGGAGAGGTCCTGGCGGAGCCGGACGTGGGTGTCGGTCGGGCGTTGTACGGGGTCAGCGAGATTGCCGAGGGAGGCAGCGAGGGTGGCGTTGGCGCGATAGCCGGCCCAGGTCCACCAGCGGGTGGCGTCGGCGTCGCGGACCAGCAGGGTGCCCGCGGGGTGCACTTCGTAGGGGGCGCGGTCGGTGCGCAGTTCGGCGAGGGCCGCGGTGGCGCGTCGGGTGAGGCGGACGTCCGGGTCGGTGCCCAGGAGCACGTCGCGCATGGCCCGGGTGAGTGCGTACGACAGCCCGCGGGCTTCGCTGCCCTGCCATTTGGCGACGCCGCCGTCCTCGACGGGTTCGACGAAGGCGCGACGTCGGGCCCAGTCGATGAAGGTGACCTGCCAGCTGCGTCCGGCCAGGAGCAGGCGGCGCGGTCCTGGGCGCTCTTCGGTGAGGACGGTGGGATCGGTGGTGCCGATCTCAGTGCGTCCGGCGAGCACCGTGAACTCGGGGGGCGCGGTGAAGGAGGCGGTCAGTTCCATGAAGTGGCGGCGGCCGAAGTGTTTCTCGGCTTCGGGGCCGATGAACAGCATGCCGCCGTCGCTGTCGAGGAAGCCTTCCGCGACCAGGTGGGTCAGGATGGGGGTGGCGGAGTGGTCGAAGGGGGCGAGGCCGTTCCACTGCTCGGGCCAGAGCCTGTCACCGACGCGGTGTTCCTGGAGGGCGACGGCGAGGAACTGCTGGGCGACGAGATGGCGGGGTGAGGGAGGCGGGGTGACGGGTTCCACCCAGCCTCGGGCCCACAAGGTGAGCAGACCGGCGGCTTGGAGGAGGGCGTCGGGCCGGGTGGTGAGGAACAGGCAGTTGCGGGAGGTGCCGGCGCGACGCCCAGTGCGGCCGATGCGCTGCAGGAAGGAGGCCACCGTGCTCGGTGAGTCGATCTGGATAACACGGTCGAGGTCGCCGACGTCGATGCCGAGTTCCAGGGTGGAGGTGGAGACGATGACGCAGTCGCGGGCTTCGGCGAAGGCTTGCTCGGAGCGTGCGCGTTCGTCGGTGGAGAGGGAGGCGTGGGAGAGGAAAACGGTGACGTCGCGGGCTCGCAGCGCCGCACCGAGTTCTTCCACCTGCTTACGGGAGTCGCAGAAAACGAGTCGCTTCTCCCCCTTGTGCAGGGCGGAGATCACCTTGGCGGCGTTGGCGAGCGAACCCACGTAGTCGAGCTCCACCTCTCCCGCGGGGCGCGGCAGTGCGGAGTCGTCGGTGGCGGTGGGCAAAGTGACGCCGGGGGCGACGACCTGGCCGGAGCGATGGCTGGGGTCGGCGCCCTGGAGCCAGGTGAGCAGGGCGCTGGGGTTGCCGACGGTGGCGGAGAGGCCAACGCGCTGGATGCGGTGTCCGGTCAGTTTTTCCAGGCGTTCGAGGACGGCGAGCAGATGCCAGCCGCGGTCGTCCCCGGCGAAGGCGTGCACTTCGTCGACTACTACGGCACGCACTCGGCCCAGCATGTGCGCATGGTCGGTCTTGACGCTGATGAGCATCGCTTCGAGCGATTCGGGCGTGGTAAGCAGCACGTCGGGGGACTCGGTCCGGATGCGGCGGCGTGTGGACTCGGGGGTGTCGCCGTGCCAGAGGGCAGCTCGGCGGCCCAGCCACTGGGCGTAACTGTCGACCCGGTGCACCAGGTTGTTCAGGAGTGCCTTGAGCGGGGCCAGGTAGAGGACTGATGTGCCGGTCCAGCGCTTGTGGCGCATCGCGGACAGGAGTGGGAAGGTGGCCGCTTCCGTCTTGCCGCCTGCCGTCGGCGCGAGCAGGATCGCGTCCTCGCCGTCCATCAGTGGGTGCACGGCCGCCTTCTGCAGGGGGCGTAGATCGGACCAGCCGAGGGTGTTGACGATGTGGTGCAGGACCACCGGGTCGAGGCGTTCCACCGGGTCGATGCCGTGCGGCTGGTCCTGCACGCGGGTGCCTCCTGCGCTGGTCGTCAGAGGTCGGAGCCCTCCGGGCCTGTAGGGAGGCCCGGGGCTCGGTGGGGGCTTGGAAAGTGGGCCCTTCAGAGGTCGAGATCGAGGTCGTCGGCCGAGTCGGCTGGCGCGGATGCGGCGAAGTTCCGCTCGGTGGAGGTGAGTTCAGTACTGCCCACGGTCAGCTGGTAGTGCGTGCGCGGGTCGAAGTCGTCGAACTGGTCGATCCGGTCCAGGACATCACCGACCAGCTTCTTCAGATACAGGCGCGGCGCCACGCCGACTTTCCCGCCGAGCGCTCCGCCCACGGCCCGGGCCAGGTCGGTGAGGTAGGCATCGTCGGCGAACTGTTTGATCCGGTCGGGTGCCTGGGAGCCTTCGGCGTACAGGTCTCGGATGGTAGAGCCCAGGCCGGTCAGGGACTCTTCGGTGAATCCGGGCAGCCGGATCTGGACGGCCCGCGGATTGTCGAATCGGGGGTCGGTGGTGAAGTCGGTGGCCAGGCGCTGGGCGAGTGGTGCGAGCCGCTGTATGCCCTGCTGCCCGTCGTAGAAGGCGGGGGTGCCGGTGATGATCAGGTACAGACCGGGGAAGCGGCCGGAGTGGACCTCGTCGATGAGCTGCCGCAGCGCGTTGAGGGCCTTGTCGCGGGCGTCGGAGCGGACCCGCTGCAGGGTCTCCACCTCGTCCAGGACGAGGACGAGGCCGGCGTGTCCGGCGTCCCTGAGGACGGTGAGCAGGCCCTGCAGGAAACCGAACGCGCCGAAGTGGTCGAGGTCGCCGCGGACTCCTGCGCTGCGCCGTGCGGCTGCGGCGACGTGCGGCTGGCCGCCGAGCCAGGCCATCACCGCGGCGGCGGTGGCCTCGTCGCCAGCGTCCAGGGACTGCTTGTAGCCGCGCAGGGCGGTGGCGAACGCGGGAGCATGTCGCGACACCTCGGCCAGGCGGGCGGTGAGCAGCCGGTCCACCGCCTGGGACAGTTCGCTCTCGCCCGCGCCGTCGGCGAGGGCGTCCTCTTCCAGGGCGTAGAACCAGGCGTCGGCGACCGGCCGCAGCGCGCTGGGCGGGAAGCTCGCGGTGGTGAGGCGTTCGGTGAGCCGCCGGTAGACGGTCTCCAGCTTGTGCAGCGGGGTCTCGGTCTCCGACACCTGCACTTCGGCCACGGCGAAGGTGCGGCGTTTGGCGCGCTCGCCGATCCAGCGGGTGAAGAAGGTCTTGCCGGAGCCGTACTCGCCGCGCACCGCCTTGAACACCGAGCCACCGGCGGCAACGGTGTCCAATTCCTCGTCGACGGCCCGCTCGAAGCGGCCGAGCCCGGTGGCGAGCAGGTCCAGGCCGCTCTCGGGGACGGCGCCGCGCCGCAGCGCGTCCACTACGGCGCGCCGCCGCACGGCGCCGACCGGGGAGCCGGTACCGGGTGCTGAAGATCCGAACGCGTTCACCCGGACAGTCTCCCATCCGGTCGTCCGCCCGGCCGCCGGTACGCGGGCCCGGCGGCCAGGGCGGTGCCCTGCCTCACAGCCCGAACTGGTCGATCAGCTGGGCCCGGTGCAGACGAAGCGTGCGGTTGTCAGGAAGGATCTCCAGGATCTGGGCGCCGTCGTAATTGAGGAGCTGGGCCAGCGTCGCGGCGAAGCCCGGTGCGCGGGTGGCCGGCTGGCCCGCCCGTTCGGCAAGCGCGGTCATCGTCAGGGTGCCAGTCTCGACCAGGGCGACCAGAGCCTTCGGCACCGCCTTGCCCTGTGGCTTGCGGGCCAGCAGCCCGAGCTGTGCCTGGTACAGCTCGGTGGCCATGAGGCGTTCCACCAGGTCAATGACCGGGTCGCCGGATCCGACGACGGAGGAGTCCTGAGGTTCGGACGGAGCCGCCTGCTCCTCCCCGAAGAGAGCCATGGTCGGCTCCGCCACGGCTGGGGCCTTCTTCGTCTGCCTGCGGCGCGGTCGCACGTCGGCAGCCTCGGCTCCACCATCGGCTCCGGATGGGTCCGGCGTCGGAATGCCCATGTCTTCGGCGCTTTCGGCCCACCACGCTGGTGCTGGATCCCCCAGCTCCCTCCAGCCCGTGGGCGGCTCGGCGCCGAACGGCAGCAGGGCGAGCAGCGGGATGGTGAACTCGGCGAGGGTAGCCCCGCCGTGGTAACCGGCCTTCATCGCCGTGTAGCGAGTGTCATGGGCGCGTAGCGCGACGATCCGCGCACCGGGTTCCGGCCAGACCACCCGGGGGCCGGACAATTCGATCTCGGCCGGGGCGAGGGGACCGCCGGGCAGCCGGTGGCGGGCCGAGGCGACGCTGCCGGCGGGCGCGTCGGCCTTGCTGCCGCGCCGTTCGATCACATGCCCATGGTCGGAGGTGAGCAGTACGGTCATGCCGCCCGCTCGCGCGGCCCGCAGCAGCGGCTCCAGGCCACCGATCTCCTTGATCCGCCATGCACCGTCGCCGAGCTTCTGCTCCTTGCCGAGCCGGTCGTCGACGGTGTTGAGGACGACCGCGACATGGGTGCTCTCGTCGGCGAGAGCTTCGGTTAGGGCGGTGGAGAACGGCGAGCCGGTGTCGGGGCCGCGCAGGTCGTCCTTGTGGAAGATCGCCGCCGGGGCCCCCTTCCAGCAGGGATGCTGGGGGAAGAGCCGCTCCTCGTCACTCTGGTCGCCCTTCATCAGAGTGCCGGCGAACAGCGAGGTGCGTGAGACAGCGGTGAGGGTGGGCAGCGCCGCAGCCACCGCCCGTCGGGCCGGTGCCCCAGCAGGCTCCGGCAGGGGGTCGAACTCCGACCAGTGCGCGCGCAGCTCCTCGCCGAGCTCGGCCGCTATCGCCGCGCTCATCCCGTCCACGAGGAGCAACAGGACTCGGTGCCCGGGCGATGCCACCACAGGAGCGACCACCCGTTCCAGGAAACTCTCCACAGTGAGCATGGAGCCGGGCACGGTGCCGTCCGCCGTCCACACCGCGAGCCGCTCGGAGAACGCGTGGTCCAGGGCCCGGCGCTCGCTGCGCACCTGTTCGCCGATCCGGCTGTACGCGCCAGCGAGCACGCTGTCTGTGTCGCCGCCCGCCTCCAGATGTTCCAGGGCGCGGTCCACCCAGCCCAGTTCACCGATCTGGCGGGCGATGCCCTCGGCCACGGAGGGGATCTCGGACGGGGGGCGGCAGGCGAGCCAGCGCCGCAGCCGTGCCGCCATCCGCACCCGCTCGATGCGAGCAGGGGTGGTGTCGACGGAGGCCAGGGCGTGCTCGGCTAGCGCGGTGACAGCGTCGGCGATCTTCTGTGCGTCGCCTTCGGCGAGAGCGTGGCCAGCGGCGGTGAACCGCGCGTCGAGTCCGGCCGCGAGCAGCGGGCTGGCCGCGGCGGCACTCTGCGCACCAAATTGGGTAACGAGCTGCGCGGCCCGATTCAGGACCGGGTCGGCGAGCCGGTGCTCGCCCCTGTCGAGCAGGCCACGCACGTACTCCTCGCCGCTGTGTGCGAAGGAGGCCAGGAGCCGGTCGAGGTCGTCGCCCTGGGCGGGCGGCTTCTCGCCCAGCCACCGCTCGGCGCGCCCGCGCGCCCGGTACAGGTCGTGGTCGGCCTCTGCATGCCCCCACAGGGCGGCGCAGACCACCGCGTACGCTGCCGCGTCGCCCCCGTGTTCGGCGTCCACCAGGGCGGTGATGATCCGGCCGGTGGAGCCGGCCTGCTCGGGTTCGCCGAGGAAGGCGGCAAGGCCGGCGCGTTCCGGTCCGCGTAGGTCGCGCAGCAGGTCGGGACCGCCGGGAGTGAGGGTCCAGCGGAACAGGGCGACGGCGTCGATGCGGTCGCCGTCGTCGTGCGTGGCCGGTGCTCCCAGCGCGTCAGTGTCCTGGCGGCTCAGGCGCAGTCGGCGCCTGGCCAGCCGGGTGAGGGCCTCGTCACGGGAGAGCAGCCCTCTGCCGAGCGATGGCCAGCCGCGGGTGGCTGCGGCGTCCATGAGCGCCTCGGCCGCCCAGCTCTCGCTGCGCAGCCGCCCGTCGATCCCGCGCGCGTCGAACGCCTCCCGCACGACCTCCCAGTTGTCGACCGACCGGATGCGGCCGCCGTAGACCCGGGCGAGCAGTCCGGGGTCGAGGTCGGTGTCCTCGCAGTTGGTGAGGACGACCAGGACCCCGGGGTCGGGTGGGGTGTCCGCATCCAGATGGCCCAGGATCAGCTCGTGCACGGCCAGTACGGACGGCGCGACGGCCACTCGCACCCGCAGCCCGCCCGCTGTGCGCTGCACGGTGGGAGCGTCCCAGACGGGGGCGGCCCGCAGCAGCAGGACGCGAACCGCACCGTCACCGATCCGGCTGCGGGCGGCCAGGTACTGGCGGACCGTCCCGGCGGACAGCCGGGCGGGTCCTGCGGCCTGGGGCGCGGTGGTCGCTGCTTCGGACATCAGTCAACGACCTTCCACACGACCTCGACCACGGCGTCCGGGTGTGCGGCCGCGAGTGCCGCGATCTCCGCCTGGAGCTCGGCGGCGGCCCGGGCGGCGGTGGTCCGCCCACCGCCGGAACGAGCGACGGAGCGAGAGCCGGGGCGCGGCCCCGGCTGCTGCGGCGGCTCCGGCAGCACCTGCGGATGTGCGGAGCCGCTGCCCAGGTCCACGCTCTCGGAGCTCGGCGCCGCCGAGCCGGCGGGCGCCTCGGGCTGTGCGGGCGGGGCCTGCCGGGACCTCAGCAGCGCCACCACCTCCTTACCGCAGGCGCTCAGCACCCCGGGCAGGTCGGGATAGTCACCGGGGTCACCGGCTGCCGCCTCCCGCATCCGCGCCAGGACGGCTTCGCCCTCCACACCGGCGGTGGACGCTAGGCCCAGATGGTCCCAACTGGTGTTCTGCAGTGCGTTGGCGACCTTTCCGGCGCTCTTCAGGGACATCCCGTACCGATGCGCGGTGAAGTCTGCGAGGTCGAAGTGGGCGAGCCGGTCCACCACGCTCCTGGAGTCGAGGCCCGGCTCCGTGACCCGCCTGACCAGCTCCTGAGCCTGACGGGCCAGGACGAGCCGGGGCGAGTCGTCGGTCAGTTGGAGGAAGGTGCGGTGCTTCTCCAGTTCCGTGACCAACCGCCCGGCGTCCTGGGCGAGCCCGCTCGCGGCCTGCCTGATCTGGCCCGCGAACTGGTTGACGATCCTCCCGCGCCGCAGCTGCGGCGCCACGCCCCCGAACACCGTCTCGAACCTCTGACGCGCCTCCTCCCAGTCGCTTTCGCTCGGCAGCTGCTGCTCGCGCAGCGCGAACTCCGGCTTCAGCTCGTGCGGCGCGGGCGCGGGCTCGACGGGCACACCGCCGCGCACCCACACCCGGTCGGTCATCTCGGCGTAGGCGCCGGCGAGCAGCCGCCGCAGCGGCTCGGGCAGTCCGCGCGGCTCGGGAAGATCGGTCCAGTCGGAGAGCCTGACCAGCGTCGGCTCGGCGACAGCGTCCCGCCTCGCCTGGCTGTTGAAGTGGTCAGCCCACAGGCTCGCCTGCCGGTAGTACGCCTCCCGCATCACACCGAGCCCGAGGCCGCCGGCGATTCGGGCCATGATCTTGCGGTCCTTGGCCTCGACCTCGACCTGTCCGTCACGGTGCTCGGCGGCCTTGCGGACGTACCCGAAGACGGTCCTGATCTCGGCGGGCCTGACGGGCTTGCCTGTGCCCTCGGGGTCCAGGTCGGGGTGGGCTGGGTACTGGTGGGCGAGCAGTTTGCCGGCCAGCTCGCGGGCAGCCGCTTCCAGTGGCGCGCCCAGCGGGAGCCGCAGGTCGGCCACCTCTTGTTGGGCGACCAGATGGGTGTCGAAGCTGAGGTCGACGACCCCTTCCTGCTTCTGCGCCAGCCCGTACGCCTGCCGCAGCGCTTGGTGGACGCGCTCGGTGAGGATGGCGAGCTGCGACTTCAACATGCCCTTGGCGCGTGCCTTGTCGTCGGCGTTGAGACTGCGCGCGAAGTCGGAGTCGAAGCGGGCCTCGTCGGCTAGCGCCTTGTCGATGACCACGAGCCGCTCGAAGTCACCACGCACCGCGTCGGTCAGATGCGTCGGCAGCCAGGCCAAGGTGCGGCACTCACCGCCCGGCCTCTCCCGCAGGGCACGCAGCCGCTGCACGTCGTCCATCGGCCCGAACTCGCCCTCGTCGTACGGCAGGTCGACGACGAGCCGCCATGCGTCGTCCTGGCTGGGCCGCAGCGTCGACTCGGGCAGCGAGTCGGCCTCGGCGACATTGCCGAAGACCACCTCGACCTGCCGCTCGGTGCCCTTCCACACCAGATCGAGCACGTCGTACGGGTCGAAGCCGCCAGGCCCGTCACTGACGCCCAGCGCCTCCTTGAGCAGGGCACGCATCTTCGCCCGTCGGCTGGCCTGGTTGTTGTGCACCTGGGCGTTGGCGAGTACGGCGTCCAGGTCCACACCGGTGAGCTCAAGGCGGACCACCGCCCCCGGTCCTGTACCAACGACCTTGATCTCGGGAAAGGTTGCCGCCCATTCCTTGGCTTTCTGCTCCAGACGGCCGACCTCGGTGCCCGCGATGCGGGTGGTGATGGAGCCGTGGTTGAGCGCGTGCAGCCGCGCCAAGGTGAGATCGGCGAGCGCAGGCACACTGGGTGCGAGCGCGGACAGCAGCAGGGTCTGCAGCAGCCGACTGTCACCGGTGAAGTCACGGCAGCGAGCAGCGAGTTGCGGATCGCCAAGGCTCGCGGGATCACGCCGGTACGCCTCGACCTGGTCCTCGGTGACCTGATTGGTCTTGAGCAGGTACGGGCGGAGCTTGTCGCGATACAGCTTATCGGCGGCCTCGAAGTGCACATGGGTCTCGCCGCTGAACGCCTTGTCACCGCCACCCGCGATCGCCGGATACAGATCACCCAGCGGCACCAGCTGACCGAGCCGCCAGTCGTCCCGATGGTCGACGAGCAGCTGGCTCATCAGCTTCAGACCGGTACGGGAGCGCTGCAGCGCCGAGGAGATGTGCACCAGCGTGTCCATGAACGCCGGCGGGAACGGATACGTCTTGCGGAAGGCGTCCTCGTCCGCGCCGGTGGTGGACTTGTCGTGCCCGAGCAGGGTGTCCCAGATGTCCGGCCCGAGCTTCTTGGCCTCGGCGAACGCCGCCTCCACCTTCGCCTCGGCCTCGGTGTCGACGGGCCTGAGCACACGGGCCCGGGCGATCTGCGGCAGGTTGCGGTCCTCAAGGACGATCTTGTCGAAGCGTCCGCCGCTGAGTTTCAGACTGTCCTGCACGGCGGCCTCGGCGGCCCCCGACATCTCCTCGCCGACCAACTCCCGCAGATCGCGCTGGCGGGCGATGAACGACACCACCGGGATGGCACGCCGCTCGTCGCCGCCCTCCACGAAGTTCGTGATCTTGTCAGCCTCACGGGAGACGAACTTCTGGTCGTGGATCCGCGAGGCCAGCCACAGGATCAGCTCGTCCATGAACAGGACGAGCCCGTCGTAGTTGAGCGACTTGGCGTGCGCGGCGATGATGCCGAGCCCCCTGTCCAGCGAGACGAACCCGTCGGCGTCCTCGGAAGCGCCCCGCGCGAACGACGGGAACAGCGTCTGGGTCAGATCCTGTACGAGACGGGCCCGCAGCTCGCGCGGCGTGGAGGGATTGTCCAGGTCAAGCTGCTTGGTGTTCTCGTGTTCCTCGGGGGCGTTCACCGCCGTATCGAGCAGCTCGGTTGTCCAGGTGAAGGACTCGCCCCACTCGTCCAGCCCGTCCCCCGCGTCGGCGAGCTGCGCTATCACCCAGTCGTCGCCGTTGCGTCGGCGCAGCTGGTCGAAGTCCTCGAAGAGCCCCTCGGTCAGATACACCTGCGGCAGTGGGCACCCCGGGTGCAGCTTGCGCACATGCTCCACGTACCGGCCGAGCACGCGCTGCTCCAGAGACTTGGCGCCCAGCATGTGGTAGGGCACCAGCAGGAACCTGCGGTCGTCGGCGTCCAGCCAAGAGTGCTGGGCACGCACCGGGTCAAGTTCGGCGCGCTCCCGGGCCGCCAGGTTGCCCGACAGCAGGGCGTACAGCACTGCCATGAAGTGCGACTTACCGGAACCGAACGAGCCGTGCAGGTAAGCCGCCTTCGAGGAGTGGCTGTCCAGCGCCGACTTGATCAGATCCAGCGCCTCGCCGAAGTTGCCGACCAGCCGGTCGGTTACCACGTACTCCCTCAGCGCCGCCTCGGCACCCTCGGGGGTAACCGCCTCGCTCAGCTTCAGCACGAAGTCGGAGGTGGACACCGATTCCGGGATGTCGATCAGCTCGCGCAGCAGCGGACGGTCCTCGGGGCGAGGGATGTTCCTGTTCATGAACGCCATGGTGATGTGTCTACTCCTCGCCCTGTTCAGTCGGACTCGGTGGGGGTGCCGGACTCTGCCGGGACGATGTCGGCCGGGGACTGCGCGGCGGCGGTTTTCTTCGGCGCGGCGGCCTTCTTCGCCCCGCCGCGCCCGCGCGTGGCGGCTGCGGGGCGCCAGGCGCGCAGGGCGTCGTCGGTCAGCCCGAGCTCGCCCTGCTTCTGCTGCCGGAACGCCAGGATCTCGGCGGCCGGCGAGGCCCCGAACTCCGGGTCGTACTCGCCGTACCACTGGTCCAGCCAGGGCTGCAGCTCCAGAAGACCCGCCAGATACGGCACGATCTCGTCCTCACCGAGGCCGGCCTGCTGCACGTACGATGCGAGGGCCAGAGCCTGCTCCAGATGGTCCCAGCCGGCCCACCCATACAGCTCGGGCGACTGCGCATTGACCGTGCCGTACGACACGAACCGCTCCCTGGGCACGTCAAGCTTGCCCCGGGCACGCCAGTAACTCGGCTTCAGGAAGTCGGCCGAGGTGTACTTCGGCGGTAGCGGCGTCCGCTCGCGGATCTTCCGCTTGGCGGGCTCGTCCGGCGCGGCGTCCTCCTCACGCTGCAGTTCCCACACGTGCTCCCAGTCCGCACGCTTCTTCAGCCCAGCGGGCTTGTAGCGCAGAGCGGAGACGAACGGGACGTGCTCCTCGGAGAGCAGCTCACGGACCGTCTTCGGCAGGTCCTGCCGCGGCGCATACAACTCGGCGACGGCAGTGAAGTCCTCGTCGGTGGACAGGCTCTCGGCAAGACGGGCGAGGGTGGTGATGGTCGGGTTGCCCTGGTCGTCGAACCAGTGCGCGCGGTCCTCGATCCGATCGAGCAGCCAGGACTTCAGAGCCCTCTGCCGCATGGCGTCCCAGCCATCGGTGGACCAGCGCCGCTTGTACTCGGGACGCTCGACCATCCCGATGGCCCGGTTCGACTCGATCACGTCGATTCGCTTCTGCACGAGCGCGCGGTACTCGGCGGGCCAGTGGGCGGGGATCTCGGTAATCGGAGTGGACCCGTGCCGCTTGAACCATTCGTCACTGGCCTCCCCGGCCTGCACCCGGCGCGCAAGCACGATCTCGAAGGCCCGCTCACCGAGGGCGAGTTCGGGCACTGCGGAGGCGTCGGGCAGGCAGTGATCCTCGGGGTACAGGTTGTAGAGGGAGTAGACCTGCCAGTCCAACTCCTCCTGGAGTGCGATCATGCGGGCGCGGAGGGAGGCGTACCGGGCCTCGGCCTCGCGGAGGGCGGCGGCAGTGGGTACAGACTCGGCGGCGAGGGCGGCGGGGGTCGTGGTGGAGAGCTGCTGGGCAAGGGAGTCGAGTTCCGCCGCGAGGGTGGTGTGGTAAGCGACGGGGAGAGGGAACTCCTGCAGCTTGGTGCCGGTGAACTCGTAGAAGCGCTCCCAGTCGTCGCTGGTGAACCCGCCCCCCTCTCCGCGAATTCCCTTGTCGTGGCTCACCATCTTGAGCCAGAACCCGGCCGTGGAGCTATTGAGCAGCCCAAGCAGCCGCACATGTTCCTCCTCGGTCGCCCCCTCCCGCAACTTGATTACTGGCGCAGTGCTGCCGAAGAGATTCCCGTCGCGGTCAAGGGCGAAGTGGTTGTGTGTAGCGACGAACGGGAAGGTGATTCCGTAAGAATTTCGGAGCTTTTCTGAGTAGTTCTCAAGGTGGGCGAACCAGGGCTTTCCGTGTTCGATGATGGTCTTTCCGAACAGGAGGCGTCGACTTAGGGGGTGGCGGTATGGCCAAAGGTAGCTCGCCGCGACGGGCGTTGCATCGGTGATGAAAACTGAGTTCGCAGAGTCCTCGTAGGGATTTACTAGAGTTACGCGATTCCAGATCCTGTAGTCCCGCACCGCGTTCCCCGTCACAAGGTATCGAGTGTTCTCCGGAATCCTAAGGCGAGTGGCTGTAGCGTCGTCAGGCAGGAAGTAGGCGTCATCTGCACCGGACTTGGTTGTGCGACCAATGGACTGAGTAATCTGACTAAGGCGAAGATTTGAGCTTTTCCCCAATTGCTCGACCATTTCCAGGCCGCCATCGGCTAGGATCCACGGTTGCTTCCCGAAGTAGCGGTCCCGCGTCAGATCATCCACCGAAACCCATTGTCCTGCGCTCCCTGGCCGGTCAATCTGCTCCACGATCGCCTGCCAGACCACGCCCTCCTCTGGATTCTCCGGCGCCGAAGGCTCCCCCTGCACACTCCGCACCGTCCGAATGGTCGCCTGCCGCTTAGATCCCTCACGCGGCCGTCCCACCAAGATCACGGTTGGTGTCCCGTGCCCTGGGATGTACGCGCCCGACGTATCGATGACCTCCGTCAACTCGACCTTGTGGGCGAAGTACTCCTCAATGAGCCTCGTGCCGAACTCCCGCTTCATGAAGGAGTTCGCGGTGATCTGGCCCACCATCCCGGCGCCTGACCCGTCGCCCCCGCCCCGCTTGGCCAGCTGGAAGAACCGCTGGGCAAACGGCACCGACAACGCATACGTGCCCGCGCACGCGTCATACAGTTCCCGGTATAGCTGATTGAGGCTCTTGTCGTTGACGGTGATGTACGGCGGGTTGCCGACCACCACGTGGTACCGCCCTGGCTCCAGGATTCGGTCGTACTCGTGCACGTCCTCCGTCGCGTAAGAGAACTCGGCCAATGGATCACCGGCAGCCTCTGCCCCGAGCCCCAGGCCCAGCTGCAGTTCCAGCTGCCGGTCCTTGATGAGGGAGTCGCCGACCGCGAGTTGGATGGGCCACTCGTACGACTGCGCCCCCGCGAAGGTCCGGATGCTGCTCGCGGCCATCGCCGCGACCAGGAGCCGGAAGCGGGCCACCGCGATGGCGAACGGGTTGAGGTCCACCCCGTGAACCGATTGCAGGGCCGCCCGCACTCGCTCGTACGGGCCCACTTGGGGCCGCTGCTCGGCCCACATCCGCACCAGCCGCCGGAAAGCGCCAAGCACGAAATGCCCGGACCCGCAGGTCGGGTCGATCATCTTCAGCTCTTCGAAGCCGAATTCGCGGACTGCCGGCGTCATCGTCCGGTCGAGGATGAATTCCTCCACGAACTCCGGCGTCTGCAGCAGCGCGTACGTCTTCCTGGCCGCCTCACTGAGGTCCTGGTACAGGTCGCCAAGGAACCGGGTGTCCCAGCCCTCGGTGCCGTCTTCGCTCAGCGGGTCGCTGAAGTCGTGGACGAGCACGTGCACCGCGTCACCGTCGCCATCTCCCTCTTCGACCCGCTGCTCCCGCCAGAACGCGAGCAGCGCGCCCGCACCGTCGTGCGAGAGCGGGATCTGGAATAGCGGGTTGTGGTCGGGGTCGAACAGCAGCCGCCCCGCCTGCCCAGCGCCCAGCTCGGCGAAGGCGGTCTCCAGCCATCCCCGGTAAGTCGGGTCGGCGGCCTTCTCCAGGTATTCCTCGTAGCGTGCTTGTGCGATCTCCCGCCCGGCCACTTCGGGGGCGGTGATGTACGGCTCGGGGATCAGCCCGTTGTCCTCGCTGAACCGCACGAAGACCGTACCGAGCACCCAGGCCACCGCGACCTGAGTGATCCGCTCACCGAGCCAGGCGTTCCAGGTGGCCGCCGTACGTCCCAGCTTCCGGGCCTGGTCGTACTCGCCTCGCAGCCGCGCCCCGACCTCGGGGACGGCCTTGACCTGCTGCTCAAGGTCGGTCTCCGCGGCCTTGACCTGCTTCTGTAGGTCAGCGAGGAGGCTCTTGCGGTCGATCACGAACAGCTCCTGTGAGAAGTGAGACGAAACAACGAAGAATAGGAGCGGACTCAGGCGTCCGGAACCAGATGCCTGCGCGCCACCCACGCGTCCGGCACGACGATCCACTCGTCGAACCCGGCTTGGTAGGGCACGTTCTGCCCGGCCAGTCGCGGTGCCCGCGCCGGGTCGGACTGCGCGACGAGCAGCCACAGCGGGCTGCCGCCCTGCCGAGCTTCCTCCGCGAGCCGCCCGAGCAGGTCGAACGCGTCGTACCGGGCGAGGACCGCGGTGTCAGTGAGCAGCAGCGGGCTGCCGTCCCGCCGGGCCGCCAGCCGCTCCCGCAGTTTCGGCTCGAGACGCCCCCACGCCTTGTCGGTGCGGATGCGCAGCTGCTGGTGAGGACGGCTGCCAATCTCCGCGGCGTCCGCCTTCAGCACAGTCTCCCAAGTCGGACGGGCCGCCTCGCCCACCACACCTCGTAGCTCCGCGACGAACAGTCCGGTCAGCGATAGGGGTCGAGCCCCGTACGGCGCCTCGGTCAGCAGCCGTACCGCCTCCTCGGCCCGGCGCTGCGGCACGGTCAGCACCCGGAAGCCGTCCTGCCGCGCTGAGTGGGCGAGCCGCTGTTCCGCTTTGACGGCGGCGGCGACCGCGGTGTCCTCGTCGTACCGGGTCGGGGCGGACCGCCGTGCCGCAGAGGCGCCCCAGCTCGCCGAGGTCAGCCCGGCGCTTGCGTCCCCGGCCGGACGGTCCGGGACCAGCCGGAGCACCCCGTCGTAGCGGGTGGCCAGCTTCAGCTCGAAACCGGCCTGCTTCAGGTCGCGCACCAGGGCGCTGCCGGTGGGCAGCTCACGTGGAGCCAGCGGGTCGGTGCCCAGCTCGGGGAAGCGGGTGGTGACCCGTTTGTGCAGGGCGTCCACAGTCAGGCCCGGCTGCCGGTCCTCCTCGACACCCGGCTGCACCGCGACCACACCGGCCTGGGTGATGCGCAGTGCGCGTACCAGGCTCAGGTCGCGCGGGTAGATCTCCAGACGCGGAGTGAGCGCGGCCGAGGCAGAGGCGGCGACCGCGATCTCGGCGGTACGCCGCTCGTCCCAGCCCAGGCTGCCCGGCGGGCGGCGCACCGCATCCAGATCGGTGAGGACCGTGCTCGCGGTCGGCAGCGACTCCAGCGCCGCCAGCTTGTCGGCCCGCGCGCCCAGGTTCAGGGCGTATGCCTGCAGGGCGGGGAGCGTCGGGGTGTCCGGGCCGTCGACACCCTCCCGGACGTCCAGGGC
The DNA here is from genome assembly GCF_044759525.1 of Streptomyces sp. NPDC101110. Taxonomy (NCBI): domain Bacteria; kingdom Bacillati; phylum Actinomycetota; class Actinomycetes; order Kitasatosporales; family Streptomycetaceae; genus Streptomyces; species Streptomyces sp. NPDC101110. The sequence goes on along the minus strand of NZ_JBIVZM010000007.1, from coordinate 313,335 downwards.
GAGCAGTCCGAGGACCGGGTCGGCGCCCTGCGGCATCCGAGCGTGGAAGTAGCGGAAGAGCTGCGGCGACTCGTTGTCGTAGCTCTCCCGCTCCACCACCGCACGCAGGATCGACAGGGCGAGCGCGCGCCTCTCGCGCCGCTCCGCGATCTGGGTGCCCCGCCTAGCGATCAGCGCGTCGGCGAGCTCGACGGCAGGGACCACCCGGCCGCGCTCGGCGAGCAACTCCACCACCTGCTCGCGCAGCAGTCCCAGGGCCGGGTCGTTGAACCAGCGCTCGCGGGCCTTCTTCACGATCTGCGGGATACGGCCTGCGGTCAGCCCCAGCGCCTCGGCGACGTCCCGCTGCCGGACCCAGGGCAGACCGTCCGGCAGCACGCCCTCCTCGTTCGGCAGGCGCAGCAGCAGGCGGATCGCCTCCCGCTCCGTGGCGTTGGACCGGGCGCTGCCGCCGGATGGTTTGGGCACCAGGCGGGAGGCGAGCGCGTCGAGGCTCAGCCGTCCGAGCACCAGCGGATCGCGCACGTCCCGGCCGACAGAGACGACCGAGTCGGCGACCGCCTGCTCCAGCTCCGAGAGCTCCTGGCCGGCCGCCTTACGGGCCTCCGGGCTCAGCGGTGCGGGGGCCGCCTTGCCCAGGCGGGCGTTCCACTCCTTCTGCCTGCGCTGGATCTCCTCCCGGGTGCGTGAGCCCATGCCTGGCGCGGTGAGGAACTTCCGTGCTGAGTAGTCCAGGACGTCGCCGACGGTGTTCAGCCCCATCGCGAACAGCTGCGACTGCGCCGAGAGCGTCAGACCGGCGACCGACAGCGGTGTGCTGCGGTCGGCGCGCTCGGCCTGCTGGTCGCGTACCTGCTCGGCCAGGGCGTCGTCGTCCTCCCGCCCGATGCGCGGCTCCGCGGCCGCAACCGCAGCCGGCCCGGCCGCTGCGCCGGACATGTCCCCGGCGTTCTTCGTGCCTCGCCCGGTCTTCTCGGCGTGGCCGCTGCTCGGTGCCGTCGTACGCTGCGCGTCCAGGAATATGCGCTGCCAGGCCCGTTCCATCGGCTTCAGGTCCGGGAAACGGTCCTTCACATCCCGGGCCAGCGCCTTGCGGAAGAAGGCCACTAGGCCGTCCCGGACAGCTGGCTCGAAGGCGTCGACGGCAAGCTGCGGATACGGCCACTTCTCCGGGTCCGTCTGCCGGGCGGTGACCGAGCCGTCGCCCCAGCGGGGCAGCTCGTTCGACGCCATCTCGTGCAGCGTCACCGCCAGCGCGTACCGCTCGGCGTGCCCGTCGTACGAGCCGCGCGTGACGATCCCCACGAAGGGGTCGAGGTAACCCTCGGTGCCCGCCTCGATCTCCTTGGCCGGGTACCCGGCCAAGGAGAAGTCGATCAACACCAGCTGCCGGGTGCCGTTGGGGCGGATCCGGATCGCGATGTTGTCCGGCTTGAGGTCCCGGTGCCAGATCCCCTCCGCCTCCAGGTGTTCCACCGCACCGAACAGGTACTTCCCGTACGCCTCCAGCTGGTCCATGCCGAGGCGGCCGTTGTCCCGCAGCTGGCGCGCGACGGTGTCCTCGCGGCGGCGCGGCCCCTTGCCAGCACCCCCGGCACCTGCGTCCTGGTCCTTCGGCTCCCGGCTGTCGCCCACGTACTCAAGGACCAGGACCCGGCGGCCGGCCAGCGTGAGCGGTTCCGGCTCGTACAGCGAGATGATGCTGGAATCCCGGTGGATACGGCCCAGGACCGCGGCCTCCCGGTCCAGGACCGCGTGCTTGGCCTCGCTCAGAGCGACCTTCAGGACCGCCACCGGCAGGGCCCCGCTCCGCCGCGGCTCGCCCTCCAGGTCCCGCACCAGGAACGCCCGCGATGTCGAGCCCGTGCCGAGTCGGCGCACGACCTCCCAGCGGCCGGCCAGCACATCCCCGGCGACCGCCTCCAGCGGATCCTTCTCAGGCTCGGGCCGGTCGCCGCCGGATGCCGGACCGTTGTCCCCGGCCCCGCTTACGTTTGCGCCTGCGGTCTTTGCCTCATCCCCTGCGGGCTCATCGGCGAACGCTTCCTCGACGTACTCCAGCATCTCCAGGAAGTCGTCGACCGTGGACAGCCGCCGACCCGGCTCGTACGCGGTGGACGCTTCCACCAGTTCGTCGATGTCCGGGTGCAGCCCGTCGACCAGTGCGCTGGGGCGCAGACTCCCGCCGGCCTCCAGGTGCGCCAGGACCTCGTTCTGGGTCGCCCCCGGGGCCTGCCCGGTGACCAGCAGATACGTGAGCACGCCCAGCCCGTAGACATCCACGCGCACCGGATCGGCCTTCGGGAGGAGCAGCTCAGGAGCCAGATAGGGGTCGGCCTGCTCCGAGACGTGGGAACGGGACAGATTAGTGGGTGCCAGGGTCAGCGGCCGGCCGTTGCTGGTGCTATGGCCGCTGGCGATCTGCCAGTCCGCGATCTGCAGCCACGGCCGCAGCCAGCGCTGCTCCTCGCCGAGCTCCCGCCCGCGCGGACCGCGGTCGCGCGGCACGACATGTACCGCGTGCGCTGACAGCGTGCGGTGGTGAACCCGTCGGGAGTGCGCGGAGCGCACCGTCTCGGCGAGCTGGCGCACCAGGGCGAGGCGGCCCTCCAGTTCCAGTTGCTGCCCGTGCTCGACCAGGTAGTCGTCCAGGCGCAGCGTCTCGGGGTGGTAGTCGAAGAGGATCGCCGGGCCTGCAGGATGCCCTGACGGCAGATATGTCTTCAGCTGCACCGCGCCCGGGTGCCGGAACCGGCTGAGCACCATGGCCTCCCGTGCGGCGGCCCGCTCCACCGAGCGGCGCTCGTCGTCGGATGCGCCCCGCTCGCTGAGGAAGACCCGCACCCGCGCCAGATCGTGCAGCTGGGAGTGGCGGCCCTGGTAGTCGGCCCAGGTAGGCCCGGAGTCGAAGGCTTTGGCGTCAAGGAGATAGCCGCCGACCTCGTACTGTCGGCGGATCGGTGCGATACCCAGTCTCTTCAGGGCGGCGTCGACCTGGCGGGAGGTCTCGGCCGTGATCCGGTGCCTGGCGTCGGACGGCGGCTCGGCCAGCATCTCCACCAGCTGCTTGACCGTGAACACGCCGTTCATGTCGGCGGCCGGAAGCATCACCCGCAGCCTGTCGTCGGTGAAGCAGACCGCCTCACCCACCCAGATCCTCGTGCGGGCTCCGGGACCACGGGAACCGCCGTTGATCAGCCCCGACAGCTCCTTGGCCTTACGGTTCGCTAGATGCAGCGGATTACCGTGCCGGCGCCTGGTCCCGCCGGGCGTGGTCTGCACCCAGTCGTTGCCGCCGCCGTGCACCGAGCCGTGCCAGTCCTTCAGCTCGATCAGGAACACGCCGGCCGGTGCCGTCACCAGAAGATCGATCTCGCGTACGTGACCGCTGGCCGCGGTGAACGTAAAGTTCGACCAGGCGCGCCACGGCTCCTCGTCCGGCAGACGCCGACGGATCGCTTCGAGACCGCGGCGCTCGTGCTCGTAATCGGACTCGGTGACCGTCGTCCACCGGCCTTCCCGCATGCCGCTCCCCGTCTGTGTCTGCTGGTCCGCGTACGCCCGCCGTATTCCTGTCGACGCGATCAGGAAGCCCGGCTGAACCCTCGGAAGGAATCCTAAAGGGCGGGACTGACAACGAGCGGGGGATCAGCTCACTACGGCGGAGGGCCCGCAGGTCAGGGCGGGATCTTGCGGACGGGAGGGGGGTTACGTCATCGGCGGATCCGGCGGATCGGCTGCAGGACTGGCTCGACACCGCAGATCACTCGGGCCGGCTAATGGCTTCCGCCGGAGATCTGACGCAGCTCGCTCGGCTCGTAATGGAGTTGATAGGCCCTGACACCGCTGCCGTTCATGCGGTAGATCGTGATGCTCGACAGGAACTGCGCCTTGACATCCATGGTGCGCTGCCGCTCCTTCTCGGCAACGCCGCTGATCCACTCCTCGATGTGCTCCGGCAACTTGAAGGCCAAGCGGTAGGCTTCTTCGTCCACACGCGGGAACAACTCCCACTCGGCGGTTGCTGCCTGCCCGAAGCGACGCAGGCGTACAGCATGGTCAGGAGACTGCTCGACGTAGGACAGGAAGCTCTCCTGGTCCTCCGCGACCAGCGGAAGGATGAACGGAGCCGCAGGGAATCCCATCAGGAGTTCAGCCGAAGCGTGCTGTTCCAGGGCATCGACGAAGTTTGCGAGGAACACCGATGCGGAGGCACGGAACTGGACAGCATTTGTATCGCCTGACAGGGGAACCCCCGGCGGACAGGTCCCGAGAGCTTCACGGAGCTGCTTGCGCATCCATGCCACGGGAAAACGCTCCACGGCATGGTCTCCCTGCGCCTTGTACAACTCGGCTGCCGTGGTCTTGATCGCGTTGCGCAACCAGGTAAAGGACTCGCCGGATAGATCCACCAGGGAGATCTGATGGGCCAGGGCATACCGCTGAGCCTCCGGCGTGAAACCGTTGGCGGAGAACAGCGCGTATGTGTACTGGAACCGTCGCCTGGGCCGGGTGCCCCCGTAGTCCATGAAGTTCTCATTGACGTCGTGCAGTACGCCGTGGGCGTTGCGTACGACCTCCAGCCGACACGGCTCCCGGTAATGTTTGGCCTCAAGGAACAAACGGACAGGGAGAGAGAAAGCGGGCGTGAAGGCGAACTCCCCGAGCACGTCCACCTGGTGAACCGCGCCGCGCCCACGAACTCGGAGCGTACCGCCGGACCCTGTCAGCTCAGTTCGATCTTGGCTCGCGTCGACGAGTAGACGGTAGCCGCTGTGCCGCAGAAGCCAGGCCAGCGCCTCCTCCAACAGATACCCACGCAGCGCCGATCTCTTCGCCACCCCGCCACTCCCCCTGCCGAGATCCAGTTCTTGACGGATCTTGATCCTCTCACCCATCCAGCGCTCGGTGCGGCGGCATGATCTGTTATGCAAGCGACGTCTGACGACAAGATCACGATCTGCGGTTGAACATCAGGACGCTGTCCACAGAGGTGGGCCTGGAGCGGCAGCTAAGGGGCGGAGCATCGGCCCTGTGATGTCGACGGGCGCGTTCAAGCCGTCCAGGAGTAGGGTGATCCGATCGATGTTGGTGAGGCGTCGCTGGCCAGATTCCAGCATCGACAGAAATGCCTGGCTCAGCCCCGTGAGGACGGCCATGTCCTCCTGACGGAGGTGGCCGTACTCTCGCACGAGTTGGCACAGCCTGCCGAAGTCCTTGTGTAACAGGGCGTCTCGGACGTCCTGGCGAGCCCATACACGGGGTGGAACGCAGAGCGCAGGCTGTACGGCTATCCCACTGCGAGCGCAGCCGGAACAGAGGTCTTCACTGTTGTACCGACTCAGGTGGCATCGGCAGAGGCTGCAGAGCCGGGTGCGGCTAGTTGGCGTGGGGGCGCTTCTTGCAGCGCTCACGGCGATGCGCTCCATGCTCGCTGACGTTGGGGCGGCATCAGACGAGCATCGAGATGAGAAGTCATTGCCACCCATCGCATCCGTGCGTGCGTTCGGGGAGCTTCTGGATGCGTCGCCCCACGTCGTTGCGCCGGGAAGCGCCGCGCTCAATCCCTGATCGGGCATCCGTTCCCTCCGTTAGCCGGTGATGCCCTCAGACTGGAGCCGGTCAAGACGAAGGGCCCGGACAGACTGTCCGGGTCCAATTGCTCTTACTTCCACGACTTATTGGTGGAACTGTCAGGAGACTGCCCTGCTGGCCGCGTCTAGTACGGCTTCCCACGGGTACCGGCGTCCCGGCATCCCAGCCCGCGGCTCGGCGAGCGGCCATACCTCCTCTCCGTAGATCAACCGCACCCCTGAACTGCGAAGAGTTTTGATGTGCCCTTCCCACGCAGGGTGGCGAGCGTGCGCGGCGTTCACACGCGGCCAGACGACTAGCGGAAGGTCCAGTGTTCCGATGGCTTCGTTGACCTGTGTCAACGCCTGGTTGTCTGAGATCCCCAGGGCGAGCTTGGCGACGGTGTTGGCACTTGCCGGGGCCACGACGTAGCAGTCCACGGGCGGATGCGGCCGGGAGTCACCCGGCAGGCGTGATTCGGACCGCACGGGAAGGCCGGTCAGCCCCTCGAGCTGCGCCGTCTCGCCGCTCGCGCTGAGCCACTGACCTGCGGTCGGTGTGAGCGTGACCGCAACCGTCCAGCCCCGTTCGAGCGCCGGGGCCACGAGCCCTGTACGAAGTTCCTCGATCCCGCCGGCGCTCGATCCGACGACGCCCAGCACCTTGCCCTGCATCGAACTCACTGCACCGCCCTGCATCGTTGGGCCATGGCCAGCAGCTCGGACGAGTGGCCGCCGCCCGTGACCGGGGACTGCTTCCTCAGGTCGCGAAGGGTCTCGCGTACCCGTGGATTGTTCCGCACGAGCTGGGGCGAGGTGCGTTCGGCCTCCCGCAGTTCGCTGAAGGACTCGTCGACGCGACCTCTGAGGCAGAGGCCGCGGGCGTAGTCGATGCGATGAGACACGGCGCGTTCCGCCGGCATGTGGGAAACGTCGATGCCGCCATGTTCGACGACGTACGGGATGTTCTCCAGGTCAAGCTCGATCGACAGGCGGTGCAGCTCGACATTCGTCGGACCGAAGCAGGTCTGCCAGTAGTTCTCGTCGGAACCGAGCCGGTCGGCGAGCCGCTTCGCCTTCTCCAACAGGGAGTTGGCGGTGTGCCGATCCTGGTGCCGTGCAGCGGCCACAGCAGCCCGCAGATGAATCATGCCAAGCAGGCTCAAGGCGGCCGGGTCGTCGTCGCGAACCCGACTGGCGAGCCAGGCCGCGGCGGTATCGCCCAGTTCGAGGGCGTCCTCGTATCGCCCGTTGGCCAGCAGTGCGTGCGTACCGGAGCGTGCGGCGGAGACGAGCGACAGCGGGTCCTCGGATTCGTCCGCGGCCCGCATGGCGCGCTCGGCCGCGAGCCACGACAAGTCGGACTCGCCGACCTTGGCGAGGGTGGTTGCCGCCAGGTGATGCGTACGGGCCGAGACGGCGAGGCCACGTCGCCGCTGATCGCCAGGCGGAAGGTCTTCCAACTCCTGGGCAGTCCTCAGCAGACCGGGCAGGGCGGCGATGACATCGCCAAGAGCGCCAGCCTGGTAGTCGCCCCAGCTGCGCTCGACGAAGACCTGCGCCTGCTCCGGCCTCGGCAACTGCCGCTCCGCCGTGGGACCGAACAGCAGCTTGGAGAGCCGTCGAGGGCTCATCAGCGCATCGCGGACCGCTGGCACGTCGTCCATGTGCTTTTCCTCGTCCTCCAAGAGGACGGGCTGCCCCATCAAGTCGCCGAGCGGGACACGCAGCACGCGAGCGAGTTCAGCGAGCTTGTCGATTCTCGGCGGCTTTCGCACTCCTCGCTCGATCTTCGACAGCCAGTCGGTGCTGTGTCCGACGAGGCCGGCGAGGACGGGCTGCGTGTAGCCCCGGCGCTCGCGGTAGAACGCGATCCGCTCTCCTATGCTGAGGTGATCACCAAGACCACGCATGCGCGCTGCCTCCCCAACTTTGTTCCGTCATTCACGGTAGCGGCCGAGCAGACTGCGAGATCAGGCAGCGAGTCGGGCTGCGGTGCCATGTTCAACATCCGCTCTCGGGCCTGGAACAGACCGGACACTCTGTCCGGCTACACCCACAAGTCCAGGAGGTGCCAGAGCTATGCAGGTCCGCCATCCCTGCCAACGCTCGATGCCCTGGGGATTAATTGCGTGGCGGTGCAACGCAACGGAAGTCCCCGATCCGCCGGATCATGAAGAAGTCTCCACCGAACTCGTTGCGCACTCCACCGCCCAGCAGCGCCTTGCCCTCAGCCAGAAGGCATCGCAGGATCTTCGGTAGAGCTGAATACTGGGATCGTCCACGGTGACCCGAGCGGCCGTTTGAAATCTGTAAGCTGCCTGTATGCCTGATGCCTCCACACGCGTGCGTTTCGCCCCGTCTCCCACTGGAATGTTCCATGTTGGCGGAGCTCGGTCGGCTCTCTACAACTGGGCCGTCGCACGACAGTCGGGAGGCAAGTTCGTCCTGCGCATCGAGGACACCGACACGGCACGCAACAAGCCCGAGTGGATCGACGGCATCATCAGCGCGCTCGCGTCCATCGGGATCTCCAAGGACGATCCCACGTTCGAGGGCTCCTACTTCCAGTCGCACAACGCCGACCGGCACCGCGAGGCCGCCCAGCAGCTCTACGCGCAGGGCCGCGCGTACTACTGCGACTGCACCCGTGAGCAGGTGCAGGAGCGGACCGGATCGCAGCACCTCGGCTACGACGGTTTCTGCCGGGACCGGGGCCTGGAACACGTGGAGGGCCGGGCGCTGCGGTTCCGTACGCCCACGGAGGGCGAGACGGTCGTCGTGGACCTGATCCGAGGTGAGCCGTCCTTCCCGAACTCGGCGATCGAGGACTTCGTCATCGCCCGCGGCGACGGCTCTCCAGTCTTCCTGATCGCCAACGTCGTCGACGACCTGGACGAGGGCATCACCCTCGTCATCCGCGGTGACGAGCACCTGTCGAACACGCCCAAGCAGCAGCTGCTGTGGGAGGCCCTCGGCGCGAAGCCCCCGATGTGGGCGCACCTGCCGGTGATCGTGAACGAGAAGCGGCAGAAGCTGTCCAAGCGCCGCGACAAGGTCGCTCTTGAGGACTACCTCGCCGAGGGCTACCTGCCCGAGGCGATGACCAACTACCTCATGCTGCTCGGCTGGGGCCCCGGCGACGACGTCGAGCTCCTCCCGTACGAGGAGCTGGAGCAGAAGTTCCGCGTCGAGGACGTGAACACCTCCCCGGCCTTCTTCGACATCAAGAAGCTGACCGCGTTCAACGGCGAGTACATCCGCGCCCTGCCGTTGGAGAAGTTCATCGCGGCATGCGAGCCGTGGCTGCGAACCCCGTATGCCAACTGGGCGCCCGAGGACTTCGACCAGGCCGCCTGGGAGGCGATCGCCCCGCATGCCCAGACCCGCCTGGCCGTCCTGTCGGACATCACAGCGAACGTCGACTTCCTCTTCCTGAAGGAGCCGGTGGAGGACGAGGCGTCCTGGACCAAAGCGATGAAAGGCGAGCCGGCAGTCCTCCTGGCCACGGCCCGCGCCAAGCTGGAGACGGCCGATTGGACCAGCCCCGAGTCCCTCAAGGAAGCGGTCCTGGCCGCCGGCGAGGAGCACGGCCTGAAGCTGGGCAAGGCCCAGGCCCCGGTGCGCGTCGCCGTCACGGGCCGCACGGTCGGCCTGCCTCTCTTCGAGTCCCTGGAGGTCCTCGGCAAGGACTGCACACTGTCCAGGATCGACGCGGCCCTAGCGAAGCTCGCCGGCTGACACTTCGCGATCAAGATCCCGTCGCCCGCGTGGGGAGGCGGGACCCGACGTCGCGGAATTGTGGGCATGGACCGCAAGAGGAGGAGGGGCGGAGTGCGTTCGCCAACGCGCGGATTGTTCGGTTGTTGCCGCCGTGTGAATGACCGACCCGCTCTCAATGACATTGCGGCGGTGATATCACCTCAGCGATAGGGGGGCAGGCCGCCGGTGGTCCATGGTGGTCGTCCGCCACCTGCCGGGCTGCTGACGGTTTCGTTGGATCACCTGTGGACGCACCCGGTGAAGTCGGCGAGCGATCCATTCACTTGTGGGAGATCGCGTTGACGCCATCGCTCCCGCCCCCGCGAGAGGTCACAGCCATGCCCCGCCAGTCCGGAGATTCGCCCTACGCGTTCACTGTTCCCCCCTCGGTGGAGGCGGTGCCAGCCGCACGAGACCGTGTTGTCCGCCGCGCGCAGCGACTCGGGCTGATCCTCGATGAGGAGCTGACTAACGACCTGCAGTTGCTGGCCGGAGAAGTAATCGCGAACTCGGTCACGCACACGCAGGCTGCGTGCGTGGTGTCCGTGCGGTATATCGGAGAGCGGCTGCGCGTAGAAGTCACCGACGCCGACCCCACCTTGGTACGCCCCTCCCAGGCCGACGTGATGGACGAAAACGGGCGTGGCCTGTTCCTCGTTGCCGCCTTGGCAACCGTGTGGGGCTCACAGCCTTGCGCGGCGGGGAAGAAGACGTGGTTCGAACTGGCGGTCTCTGCTTCCGGGGTGGACACCGCAGACGTGGCCGCCTCACAGGCTGATGCTGCTACAGAGGAGTCCCCGTCAATAACCGGTGCACATTTACGAATCGAGCATCGAGCAGCCTGACCTCCCCCAGGCCGACATCGCCGACAGACCGATCGGAGCCTTGCCGAAGGGGCTGCAGAGGTGGGTCCCAGGTGGCGTTCCAGCGAGCCCATACCGCGACTCCCCTGCTCGAAAGGCACGGCGACCAGCCCGACGCGCCTCGGTCCAGATGAGGGAGTCTCAACGAGGGCCAACAATTCAGCCGCCGCCGGCAGCGGGAACATAAAGATCACACGTGTGCGGGTGGGAGGTGCGCGCGTCAACCACGGGCACCATTGGCTTCCCCATCGCACGTGTGATCGGCCGGACCAACGTGGCAAATCTCGTGGTGGAGCCCTGCCCTCCGGCCACGGGGGGAGCCGAAGGGCAGGGCCGCTCATCAGCAGAACGGTCATGTGAGACCGAGTCCCGTTGGTGCTCTATTGCAGTTCGCCAATCAGCGAGGCAGCGAGTTCAGCCATGGTGTCGGTCAGCGGTGCCTTCCTTCCTGTCCGGCGGAAGGCGCGCTCGACGTTGGCGCAGAGTAGCAGGCGGGACAGCTTGCCGCTGCGAGTCGAAAGGACGTCGGAGAACAGGGTCTGTACTCGTTCTGCGAGCGCCGGCACGGTCAGGGAAGCGGACCACAGACAGGCCGCGTCCCATCCAACTGGGCCCATACCCCAGCTCTCCCAGTCGATGATCGACAGACCAGGGCCGCAGAGGTTGGCGTAGCCGAGATCTCCGTGGGCGCAGGCCCAGTCGGCGATCGTGGTGTCGATGTCCTTCCCGTAGACCTCGTGGATTCGCCGAGTGAGGTGGGCTTGGCCCATGGACACGCGGTCTGTGGAGTGTTCCGAGAGGTTGGCAAGCGCGATCCTCAGGTCCATCCACCACTGCTCCGGCAGTCCGGGATCCGAGGTGATGTCGCCTGTGGCGGAGAGAGCCCCGTCTTCTACGAGCGTCATCTCGTCCGCACGCCACACCACGCCGCGTGTCTGGTCGGTCCAGACGGCTGCTGCCAACCAGTCGGGACGAGGCACGCCTTCGATGGCAGCTGCAGCCTCGTAACCGGTCCAAGCCTGGGAGTCGATCTCCACCGTGCGTCGCCAGGCGAGCCGAACCCACGTGGCTTCGTCGGTTCGGAAGCCGGCGGTGCCGTTGTACTTGCTGAAGTGGCCATCCTCCCTCTTGAGCTGCCGTCCGAGCCGCCGCTCGACGTCATCGAGGACGTCATCGAGCGCAACGGTCGAGAGGTCATCCAAGGTGGCTTGCACTATCGGTCCTTCCTGGACAGGGCTCTTGCGCTCACGGTAGCCCTCTCACGCAACAGCGCCCGATACTCCGTCACCCTTTCGGTGCTGACCTCAAGTCGCGAGCCACAGACCGCTTCGGCGAGATGCTCGACGACGGAGGTGCCGACCGCGAGTCGGGTGACTTTGGGTATCGCGAACGCTGTGGCGACGCCTGTCTGCAGCGCTCCGCCCTGCTGGCCCGGGAGGAGAAACGTGGAGGTGTCCACGGTCTGCCATATCGAGTCGTCCGCTTTTCCCGCGAAGGGAGCCATGCCCCACAGCTCGGTGATCTCTGCACGGTCGACGAGCTCGTCCACTGCGTTGAGGATCGCGGCGGAGACCGTCAGGCCGGCGCGGACCATCACCACGTCGGGACGTGGGATGGCCCAGTGGGCTTCGAGGAGACGCCTCGGGTCCCAGGTAGAAAACCCCCAGTTCTTGCAGAGTCCCGCGTCGCGCATCTCCCGGAGCACGGTGCACGCGCAGGCGAAGCCCTCAACCGAGGACTCGGGGTTGTGCAGAAGCACCGTGTCCGGAGTGCGGCCGAGTTCCCTCGCCGACTGCTCGACCGCAGCGCGAAGCCGCGCCGGGTCGAAGTCGTGGCCGTCGGGGAAGTAGCCGACCTTCGTGGAGATGGTGAAGGCGGGGAGCAGGTCGCCGGCGATCGCCGCGAGGGTCCGGTGCGAGGCAAAGTGGTGGTAGTTGAACGCGGTGTCGAGGTCCGTGACACCCAGCTCCAGTGCGCCCTCTAGTAGGTGCCGGGTGTGACCAGTCCGGTATAGGCCGAGAGCGATTCGGCGGTCAGCGGTGCGCACAGCCCCTCCTGGATCAGGTGCTCGGCGAGCGTGTTGAGGTCTTCGTCGTTGTCGGAGAGGCGCACCGGGTGCCCGGACAGGAGGCTGCGGAGGCCGGGTTCTGCGCGGCCATGGAAGGTGAGGCGCTTGCCGCCGCCGACCACTTGGACCGTGTCGCCGGAGGGTGTGATGACCGGTTCGAACTCGGTGACGGCCGCGACGTATTCGAGCGGGCCGAACACCGGGATGTGGGGCATGTGCCGAGCGGGCGGGGTGTTCGCCCGTAGTTCGGCGAGGTACCGCTTGGGGTCGTACTCGCGGGCGAGGTCGGTCAGTTTCGCGGCGAGTACGGCGCCGTCGGCGGTGCCGTCGCTTCGCTCCAGGTCCATACGGAAGTCTTCGTCCGCGCGTGCGGCGTCGGACAGGAAGTTGGCCCAGGTGACGCCGGTGCGCTTGGTGAGGCCGAAGGTTACGTGGAGGGAGTGACCGTCGTCGCCGGAACCGATCCTCGTCGCGGTGTGCCAGAAGCCGCGGGGTATGTGCATGACGTCACCGGCCCGCATGGTGCCCTTCCAGAGCACCTCCTCCGACGGGGTCAGGTTGCGTTCGGCGTCCCTGTACATGGGTGCCGGCCGCGATGGGCCTCGGACCTCCCAGGACTTCTCGCCGGAGAGCTGGACGGCGATCACGTCGTGGTCGTCCCAGTGGAGATTGAAACCGTCCGTGTCGCCGACGGCCAGGTAAGCGTTGGCGGAGGTGAGCTCACCGGACCACCAGCCCAGGGCACGGCAGGCGACTTCCAGCGTCGGATCGAAGAAGTCGACGTGGTCCAGGACCACGGTTCCGCCGCCGTTGAGGATGCGGCCGAGGGCCGCCATATCGGCCTGGCTGACGGCCTGCCTGCGTCGGTTCACGTTGGTGGACAGGAAGAGTGAGGGGTGTACCTCGTCTCCCGCCGCGTAGCAGCGCAGCTGGGGGTTGGCGAGGTGGCGGTGCCGGATGGTTTCCAGCAGCCGGTTCGGGGTCATCAGGCGGGTAATCAGGTCCGGGTCGGCGAGGTGCCCGCGAGCGAACGCGGTGCCCACGGGCCCCGGCCCGCCCCAGCCGAGCGCCTTCTCGATACCAGTGACGAGCCGGTGCTCCATGGTGCCTCCTACTCCTTGGGAAGGTTCAGGTCGCGGTTGTCGCCGTCATCGCCCGCGCTGTTCTGCGAGCTGGTGATGTCGGACCGCTCCGCCTCGCTGCGGTCGTGGGCCACGGCGAGCTGCTCGACGGCGACCATCAGGCTGACGCTGGTCCCGCCGCCTTCCTTGGCCTTCGTGCCTTTCGTGGTCGTGGTCACTCGGCTCTCCTCTCATCGGGGCCGCTCAGCCAGCGAGTGGCCCAGGGATCCTGCGGCTGCGGGGATGCAGCCGCTGAGCGGTGGTGCAATCTGGCGCTGGAGACGCCAGGAACCGCCCCCGGGTGTCCGAGGTGTTTCGGGTGGAGCGGGGGCGGTGCTTGTAGGCGGCACGATGCCTCGCGGTTATGCGGCGCTGAGGCGCCTGCACTGCCGGAACCATGTGTTCCTGGACGTCAGCCCGAACTTGTGGGCTGCTCATCCACTGGCCATAACCCTGCTTCCAGTGGGGCGACTTCGCACATCACAGTCGTGATATCACCCGGGTAATCCAGGGTCACCTGTTGCGCATCGCGGTGGATCGAGAAAGACATAGAGTACGACTACTGAGGAAAAGGAACCCAAAACTCCCCCCTTCCAGAAGCCGCGTCGGCATGCATTGCATGTGGAAGAATTTTCAGAAAATTCCTCGCCTTACATATTCCTGCTCACCTCGCCACACCCATCAAGTCATCTCTACAATCGAAGCATGGGGCCAGTTAGTTCGACTGGCACCTCAAGACCGTTAAGCAACTCGACGATCTTGTCGATGTTGGTAAGTCTTCGCACCCCTGACTCCAGCATGGACAGGAAGGCTTGACTGAGGCCCGTAAGCTCCGCCATATCACTCTGTCGTAGAGAGCTTCCAATTCGCACAAGGTGACAGACTCGACCAAAGTCTCGGGCGTAGAGAGCTTCCCGGACGTCTTCCCGCTTCCAAACTTCTGGCGCCACGCGGGGCGGCGGCGAAGGGGTGGTAGGTACATGCCGCGAGCAAGCACTGCAGTACGGTTCACTGTTATATCGGCTCAGGGGGTGTCGACACCATCGACACCGACGTTCGCGCCCAGCGGCGTCAGTTCTTGACGAGGGCGAAATGCCGCCCTGCCGGGCCCCTGCCCCAACTGTCGCTACACCTAATGACGTCCGGAGTTCCTGGGAGCCCTCGTCAACTGCTAAGGCGAGCAGATAGCCATCACGAGCATCAGTCGACATGGGTCGCGCCGTCCCGCGAAGGGTAGTAAAACTCTGCCCATGTCGATACCCCAGCACCCAAAGATTTGTTCCACCGGTCGGCCAAGGCACCTATGAGCCTCCGCTGGAGATCTCGAACGGTACCCGAGACGTCCGTTATCGCCTGCCGAAATTCATGAATTCCATCATGCACCTCGATCCGTAAGCCACTTCCGATTCGCAGATACCGAGTCTCGATCTCGCCGATTTTCCGCAAATGGCCATGCCGTATCGCATTAGTCAAGATCTCCGAGAGCACGAGGACTGCTGGGTCCTCAATGCTTGAGAGGCCCCATTCGCCGAGCGCCTTGCGGAGTTCACGACGCGCAAGACCAACGCAGCGCGGATGGCGACTCCAGCGGAGCACCACCGCGTTACCACTGCTGTCGGACCCGACGCCATCGTCCGGCCGGTAGGTCATGGGCACTCCGATGCCTCCCCGTACGCGTGGCTTGGTCGCAACGACCGTAGAAGCCGACGGGGAGGCAGACCCGGAAAATTCTTCCGGGTCTGACCTTGAACCTCTTTGCAAGAGGCTCTACTTGATGGCGCCGAGCCGCACCGCCAGGTCTTGGACATCCCGGCGGCGGGAACGCTTGTGGAGACGACGCGCTAGGTCCCGGGCAAACTCGTGGGCCTTGATCTGCTCGGGAGCTGTCCGGTAGGCACGCTTGAGATGGTCTATCGCCTCATCGGTCCGCCCTGCCTCGGCGTACGCGCGGGCAACATCCAGTCGCGCCCGCCCTCGTCGTTCTATGGGTAGTCCTGTCGCTCTGACACTGGGTGCTACGTCCACGGCCAGTTGGACGTCCTCGAACTCCAGGGCGAGCGCCAGCCGGTGGATCTCTACGTTGCTGGGGCCGAAGGACGTCCACATCTCGTTGGAGTCGCCTCCAAGGAGGTGCGCTGCCTCGTCGGCCTTACCCATCATGTGATCTGCCAGCGCACGGTTCCTCATCCGAGCGGCTGCGACGGCCCCATTCAGGAACAGGGTCCCGTACAGCGAGAGGGAGGCCGGCGTGGAGCGCCACCAACCGCGCTCGAGGTCGTCGGCCGCGTCCAGTGTGACGCTCACGGCCTCTGCTGGCATGCTGGCGCCGAGTTGGACATGTGCGACACCTCGCCGCAGGGCGAGCATTGTGGCGGGGTCCCCGGACTCTGCGGCAGCCATGTCGCCTTGGTCTACAGCGGTCCAAGCCAGGTTCGTCTCGCCCAACTTGCGTAGAAGCACCGCTGCGACGTGGCAGGCCAATGCGAACAGCCGTAGTGACTCGGCGTGTTCGGTGCTAGAAGTGCGCTCCTGTGTTGCCAGCCGGGCATCCGCCAATAGCCCAGGCAGGCACGCTCCAAGGCGCGCGAACTGGCAATTCTGGTAGAGCCGCCAGGCTTCCTCGACAGCGAAGGAGAGACGTTCAAGGCGCACGGTTTCACGGTCGTCGTACAGCGAGCCCGCCAGTCGTCGTGACTGCATGAGTGCGATTCGAATCGCCGGAATGCTGGCCGCGTGCGGCCCGCGGTCGTCCAAGAGTGTTGGCGTGCCCTGAAGATCCTCAACGTGCACTCGCAGAGCGTGCGCCAGGTCTGCGAGCATCTTCACGTTGTTCACCGGGATGCGTTCGGACTCCACCCGGTACACCCAGTCCTCAGAGCGTCCCAGAAGATCGCCGAGCTGCCGTTGGCTCAGGCCCCGGCGTTTCCGGTAGAACCGGACTCGCTTGCCGAACGGAAGATGGTCGGTCATGCCCCGCATTGGCGCGCTCCCCTCACCCTGCTCGATCGAGTGTCACACAGTGTGAGCGCGTAGGACAGGAGAGCCATCGCCTGAAGACGTCTGTGATCCGGAACGTAGGCTGGTGCCCATCTCCGTGTGATGCCCGGAGACGGGGCTGTACGTTTTCAGCGGCGGGGCGCAGTCGTTGGCGAACATTGGAGGGCGAGGGTAAGTGATCTCAACGCAGGCATGGGCGGATGCTCGGCGGCTGTGGGACTTCCAGCAGATGCGCCACGAGCTGCGCCCTTGCTCCGTGACGATCGGACTCGGGAGCCACGACCTGGGGGTGGCCGACACCACCGCAGACTTGTACCACCGTGGCATGGCGCCACTCATTGTCTTCACCGGAGCGACCAGCCGTACCACGCGTGAGCGGATGCCCCGCGGTGAAGCCGAACACTACCGGGACCGCGCGGTGGAGCTGGGGGTTCCTGCGAGCGCCATCATCGTCGAGCCGAAGGCCAGGAACACAGGCGAGAACATCCGCTTCTCCCGCGCCCTGCTCGAAGAACAGCGTGTTCCCGTCTCGTCGGTCCTATTGGTCAGCAAGCCGTACGAGGAGCGACGGGCCAACGCAACGGCGCGAAAGCTCTGGTCGGATGTCGAGTGGGTGAGCGCCTCCACGCCTATGACGCTCTCCGAGTACGTCGACTCGATCCAG
This sequence comes from Streptomyces sp. NPDC101110, assembly GCF_044759525.1. Classification (NCBI taxonomy): domain Bacteria; kingdom Bacillati; phylum Actinomycetota; class Actinomycetes; order Kitasatosporales; family Streptomycetaceae; genus Streptomyces; species Streptomyces sp. NPDC101110. Next base: position 296,287 of record NZ_JBIVZM010000007.1, on the reverse strand, counting down.
GACGCGCGTCTCGTCATCGACATGTTGGTGGGGGCCCAGCAGCGGCTCATGGTGTACCCAAGGCAAGGGTTCATGATCGAGCAAGAGATTCCTGACGAGGTAGCGGCGGCTTTCGAACGGTTGCGTAGCGAGGGCTTCACGAGTCGGCTCGTGCCGGAAGAGGCGGAACGAGCCTGAGCGCCGGTCCTCCCCCTCTGAGACCGCGTCCTATGTGGCGAGCTTCGCGCATCGCGTCGGTTGCATCGCTTAGGTGATCCAGCGGCCTTGAGAGGCATCGAATCGGGAGACCATCAGAAAGCGGGCTGGCGCTCAGGCGCGCACACTTTGCCCAGAGCGCCGGTCCGTGCAGGCGATAGCCGTTGCATCTCAAATGGCCGGATCACTGCATCACTCCAGTGATATCACTCGTGAAATGTGCGGTTCGCCGCCGCAGTCACCAGTCTTACGGAATGCGTCCGGAACCCGTACTAGTGCGGCGGGCACGGACGGCACTCTCATAAGCGCCCACGAACGAGGGCGCAACTCGCCGCCCATCGTGGAGTGCGGGCCGACCGAGCATGGCTCCGCATCCCACGGCGGCCTCCGACGGAGGTGACACCGTGCTGGGCCAGGGGACCACGTTTGGCGAGAGCCAAACGATGACCTTGATGACCACCACCGGGCAGTCCACACAGACGCCCTCGTTGCACAGCACTCCCGCATCTGCGCTTTGCTGCCGACCGGGCGGCCTGCCACCTTGTGTGCGCCCGTTTCACAAACGGGCTGAGCCCGGTCGTCATCGCCGACACAGTCATGGTCACAACCGAACTGATCGTCAACGCCTCTGCGGCTATGGGGCATCCGTGCCGTGAAGTTTGGCGTCTGGTCGGCTGACGCAGATGGTGTCGGCCAGGTAGAGGGCCCGGCCGGCAGCAGGCCGAGGATGCCGGACGACGAACAGGTGGAGACCGGCCGGGACGGATTCTGGTCGCAGAGCTCACCCACGAGCGGCCGGACACCGTTCCCCGAGGGGACAGAGTCGTCTGGGGGCTGATCAGCACGGCCCCCGATTCGTTCGCGAAGACCAGCCGGTGCCGAACCTGGTTGGGCCCGCCACACCCTGATCGCACCATGAGCGGGCACAGCCATGCCAAGTTTCATCCGAATTGCGAGAAAGAGGTGTTATGAATACCTCCACAAGGAGGCAGGATTTAGCGGGGCGAGCGCCTTTCCGCCGAGCCGTCGTCACCGGAGGTTGCGGATTCGTCGGCTCCCACTTGTGCGATCTGCTGCTCGACAGCGGTGTCGACGTGGTGTGCGTTGACAACCTTCTTACGGGCTCAGCGGACAACATCGTGCATCGGCAGACGGATGGCCGTTTCGAGCTGCTGGTTCACGACGTCACCGATCCGCTCTCGATACCGGGTGCTGTTGACCTAGTGCTGCACCTCGCTTCACCGGCCTCCCCACAGGACTACATGCGCCTGCCGATCGAGACCCTCCAGGTCGGCTCGCTGGGAACGCTCAACACGCTGGAACTGGCCCGGCGCAAGAAGGCCCGCTTCATACTCGCCTCCACCTCTGAGGTGTACGGCGACCCGCTTGAACATCCGCAGCGCGAGTCGTACTGGGGCAATGTCAATCCGGTCGGGCCGCGCAGCGTGTACGACGAGGCGAAGCGGTTCGCCGAGGCGGCGACCATCGCCTACCGCACAGAGCATGGCGTCGACGCCGCGATCGTGCGGATCTTCAACACGTTCGGGCCGCGGATGCGTGCCGAGGACGGGCGGGCGGTACCGACCTTCATCCGCCAGGCGTTGGCGGGCGAACCGCTGACCGTCACCGGCGACGGCTCGCAGACACGTTCGCTGTGCTATGTGGACGACACCGTCCGTGGCATCCTCGCCGTCGCCGCAGGTCATCACGCCGGCCCCCTGAACCTGGGCAACGCCGCCGAGACCACGGTCCTGGAGCTCGCACATCTGGTCCGCGAACTCTGCGGATCCTCGTCTCCGATCAAGTTCGTCGACCGCCCGGTCGACGACCCGGGCCGTCGCAGGCCCGACCTCGCCTTGGTCTGGGAGAAGTGCGGCTGGAAGCCGGAGACCGACCTTCGCAAGGGCCTCAGCAGCACCATCGACTGGTTCGCCACGCAGCTCACCCCCACCGTAGCGAGGGAACGATGACCCAGCATCCACCGCGCCCGACCGGCGCCTTAGCGTCGCCACTCGGCGAGGAGCCGCTCCGAGACTTTCATACGGACGGCTACACCGCTCTTCCCCAGCAGGTTACTGGGGTGGCGCTTGAGGCACTCCGCATTGAGGCTGCCAGCCTGATCCGGCGCTTCACCCATGACGGCTTCCGGTCGCCCGACTACTGGTACTTCACACCCGCCGGCACCGATACAGCCGTCCTCTACCGGATCCACAACCTGCAGGACCAGGGCGCACCGGCATCGGCACGCTTCTACACCGACGGTAGTCCCCTGCACCTTCTGGCCGCCGCCATCCTTGGCGGCCCCGTCCGCGCCACCGCCTGCGCCATGATCATCAAGCTACCCGAGGTGGCCGCCCCCGTGCCCTGGCACCGCGACCGGACCGATGTGCCGCCCCACACCGTGTGCAACCTGAGCGTCTTCCTCGACGATTCCGACCCGGGCAACGGATGCCTGGAATTCGTCCCCGGCTCGCACCTCCAGCCCGACGGCGAGGACGCCGAAGCGCTCCAGGCGCAGGGCCCTGTCCGCGCGGTCTCGCTCGCAGCGGGTGACGTAGCCGTCCACGACGTACGCATCGCCCATGCCTCGCGCCGCAACACCTCCCCGCGCATCCGGCGCAGCATCGTTGTCGAGTTCGCCCCCGCAGACCTGGAGCTGCCGTGACCGGCCCCGACTCCGCCGGACAGACGCCGCTCGTGCGGGTAGCGGCGATTACGGTTGGCACCAACGAGCGCCGCTGGCTGGAGCCCTGCTTGGCCTCACTCCTGGAGAGCGACATCCCCGGGATCGACCTGGCGGTCTGGTATGTCGACAACAACTCCCACGATGGCAGCACCGCCTTCGTGAAGGACCGCTTCCCGCAGGTGCGGATCATCCAGAACGAAGGGAACATCGGCTTCGCCCGCGCCAACAACATCGGCATGCGTGCGGCGCTCGACGACGGCGCCGACTACGTCTTCCTCATCAACCCGGACACCCAGACTCCGAAGTCCCTGCTGCGCGACCTGACCGAGTTCATGGAGACCTGGACCGACTACGGCGTGGTCGGCCCCATGCAGTACGAGTACGACGAGTCGAGCAGGATCGCCCTCGACGCGTACAACGACTGGTCAAAGACCGCTCTACGCTGGGGCGAGCAGCACGCCTTCGCCGGTGACTGGCCGAACCACCCATCACCCGCCGGCCCGCCCGAAGGACGAGCGCCGAACACCCTGGAACACGCGTACGTCCAGGGGGCTGCCTTCTTCGTCCGCACCGCACTGCTCCGCACCGTCGGACTCTTCGACGAGGTCTTTCATACGTACTACGAGGAGACCGACCTGTGCCGTCGCGCCCGCTGGGCCGGCTGGCGCGTCGCCCTCCTGCTCAACCTCGGGATTCAGCACTACGGCGGCGGTGGAACCACCGGTAGCAGTTACCGGCGCGTCCAGATGCGCCGCAACCGCTACTACTACCTCCTCACCGACATCGACTGGCACCCACTGCCCATGCTGCGGCTGGCGACCCGGTGGCTGAAGGACGATCTGCGCGGGCGTGGCGTGGGCGGAGTCACCACCTGGTGGCGCGGGACGTGGGAGACCGCCGAGGCCGTGCTGTGGCTCATGCGCCGCGCACCGTTGATGCGGGCACGCCTCCGCGCCCACCGCCAGCTCGGCGGGCGGACGGACAGTCACGGTCGTCCGCAGGCGAGGAGCGCACGATGACCGCACCCCGGATTCTGTTTGCTGGCGTCTTCCACTGGAACGCGGGCTCCAGCCACATGATCGCCGAGTACGCCCGGGTCGCCTCAGCGGCGGGATGCGAAGTCGGCGTCTCCAGCCAACTGTCGTGCCTGGACGGCACGGTGAACGTCCACCTGCCGCTGGTGGACGACCTCACCTGGGCGACCCACCTCGTCCTCGTCTTCGAGAGCAGGCAGTTCCTCTCGACCCAGCAGCGTGAACTCTGCGAGGCCGTGCCGCGGCAGCGGCGGATCGTCGTGGATCCCGACGGCCACTGGGGTCCGTACGTCACCGCCGGCGTGGACGACAACGCGGGTGCGGACACCGTCGAGTCCTGGCACAAGCTGTACGCCGACCTCAGCGATCTGGTCCTGCAACCGCGCTTGAACGAACGCCTTCCCGACGGAGCCGAGTTCTTCAGCTACTTCGGAATGCCGGACATCCATCGGCTCGCGAGCGACCTCCCGCCCCCGCAAGCGCTCCCGTACGAGCTGCAGTACGTCGGCGCGAACTGGTGGCGCTGGAACGAGATGACCAGCCTCATCCGGGCCGCAGCCGCAGCCCGGCCGCCGATCCGACGCATCCGCGTGTGCGGACGCTGGTGGACCGGCGACCCGCACCCCGACCACCTGACCGCCACCGCCAACGTGTCCGGCTGGATGCAGGATCACCGTGTCGAGGTGGCACCACCCGTTCCGTTCGGACACGTGGTCTCCACCATGTCCCAGGCGGCGATCACGCCGGTGCTGGCCCGTCCGCTGCTCGCGCGGATGGAACTCCTGACCCCTCGCATGTTCGAGACCCTGGCTTCGGGCAGCATCCCCGCGCTCTGGCCGGACCTGGGCTACCTGTCCGCACTCTACGGCGACGACGTGGAGCTGTTCCTGCTCGACGACGATCCCGCCGAGAGCCTCGCCCGGATGGTCCGCGAGCCGATCCGGTACCGCGAGCGGCTGGCGCCCATCCAGCGCCGAGTACACGAACGCTTCAACTACCGCGCGGTTCTGGCCGAACTCATCCGGTTCACCCGATGAGCCCTGAAAGGTGTGCTGTGCCCAACGTCCTGATCACCGGCATCACCAGCTGTGAGAGCCGCGGCGTCGAGGCCCTTGCCCGCTCCATCATCGAGCAGCTGAACACCGAAGGCAGCAAAGGAGGCAACAACGTCACCGTCCTCACCCAGACCCCGGTGCTCGACGCGGAAGCCCTCGCCCCCGCCGGCACCCGTTGCGTGGCCGATCCGTTCGTCGTCTCCCGCTCCTGGCAGCAGATGCGCCCCCAGGAGAGCCCTGACGAACTGGCCGCACGCCGCGAGCAGCTCCTCGCCGAAACCGACCTGGTCATCGCCACCGGGGGCGACCTGCACACCTCGGACTACGGGGTCTCCACACCGTACCTTCGTGCCCTCACCGCCGCGCAACAGCGGGACATCCCGACGGTCATGATCGGCCAGTCCGTCGGACCCTTCGACGACCCGGCCGATGCCGCGGCGTGGCTCACGGTCGCCGCCCGGTGCCATCTCCTCACCGTCAGGGAGAGCGTCTCCCTCGGCTATCTCGTGGGCAAGCTCGGCCTTCCCGAGCACCGTGTGCGGCTGTCCTCCGACCCCGCCTTCCTGCTGCCGGCAGCCACCGGCGAGCGGATTTCTGCCGTGCTCGGACCGCTGGGGCTCGCCCCCGAAGACCCCTACCTCTGCCTCGCTCCCAGCCAGGGCATCACCCGCTTCAGCACCCTGGAGGATTCCCAGCACGCGGCAGCGCTGACGCGACTGGCCACCTCCCTCGTCCGCACCCGGAAGATGCCGGTCGTCCTCGTCCCGCACTGCCACGACTCCCGCCCGCACAACGACGACCGCATCCTCGCCGCCCGCATCTCCGAAGCCGCCGGCATGCCCGAGGTCATGGCGCTGCCGGGCGCACTGACGGCCTCCGACTACAAGGGCGTGCTGTCACAGGCCGAACTCGTCATGTCCGAGCGCCTGCACGCCGCGATCGGCGCACTGTCCGGCGGCACCCCGGCCATCGCGATCGGCCACTCGCACAAGTTCAACGGGGTGCTCGCCGAAACCTACGGCGACACGGTCGACGTCGACGGCATCCACGCGGACGTCCGCACTTTCGCCCAGGACGCCACCGTCATCAACCGGCTCGTCAACGACACCGACGCGACCGGACTGCGCACCACCCTGCGGCAGCGGCTTCCGCTGATCACGGACCGCGCCCGCAGCGACTTCGCTCAGATCAGCAAGCTCCTCGGAACCTGAACCACAAGTCGCACAGGGCGGGCGCCTGCCCGCACGGCATCTCGCACGACCCGCTGCGGCCCGCTCCGGGGCAGCAGCGGGACCCCACTCACGCCATGGGAGACACGACATGCCCACGCATCTGGTGACCGGCGGCGCCGGTTTCATCGGGTCCCACCTCGCCGCGTCCTTGATCGAGCGCGGCGACGACGTCGTCGTCCTGGACAACCTCGACGGCGGCAAGACCGAGAACGTACCCGACGGCGCGACCCTCCTCGTTGGCTCGGTCGCCGACCAGGCAACGGTCGCCGAACTCTTCGCCTCTTACCGCTTCGACGGTGTCTACCACTTGGCCGCCTTCGCCGCCGAAGGCATCAGCCACGCCGTCAAACACCACAACTACTCCGTCAACCTGCTCGGCAGCATCAACCTGATCAACGCCTCACTCGCCGCCAAGGTCAGGTTCTTCGGCTTCGCCTCGTCGGTCGCCGTGTACGGTCACGGACACGTCCCCATGCGCGAGGACGAGCGCCCCGTCCCCGCCGACAGCTACGGCAACGCGAAGCTCGCCGTCGAGCGCGAACTCGCCGTCACCATGAAGCTGCAGGGCCTGCCGTACTTCGCCCTGCGCATGCACAACGTCTACGGCGAGCGGCAGAACATGGGCGACCCGTACCGCAACGCCGTCGCCATCTTCCTCAACCAGATCATGCGCGGCGAGCCGATCAGTGTGTACGGAGACGGCAGCCAGATCCGCGCCTTCACCTACGCCCCGGACATCGTCGGCACCTTCCTCGCCGCGGCCGACCAGCCGGCCGCCTGGGGCCAGGTCCTCAATGTCGGTTCCTCGCATACCAGCACCGTGCTGGACATGGCGCTCGCCGTGCGCACCGCCATGGGCGTACCCGACCACCCGATCAAGCACTTGGCAGCCCGCGCCGAGGTTCACGCCGCGTACACCGACAACGGCCTCGCCCGTAGGACGCTCGGCGACTGGGCCGACACCCCGCTCGCCGAAGGTCTGCGACGCACCGCGGCCTGGGCCCGTAAGCACGGCCCCGTAGAACCCGTGACCTCCCTCAGCATCGAGAACGACACCGAGGACAAGCCCGAGTGGTTCACCTGGGCCGCCGGACGGGCGGTCACGTCGTGACGGGCCGCACCCTGGCCATCGACGTCGGCGGCATCCTCTACTACGACGAGCCCTTCGACCTCGCCTGGATCCAGAGCGTCTGGGAACTCACGCGCGCGGACGATCCAACCCTCACCATGAAAGCCTTCCTCCAGGCGATGCGGGACTTCTACCAGGACCGCACGCCCGGATCACCGCCTCCCAGCCTCTTCCCACCCAACGGCACGAAAAGCTGGCAGAGCGTCCGCGAACGCTGGACCTCGCTCGTCCAGCCCATTCCTGGAGCCGTCGACGCGCTCGGCCAACTTGCCGGGGAGTACGACGTGTGCATCGTCGCCAACCAGCCCCCGGAATGCCTCGCCGCCCTGCGTACCCTCGGCGTCGAGGACCAGGTCCAACTCGTCGCCCTCGACTCCCTCGTCGGCTACGCCAAACCCGACCCCCGCCTCTTCAAGTGGGCCTTGGAGCGGCTGAGCTGGAAGCCGGAAAACACCATGGTCGTCGGCGACCGGACCGACCACGACGCTGCTCCGGCCCTAGCTCTCGGCTGCTCCGCAGCGATCGTCAACGTCGACAGCGGATGGAACGCTCCTGCTGGAGTCGATCCCGAGATCGTGACCGCCTACCGCGAGCTGAAAGCCGATCGTGACCACACAACCGAGGGAGGCGCGAGGCACTGGGCCCTCACCGCCCTCGGAGACCTGGCCGATGTTCTCCGGGCAATCGGCCGCGAAGAGAGCTGCCCACGACCGAGCCAGGAGGTGCGCCTGTGACTCCCGGCGCCCACCTGCCCCTCACCATCGCCATCTGCAGCAACCGCCCTGATCTCCTGCCGGGAGCCGTCGCTCGTACCGCCGCGGCGATCGGCCCCCGAGACCGCCTGCTGATCATCGCGGATATGCCCGCCATCCACCTTCCCGCACTGCCCTCGAGCTCCTCGCTGCCTCTCTCACGCATCCGCGTCATCTGCAATGAGGGGAACCAGGGACTCGCCTACAGCCGCAACAAGGCCATGAAGGAGGCCACGACACGGCACCTCGTCTTCCTCGACGACGACATAGTCCCCACCGTTGAGGCGCTGACGCAGATACGGGCCGCGCTGACCGCCGGTGCGCATGTCACCGGGACGAGGATCAGCGCCCATCTTCAGGGGCACCACTGTCCGTGGTTCCTCACCTCTGGCCAGCTGCACTACCTCGGATCCCATGCTCCTGCCCGGCCGGCGTCGATCTGGGGCGGCAGCTTCGCCATCGACTCCGAGCAGGCCCGCTTGCTCGGAGTCGGCTTCGACGAACGCCTCGGCCGGATCGGCGGCTCCCTCAACTCGGCCGAGGACACCACCTTCGTACGGGAGATGACCGCGCGCGGCGCCACCGCGACGGTCCTGCATGACGCCGAGGTCGAACACCTCATCCCCGCCCACCGGCTGACCCTGTCCTACTTGCTGCGCCGCGCCTTCTGGCAGGGGCGCAGCGAAGCACGGCGCAACGATGCGCGGCGAGGCATCGGGAAGGAATGGAACCGTAACTGGTCGGGGGACGGCCCCCGTCCAGTGCGAGCTGCCCTCGCTCTGCTCTACACCGCGAGCGTCCTCCTCGGAGTCCTCCGGGAGGCCATGGCCCAGAGCCCGACCGGCGCCGCCGATGTCGAGACCAAGGGTGACCGATGAAGGTGGCCATGGTCATTCCGCCGTATCGGTACGGGGCCGACCCCAGTCAGTGGATCACTGTGCCGCCCCAGGGCTACGGCGGTATCCAGTGGGTCGTAGCCACGCTCATGGACGGACTGCTGGAGGCCGGGTGCCAGATCCTGCTCCTCGGAGCCCCTGGAAGCCCCGTCCAGGCGGGAGTCACGGTGTCCGCCGCGGTTGAGACAGCCGAGATCCACGCCGCCATCGAGGCGTTCGGCCCGGACATCGTCCACGACCACTCAAACGCTGCCGCGCTTCCACCGGACGTGCTAAGGCCAACCGTGAGCACGCACCACCTCAACGGCGTGCCGGAGCGTCAGATCAACGGCATCTACCTCTCCTGCGCACAACGCACCGCCGCGGGGTCCGTGTCCGCCCCGGTGATCCGGCTACCGGTCAATCCCTCGCGATATCCATTCCAGGAGGCGAAGGACGACTACCTGCTCTTCTTGGGCCGGGTCTCCGCACACAAGGGCGTACGCGAGGCGGCGGCATTCGCACACGCCGCCGGCCTGCCGCTGACCGTTGCCGGACCAGCCTGGGAGAAGGAATACCTGGACGCCTTGCTGGCCGACTTCCCGCACACCGTCCGCTACGTAGGCGAAGTCGGCGGCGGCACCCGTACCCGACTCATCGCACGCGCCCGGGCACAACTCGTGCTGTCCCAACCCTGGGGAGGCCCGTTTGGCGGACGATGGATCGAGCCTGGCGCCACCGTGGTCTCGGAGGCCGCAGCCAGCGGCACCCCGGTGATAGCCAGCGACAACGGTTGCCTGCCTGAGATCGTCCCCGGCGTCGGCACGGTACTACCGGTCGGGCAGGAGATCACCCTCGGAGACGCCAAGCGGGTGCTGGCATCACTGCCCACGGCCCAGGCCGTACGCGAAACGGCGGTCAACCGATGGGGCCACCACACCATCGCGCGCCAGTACCTCGCGGTCTACAAGAGAGCGGTCAGCGGCGAGATCTGGACCTGACCTCGGCAGATCACGCCGAGCGCTGCCTCGCGAGACGCTGACGGCGCGCCTCGTAGAGAACGACGGAGGCGGCGTTCGACGCGTTCAGGGAGCTGGCCGAGCCCGTCATCGGAATGCTGATCACGTGGTCGCAGAGCTCACGCCAGGCCGCACTGAGGCCCGCGGTCTCATTGCCGATCAGCAGCAGGACCGGCTGGGTCAGGTCGAATTCCGAGACTTCGGCGTCACCGTTCTCGTCCGTGCCGACTACGGCCACCGGCCGCCCCTGAGTGCGCTCCTTCTCCAGCCACTCCATGACCTCGTGGTGCGACTGGCTGCGCACCACGGGCACGGCGAAGAACGACCCCGTGGAGGCACGCACCGACTTGGGGTCGTACGGATCCGCAGCGTGTCCGGTCACGATGAGCCCGTCGGCACCGAACGCGTCGGCCGACCGCACGATGCTTCCGATGTTGCCGGGCTGCGTCGGCCGGTCGAAGACCAGACCGAGAAAGTCGTCGTGGATTTTGATCCGCGACAGACTGTCCGGCGCCATCTCGACCACCGCTAGGACCTCCGCAGCCCCGTCGGCCTTCTCGCTGAGCTCGGCGAGCAGCTGCGGTGCCATCGCTACGCGCTCGGCACCGATACCGCGAAGCAGATCCTCAGCCCATCGGGAGAGCGGGCGGCTGGCGTCGTAGAGCAGGGAACGAATGGTCCAGCCGTGCTCCACGGCCATCGTGATCGGACGTACGCCCTGGACCAGGAACTCCTTGGCACGCCCTCGCTTGGTGCGGTTGTTGAGCAGCGTCTGCAGCTGCTGGAAACGGGCATTGCGGGTCGTGATCCGCTGCACTGCTACCCGTCCTCCAAGCCAAAGATGATCATTTGCTAGCCCGGCCGTCCCTCGGTGAACCACGACACCGGGCAACCAGCAGGTTACACGCCCCGCAGAGGTGACCATGTGTGCCCGACTCGTTACATCATGGGCTCGGTCGCGATGTGCGCGGAGGTGAGGGCCGGCCAGTTTTCGAAAGGGGGCCGCTCGCGCCCAGGCGATGTGGTCGAACTCCTTCGGCGGAGCGCTGCGCCTCTCGAACCGGAGAACGGCCCGAAACCGTAGGAGTGGCGATCAAGCTGCGCTCCACTGGGCCTGACCGTCTTCGTTCCTGAGCGTTTCAATGCGGTAGCCAAGCTGCTTGCCAGCCGCTTCGTCGCCACGGTCCGCACGCCGAATGAAGGAACCGAGTGTGTGTAGGTCACGGATTCCGCAGAGGACCCGAAGGCCAGGCCACCCCCTGATGTCATAGCCGTACCGAAGGCTGAATTCGTCCAGCTCCTCAGTGCTACGACCGAAGCGGATGCCTTGGAATGTGTTCGCCAGGTCGATCTCGCGTGGACCGAATGATGCCTCGTCCCAGTCACCGAGCCTGACCTCTTGGCCGTCCCACAACGTGTTGCCTGGATACGCGTCGGCGTGGAGATGACCGTACCCGAGAGGAAATTCCAGATCCCTGTAGGACTCCAGGAGCTCACCTCGGCGTGCGGTGAGCCATTCACGCTGAGATGACGTCAGGTGGGTGCTGGCGTCCAGCGCAACCTTGAGAGAGGCGAGTGGCTCGTACTCCGGCAGCTCGAGAGGTGGGGACGGCAGATCATGCAGGGATCGCAGCAGGCTCCCCAGGTGCCCGGCCGGCGGGGTGCTCGATGCTGGCTGCGGATAGTGCCGCCAGAACGTGATGACGTACGAGCTCTCCGCTACTGGCTGAGAGACATCCGCTGGTTCTGTCGCGGGGAAGCCGCGCGCGAGGAGCCAGCGTGTCAGAGAAACGGCAGTTTCGAGGCGCTGCCGCTGCGTAGCTGAGCTCACCCGGACCACGATGCCTTCATCCGGCAGCAGGAACACCGACGTGGCGTGGTTATGAAGCGGGGTGAGAGACCGGCCGTCCAATCCTGAAAGCCGGCAGGCAGCGCGGGCGGCGGACTCGGGAGAGACCGTCGTTGTCATGAGGTGAGGGCCTTCGTTCGGGTGTCGATCGCCTGATAGCCGCGTGTCGCGTCTGCAAGCTCGCCGGCAATCCGGCTGCGGGCGAGCCGCGGGTCTTCTAGAAGCCTAGCCACTCCCTGCATAGCGTCGCCGATCTGCCGGATCCGCCTGTTCTCGGGGAGTTCGAGGATGGGCTGGAGCTGCTCGCCAGCTCCCTCGATCTCCCCTGCGGCAATGCGTGCGGTGACGATGTCGAGGCGCGCCAGGGCCTCATCACCGTACGACCGTTGTTCCCTCGGACCCCCCTCATACAGTTCGATCGCTGCGGTAGCGTGCTTCTCGGCCTCGTGGTGGTCACCGAGCAGCGCGTAGGTGCCGCCGATGTAGTACTCCTGCTTGGCCTCTGGGAACGTGAGCAGCCCGCCGAATCGCGTGAGGCCGTCTGAGGCTGTTCGTTGATCGCGTGCACGCTGCAGTTCTTCGAGCGCGGCCAGTGCTGTGCTGCGATCGCCGATGCGTGCGGCAGCCCTGGCTTCGATCGCGGCCGTCCTGATCCGCGTCTCGCCGCTGGGCGCCAGTCCGGTCGCTTGCTTTGTGTAGTCGAGGGCTGTGCGCTGGTGAGTCGACCATTCGGCGATCAGTGCCGCTGTTCCCTTCACCCAAGCACGCAGATCGGTGTGGCCGGCGTGCTCTGCGAATGTCCAGGCCGTCTGGAGTTGGGCCACTGCAGAATCCTGGTCACCAAGGTTCTGTGAGGCGTGTGCGAGGAGCAGGCAACTGGTGCCGCCGAGGAGGAACAATTCGCGGGTCTGGCGCGGCGGCTGATGGCCACTCAACAACGAGAAGATCTGATCTCTCGTGGACAGGAGATCCCTGAAGAGGGGATATAGCGGAGCGTGGACGTAGTCGGTCGCGATTCTCGCGATCCTGGACTCCAGTTCCTCGAGTTCCACATCACTCACGTTGCTCTTGGTGATCTCTTCGGTGAACTGCAGCGATTGTGCGGCAGCCTGTGCAGCCAGGTCGTGCAGGCCGACCGTACGTCCTGTACTCAAAGGATCAATCTTGTGAGTAACTGGCCCTGGCGGTGAAGACGGCGCCGACGTGGAATGCGCGTCGTGTTCACGGAACGGAGGGGGAAGCAGGGCGTGAGGTGTTTCAATGCCACTCAAGAACTTGGCGACCTTGTCCAGGTTCGTTAAGCGACGGGTTCCCGCTTCCAGCATTGACAGGAATCCTTGGCTCAGCCCGGTCATGTGAGCCATGTCGTCTTGACGTAGGCTCGCCCGTGTGCGGATGAGGCGACTTGCCCGACCAAAGTCCCATGCGGCAATGGCGGCTTGGACTTCGACGTCGTGCCAGACAGCGTCTGGCACGCGAGGCCCAGGGTGGACATCGAATCGCCTGTCGCGTGCGCACGCTGCACATCGGTCGTCTTGGTTGTATTGGCTCAGCCGACATCCGCAGTCCGCGCATACGCGAGCGTGCTTCCGCATCGCGCCCCCGTTTCTCGTCTGCGCGCGACAGCGTACGTCGGGGCACTCAAATGCTCCTATCACTCGTGTGATACGGGCAGCTGAGACGTACTGCCGGCGAGCCGCTGTCACTCGTGGTAGACGGTGACTGCGGTGATCACGCTCAGGAGCTGAGAAACGTCTTCGAGGCTGTCGAGTACCACCTCGGCTCCCGCCGACGCTAGTTGGCTAGAGGTGGTCTTGCCGGACGCGATTCCGATTACCGGTGCACCGCCTTCAAGGCCAGTGCGGACGTCCTCGAGGGAGTCCCCGATGATGACGGTGTTGGAGCGGGTGAAGGCCGCCCCGTGCTTCGCCTGAGCGCGTTTCTGGGCGACGGCGACGAGCGCCGGACGGTGCGCATCGTCAGAGGAGTATCCGCCGATCTCCGTGTCGAGGAACCCATCGAGGTGGAACGCCTCGAGCTTCAACAGTGCGTTGGGCCGGAGATTCCCTGTAACAACCGTCGGTACGAGGTTCGCCTGTGCGTGCACCGCTTTCAGGGCAGGCACGGCACCGGGCATGAGGACTCCTTGCTCACGTAGGTCCTCCGCATGTGCTGCGAGACGCTGTGGCAGGAGCTCCACCATGCGAGGGAGCAACTCAGGGACTTCGCGTTCCGGGACGCCGTTGTCGAGAAGCAGGGACCGGATCGCGAGGGGCATGGTTACGCCAGTACCCCGGGCCGGTAGCTGCTCCGCAGGGCGCCCAACGACCTCGGCGAAGGTCTCGCGGTAGACCTGACGGTCGATGTCGCCGACGTACAGCAGAGTGCGGTCGATGTCCCACAATACGAGGACCCGCTGGGTCTCGCTCAATTTCGGCCTCCTGCTCCCGTCACGGTGGCGGCTCGTTCCAGTACCTCCTGAGCGTACGGGGTGTGGATCACCGGTTGGAGCCGGCGAAGCATGACCTGCACATGATCGTTCAGGCGAGCAGACTCGAGCTGTTCGGCGAGATCGAGGGCTTCGTGCGCCGCGGCGCATCCAGCTTCGAGGTCCCCTTGGTCGATGTGGGCGGTAGCAGCACGGGAGAGGAACAGGGCCTTGGTGCGATGGTCGGTCGGGTTGAGAGCTTGACGCGCCTTGGTGAAGCTCGAGACAGCGTTGCCTGGGTCGCCCAAATCGAGGTAACAGCTGCCGGCCTGTCCATGAATCTCGCCCTCGTTGATCCAGTACAGCCACTGAGGATCGCGTTCTGAGCGCCCTTTTGCGCAGAGTTCGGCTGCTCTTCCGAGTGCGGCGAGGGCCGCTTGTCGCTCGCCGAGTTTCGCGTGTCCGCGTGCCTGTCGGGTGAGCAGCATGGCTTCGAGCGCGGGAGTGCCGAGCTTCTTGACCTTCTCACGTGCCCGGTGTGCTGCGGTGACGGCGTGGTGCGGCGCTCCGGTGGAATAGCCGTGGATTGCGATGTAGGACAACGCGCCGGCACCGAGTCGGGCATCTCCCGATGCCTTGGCAGCACGGAGCCCGGCGTACAGATACCCCAGCGTCCGGTCACGCTGGCCGGAGTCGAAGACGAACCAGCCAGTCTGCGTAGCAGTGTCGGCGATGACGGCTGCGAGCTGCCGTCCCGTCGTTTCGTCGTACGACGTGTGTTCCACGAGGTGCGTGAGGAACCGCAAGTGCTTGTCACCCAGCGCTGTGAGGGTTCCGCTGCCGTCGCTTGCATCCATGCTCCGAAGGCTGTCCGTCGTGCGCTGGAGCCCATCGAGCAGACTGCGCGAGAGGCGGCTTCCCCCGGCCGCGCGACGTAGGGGCTCGGCCTCGGCTATGTCCCACTGGTTCACGAAGGCGGTCAGCGCTATGCCGCTTGCGGTGAGGAACTGCCGACGGTCCATCGTGCTGCCTCCTACCGCAGAGTCCAGTGCTGCCACCATACGGGCTGCGGTCCAGGGCAGGGTCGGGTCCGCGTCGCCAGCGAACGGGTCCGAAATTGGTTGCGGCACGTTTGCCCTGGCCTGAGGGACGGGGAGCGGGACGAGTTCGGTGGGCACGCCCAGGCCCGTCAGGAACTCGACAATCTTGTCGATGTTGGTGAGGCGCCGACTGCCCGCCTCCAGCATGGACAGGAATGCCTGACTCAGACCGGTGAGCTGAGCCATGTCCCCTTGCCGGAGCGAACCGCGCAGTCGGATCAGGCGACTGGCCTGGCCGAAGTCCCATGCGGCGAGCGCAGTATGGACATCCGGGTCGGACCAAACATAGTCCGGCACGATAGGGGTGTGTTGTTCGAGGACGCGGGATCGAGCACAGGCGAAGCACAGCGTGTCGGTGTTGTAGCTGCTCAGTTGGCCACCGCACCGGTCACAGCTCCGCATCGGCTGCTGATGCACGTCATGCCTCCCCACAAGTGAGCCCGCGGAACCCCAACTACTCCTGGTGAGCTGGAATCACACAAGTGATATCACCTGCGGAATGTGTGCGCGGGACGTTTTGCCGCCAGTGTTGGGAGCCCCGGAGCGCGGCGCGCAGAGCGGGCCGAAAACTGATCATCGGCCCATCGGCTCGTCGCGCTAACGCGAACCAGTCGCTGATCCTCAACGGAGTCCACTTTGTCCTCCGCACCACGAACAAGGTTGACCTGCGGCCTGTTCCTCTCCCCGCAGGGCACATTTCATGTGCCTCATCGGGCGGGAGCACCGGGCCACTGGATGGTGCACAGTGGCCGTTAGCATCTCCGCCGTTGTGCTCCTGGGCATCCTCGTCTTCATCTTCGTCAAGAAGAGCGGCCTGAATGCGGCGCATGCCATCGTGTGCAGTCTGTTCGGATTCTTCCTGGCGAGCACGTCGATGGCTCCGAGTATCAACCGGTTCGTTACCGGCATTGCAGACATGATCGGTCAGATTCGCTTTTAGGGCGACTCGTGTCACAGCCGGGCGCCCCACCCCGCCGAGTTGGTTGACGCCCCTACATTTTGCGGCCCATTCCCCACAATTCCCCTGAGGCCCCCCTGATGGCAATCACGCTCAACCGGAGACGCACCTCGCATCCTGCTGCCCGCCCTCAGACGAGCAGCCCCGTTCAGCCTTCGGGGCGTGGCCAATCCCGATCCGAGGGCCCGTGATGCGTCTTGTGTATCACCCAGCAGGTCATGACGACGACCTGCGTGTGGCCTTGGAGGAGTTGGAGGCGGGCCGCTGGCGAACAACCAGGAAGCTGCTTCTGGACACTGGCACGCACTGGGCGCTGCGGACGTCGCGCACTCAGGTGCTGGCCGTGGCGGCAGCTCGGTCGGATGTGGTCGGCGTGTGGCTCCACGAGGAGCCCGGCTGCTACGACGCGCAGGTGATGAGTGCTCGCGTATCAGTCGAGCGGGCGCTGCGTGCGCACCGTCAACGGCATCCGGGGACCTTGGAGTTGGAGTTCAGGGCACGACGCGAGGTGTTGCTCGCGGCTCGTCGCGTGCCGCAGGATCCGGTGCCGTGGGTGTGCCTCGTGGCGTTGGCGCAGATTGACACCCGCCAGCTGCGTCATGAGCACCGTGCGGTGCCCACCGAGCCGATGCTGCCGAGCGGTCCGTGGGGGTTGCTGTACGAGGTCAACCAGCGTGATCCGTACAACCGGGAGGCTTATCACCGCGTGCTGCAGTTCATGCTCGCCCTGGACGGACTACAGGCCGCGTCCCTGGCCAGCATCTTCGACTTCGGGCGATGGGTGGCGTCACAGCGGCCCGTTGGGTCGCCGTTGTTGCTGCTGCCGGCGTACGCCCAGGTCGAGCAGCGGCGACGGTCGCAGGCTGATCCTTTGTGGCGGCGCCAGTGGGCGCAAGAGTCGACGCTCGACTACACGCTGAATGCCTTCTACGACTGGTTCCGCAAGGCGCCCGCTCGGGAGCGATCGGTAGCCGATCTGAACCTTCTCGCCTACGCGTTGTGGGCAGGCCACCAGTATGTGGAAGCCGCCGAGGTCTTCGAGGCGATGGGCCCATACGCGGCTCGCGAGCCGTGGGCCTCGGTGCATGACGGGGCCCCAGGGCCGGACCCCGGTACGGCCCTGCTCCTGAGAGCGCGTACGGAGTCACTTTCCTTCGCCCGCACTCATAGACCCCGCACCAGGCCCCATCCGTGACATGGGGCTTGGCATGGACCTGCTCACATTCTCTTCACCTGGACCTTGGAGGTTGCCCATGTCTCGCTTGAGCCCTGGCCATCGCGCAACAGCCCGGAAGCCCGACGACGCGTACTTGCGGGAGCTCGGCTACGAGCCGGTGCTGACCCGACGTATGGGACCGTTCGGGAACTTCGCGATCAGCTTCTCCGTCATCAGCGTCTTGTCCGGCTGCATGACCCTGTATGGGTTCGGTCTGAACACCGGCGGCCCGTCCGTGATGCTGTGGGGCTGGATCGTCGTGGGCGCCATGGTGATGTTCATCGGCGCCGGGCTGGCCGAAGTGACGTCCGCCTATCCGACCTCCGGGGCCTTGTACTACCAGGCGGAACAGCTCGGTGGCAGGAAGTGGGGCTGGTACACGGGCTGGCTCAACCTGTTGGGCCTGCTCGGCGCGATCGCCGGCATCGACTACGGGGCCGCGCTGTTCACGGGCGCGTTCCTGAACCTGCAGTGGGGCTTCGAGCCGACGCCCGGCAAGATCATGGTGATCTTCCTGTGCATCCTCGCCCTGCACCTCACACTGAACCTGTTCGGTGTCCGGCTGGTCAGCATCCTCAACAGCATCAGCGTCTGGTGGCACCTGGCCGGTGTCACTGTGATCGTCGGCGCGTTGGCGATCGTGCCGTCCCACCACCAGTCCACCGACTTCGTGTTCGGTGAGTTCGTCAACAACACCGGTTGGTCCAGCCCGTTGTACGTGGCGGTGCTCGGCCTGTTGTTGGCCCAGTACACGTTCTGCGGCTACGACGCCTCCGCGCATCTGTCGGAGGAGACCACGGACGCCCAGGTGTCCGCCTCCCGAGGGATCATCCACGCGATCGGCTGGTCGTGGCTGGCTGGGTTCGTGCTGCTTGCCGGGCTCACGTTCGCGATCCAGGACTATGCGGGCACCGTGGGCACGGCGACGGGGGTGCCGCCGGCGCAGATCTTCCTCGACGCTTTGGGTGTGGCGGGGGCGAAGGCGTTGCTCCTGGTGGTGATCGTCGCGCAGTTGTGCTGCGGCAACGCCGAGACCGCTGCTGCCAGTCGAATGGTGTTCGCGTTCTCGCGTGACGGTGCGCTGCCGGGCTCGCAACTGTGGCGACAGGTGGACCGCCGTACGGGTACTCCGCGCAAGGCCGTGCTGCTGTCGGTGGTGTGCGCCGCGTTGCTGGCCCTGCCGAGCCTGTACAGCCCGGTCGCGTACGCGGCGATCACCAGCATCAACGTCATCGGCATCACTCCGGCGTACGCGATCCCGATCTTCCTGCGGGTCAAGAACCGGCATCGGTTCAGGCCCGGCCCGTGGAACCTGGGCAGTTGGGGCGTGACCGTGGGCACGATCGCGGTCATCTGGGTGGCGTTCGTGACCGTCCTGTTCTGTCTGCCCCAGACGCGCCCCGACGGTGGCGCCCTCGTGACGGTCGACACGTTCAACTACGCCCCGGTGGCTCTGTTGGTCGTACTCGCGCTGGCGTGGGGGTGGTGGCACAAGCAGGGCAGCACGTACGAGGTGCCGGCCCAGAACTTCGGCCGCTCGGGGAGCACGTACGCGGACGAGGTCGTGTGATGACGGGGACCATGACGGACAACGGCACGCCGGCGCGCCACGCCGTCTCTTCCTCCGCTGCTCCGGGCAGGCGCTCCGAGAAGGCGGTTTCTCCGGCCGACCTGCGCAATATGGTCAAGGCTGGCACGATCGACACGGTGTTGCTCGCGCTGCCCGACCTGCAGGGGCGGCTGAAGGGGAAGCGGTACGACGCGGGCCATTTCCTCAAGCGCGTCATACACAACGGCGCGGAGATGTGCGCGTACACCCTGGCGACCGATGTCGAGATGAGCCCGGCCGATGGCTTCGAGCTGACCTCGTGGGACAGCGGCTATCAGGACCTGACGGTTCGGCCGGATCTGGCGAGTTTGCGCGTGGTGCCGTGGATGCCGCGTACCGCCGTGGTGCTCGGCCACGCCGTGCACGAGTGTGGCACGCCCATCGGGGTCGCACCCCGCCAGATCCTGCACCGGCAACTGGCCCGACTCGCCCGGCACGGCCTGCACCCCAAGGCCGGTATCGAAACCGAGTTCGTCCTCTACCAGGGCACCTACGCCGAGGCCGAACAGAGCGGGTATCACGGGCTGCGGCCGGTGACGACGGAGAACCTGGACTATGCCCTCGACCATGATCCGGTCTCCGACCGGTTCTTCCGCCGCCTGCAACGGGCACTCGCCGGCGCCGGCATGCCCATCGAGGCCATCAAGACCGAGGCCGGCCCCGGCCAGGTCGAGGTGACCTTCCCGTACGGACCGGCGCTGACCGCCTGCGACCAGCACCTGCTCTTCAAGCACGCCGTCCGCACGCTGGGCTCGCGCGCCGGACTGACCCCCACCTTCATGGCCGCCCCCGAGACGGGCCGGGCCAACGGCCTGCACCTGCATGTGTCGCTGTGGTCGAAGTCCATCAGCCAATTCCACGCCCCCGACAACGACCACGAACTGTCCCCGACGGGGCGGCACGCGATCGCGGGTCTCCTGGCCGGCCTGCCGGACCTCGGCCCGTTCTACGCGCCGAACGTCAACTCCTACAAGCGGTTCACACCAGGCTCCTTCGCGCCGACCGTGATGAGTTGGGGCCGCGACAACCGCACCTGCGCCGTCCGCGTCGTCGGCCGCGGGGAGGGGCTTCATCTGGAGATCCGGGTGCCCGGAGCGGACGCCAACCCGTATCTGGCCCTGTCCGCCGTGCTGGCGGCTATCGATCACGGTATCGAGCAGCAGCTGCCCCTCGGCACCGAGGAGACCGGCAACGCCTACCGCGGAAGCGGAACCCTCGTGCCGCCCACCCTCGCCGACGCCTTGGTCGCCTTCCAGGCAAGCACCCTGGCCCAGAACGCGCTCGGCACCGAGGTCGTCGAGCACTACGCCCGTCTCGCCCGCCTGGAACTCGACCACCACGAGCGCCTGGTCACCGACGCCGAACGGCAGCGGTGGCTGGTCAGCGCCTGACGACCACGCCCATCGAGAAGGAAAGGATCCAAGGCTCCCGTGAGTGCACGACCGGCGCGCCCAGCCGCCACGCCCCTCGATCTCACCCCCGCACAGGTTCGGATTGCTCAGAAGGTCGCGGAGGGTAAGAGCACCGGTGCGATCGCCTCCGACCTGACGATCACTGCCGGAACGATCAACGTGCAGATGAAGCACTGCGGTCAGAAGCTCGGGGTCAGCGGCCGGGCGGCCGTCGTCCACGCCTGCTACGTCACGGGGCAGCTCAAACGCCCCGAGAAGGCTGCCTTCCCGGCGACCTTCTCGGAGGCCGAGATTGAGACGTGGCAGATGATTGCCGCCGGTGCGACCTCGAAGGACTACGCCGACCGGGCCCGCATCAGCCGCGACGAAGCCCTGAAGCGGATCAAGGCGCTCCGAGAGCGCGTCCGGGCGGACAACGACCCGCACCTGGTGACGCTCGGCTGGACGTACGAGGTCCTCGACGAGTCCCTCGTCGAGATGTTCTCCGGCACGATCCTCCGCGCCCCGGCACAGCTATGACCAGCTCGCGCGGCATTGTCAGTGCCCTCTGGCACACTCCCCACCCGCACGCAAATACTCAGAGCGCCCAGTCCCTCACAATGCGCAATTCGGCTGGGTGGCTTGGTCAACGGAAGGCGCACCAGACGTGACCGATATGCCCAGTGCACTCCACCAGCTGGTGGGATCGGTGACCGACACATACACCGTCATTGCCGAGCACCCCCGGCCCGGCAACAACAGGCCATCCCTCTGGGAGATCGACGGGCTCCACGGCGCGCGGTGGTTCGCCAAACAGCACGCAGGTGCGAAGCTGCACCGGCGCGAGGTCGACGCGTACCGGAAGTGGACGGTCTGCCTGACCGCCGACCGCGCGCCCGAACTGATCGCTGCCGACACACAGACGCGCTCCGTCCTGGTCACCGCAGTGTCCGGACGGAGCCTGGACACGCTGCGACTGCCAGCCGAGCAGGAACGCAAGGCGTACGAGCAGGCCGGTGAACTCCTGGCCCGGCATCACGCTGCAGCAACGGACGAGCCGGCCACGGACGCGGCCGAAGAGACCTGGGACGCGACCGCTGCGAAGCTGCTGGATGGTGCCGCGTCCTACGTACCGGAACACGACATCGCGATGGTGCGGGCGCTAGCCATGGAAGCTCCGCCGCGTCTGCCGCAGGTGGCAGCACACGGCGACTACATGCCCAAGAACTGGATGTGGGACGAGACCGAGCAACGGCTTCGGATCATCGACTTCGAGCGGGCCGAACTCCAGCCCGCTGCCCGCCGGGATTTCAGCCGCCTGCGCTACCGGGTCCTGCTACAACGCCCCGATCTCGATGCCGCCTTTCACCACGGGTACGGCCGCCGACTCACCGACGACGAACTGGCGGCATGTCGTGCCTACGGGGCTCTGGACGCGCTCGACTCGCTGTCCTGGGGGATCCAGCACCGCGACATCGGGCTCGTCGACGAGGCCCACACCATGCTGGAGAACCTGCGCCGAGAGAACCGCGCGCGTATGTGGGGCGGGTGGGGTGCGTGAACGCCTTTGCCGGAACCTCCTCCTATTACCGGCGCTTCCGCCCCGGCATCCCAGCTGGCCTCGCTGCGCTTCTCGCCCATGAGACGCCCGCGAGCACTCCGAGGCGCCTGCTCGATGTCGGCACCGGCCCAGGGCTCGTTGCCCTTGCGCTCGCGCCGTACTTCGACGAGGTGATCGCTGTCGACTCCGACCCGGCGATGTGCGCCGAGGCCGATGCTGTACTCCGTCCCGCGCTCTCAGCCGGTCACCGGTTGCAGATCAGGCATGCGCTTGCGGAGGACTTCGAACCGCCGGCGGGATGGCAGCCGCGCCTCGTGACGTGTGGCCGTGTCTTTCACTGGCTCGATCAACGCCGCTTCCTCAACCGACTGGCCGAGTACGTCGCGCCCGACGGTGTGCTGGCGGTGTTCAGCGACCGCAGTCTGTGGACCGCCGACAGCGCCTGGCAACAGGCCGTCCGCGCCGTCGTCCAGGTGTTCCTCGGCGAGCAGCGGCGCGCCGGGGACGGCTTCTTCGGCTCGGATGGGCCGCCGTATGAGGAGGTACTGCGTGCTTCCGCCTTCTGCGAGGTCACCACCGTGGCCATCCCCGTGCGCCGCAAGTGGAACATCGACGAGGTCATCGGCTACCTGTACTCGACGTCGTTCGCGGCCCCGCACCTGTTCGGCAACCGCCGCGAGGCATTCGAGGCTGCTGTCGCCGACGCCCTCACGCCTTTCCTCGACAGCGGGTTCCTCGTGGAGGACAACGCGTTCACCGTCCTCACCGCACGGCGTCCCTCCTCCAGAGGCCGGTGAGGGGGATGAGCGATGCGGACTGGAACTCGTCCGTGGCAGCTGACGTACTGGAGGAGCGGTATGGGCTGGTTGCGCTCGTGGTTGAGCCGGTGCCCATGGGCACCGACACGATCAACCGGCGGGTCCTGACCGAGGACGGACTACGGCTGTTCGTCAAGGAGTACCGGCCCAGTGCGGACGTGGAGGCGGCTCGCACCGCCTGGGACATGTCGGAGTACTGCCGGGCCGCGGGCCTTCCCATCCCGCGTGTCTGGGACGACAAGGATGGCAACCTGGTCACAATCGCGGAGGGAAGCGCGTGGGCCGTGGTCGACGAGGCGCCCGGCCGCGTGACCACCACGGCGATGACGGTGCCGCTCGCTGAAAGTATCGGCGCGGTGATGGGGCGAATGCACCGCGTTCTGGCTGCCTACCCGCTGCCGAAGCACGTGCAACAGTCCCGCTGGCGGACCGGCAGGGTCGAGGACGCAGTCGCCAAGTGCGACACCGTGATGGCCACGGCGCTGCGGCAGGAGCAAGAAAGCCTTGAGCAGCTCCGGGCCGACCTCGATCAGCGGCGGAAGGACCTGAAGGACCACGTGCCCCGGTTGCGCAAGCACCTGCCGGGCACGTTGGTGGAGCAGGCGCTGCACGCTGACCTCTCCCGCACCAACTTGATCGTCCTCGCTGATGTCGTCACCGGTGTCATCGACTTCCGGGGGGCAACCGGCATGCCGGCCTGGGAGCTGGGCCGGGCCGCGTTCGATCCGCGCACCCTGGCCAGCAGCCCGGAATGGGACGCCTGCGCACTGGCCATGGTGGGCGCCTACCACGCAGAGAACCCCAGCCTCCCTCTCGAGGAAATCCGAGCCTGCGCCCGGATCGCATTGCTGTACATGCTGTTCAGCTTCTACGGCGCCACGACTGCCGAATACGGGCTTCCGCCCGAAGCGGAAGCCGACCTGAAGCGGCACTGGAACGAGCGGCAGACCGCCATCCGCCGCTTGCTGAACAGCCTTTCCGACCTCGATGACGGGTTCGCCAGCCTCCCCACGGGCGGAGGCCGCTCGTGACAAACCCACCGCGCATCGGCCCACAGGTCAACCCTCTCGGACCTCACCCACTGCGGGATGACGCCAATCGCTCGATGAACGTTCCCCACCTGCCGCCCACAGGCGAACCCGGACTCCATCCGCTTTCCGACATCCAGTTCGGCGTGACCCACCTTGCCCTCGAACCCGTCGAGCGCGGCCACCGCACCCCGGCCCGCCTCTACCAGCTCGCCCGCTCCTGACCCTCACGCCACCAACCGCCGAAGGAGACAGCCCGTTGGCCTACACCGAACAAAAGGAATGGGACGAGCACTACGCCGGAGGGCAGGGCTTCCGGCAGCTCGGGGAGAGTGAGCAGAGGCTGCTGGCCGAGCATGTTCCCGCCCCCGCCGAAGACGGCCGCGCTCTCGACCTCGGCTGCGGTCTGGGGGACCTGGCCGCCTACCTGGCGTCGCTGGGCTACACGGTCGACGCGGTGGACTGGTCCGAGAGCGCCCTCGCCGGCGCCCGCGACCAGGGGTCCGGAGTGCAGTGGCTGAACCTTGACATCGAACACGGCGACCTCGAGCCGCTCCGCGAGGGCGGCTACGACCTGATCACGCTCCGGCTGATGTATGCATTCCTGAGCGACCGCACCCGCGTCATGCACGAACTCAGCTGCCGGCTGCGCGAGGGTGGCGCGATCGTCGTCACCACCCCGCTCGCCGCGAACACTCCCGCAGACAGGCAGGACATCGCCCTGGACGAGGAGGAGATCAGCCTGCTGGCCAGCGGATGGGAACAGTTCCAGCGATTCAATGCGGACGGGTTGGCCGTGCTCATCCTGCGCGGCCCACGCCAGGAACACGCCAAACTTGCAGAGATAGAACGGCCCACCACGCATGCGGTGACCGGTGCCTGCGCGGTGGTCACCGACGGCAACGGCCGAGTCCTGCTGGGCCGCTCCACCAGCAACATGTGGGAGCTGCCCAGCGGACGCACCGACGCCTCGGAACCGTTCGAGGAGGCAGCGGTGAGGGAACTGGCCGAGGAGACCGGCCTGATCGCCGACCGGGCCAACGCCCACGTGCTGACGATGCTCTGGGACGATAGCCACGGCGTCCCCCGCCTGACCGCCGTGGTTCGCCTCACCGCCTTCTCCGGCTCCCTCACCTGCCGTGAGCCCACCAAGTTCTCACGGTGGGAGTGGCACCCTCTGTACCTCCTGGCCCACGTCGACCGGATCTTCGCCCCGTCGGCTCACGCCCTCAACGCGGTCTGGCCCGGCGTCATCCCCGGCCTGTCACCGGTACACGACTATCCGCACGCCACCAGCCAGCTGCCCGTGCCCGGCGAGTCGGCCGAAGCCGTCCGGCTGCGCCAGAAGATGGCCGAGACGGTCATCGCCGGCGGATGGGCCCCGTCCGAGCCGGTCCAACAGGCGCTGCGCACGGTGCCGCGCCACCGCTTCGTCCCGGAGAAGGACCTCAAGACCGCATACGACGGCACCGACCGGGCCGTCATCACCCGGCGCGACGAGACCGGGCAGGCGACCAGTTCGGTGTCCGCAGCCTGGCTCCAGGCCGACATGATCGAGAGCCTATGCCTGAAGCCGGGGGCGAGCGTGTTCGAGGCGGGCTCCGGCGGCTACAACGCCGAACTGATCGCCCACGTCACCGGCCCCACGGGACGGGTCGTGACCGGCGACATCGACCCGTACGTCGTGCGCCGGACCCACCGATTCCTCGCGGAAGTCGGCAGCGGACGTGTCACCGTCTTCCAGGGCGACGCGGCCCTCGGCGCACCCCCCAGTCTCGTGCCCCGGGGCGGATTCGACGGAAGCATGATCACGTACAACGTGTGGGATATCGCCTCGGCCTGGCGAGAACAGCTTGCCGAGGGCGGGCACCTGGTCCTGCCGCTCGAGATCCATGGCTACACCAGGGCCATCACGTTCGAGCGTCGCGGTGATGCTTTGCACGCCCGGAAGTTCACGCACTGCGGATTCGTCCGCGCCCAGGGCGAGCATGCCCGCAGCACCCCAGTCCTCGACCTCCTCGGTGGTGAACTGCAGCTCCGTTTTGAAGACGGCGACGCTGCCCCCACGGAGGGAGTGGAGGAGGCGTTGCGCGGGCAGCGGCACGAGGTCGCCACGGGGGTGACCATGGGCAGCGGCTTCTACTTCGGCTCGCTTCAGCTCTACGCGGCCACGACCGTGCCGGGCTTCTGTCGGTTGGCCGTCCTCCAGGAGCCGACGGCCGGGGTCACCCAGATCGCGAAGGGCAGGGACGCGCCGGCGATCCTCGGCGACGCCTCGCTGGCCTACCTCACCCACGTCCAGACCCGTCACGGAGACAGCCCGGCCGAGAGGGAGTGGGAGTGGGTCGTCCACGGCTTCGGCGAGCGGGGCACGCAGCTCGCGGAGCAGCTGGTGGAGACGGTGAGGGCCTGGGACCGTTACGTGCGCAGCGATGACGGCAAGGGAGGCGACCCGATTCTGACTGTCCATCCGGCCGGCACGTCCGACCGCCTGCTGCCCGCCGGGGACGTCTTGGACAAGCGTGACTGCCGCTTGGTGTTCCAGTGGTCGGGCCGTAACGGACTTGCCCCGGCCCCCGTTGAGGGCACCGAAGAAGTCGCCGCGACCGTGGAGGAGGCAGGGTCGTCTGGCTGAAGGGGGCCGCTCGGCGGCGGGAAGTGCGCCCTTGTCTCGATGTCCACTCGCTCGGAGTCCGGGGCCGGAGCCCGCCTCTCGATTTCCGTAGCTAGTTGCTCGACCACTGTCCGTGTCCAGGCGCACTTCGGCCGTACTGTCCAGCATCTCGGACGCCAGGCGCCGATGGCATGAGACAGTCAGCCGCGCGCCCGGAACACATCTCGCCTGGCGCCGCACCAGCGTTCGTCAGCGCATCGCGCTGAATACAACAGCGGCGGCCAGCCCTCCAAGCAGGGCGCCGACAACCGTCTGGGCGGGGGTATGGTCGCGGAGCGCGACGCGGGACCAGCCGATTGCCGCGATGCCGAGTACCAGCGGTGCCATGCTTGCGCCGTAGGCGAGGAGCAGGATCACGACCACTCCGCCGGCAACGGCGGTGTGGACCGAGACCTTCCACCAGACGGTCACCATCATGGTTGTGATGAGGCCGACGAGCATGGCGACGACCAGGGCGAAGACCTCGCGGGGTGCCTGGAGCGCGACGAGCAGCGAGATGCCGATCAGTACCGACGCCATCGTGGCGAGGAGAGGTACGGCGCGCTGCTCGCGGACTCGCACGTGCTTGTCGGTCCAGTGGCCGCGCTTCACCCCGAGCATGATGACGGCGAACGGAATGCCACCGCAGAACAGGGCAGCCAGTAGGCCCCAGCCGAGCCCTGTGACGCTGCTCGTGCTGTGCCAGCCGATGATCAGCAGTATCGCAACGACGAGGTTGGCCGGCGCGAGGGTGTCGGTGATGAGGCGGGCCATGCGGGACTCGGTCACTGTGTCGTCTCCAGCGTTCGGGCGTGGTCGAGCTTGGCGGCGAATGCACGGGTGAGGTCGGAGTCGTAGGCCCTGGCAAGTTGTTTGAGCGCGTGGATCTCGCTGGGCAGATCTCGGCCGCCGCTGGCGGGGGGAAGCGGCTCGCCGGACGAGGGCTCGTTGTGCTGCCGGGCTTGTTGGGCGCCGATGATCCAGCAGGCTTCGCCTGCGATGTCGGCTTGGGCACCGATGAGGCCGGAGGCCGCGACGTGGGCGCGGGCCCGGTCGCGCAGCGCGCTGGGGGCGTGTTCGCTGAGGGTTAGCACGGCGTCTCGGATCTCGATGGTGCGGCGGTACAGCCGGTCGTGAACGTGACGGGGCCGGAGAATCTCGGAGGCCCATCGCCTGGGCGGGTCGAGACGAACGTCGGGTACGGCGTCCGTGAGGCTGAGCCAGAGCGGGTACAGCTGCAGCAGGTCGCGGTATTCACGGCTCCAGCGGCGCAGTCGGCCGGCGGCGGGCAGCGTGCTACCGATCACGATGAAGAGCAGCGCGCTGAAGAGCAACAGACCGCTGATCGCTTCAGTCGTGCCGGCCGAAAGGGGGCTCTGCCCCAGAAAACGCAGGACCACGGCGGCCACGCGGTGCATGGCGTAGACCATGCCGATGGTCGTTCCGATGCCCGTGAGGCGCAGGCCACGGCCGAGGAGGCCGGTGCCGGGCTGCCGGCCCCAGCGCCAGCACAGCCGGGAGGCGCTGAACAGCGCCGCCCCGAGGTACGCCGTCCACACCCCTCCATAGGCAGCGATGCGCCAGTCGGTGGCGTACTCGGTCAGCAGATCGACCGCTTCGTGCGGCTGCGGAGTGGCCATGAACAGCACCGTGATGATGGCTGCCGCAGTGGTCGGGACCACTAGGTGGAGGCGGGAGGACTTAAGGCCGGCTGTCTTCTCCTCGGCCATGTTGTGGACGAAGGTCAGCACTGAGTGCGCCGCGACGATGCCGCTGAGGTGCTTGCCGAGAGAGCTCAAGTTGTTGACGCCGAGTTCAGCGTCCATGGGGGCGGCGATGGAGGACAGCCTGAGCGTCATGGCGACAGCCAGGGCGAGGAAGGCGCTCCACAAGACGCGTTTGCTCGGCTTACGCCATGCGGCCGGGGTACGCCACGCGGTGACCAGCCACAGCAGGACCGCACAAAGCGTGTCGATCATTCCAGGGCACTCTTACGAGTCGCTGAGCGCGTCGCCCAGGCGCCGCAGGACACTGCTGCGGGGCGTCTTGCTGGTCCGGGAGGTGGCGGCTTTGCCTGCGATCAGCCCTGCGAGACGCTCGGCGTCCCGTTCGTCCTCGGTGCCATAGCTGGTCCTAGTGAGGAGACTGACCACTGTGTCTGGGTCGATGTCGGGGAACAAACCGCCGCCGTCTGTCTGGACGCCGTCGAGGATCGAGCGGTGGCCCAGGAGCATGTGACCGATCTCGTGCAGGATGATGTGGTCTTGGTGCAGCGGGCTTGTCGCCGCCTCGTGGAAGATGTGGTCGGCCTTCTCGGTGGCGATCCATACTCCGCAGGGGGCATCGCTGCCGGAGATGCCGGGGACACTGTGCAGGTGGAGCGGGCGACCGCGCTGCGCCGCGATTCGGTCACAGAAAACCTGCACGTCAAATGGGTCCGGGATGTCGATCGAGGCGAGCACGTCCCCGATGTCCGGGCGGTCTTGACGTCCGTCGCCCGAGAGGTGGACAGGCCGAGCTGGCGGGCGAGGCGGGCGACCGGGACGAGGTACCACTCGGTCCAGGTGAACACCCCAGCCAGGTCGTAGCGTTCGGCGAGGGCCCGGCCGGCGGCGGACAGCGCCGCCTGGTCGGTGGGGTCGGGCACGACCAGGCAGTCCCGGATGAACGGCACCTCCCACGAGGGTTCCTCGCTGGTGATCAGGACGACGTCATAGGCGGCGGCCACGGACTCGAGGCAGTAGCCGCGATACGCCTCGGCTTCCATGTCGGCCGCGGCCACGACCAGGGCGACAGGACGGTCGGACAAGAAGGTGCTCCTCGAAGAATCAGGGGTGAGTCAGAAAAAAGGGGGGCGCAGGACTGGTGGGTCACGGGCTGCGCCGACGACGGACTTCGATGGCGGAGGCCCACTCCGGGTGTGCGGCGAGCAATCGCCGTGCGTAGAGCGCGGTGTAGTTGTTGTTGAGGCCCTTCACACCGTGCGGGTGGCGCCAGCGCAGGGCCTCGAACAGCGCCTTCATGCCGACCCGCGTCGCGCCGGCGGCGAGGCGCGCGGCGACGAGCTGCTCCAGGGCCCGGTACACCCAAGGGTGTTGGGAGTCGAAGGCGTGGAACTGCTCGGTGATCGTCGGCCGCACACCCTGGTGCGGCAGATCGAGGCCGGGCAATCCGGCTTGCGTGATGGTGGACATAAGTAATGAGGGCTCCTCTCGTACCGGGAGGGTCAGGCCGACGACGGCGGCAGCGTGCGAAGGCGGGCGAGGGCGACCGCGAGGCCGAGGGCCTGCAGGACGGCGGCGACGGTGATGGCGTGTCCGAGCTGGGCGGGTGGCACGGCCGCGACGAGCAGGCCGGCGGCGGGGAAGGGCAGCAGGAGCAGCAGGACCGTCACGGCGAGGGTGCTGCCGAACACCTCGGGCGGGATCAGGCGGGAGCGCAGGGTGCGAAAGACGACCGTGAGGCTTCCTTCGCCGGCCATCACGACGGCGATCAGCACCAGGTAGCCGCGGTAGGTGTCGGCCTGGGCGACGGCAAACGTCGCTGTGGCTGTGACGGCGGCGGCCACGGCGCCGACCGGCCACAGGCCCCAGCGGTCGATCGCGTTGCGGGAGGCAGTGATGGCGAGCAGGGAGGCCATGGCTGCGGCGGACCAGATGAGTCCGGCATCCGCGCTGGAGTGGTTCAGCTCGGTGACGACGACGACCGGAACGGCGGCCTGTAGGAGGGCGAGGGCTGCGTTGGAGGCGACCAGGCCGCCCACCAGCCAGGCGAGGGCTGGCAGCGAACCCAGCGTCTCCCAGCCCGCCCTGAGCCCTCGCTGCGCAGAAGCCACGTCGGCCGGCGAAGTTTGTACGCGGGGGCCGAGCGCCGCGGCGAGGAGGGAGAAGCTCGCGAGCGTGGTGAGCATGACGGTCGGTCCGCCATGATCCAGAATCAGGCCGGAGACCGCCGGCCCGGCCAGCGTGGCGGTCTGGTCGATCCCCAGCAGGACGGCCTGCACCCGGTGCGCCCGGGCGCCGGCCTTCCGGCTCGCCTCGGCGCCGGCCGTTTCAGCCGCCACGAAACTGAACTCGGTGAGCACACCGGTGGACGCGGCGAGCAGCATCACCGTGACCGTCGCGCCAGGTGTTCGGGCCTCGAGGACCGTGAGCATGACGGCGGCGGCGAGCACGAGCAGGGCCCGCGCCAGGCAGGCAGCACGGAAGGTGCGGGCCGTGCCGTAGCGGTCGACGAGGGTGCCGGCCACCGTGAACGCCCCGATACGCGGAATCCACTCCAGCGCGAAGGCGAGGCCGGTCAGGACCGCCGACTGGGTGGTGGCCAGGACGAGCAGGGGGATGCCGTAGGTGGTCATGGCGAAGGCGGCGGCATCCGCCCCGCGCGGCAGATAGATCCAGCGGCCGAGGCCCGCGGTGGAATGCACCGCGCCCGGCGTCACGCGGCGACGCCGTCGGCGCCGTGTCTCTGCGGAGACTGGTGCGTGTGGATCCACTCGGTCAGCAGCCGGTGGACACGGCCGAGTTCGACGGCGGCCTCGCCGTCCGTACGGTGGGCGTTGGCCGCAGCGGGCTCGCCCAGCAGGGCGAAGGTGTGGCGGATCCGTGAGGCGAAGTCGCAGATCGGCGCCGGGTAGTTGTGCCGTCGGGCCCAGCGGGCGGCCTGGTCGTAGACGTCGGCGAGGTCTTCTCCGCCCGGGGTGAGGCCGAGTCCGGCGCCCGCGCGATGCAGGAGTCCGAGGGCGTCTGCCTGCTCGATGGTCTGCCGAATCTGCTGTGGCGCGAGGTCGGGGAAGGTGTGGTCCAGCGCGCGGGGCGGGATGGCACCGTGGTCGTCGATCTCGCTGACCAGGCGAATCAGGCCGGCCGACGACAGCTGAGTGCATGCGAGCCTCAGCTGCTGAGGGGAGAGGGCGGGAATCATCGCTGGGCACCTCCCATCGCCAGGGCGGCCTTCGGGCCGACCGGGATGGCATGCGAGAACAGATCGCCGTGCTGCCAGGCGGGACGGCGGGCGGACTGGGTCTGCACGGCGGGTGCCGGTGGGGCGGTTGGGGCCGGAAGCCGGGAGGGGTGACTGACCCAGGTCCGAGGAGCGGTCATGGCGCTGGGATCCGGCCGGCCCCACAGCGGGTGTCTCGCCGCGTGGTCCACCGGTCGTCCGGCGGCCCACATGGACAGCGCGCCGAAGACGTGACCGAGTCCGTCACCGCCCGGCGAGAGGCGGTAGGGCTGTCCGGCGCCCGCGGTCACCACCAGCCCGTCGTCGATGAGCTGGCGCAGCGGCGGGTAGATGCTGGTCCAGTAACTGCCGGGCATCACGAAGCCGGCCAGCACCCGGGCGCTCGCCTCCTGCCGCGCCTTCAGCACCCACAGGATCGCTACGACTTGCCGACGGGTGAGAAGGGTGAGGGAGTCCTCGACCTGCTCGATCGCTGACAGCGGCTCCTCCGGCTTCTCCAGGTACTCCTCGGCCCAGGCAGCGATCACCGCAAGCACCGGCAGAAGCTGTCGGCCGCGCCGGGTGAGGCCATAGGTGACATGGCGCGCGGAGTGCTCGGTGCGCTCAACGAGGCCGACGTCGCACAGCGAGCGGATCTTGGGGTGCAGCTGGCCGCTGTGGAGATACGGCAGCTTGTCCGCGATCTGTGTGTAGCGCTGCGGTGGCTCGTTCAGGGCAAGCAGGATCCGCACGTTCCAGCGCGGGGTGATCATGTGGAGGGCTTCGGTGACCCGGGCGAGGTCGGCATCGGCGGCGGGTGGCAGACCGGTGGTGGACAAAGGGGGAACTCCTGGGTGGGAAGCGGGCCGGGTGCCGACCGGGTCAGCGGCTCGGGGCGGTGCTGGCGGTCGGTACGGGTGAAGCGGGAGGAGCAGCAGGTGCAGAGGCGGCAGGCGGTTCCGGCGCGGGAGCGTCAGTGCGGCAGAGGCTCTGCAAGACCGCCTGGGTAGTGGCGGCCTGGGTGTCGCGGACGGCGACGGCTTCGGCGAGGCGGCGCGCGCAGTCGAAGATGTGCGATACCTCGAAGGCGCTGATCTGCCGCTCGGAATGGACGAGCTGCTCAAGTCGCTCGCGATAAAAGGTGATGCTCTGCTCGGCGAAGGCGAGCCGGTCGTGGCTGCCAAGGAGCGCGGCGAGCATGCCGGGCGGCTGGCGCTGGGCGTGGGCTTCGAGGTCGGTCAGCGAAGCGCCGTACAACTCCTCGATCCGTGCGGCGACCTCAGCGGATGTGGGGTGGGGCAAGCGGCGGGGTCTTTCATGGTCGGCGGACCCTGGCCGCTGCCCCGGCACGCTGGGGTGCCGGGGCAGCGGTAGCTGAGGGCAAAGTGGTCGTGATCGTCTGCTGGGTCATGCGGACTGGCCGGGTGGGCTGTCCGGGCGGCGGCATGCTGCGCAGCAGGCCGTCGAGGGCGGCGCGGTAGCCGTCGCGGGCATCGAGCGCCGCCTTGAGCCACTGCGCGTCCATCCGCAGGTCGTCGGCGGACAGTTCGTCCATGTCACGCGCCGGCGCCATGGCCTCGTGGACGCGGTCACGGATGAGGGCGACCTGTTCCTCGGCCAGGGCCAAGAACGAGCGCAGTTCCAGCGCCCGGGTCAGCGCGGCGGTAGCGCTGGGGCTGGCGGCCGTCGCGTACAGCTCGGCGACCGGGGCGCCGAAGATCTCCCCGAGCCGGCCGTCCTGCGTGCAGGGCTTGTCGCTCACGCTCACCGCAGGACTCCTCGGCCTGGTGCGGACGCCGTCACGGGTTGGGCCGGCGCGCTGGTAGGCACGGCCGGGCCCCGGCGGGCCCCGCGGCTCAGGCGGGCCAGTCGCTCGGCGGCGAAGTCCTGCTTGCCTGGGGCGTGGGGGTCGAGGAGCCAACGCACGACCATGGCTCGTCCGTCGCGGGTGGCCACGGCCGCGTTGACGCGGTGGGCGAGGTCCATCGTCGGGTCGTCGACCTCGCTGGGCTGCGTTTCCAGCGCGGCGAGGAGGGCGTCCTCGGCGCGATCGAGCGCGGCCTGGGACTCGGTGAGGAGCCCGTGCCACTTCACGATCTCGGTGGCGTCAAGGTTCGCGTCCGGCGCCGCAGCGACCGCGGCGGTCAGGTCGTCCATGCTCATCTCGAAGCGGCGCTCGATCTGCTCGGTGAGCACACCCACGACATCCTCTATGCCGTCGGACACACAGAACTCCTCTCCAAAAGGCACGGGAATGCCGGTCTCCAGTGGAGAAAGGCAGCGAAAGAACGGGGAGAACCAACTCGGCTATAAACGCGCGCAGTTGAAAAGACTCTCAGTCGAGGCACATGCGGACGTCGCGGTAGACGTAGGTGCCGGACACCCAGCCCTTTACGCCGGTGGTCTTGTCAGTGATGGACACCCACTTGGCACCCTTGGTCGACTTGTGCACCGTGAAACGGTGCGACTTGTAGAGGATGCCGACGGCAGTGGACTTGACCGACGGCTTCGAGCGGATGGTCACGGCGTTCGTGCCGTGAACCGCCCACGGAAGGTACGGGTGGCTGGTGCAGGACGACGCGGGCACCGCCGTGGCGACGACCGCCGGGGCTGCGGTGGCCGCGGAAGCCGACGTGAGGGGCAAGGCGAGCGCGCCGAGCAGTGCCGCGGATATCGCTATTCGGGGTGAGTGCATGCGGAAGTAACCTCCGTACGGGGAAATGGGAATGCCGAGAGATGCGGACCGGGCTTTCGCCCCGCCGGCCGTATAAGAGTCCACGGATTCGCCGGTTTGGCTAACCGGCGATCGTCGGCTATGTTCCGGGCCGCTCAGCACATTCGAGGGTCAGCGGGTGCGGCCCGGTGGGCGCTGCGCAGGGGCGTCCGGCACCGCGCTGGAGGGTCTGTTGGAACGGGCCGTAAGCCGGATTGGCGGCAAGGGAGCGGCCTGCCCACCCAGGCGTTTGTCGCACCACTCGAGGGCCTCGGCGACGGTGGCGAAGCCGCCTTCACGCAGGTTGTGCGTCCACGCGTCGGTGTCCACTTCCTCGTGCAGCACACGGAACGGCGCGGGGCTGCGCTCGTCGAGGGCGCGCAGGACCACGAGGGTGGTCATGTCCTCAGGGTCGTCCCGGGTGTAGCTGTGCAGGAGGGCGAAGTGGTCCCCGTCGCCCGTGAGGCGCTGCTCCAGGGCGCGGGTCGTCTCGTCCGCGGGCGCGGTGGTCGTGTCCTGGTGGAGGGTGATGGCGTCGCGCGGGCAGCCGCGGTGGATGAGCCAGGACTGGGCCATCGCGGGCAGCGGCAGTTCGGCATGTTCAAAACGGAACGTCCGTCCCGCCACGTCGCGCTGCAGGTGCAAGGCGACGAGCTGCGGTTCGCCGGGGATCCCCCAGGTGACGGCACCGTTGTGCAGGACGTAGAAGCTGTGGGCCCCGTCGGGGGTGTGGTGCTCGGCGAGCACGGTGAGCATGTCCTGCTCGATTGTGATCGTGTGCCGGAACGTCTCCTCGGTCCGCTCGTCGGCGGCCTTGAAGTCGTCCAGCCGGAAGTCGAGTTCGGGCGGGGGCATTGGGCCTTTCGGTAGGTGGGCGGGGTCAGCGGCGGCGCCCGGCGGCACCTGGCCAGGCCCCGGGCCGGGCGCTAGCCGGGAGTGCGGTGGTGCTCGTGCGCCGGCGGCCGGCCAAGGCGGCGCGGCCCGCGTCGGTCAGGGCGACTGGCTGCCCGGCGTGGACGGGATGGCTGGCGTCCCGGGAGACCAGGCCGGCCGATTCGAGCCGCTGCAGGTGGGCGTACGGGACGCGGGTGCCGGAGGCGGTGGCCACGGACATCCGGCCCGTCAGGAGGTGTTCGTGGAGCTTGGCGCCGCCAGCGATGGCCAGCAGCGCCGCCTGGTCGGCTGCCGGCAGCGGTTCGCGGGTGTCACGTTGGGTGCTGCGTGCGGCGGTCTCGATCGGCTCCAGGGCGGCGATCACGCGGGCCGCAGCCGCGTCGCGTACGCCGACGGCCTCCTCCAGCTGGCCCGTGGTGCGGTCGATGCGCGCGAGCAGGGCGGAGTCGACGGGGAACTCGCCGCTGGTGAGCCGGTGCAGGAGGGTGCGGTGGAAGGTCACGCTGGTCTCGGCCTGGGCCAGGGCCCGGTGCAGGTCTACCAGGCGTGCGTGCGGCTCATCGAGGATGCCGCGGTCGCGGTAGTCCCAGAGGGTGTCCACATCGTGGCCGGTCGCGGCCTCGACGCGGTGGTCGAGTGGGGAGATGGCACACCGGGCTGTTCCCGCCGCGGTATCAGGGGGCATGAGCGAGTGCTCCGGGTGTCAGCGGGCGTGATGCTGCGCGGGGCTGTGGGCCGGGCGGGGCAGGCCGGGCATCGCGGAGGGCAGTGGTCCCGGCTTCGGCACTGGCCCGCGAGCCGCGAGCTGCGGGGAGCGGGAACGGGCGGCGTGGGTGCGGGCGCTCAGGGGCCGGCGGGTCATCCCCAGGCGCTGCCCCACGGTGTCGTAGACATCGTTACGGGCCCGCGGCCGTACGGCCACGACATGGATGTCGTTGCGGTGCGCGGACGCCGGCGGTGCGGGACGCACGCCGTAGACGACACGCCACTCCTTGCGGGAGTCCACGAACAGCTTGCGGTAGCCCTCCAGGTCGCCGGTCAGCTTGATCCCGAACCGCTCGGCGTTCACCACTTCCTGCAGGTACGCCAGCGTCAGGTCACGGATGTCGCTGGGTGCCTGGAGAAGATCGGTCAGGGCCCGGGGATCGAAGCTGAGGCCGAAGGCCGGCCGCCTCGCGCTCATGACGCCGGCTCGCCCGGCTCACCCAAGCCGGAGGTGTCGGTCGCGGCCGTGTTCGTCTTCTCCGTGCGGGCCGAGGGCGGCGGTCCGGGCAGGAGCCGGTGTGCGGGCCGGTCCGGGGAGGTCATGCACGCCGACAACGGCCCGCCAGGTGCCCGGATCGCCGCAAGGGCGTGGGTGAGGAAGTCCCGGTGCCACACGAACAGCCCGCTCAACCCCGCTTCGGGGTCCTTGTGTTGCTGGTAGGCGAGCCACAGCGCGTGGAGCCAGGCCACGACGTCGTCGTGCTCCTGCCACTGCAGGCACCAGGGCGCCGCCGTGGTGACCTCGGCGCCGTACACCGGCATCAGGAAGTCGTCGACCCAGTCGCTCAGGGCGTCGAGTTCGTCCTCGTACTCCTCGCCCTCCAGCTCCAGAATCGGGCGGGGCTCCGGCGGGGCAGCCGATGCCGGCCCGCCAAGCCCCGGCATACCGAAGGCAGCGAACGGTGACGGCGCGGGGCCCGAAGCGGGGATGGAGGCGAGGTGATCGAGCTGCTGCGCCTGCTGCGCGGACTGCTCCATCAGCTTCCGGACCCGGGCCTCGATCCCTTCGAGGTCGGGATCCGGCACCCGTATCGGCTCCAATTCCCCATCAGCATGGGGTTCTAGGGATTCAGGCATGGAAAAGGAGGGCCTCCTTGAAGCCATGGACAAAGAGGGGTGAGGCAGCCCCAGCGATGTGCAGACGGCCGCCTGGATCGTCCGCTGACATGCGCTGGGATGGGCCTCAAGCGCAAGTTCGGTAGAACTACGTTGAAAGCTCAGGCGGTCAGGACGACGTCGTCCTGGGTGAGGGTCTGGCGGACGGTTTCCGTGAGCCGGCCGGACGCGATGGAGGCGTAGTGCTTGGTCTTCTCCACGCCGATGAAGTCGCGGCCTTCCAGCAGTGCGGCCACGCCCGTGGAGCCGGAGCCGGCGCAGAAGTCGAGGACCGTGCCGTCTTCGGGGCAGATCTTGACCAGTTCGCGCATCACCTCGACGGGCTTTTGCGTGATGTGCTGGCGCTTGGCGCCCGAGGGCTGCGAAGCCGAATACAGGCCCGGCAGATAGACGGGGTTACGGGAGGCGTCGATCGGCCCGTTGGACGCCCAGACGATGAACTCACAGTTCTGCGTGAACCGGCCCTTCTGTGGCCTGGCCTGCGGCTTGTGCCAGGCCAGCACACCGCGCCACAGCCAGCCGGCCGCCTGGATCGCGTCCGTGGTGATGGGCAGCTGACGCCAGTCGGTGAACAGCAGCGCCGTCCCTCCGGCCTTCGTCAGCCGGTGCGCCTCGGTCATGATCTGCGTGAGCCAGAACCCGTAGGAGCGCTGATCCATGTTCTCGCCGGTGAAGTCGGCCAAGGCGTGTTTGGCGTCGGCGGAGGTGTACTTCTGCTTCGCGCTTCGGGACGTGCGCTCCTTCGCCGTCCGACCGCCGGAGTTGTACGGCGGGTCAGTGATGACCGAGTCGACGCTGTCGTCCGGCAAAGTGGCGAGGACGCTCAGCGCGTCGCCCTGGTGCAGGGAAAAAGGCAAAGAGGTACCCCGATTCGGGTGGGAGAGTACGGGAGAAACCCCATCGCACATGAGGAACCCCGCGGGCAGGAATCGGGCATGCAGAAGCCCAAGGCCACAGACCGGGGAAGGGCGAGGGGAGTCCTAAAACTGTAGGCCCATATCGCCGGTCGACCAAGAAGTGCCCTGACAAGGGGTCGGATTCCGACCCTTCACGCCAACTTTTTGGTCGACCGGCGATCCGGGCTTAATGTTTTGGAACCGCCCGGCGCACACCGCCGCTGGCCCATCCCCCACCACGCCTCGCGGAGGCTCCCCATGTCTGGGCACCCCTAACTCACGGCCAGGGCCCACGGAGCGAGCGGCAACTCGCCTCGTACGGACCCGCACACCTCGTCCACCACCGGCCGCCGCGCTCCCTTCCACCACGCCCCGCTGACGCGCGGCACGCCGGACACCGCACCCCGAAGGAACCCGCCTATGACGCCTCGTTACCCGCCCCTGCCCGAAAGCGCCGCCCTGCGAGCGGATCGCACCGGTTGAAGGCGCTCGCCACCGGCATCGGCGTCGTCTTCCTCTCCCCGTTTCTCCTCGGCGGCGCGGCCATGATGATGGCCTCCTCCAGTGAAGCCGCCCAGGCCAGCAGCAGCGCGTTCCAGTGCCTGTCCGGCATGGACACCGACGCCATCACCGAGCAGGTCACCAAGATCCTCGACGGCGCCTCCGGCAAAGATGTCCACATCGAGGGCCTGGACCTGCCCGAGGTCCAGATCCCCAACGCGGCGACCATCGTGGCCACCGGCATTAGCCTTGAGGTGCCCCAGAAGGGGCAGATCATCGCGCTCGCCACCGCGATGCAGGAGTCCCGGCTGCGCAACCTCGACGGCGGCGACCGCGACAGCCTCGGGCTGTTCCAGCAACGCCCCAGCCAGGGCTGGGGAACAGCCCAGGACATCCACGACCCGGTCTACGCCTCCGAGCAGTTCTACAAGGCACTGCTGAAGGTCGACGGCTGGCAGCAGATGACCGTCACGCAGGCCGCCCAGGCCGTGCAGAGATCCGGCTACCCGGACGCCTACGCCCAGTGGGAACCGCTCGCGACCACGCTGCAGAAGGCCATCGCCGCCACCTTCCCCGACGCCGACAAGAGTGATGCGGGCAAGGACACCGAGACCACGCCCTCCGTTTCCGGCTGTGGCACCACGAGCGACGGTTCGTCCTTCGGGCCGATCCCCGAGGGCGCCATTCCGAAGGGCTACAAGATCCCGAACGGCACCGACCCGCGGGCCCGGAAGGCGATCGTCTGGGCGATGCAGCAGCTCGGCACGATGTACCAGTGGGGCGGTTCCTGCACCAACCCCCGTGGTGAAGATCCCATGGGCCGCTGCGACTGCAGCTCGCTGATGCAGCAGGCGTACGCGCACGCGGGCATCACCCTCACCCGCACCACGTATACGCAGGTCAACGAGGGCAAGGCCGTCTCACCGAAGCACCTTCAGCCCGGCGACCTGATCTTCTCCCGCGGCACCGCCGCACGCCCCGAGCACGTCGGCATGTACCTCGGCTCGGGTCTTGCGATCGAGGCACCCAGAACCGGAAAGCCTGTTCGAATCACACCGCTCAAGGACTGGGCCATCCTCGCCGCCCGCCGCGTCATCTGACGCCGCACCTCGCGCCTCTCGCGCCCTTTCCCGCCCCTTCTTCCCGTCTGCCGGGCCCTTTGGCCTGCGCAACAAAGGAGCCCCCGCCATACCCATGACCCCACTCGCCGACCACTTCATCCAGCTCGCTTACGACCCGGGCATCTCCCCCAAGGGCGGCGGCCTGCCTGGTCTGGCCGTCCTGAAGAACGTCGTCAACTCGATCAACCTGTTCGGCATCGTGGCCGTCGTCGGCGCACTTGCCGTCTCCCTCGGCGTCTGGGCGTGGGGCCACCACACCGGTGGCCACCAGGCCGAGGCGAACGGGAAGAAGGGCGCGGTCGTCGCGGCCGGCGCCGCCCTCGGCCTCGGCGCCGCCAACGGAATCGTCGCGTTCTTCTCCGCCCTCGGCTCCCAGGTCCACTGATGCAAAAACGATTCCTCGCCCTGTCGGGCTACGGCATCGGCTGGTCCGCGAACCGCCGCATCGCCCTGATCGCGATCGGCCTGGCCTGCCTGCTCGCCCTCGCCGCAGCGACCGCATACGTCACCGGCCGCGGCGAACCGCACCGTTCCTCCTCCAGCGGCCCCACAACGCCCTCGTCGCCCAGCCCGGCGCCCACGCACGGCACACAGAAACCGGCGGCCGACTCAGGGACGGTACCCAAGCCCCCGCGGATCTCGGATCCAGTCCAGTTCGCCAAGGCCGCCGCCGAGATGCTGTGGTCCTACGACACCCGCGACACCAGCCACGCCCAGCAGCTGGCTGGCATGCAGGCGTGGATGACCAAGGAGAGCCAGTACCGCGACTGGGCCTCGATCTCCGCGCAGATGCCCAGCCCGGCGCTGTGGGCACAGATGGCCGACCAGCAGCAGCGCGCCACCGCCACCATCGCTGAGGGCCACTACCCGGCCGCCTTCAAGCAGGCCCTCGCCGATGATCCGGCAGCGATCACCGAGGCGTACATCTACGCCGTCACCGTCACCGGCAAGCAGCAGATCGCCTGGTCCGAGGGCGGCCAGGGGGCGGAGGACCGCTCCATCACCCTCGCCGTGCAGTGCCGGCCCTCGGCCGACTGCTCCCTCGTCGCCATCGCCCCGCGTGTCGCGCCCTGACCTAAGGAGTCCTCATGGGGTTTTGTGACCTCCCCCTCGCGGACAAGGTCTGCGCGGTCGGCGAAGCCGTGGATTTTGCCTCCGACCCCGGCAAGGCGATCGGCGACTGGATGGCCAAGAGCGCCGGCGAACTCGCCGCCGCCACCGCCGACCTCGCCGCCAAGGCGGTCGACTCCACCACCCGTGTCGACCTCAACGCCGCCTGGTTCCGCGACAACTACGAGACGATCCTCCCGATCGGCCTGGTCATCCTCGTGGCCACGTTCTGCGCCCAGCTCGTCCGCGCCGCGATCCGACGCGACGGGCAAGCCCTCACGCAGGCGTTCACCGGCACCGCGTCCGGCGTGATCTTCGCCTTCGCCGCCATCGCCCTGACCACCGTCGCGATCGAAGTGGTCGACGCCCTGTCCGCCGGCCTGTTCAAGGCAGCGAACATGGACATCGCCTCCGCGGTCCGACGCATCGTCAAGGTCAACCAGCTGCCCGGACTCGCCGGACTCGGCTGGCTCGTCGCCGTCTTCGCCGCCCTCGGATCCGCCATCGGAGCCGTCCTGTACTGGTGCGTGATGATGGTGCGCAAGGTCGGCATCCTCGTCATGGTGACCCTGGCGGTCTTCGCCGGGGCTGGCGGCGGCTGGGAGGTGGCGCGCCGCTGGCGCCGCGGCTGGGTCGAGGCCACCGCCACCCTCGTCGTCTCGAAGCTGTTGATGACGAGCATCTTCGTGCTCGGGATCGCCGCCATGGGCAAGACCGAGGCCAAGGACGGTCTGGCCGCGCTCGCTGACGTCCTCGCAGGCATCGTGATCATGATCCTGGTGCTGCTCTGCCCGTACGCGACCTTCAAGTTCGTCCACTGGGCGGCCGAAGGATCCGACGGAGAAACGCTGCACCGGGCCGGCGGCGCCGGTGCCCAGCTCGCCCGGCAGCATGCCGAGCGCGCCGGGAGGAAGGCAGCCGCGATGGCGGCCACCGCCTCAACCGGCGGCGCAGCAGCCGGAGCCGGCGTTGCCCCGCAGGGCCCGGACACGCTTCCGGGCAGCGGCTTCCCCGGCGACATCGCCTCCAGCCCGAGCGGTCAAGGCGAGGGTCAGGAGGGTTCCCAGAGTGGCGGGAGCGGTGTCTCGTCCGGAGGCGACGGCGTCAAGTCCGGCCTGGAGAAGGCCGTGCAGCCGGCGCCGACCAGTGTCTCCGACGACACCAGCGGCCTGGTGGGCGGCAGCCATCAAGCGGGCGGCTCCGGAGCGGGTGCCGCAGCCGGACAGGCTGGCGGATGGCAGTCCGCCCCTCCGACCACGACCCCGCCGCCGCAGGGCGCCCCGCCGACCTCCGGCTCACACACTGCAGGGACCAGCGGCACAGCATCCCCGCCGCCACCGACCGGCCTCTGACCATCCGCCCGATCCCCGGTGGCGGGAGGTGCCTCCCACTTCCCGCCACCGGGCTCCGCCCGCGCCTTTCAGGACCATCCCCCTTGTCTGATCTCTCCGTCACCCCGGTCACGGTGAAATTCCCGCACCGGTCCCGCCGCGGCATCCTCCTCGGCCTCTCCCTCCCGCAACTCGTCCTCGTCTCCTGCACGTTGGCGCTGCTGCTGGTGACGGTCGTCTCCACCGGTCTGCTCGGCGCCATCGCCTTGACCCCGCTGTGGGCGGCGGCCGGCGCGCTGGTCGCGATTCGTCGGCACGGCCGCTCCCTGATCGACTGGGCGCCCATCGTCGCCCGCTACGCACTCCGCCGCCGCACCGGGCAGACCCTGTGGCTGGCCCGGCCGGTCACCCGGCCCCGGCAGGACGGCATGCTCCACCTGCCCGGCACCGCCGCCTCCCTCAAAGTCGTCACCCCCGGCGACTCCGCCAACGGCGCCGCCGCCGTCCACGACCCGCACCAGCAGACCCTCACCGCCGTCGCCCGAGTCACCAGCCGCGCCTTCGCTCTGCTCGACCCCGCCACCCAGAACCACAACGTCAACGGCTGGGGACGGGCACTGGCAGGCATCGCCCGCACCGGACACGTCGCCACCGTGCAGGTCCTGGAACGCACCGTCCCCGACTCCGGCGACACCCTCACTCGCCACTGGTCCCAGCACGGTCAGCCCCAGACCCCGGTCGCCGGGCAGATCTACTCCGAACTCGTCGCCTCCGCCGGCCCAGCTGCCGCCCCGCACGAGACCTACCTCGCCATCTCCCTCGACCTCAAGGCCGCCCGGCGCCTCATCAGCCAGGCCGGCGGCGGCCTCCCGGGCGCGTTCACCGTCATGGAGCAGACCACCTCGGCCATCGCCCAGGCCGCCCGCAACGCCGGACTGATGGTCACCGGATGGCTGACCGCCCGGGAGATCGCCGCAGTCATCCGCACCGCCTACGACCCGAAGGCTCTATCCGCACTCCAGCAGTGGTCCGCAACCGGCCGCGCAGAAGCCGACCCCCAAGCTGCCGGGCCCGTCGTCCAGGTCGAGGAGTACGACCGCATCTGCACCGACACCGCCCGCCATGCCACGTACTGGGTCGAGAACTGGCCACGGACTGAGATGGGGGCCGGATTCCTTCACGGGATCATGTTCACCGCCGGGGTCCGCCGCAGCCTCTCCCTTATCTACGTGCCGAAGGGGCTCGAGTCTGCGCTCCGGGATGTCCAGCGCAAGAAGGCGGCGATCATCGCCGATGCCAACGAACGCGCCCGCCGCGGCCAGGTCGACAGCGAAGAAGACTCCGTCGAGTACGCCGACGTCAAGCAGCGCGAGCGCCAGCTTATCGCCGGGCACGCCGACGTCGCCCTGACCGGCCTGGTCACCGTCACAGCTGAGACCGACGCCCTCCTGGATGCGGCCTGCGCGCAGATCGAGACCGCCGCCGTCACCGCCGGCGTCGACCTGCGCCGCCTCA
Organism: Streptomyces sp. NPDC101110; assembly: GCF_044759525.1. Classification (NCBI taxonomy): domain Bacteria; kingdom Bacillati; phylum Actinomycetota; class Actinomycetes; order Kitasatosporales; family Streptomycetaceae; genus Streptomyces; species Streptomyces sp. NPDC101110. Next base: position 252,796 of record NZ_JBIVZM010000007.1, on the reverse strand, counting down.
ACTACCAGCAGCCGACGGCCTTCACCCTCGCCGCGCTGCCCCTCGCCCGCACCGCTCTGTAACCCCCTTCCTGTCTCCGGGACCTGCGCTGACATCCATCAACGAGAACGACGAGCTGAGACGCGAACTGCGCGCCCTGCTCACCTCCTGCCAGGAACTGGCCGCCCGCCACCGCGCCACACTCGATCAGTACCGCGACAGCGACGGCACCGTCATCGAGGAGAAGTACGCCGACTACGACGAGGCCAGGATCAGCACCGCCATCGAGGCCGGCGACCACCTCGACACCGTCGTGCAGCGCCTCGCCGACCTCGTAGGCCCGTCTGCTCCCCGTGCGTTCACGCTCACCTTCGCCGGACGCGAGCGGCACGACGGCCAGGCCCCGACGAGCTTCGTCGTCAACGCCACCAACCTCGACGATGCCGCACGCGTGCTGGCCGGCCTCCCGAGCTGGCACGAGTGGTATCAAGCCGCCGCCTGCGCCGAGGAAGGCGCGGACGTCGTCCACGTGCCGGAGCAGAGCCATGCCGGCCTGCCGTCCTCGGGCCACTTCGTCGACCTTCGCGGCGAACAGCCGCGCCCGTCCCCGGCCAACGTCACCGGGCCCTCCGGCGCCCGCCCCGCCGTCCCCCTCACCGGTCCACGACCGGCCGCTGCCCCCGCCTCCCCGGCGGCAAGGACCCCTCTTTGACCCAACCCCGCACCACCGAACTCGACGCGCACCCCTACCTGCGTGCCTCCACCGCCGGAGTCCGCCACCACACCCGAGCCCTAACCCGGTCAGCGCCTGCGGCGCTGGTGGACCGGACGCACCTGGACGTGTTCCACGCCCACCTCACCGCCCTGCACCAACTCCTCAACCAGCTCTCCGAATCCGCACGTCCGCCGCACCCGGCCGCAGGCCGGCACCTCGCCACCGCGCACACCCGGCTGTGGCAGGCGACCGCCGCCGTGCACGACGCCTTCCACCTCCTGCCCATCGCGGACGAGACCTCGCCGGACACGGAATGCCACCCCGAGCGGCTGCCTGAAGGACCGCCCGTCCTGACCATCTGCCAACGCCACCTCGCCGCGGGTCACGTCGTACGCCGCAAGACCACCCCGAGCGACCTCAAAGCCCCCCTGCACGGCCACACCACCACCTGCAGCCAGTAACCCCCACCATCGAAAGGCACTGCATGCGCAAGCTGAAGCGCTCCGCCTCCGCCGCCGTCGTCTTCGCCGCACTCGCCGGCACCGCCGCCCTGTCCACCGCCACCCCGGCCTCCGCCGCCAGCTACCACTGCACGACCAGCAGCCACTCCGTCGACGACCCGTCGTACAACGGCCCCGACTCCGACAACTGGGACTTCGACGTGACGCTCTGCGCCATGCGGTCCGGCGGCTACATCTACACCACCGCCACCGTGTACTGGGACGGCCCGTACACAGCCAAGAACCGCAACACCTACACCTTCAACAAGGCCAAGCTCCAGCTCCAGACCAAGCGCAGCGTCAGCGGCACGGACCCGGTCGTGAAGTCCGCCGCCTACACCGGCCTTGAGTACGCGCTCGAACACAGCAGCAGCCACGGCAACGGCTCCTACTCGACCGGAACCCTCAAGTACCCGGCGGGCACCGGCCGTTACCTCGCCGACGGCTACATCCAGCTGGACTGGTCTGGCGACGGCAAGAGCTACCGGAGCCCGATTCTGTTCACCGCCTCACCGGTCGTCTGACCCCCGCACCGCGTCCAGACCGCCGTCACGTGAAGGCCGTCCTGTCATGAGCCACCGGCCCGCGCGCCGCGCCCGCCGCGCCAGCGCCAGTCCTCTGTTCACCCCGCATGGCACCGACCGCGCCGCCCGCAAGGCCGCCCGCCGACAGCTCGCTGAGGCAGCCGCGAAGGCCCGCGTCGAAGCAGCCGCCCACACCAGCGGCGGCGCCGCGGAAGAGCAGGAGATGCCGCCGCCCCTGTTCCCGTCCTCGGGCCGCCTAGGCCCCGCCTCGGCCCGCGGCAGCACGCTCAAACTGCCCGCCCACCGCATGACCACGGCCATCGCCGCCGGGGCGTACCCGTTCCTCGCCGAGGGCGGGCTCGGCGCCGAGGGCATCTACATCGGCCGCGACGTCCACGCCGAAGCGTCCTTCGTCTTCGATCCGTTCGCCTTGTATGGCAAGGTCGAGGGCTTCACCAACCCCAACATCCTGCTCGCCGGCGTCATCGGGCAGGGCAAGTCCGCGCTGGCCAAGAGCTTCGCCCTCCGCTCGGTCGCCTTCGGCTACCGCATCTACGTCCCATGCGACCCCAAGGGCGAATGGACGCCCGTCGCCGGCGCCCTGGGCGGCACAACCGTCGCCCTCGGCCCCGGACTGCCCGGGCGCCTGAACCCGTTGGACGCAGCACCCTGGCCGGAGAGCATCACCGAAGCGGACTGGGTCGGCGAGGTACGCAAGCGGCGCCTGCTCCTGCTCGGCTCACTTGCCCGGACCGTCCTGGGCCGTGACCTGCAGCCGATGGAGCACACCGCCCTCGACGTCGCCCTCGACCACGTCGTCACCAGGGCCGCCGCCACCGGCCGCACCCCGCTCCTCGGCGACATCGCCGCCGCCCTCAACAACCCCACGGCGCTCGACGAAGCCGCCGGAACGATGTCCGGACGGCTCGGCGACGCGGCCCGCGACCTCGCCCATGCCATGCGCCGCCTGGTCCACGGCGACCTCGCCGGGATGTTCGACGCGCCCTCCACGGTCACCTTCGACCCCAGCGCGCCCATGCTCACCATCGACCTGTCCCGACTCGGCGGCTCCGGCGACGACACCGCCCTCGTCCTCGCCATGACCTGCGCCTCCGCCTGGATGGAGTCCGCGCTCACCGACCCCCACGGCGGCCGACGGTGGATCGTCTACGACGAGGCATGGCGCCTAATGCGTCACGTCGGCCTGCTGCAGCGCATGCAGGCCCAGTGGAAGCTCTCCCGCGGTCTCGGCATCGCCAACTTGATGGTGATCCACCGGCTGTCCGACCTGCTGACCGCCGGCGACGCCGGCTCCCAGGGCCGCGCTCTCGCCGAGGGCCTCCTCGCGGACTGCTCCACCCGCATCATCTACCGGCAGGAAACCGACCAGCTCCACGCCGCAGCCTCCCTGCTCGGCCTGACCTCCGTCGAAACCGAGGCCATCGCCCACCTCAACCGCGGACGCGGACTGTGGAAGGTCGCTGGACGATCCTTCATCGTCCAACACCTCCTCCATCCACACGAATTGTCACTCTTCGACACAGACGGCCGCATGCATTGAAAGCACACGCTTCCAGCGGCCGACCCACCAACCACGATCAATCAACCACGACCCCCACCCATCCGACGGCCTCACGAGGGTTGGCCCGATGACGGCCCGCCTCGCCGTTCGGGAGGTGCCCTGTGCTGTACCTCGGCACTCCCTCAGGGCCTGAGGTGCGGGCAGCGATGAGCGCCGGGCTGATGGGCTGCATGACGACTCCGGCACAAGGCAGCCGCATCCCGGACGGCGCCCTGTACGCCTGCGATAACTCGAAGTTCGGCAGCGACGGCAAGGGCCGCTACTGGCCAGGCGCAGATGCCTGGTTCGCCTGGCTGCGTCGAACCGTGGAGCGCTACGGGCAGGACCGCTGCCTGTGGGCGCTCGCCCCAGACCAGCCGTTCGACGCTGCCGGAACCCTCGTCGAGTCCCTGCCGTGGCTGGCCCGTATCCGCGAGCTGGGCGTCCCGGCCGCCTACGCGGCCCAAGACGGCTGCGATGCATCCGGGTTGCTGCCGTGGGACGCGTTCGACGTCCTGTTCCTGGCCGGATCAACCGAGTGGAAGCTCGGCCCCGTCGCCGAGCGGCTGGCTCGCGAGGCAAAGGCCCGCGGCAAGAACGTGCACATGGGCCGCGTCAACTCCCGGACCCGCCTCAACATCGCCGAATGGTTCGGCTGCCACACCGCCGACGGAACCTACCTGGCGTACGGGCCCGACAAAAACCTGCCCCGGCTCCTGAGGTGGCTCGACGAACTCGACGGCCGTCCCTCCCTGGTCGGTGGCAACACGGAGCCTTTCGGAACGCCCGGTTCAGTGCCGACAACTCCATCCCCGCCCACGGCGGCAAGCAACGCTGCCCCCGCCATGCCGATATCACGAGGTCCGCGTGCCCGAACCCGCTGAACAGTCCATGCCGCACCGGTTGCAGCAGTTGTCCCTCGAACTGCGCAGCGCCTGCGAGCATCTCCGACTGCTCGACAGCACCGGCCACGTCCCCGACCCGCTGCCCGTGCACACACTGCTCCAGCACACGGTCACCGCGCAGCACCTCGCCGCCCGCACGACACTGCTGGCCGACGAGTTCGCCACCCACATCGGCACCAGGCCCTCTGAGTACCTGTCCAAGGCCCTGATTGAGCTGGTCAACGCCGTCACCTACACCTGTACGGCCGCGAGTCTGTTCGCCCAGACCGCGCACACCGCGACAACTCCTCGGCCCACCCCCGGGACGCCAGACGCAGAGAGCCGGAACTGGCGGACGGTCCTGGACCATGCCACGGGCCGACGCGAACTGCGCCGCCTCCGAAGCTGTCAAGGCCGCCGGAAGCCACCTCAAGACACACCGCGGCGTGCAACGCTTCCTCGCCGGCCTGCGCGCCCCGGCCCCTTGCTCACCTCAGAACTCCGCGTCCCGCACGACACCACGTCCCTGACAACTCCGGACGGCCGCTGTACCCACTGCCAGACAGGAGGCCACACTGCAGCACCCCGACTTCGAGCTGTACGACAACGTCGGTCGGACCGCCGAACAGATCCACGCCTACCACACACGATCCGCCACCACGGACGACCTGTACCGCTGGGCGAAGCGAGACGCCGAAGGCTTCCGCGCCCGACACCCCTTGCCCGACGAGCCGTTGCCCGTGCCGGAACTGGACCCGTACCTGGCGGCACTGGCCGCAGCCAAGACGCCCGCCGAGTTCAGCACGGTCACCAACGCCCTGCTGGATGCTGCCGAACCCCTCCTCAACACGGTCGTCGACTATCTGGCAGCAGCCGCGCAATGGCGCCGGCAGAACCGTGGCGCCGCCCCCGGCTCCCCGCCCAAGCTGCTGAGGGATGCCGCCAGCCGGATCAAGACCGCCCTGGCCATGGCCGCCGACGCCGACCTGCAGATCCTGCGCGCCCTCTACGACCCGCCCCCGGACCTCGACGCGCTCACCAAGCAGGCCCGCGCAGCCCACGACACGCCGCCGACTCCACCACCGCCCGGGCGGCAATCAGGTCTGGGACGGGCACAGCATTGACCGAAGCATCATCACCGACCGCCGCTGAAACCGGAGAAACCCACCTGCCATCACAGCCCGACTCCGCTGCCGCCAAGGACTGGGCGGCCGTTGCCGTACGTGATCTCACCGACCAGCTGAATGCCGCCCGCTCGTACGACGAAGCCGCCGGCCTCCTCGATGAGGTCCTGGAGCCGACCGAGGGACTCCTCGCCAGCCTCGAAGACTTCTTCGAAGCGGCAGCCAAGACGGCCAAGGCAGCCGAACGCCAGGACGGCTTCGACCTCTACCACGACCTCCAGACGGCCGCGCTCACGCTGCGTCGGCTCGGGGAAGACCTGCACGTCGCCGTCGACCGCATGCATGCCCTCGCCGTTCCCCGGCGCCGGAGCTGGCAGGAAGCCGTGGCCGACTACTACGCCACCGCCCCCAGCACTCCCAGCCATTCGGCACCGGCGCCCCCGCCCGCCGGACCGTCCTCCGGCCGCACACGCTGACAGCGCCTCAGGAACCATGCCCGCGTCCCGTACCGACCCGTCCGCCTTCGCCACCGCCCTCGCGCAGCACCTGCCTGGACAGTGGTACCGCAAGTACGAAGGCTTCCCTCCTCCCAAGAACCACCGGTTGATCGCCGACCGCGTGTGGGACTGCGGTCCCGCCCATTCGGCCGTCCAGGACTTCCCCGACGCCCCCATCCCGCTCCTCGAAGGGCCCGACGGCGCACAGCTCTGTGTCATCGAACGACCCCGCTACCCCCGCCAGTACCTGGTCGCCCCGCTGGAGCCCGAGGGCTTCAAGCCGCACCACTTCCGCATGGTGGACGAGCCGAACGGCATCGCCGTCCCCGACGATCCGGTCCGAGCCGCCGCCGCGGTCACGCGCCGCGTGCTGCCCCGCTATCGGCAGGCCATGGACGCGGTCCGTCACAACGCCCGCACCCAGCCCGAGCCCCCGCACCGGCTGCCCGCACCGGAGGTCGCCCAGACCCTCACGCTGATCTGGTACCCCGACGGGGTCGTGGGCGCGCCGTATAAGTCGGTCCCCGAAGACGCCCGCACGGTGCTGTACGGCTGCCGTTTCCAGTACAGCCCGCACGAGTCGGCGTTCGTCCTGCCCGCCTCCTACAGCACCAGCGACCGCGCCCTGCTCATCCAGAGCGCCGTCCGGCTGCTCACCGCCCAAGGCATCGGCGTCAACTTCCGCCACGCAACCCCTGCCTCCGCGGGCCCACCGACCCGCCCGCCCACAGCAGCGCCTGCCACGCAGCCGACAGCGGGCACGCCGTCCTCAGTACGGCGGTAGGCGCCCCCGCACATCCTGGAGTTGCCGCTGTCCGATCTTGACCAGCGGATGCTGCTGCACGACATGGCCGACCGGCTCAACAGCGTCGCCGACCAGCTCCCGCTCACCGACCAGGTCCAACCTGATCCAGGGCTGAGCGAGATCCTGGACGACGAAGTCCGCCATCTGGCCCGTCTGCTGGGCTACCTGGCTGGGGAGAGCGCCTTCCGCCACCGGGCCGCAACCCGCTACCCCCACCAGCCCACAGCCACCGACCGCCGCACCACCCTTGCGCTGGCGAGCGCCGCCCAGCCCACCGGTGCTGCGCTCGCCGCCCTCGGCGCGGCCGTCCACCAGCTCGCCCTCCACGCCCACTTCACCGACGAGCCACCCAGCCCCGCCCGCGACCGGTCGATCGCAGCCGCACACCAGCACCTCGTGGACCGCCTCGGCGACGCCCGCATGCACCTCGCCCACGCCGCGAAGCAGCTGCGCGCTTTCGCAGACACCCAGGTGACCCCCACCGTGACCCTGCCGCGACCGCCCACAGCTTCCGCTGCCGCATCCCGCAACCGCTGACCCACCCGCATTCCCGGAGCACCGTCATTCCCCTGCACACCTCAGCCCGCCGTACCGCCCTCCTGATCGCCGCCGCGTCCGTCACGCTGACCGCCACCGCCTGCATCTCTTCCGCGAGTACTGACGACCACCCCACGGCTCGGGCCACACGCACCGCTTCTCCCGCGTCGACCGCCGAGCCAGCGCTGACGAAGAAGGAAGCCCTCGCCCAGATCGCCCGCTACTCCAAGATCAACAACCAGGCCAACACCGATAACAACCGCCTGCTGCTCGACACCATCGAGGACGGCCCGCTGTATGCGATGTCCATCGCGGACTACAAGCAGGACGAGGGCCTGCCCAAGGCCGACCGCGAAAAGTACAAGCCGTGGTCGTACGACCTTGCCTCCGCCGACCTCTACATCCCGCGCCTCCTTCCGGGCCAGCAGCGCTGGTTCGCCGCCGTCACCTACAGCGGCAAGAACAACAAGTACGCCCGCGTCCTGATCGTCGCCGAGCAGCCCCAAACGAGGCGGTGGGAGATGGTCGCCGCCGTCGACCTCGACGACAAGAAGCAGCTGCCCAAGATCGCCCTGGACGCCGACGGCTATGCCACCGCGGTCGACGCCACCTCCACCAAGAACGTCGCCGCACCGGTCGACGTCCTTCGTACGGCCGTCACCGACAACTTCGCTACCGGAGGTGACCTGACCGGCAAGAAGGTCTTCGCGACGACGAAGGCGTCGACCAGGCAGATCAAGGTCCACGACGACACGATCCACAAGTTCGGCAGCCGCGGCACCACCGAATTCTCCTCCGCCGTCCCCGAGTTCCCCGACAGTTACGCGCTGAAGACAAGGGACGGTGGAGCCCTCGTGGTCTTCGCGCACACGCACACCCAGCGCGATGCCGTCGCCCCCGGGCTCGAGATCGTGCCGGACAAGGACGACCGCGCCTGGCTGGGCACCAGCCACAGCCCCTACTTCACGTACACCTTCACCTGCTCCGACGCCGCCACCGTCCCGACCACACCCGGCAAGTCGAAGCTGATCGGCTACACGTGCCGCCGCACCGACGCCCAGGGCCTGTCCACGTCCTTGGCAGCGTGAGCATGCGCCACTCCCACCAGGAGGCCCCCTGGTCCGTGACGGCCTTTGCCGCCACGTTCGCCGAGCATCTGCCCGGCCGCTGGCAGACCGGACCCGCCACCAGCCTCGCGGCGCGGGAAGCTGGCAACCACCGGATCTGGCACAGCGGTCCACTGGCGTACGCGGCCTTCGACGCGGCCGACGTCGCCGACGTCCAGCGGTGCGTGCTCACCTCCCCGCACGGCCTGCAGCTGTACGTCCTGCCACGGCCGCACCGAGCCGACCAGTTCCTCGTCCTGCCGATACTGCCCGCCGGCTGCAACCACGAGCACGTGAAGGGACTCCCCCGTCCGCACGGCATCGCCGTTCCCGCCGATCCAGTCAGGGCTGCAACGGCGGTGCGCCGACGGATGCTGCTGGAGTACCGCTTCGCCTCCATGCCGGCGCGGCGAGCGGCCAGCCCGGGCCACCTCCAGGTGCAGGTCACCTTCGACACCGAGCACCGTCCGCGCATCCGTACGACCTACGTCCGCGCCCTGATCGAGTTGCTGGCATGGAGTGGCTTCCTGCTGGATCCCGCCACCGGCGAATGCCACCTGCCCGACACCCTCACGGACAAGCAGGCCAGCCGTCAGCTCATCAAGAGCCTCGAACGCCTCCGGCAGCTCGACTTCAACGTCTCCGTGCGCTCCAGCGGCCCACCCCAGGCCCTCTCCCGCCCGCCCGGGCCGCAGACGAACCTGCCGAAGGGGCCGAGCCGATGAGCCGTCCCCACACCGACTTCGTGAGCACGCGCCTGGGCGTGTGGCAGCGCCGTATACAGGAGACCGCCGATTTTCTGGACCTGGCACAGGCCGACACTCCCCGGGCGGGCTTGCTGCCCGTGCTCGACCAGCTCGTTGCCGTACACAACCTGACCTCCGGTCTCGTCTCCGACCTGCGCCAGTCCACCGAGAGTTCGCTCGCCGGCACCGACGCGGGACGCAACTACCTGTCCCAGCTGGCCACGGCGCTCGCAAACGGCCGCCGGGCTGCCACGCACCTGAGCACAGCCGTGACCGGCCTCGCCGATGCGCCCCGGCTCACAGCCCGCCCCCGCAGTGCCGTGCCGGTGGAGAGCCAGTTGGCCGTCACCCTCGGCCACGACGCTGCCCTGCGCAGCCTCCACCACGCCCTGGCGGCCGTCACCAGCCAGGTCGCCGGGCCGCCGCCCGGCTCTGGGGCTGTTCCGGCACCGGCCAACGAACACCGCCGTGCCCCCGATGCCGGCGGCCCTCGCCCCGCACGCCGACGCCCCTGAGCACCAGCGCCAGCTGCCCCGGGCGCAACCTCCTTGGAGTCTTGAGTAGCGACTCAGTGCACCTCTCTTTGGCGATGGTCCTGCGCTGGGAGCGAGTAGGCGGCCAGCAGGCGCAGGGAGCACCCACGCGTTAGCCTGAAAATGAGACGCCAATTAGATGAAAGCTTCACATACCAGCGCGCTCACCTGGGGCCTGGCGCGATGCAGATCAGCTCTTCATCTTGGCCATCTTGGGTGCGGTCGGCGCAGTACCGGCCCTTGGCGCCGGGGCCGTGGTCGCTACTCCGGCAATACAGGAGGGCCCCATGTCAGCATGGTGGCAGGACTGTGGATTCTGGGCTAGCCCCTACGACGTACGTCCTCTGCCCAGCTCCGGCATCGGCAACAGAATTCTTGTCGGACGCGAGGGTGAGGTGCGCGAGCTCCAGAGCAAAATTGCTAGCGGCAACCTTCACGCCACCATCAACGGCCCAGTGGGCGTCGGGAAGACGAGCCTCATAGCCGTGGTCGGTTATCGCCTCAATCAAGCATTCCTGCAAGGGGAGGCCCCTCTCATCCCTCTGAGAGGCCCATTGCCTCTACATCCAACAGAGACAGTCAGCTCTTTTGAAAGGAAACTCTGCTACGAGGTAGCACACGCATTTATCGAAAACTACGAAGCCCTCAAGACTCGCGGATACCACTTCCCTCGGCCCGATGACGTTCGAAGGTGGCTCAGAGATCCTGTTTGGCACACTAGAGGGCTCGGCGGAAGCGCCCTGGGCTCTGGTGCGACATACACGCGCGGTAAATCTGCTACAGCGTCTCCCGGCTACGTTGAATTCGGCCTCCCAACGACACTGGCGGCATGGCTAGATGACTGCTTTCACGGCGGTGAAGCCGGAGGTTTCATCTGCACCATCGATAATCTCGAACTTATCTGGCAGCACCGCCAATTGCAGGGCGTTCTGGAATCACTGCGAGACACGGCCTTCTCTCAGAGAGGTCTCCGCTGGATACTTTGCGGCGCCGAGCAAGTGGTCCGCACCCTAGCTGCGACGCCACGCCTACACGGGCGACTGGACGATCCGATCGATTTGAAGCCGATAGGCGACGACAAGGTCGGCGCGGCCATCGAAAAGCGCCATGAGGTGTATGCGCGGGACAGGAAGACCAAGCCCATCCCGATCCTTGGACCCGAGGAATTTCTCTTCCTGTATGACAAGCTGGGAAAGTCACTGCGGGATTCACTCCGCTACGCTGACTCATTCTCAGGATGGGCCCATCGCTCAGGGAACCTATCGACGGATGCCGGGACAGACGTGTTGCGCGGATGGCTCATCGAGCGCGGCGTAGAGCACTACCACGATGCAAGCTACCGAGTGAAGCCCAGGGCATGGCAGCTCTTTGACGACCTTGTAGCAGCAGGAGGCTTCTGCACCTACAGTCAGCACAAGGAGTTCAGCTTTCCGAACACGGGGCCCATGCGGGACCAAATGCAGAAGCTCATCGATGCCAACCTGGTTCGGACAGAAAGAGCTCCAGGGAGTAGGCGTCACTCTCTAACTGTGACCCCTATGGGCCACCTCGTAGCGGTGGCGAGGTCCAGCCCCCTCCTGCAGCCCGTCCATCACTTGCCAACGACTTGACCTCCGTAGTTTTCAGGCTCAGAAAGTGTCGGGCCGTGTGCCGGGTTCCGTACGAACGCGGAGAACACCACGACGGCCGTCGACGAGCTCAACGGCCGTCGTGGGCACCGGGGTGTAGCCGCGAACGCCTTATACCTGGGCGTCCTGGGCCGGGAAGTTACTCGATGAGTAGATGCGGGCGACGTTCACCGTGAGCGTGCCCGAACAGGCCACCCGGGCCTGGAGTGGAGGTACGTTTTGCGCCGTGCATCCAAGTCACCGCGCTGGTTGCCGAGGAGCGTGGGCCAGTCGTGGACTGGGCCACCGACCCAAGGGCCCGGTTCAGCGACGGCTGGTACCGGTGGCGCCCCGACCGGCCGGTCCCGGCCACGCTGCCGCCCCGTGCCACACCGCCGCGCAGTCCCACGCCCGCACCCACCGCCAAGGCTCGTACCGCACCGCACCGCTGACGCAGCCCTTCCTCCCTGGAGATTCCCCTGCCCGAACGCGCCACCGCTCAGATCACGGTCGTCATCGCCACCCAGCTCAAGCCCAACCGGCTCGGCTACCTGACGGCCATGTACGACAGCCTCACCCGGCAGGGCGTGCCCTGGGAGGCGGTGATCGCGGTCGACGGCGCCGATCCCGAGCGCCTGCCCGCGCCGCTCGCGGGCGACGCCCGGGTACGCATCCTCGCGCTGTCCCGCCCGGTCGGCGCCGCCTGCGCCCGCAATCTCGCCCTGACCCAGGTCCGCACCCCGTACGTGAACTGGGCAGACGACGATGACGAGTTCACCGATGACGCCATGCGGGTGCGGCTGACCGTCCTGGAGTCGACCGGGGTGGGCTGGTGCGCCGGATGGAGCGAGGACCTGCACCCGGACGGCTCGACCACTCTGTGGCGCTGCCCAACGCCGCCTGGCCGGCACGAGGCCGGTGACGTATGGACGTACTGGAGGACACCGGCCGGCACCATCCCGATCGGGCCGACCACGATCCTCGCCCGCACCGACTTGGTACGCGCGGCGCCGATGGGGGGCCTCGTCCAGGGCGAGGACTACATGGCCGCCGTCGGCGTCACCAGCCTGGCCTCGGGGATTCTGCTGCCCGTGCCGGTGTACCGATACCGCAAGCACCCGGGACAGATGACCAAGCAGGCGTCGTACGACGCGCTGGAAGCGGCGGCTCGCCAGCACGCCTGGACTTACGGCCGCAGCCTGCGCTCGGCCGTCCGCACGCGCGAGGCGCTTGCCCGTGACTGACGCGCGAACATTCGCGCCTCCAGCCGGGAAGCGGGCATCGTCGCTGATCTGCCGCTCTACCGAAAGGTTCACGCATTGACCCATGACCCCCACTTCGTCTTCGGCACCCACGACGACCACGGCTTCGTCGCCGCCTTCACTCCCACCATGTCCGCGCACCTCGCCTACTGGTTCCTCACCCGGGAACAGTTCGAGCCCGTCCCCGGCGAACCCGGACTTTTCCGGCTCACCGAGCCCGAGCGCGACGGGCCGCGACGCACTCGCCAGGCCGTCAACGACCTGCGCCGCCACGGATACACGGTGCACGCCGACCGTCTCCTCGACCCCGCGGCCTCCGCACGCGCACCCCGCCCGGCCCGACCGAACGGATTGGTGGAGCGCCGCCACCGCCTCGCGCAGGCTGCCGCCGGCCGTTCGCCGCAGCGCGGTCCGGCACCCACGGCCTCAGCCCCCGAAGCAGGGTCGCCGCAGCCGCCGCCCGCCGCCGTACCAACCGTCCACCTGACCGCGTCGGCAACCGGGCGGAGCTGGTGACCCCCAGCATGAAGCCGATCCGCATCACCCGCGGACCAGGCGGTGAGGTCGAGGTCACGGGATCCTTCGACGCCTTCGCCGCAGACGTCCTGCTCCGAGCGGGCTTCCTGTTCGAACCGTCCCTGCGCGGCCACTGGATCCGCCTCCCGTTCGATCTCGGACGCGACTGGGAGAACGAGCACGCCAGCTGGGCCGCCGAGATGCTGACTGCCGCCCGCTACCCGGTCCACCTCGACCCCGACCTCCGCGTCCCCCCTCCCGGCCAGTCCGCGCCGAAGCACCGACCGGCGATGACCGCCCAGGCCCCGCCAGCAGGGCGGACGCGCCACTGACCTCGTCCCCAGGAGAAACCAATCCCCGACACACCGGCTCTGACGGTGAGTCAACTTGCTTGGAAGGCACGCGACTTCCGGCTACGAGTGATTCACATCAACCGTGAGGTCGAGACTGCGCTCGACACCACCCGCGACCGCCACGGACGGACCGTCCACCACCACGCCGCAGCAGCCGTCAGCGCCCACCGCAACCAGGCAGCCATACAGGCGTACGCCACCTACCTCGCCGCGCACGCCGACGAACTGCTGGACGCCGCCCGCCGCGCCCTCAACACACTGCCGGCCGCTCGGCACACCGCCGCCTGGCGGGCCCTGCTCGACAACCTCGCCGCCTCCCACACCGAGATCATGAGTGTCCTCGACCGGCCCGCCACACCCGGCTCGGACGCCGAGCGCGAACAGCACAGGACCGTGTGGCCGCACCTCGCCTTCTGGGCGGACCACAGCTACATCGCCACCCACCTCGCTGACCAGCGCCTCCAGCCCGAAATCCCGCTGACCGACGAGGAACAGCAGATGTGGACCGACATGGCCCACGCGGCGCAGCAGCGGGGAGAGTTGGAGCTGATCGAGTCGTGGTACGCCGCCGACGGTCGCCCCATCACCCTCGCCTACCTGATCGAGGACGACACCTCGACCGTGATCGCCCTGGCCGGTGACCCGGATGCTCCCGGCTGGCAGGTCATCGGGCACTACCGCAATGAATACGACGCAGGCCGCGCTCTTCCGCCGCCCGTCCCGCCTGGCGTGCTACGGCCGGACGCTTCTCGGTTCAACCGCCCGGAACCCGCGCCTGAAGTCTCGCTGCAGGAACGGGTTCGGGACATCGTCGAGGCCCAGACCGCCGGTGACGTGTCCGAGACTCTGCTCGCCGCCACCCAGCACGGCTGCGGCGCAGGCCCCATGGTCCGCCTCCAGGAACTCCTGGAGACCGCGAGTCAGTTCGCCCACGCCCTGGAGACCGTGCAGGGCCGCCAGATCGCCACCCGGCTCGCCGCGCTCGGCCGCCAGGTCGGCTTCCTCACCCGCGAAGTGCATGAGGCGGCCGAAGACCTCGGCGCGACCGTCGCCGTTCTGCCACCACACCGCGCTCCCAAGCCACGGATCCGCCCACGCCCCGCCTTGGGCACCACGCCACCGGCGGCACAGCCCCCCGCCTCGGCACCCACGCGCCACCACTAGAGCCGCCTTCCGCACGTCGGCCCCACCTGACGTTTCCCGGCGCGGCCGACCTCGCCACGTCCCTGCGACCGACGCGCACACGTGCGACCCCGACCTCGCCCCAACACCCGTTCTTCTGAGCTTATTTGAGGAGACTTATTCATGACTGTCCGTTTGCAGTGGCCCGTCGAGCACGCCTGTGGCCACGAAACCGTCCACGACCTGTCCGACCGTCCCGCAGACCGGCGGGCGGGTTTCGCCCGCTGGTTGTCCGGCCGGGATTGCGCCGACTGCTGGAAGGCCGCCCGCGACGCCGACACTGAGTCCAAGGAGCAATGGCTCGCCGCCAAGCGCGCCGAGGAACAGCAGGCCGCCGCCGAGTGGGCCGCCCAGTTCGATATGCCGCCGCTGGAGGGCCCGGAGCGGGCCTTGGACTGGGGCGAGCGTTCCCGCCATCAGCTGGTGACCGCCGCGCACACGGCGCTCGTCGTCGAAGGCACCTGGGACGAGGCGGACTGGGCCGAGCTGGAGGAGAAGGCCCGCGCCATCATCCAGGCCGGATGGTGGATCGACCAGAGGGACGCAGACGGCGCTGACCTGGTCGAACTCCTCGACGCAGCAACCGAGTCGGACAAGGGGACGGAGAACCCGTTCCGCTGATCGGACCGGAACATAGCCGAGGATCGCCGGTTAGCCAAACCGGCGATCCTGCGGACCATTGATCCTCCCACCGCCCCCCTGCACCGCGTGGAAGGACCTGCATGCTCCCGCCCTCTTGGACCCCTCCGCCGACTCCGGCCTTCGTGCCGACACCCGACCCGCTCACCCCCGCCCGGGACATCACGCACCAGCACTTCCAAGCAGGCGATCAGGTCGTCGTCCTCAAGGGGGTAGCCGGCGGGGAACTGTGGGGCGACGCGATGCGCATCGTCGTCCCGTCGTGGCACACCCCGACCGACGAGGACGGATGGCGGCTTCGCGACGCAACGGGCGGAGCCCAGACGTACATCACCGCGCACCCTCGCTACCTGGTCCACCTCTCCCGCCGCTGCCCGGACTGCCTGATCTACCTGCGCGCCATGGAGGACTACCTCCTGCCGAAGTACGCCTCCCGCGACCAGCTGATCGACTGCGGCTGGTACACCACCACTGCTCTGAACCAGCTCGTCCATGTCGCCGACGCCCGGGGTGACCGGTGATCCCGCGCGTCAACGAGCGGGCCGTCACCGCCCAGGACCCGCTCGGCGAGGCGCTGGGCCGCCGCGTCACGACGGATGAGGGCCTGACTGACCACACTGTCGTCGCCTACTGGCCGGGCCTGGATTTCTACACCCTGGACGACGAGCAGGCCGCTTGGACGTCCGCGCAGTGGGCCGAGCACCTCGACACCTCCCTCACCGAGCACCTCCGTTTCGCCCCCAGCACCCAGCACACCCGGCGGGCAATCTTCCACCTCGACGTGCGGCTCCACCCCGACGACCGTGACCTGATGGGACCCGAGTGGGCCGAGGCCGCCCACCGCCTCGCCCGAGCCGCCGGAATCGAGATCCCCGGCGAAGAGAGCGGGTGCCGCTGGATCGCCGTCCAGGGCCGACCCGGGCGCCTCGACCTGATCGCCAACCTGATCCGGCTCGACGGCACCTGGCAGCAGCAGCACCCCGACCTCCTGCTGCGGCTCGCGGATGAAGCCCGCCGTATTGAGACGGACCTCCGCCTCATTCCCGTTCGCAGGCCCTACCTCGGCGCCGCGGCTCTCGCGCCGAGCGCAGTGACTCAGCTCGCGACGGTACTGGGCCAGCTCGCCGACGAGCAGTCCGGCCCGCTGGCCACGGTGCGCGGGCTCATCGAGCACTCCGCTCATCGCCTCGCGCGGCAGCCGGGGGCCGTCGGCCCCGACACGGCGCACCGCTTGGAGCTCATCGCCCGCCGCCTGCACGGCATCCAGCAGGACCTGGACACCACCACCGCCCGTCTGGTCGCCACGTCCCGCCCCACGAGCACCCAGCCCGGCGCCGCCGCCACACCGCAGGCCGTACGGCACACCGCGCGACGATCACTGTAGGAGAAACGTCTCTTTGCCCCCGGCCGACCACTTCCTGACCATCCGCCGCGATCCTCGCTCCGAGGAGGTCCTCGCCCGCGGCGGCGACCTGGAGGCCCACAGTGTCCTCCAGCGCTCGGGCTTCGTCCCCGTGGTCCGCGTCCACGAGACCTACCATCGCACCCCCACCGGCCTCGACAAGGACTACGAAGCCCGCCTCTCCACCGGAGCCGTGGCCCGGCTACGGGCCGCCGGATACCACGTCGACTGCGACGAGGACTTCGACACCGACGAGCGCCCACCCCGTTCTCTGCCGCTTGGCGCCCGGGTCGCCCAGCTCGCTGACCGCATCCGCCAGGCCACCACGACCGAGGACGCGGCCGAGGTGCTCACCGAGCTGACCGCCGCCCACGACGGAATCCTCGCCGGCATCGAGGCGGTTCTCACCGCGACCGCGGACTTCCACGACAACCTCGGCGACCCAGCCGACCCGTACGTCGCCCGGCGCCTGCGCTACCTCGCCGACGAGCGCCTCGGCGTCCTGCGCAGCGACCTCGCGCAAACCCGGGACGCGCTCGCCGACCGGCGCGCCGCGCACCCCGCCCGCAGGACTTGCACCGGGCAGGTGTCTGCCACCGGGCGCGAAGCCTCCGCCGTGTACGCCTGCCCGCCGCCGCCTGCGACCAGCGCGGGCCCGCGCCGCTGCCCCACCCCCTCGCTAAAGGAAGACATGCCCGACCACTACTTCGATCCTGGCCGCCTCGCCTCGTTCGCCGACGTCCTCGCCAGCGAACTGCCCGGCACCTGGAGCAGCACCTACCACCCGCCGGAGCACAAGGACGACCTCGCCGAACTGGCCGACCACATCTGGGATATGGACCTTGTCGCCGAGTCCCTCGCGATGCGCCCCCTCCGGCACGCGGCCGTCCTGACCCGCGAGGACGGCACCCAGCTGGTCGTCCTCGACCGACACGACCAGCGGTACGGCTTCCTCATCGCCGCTGTCGCCCCGCGTGACATCCCCACGGAGGCGTTCCGCGGGATGCGCGAGCCGGACGGCATCGCCCTGAGCGACGACCCGTTCCTCAGCGCCGAGTTGGTCGCCGGCGACCTGCTGTCCCGTTACGACGCCGCGCTCGCCCAGGTCCGTCACAACGCCACCGACCTGACGGCGAACTCCGCCGGCATCGGTCCCTCCCAGCCAGAGCGGGTCATCCTCATCTGGCAGGCCGACGGAAGCCTCACCGCCGCCCCCGCCACCGATACGGTCGCCGCCGTCCTCCTGGCCAATGGCTTCGTCCACGACGAGCAGACCGGCACCTACCGGCTGAGCGGGGACGACACCGCCGCCCAGGCCCGAGCCGTCCGCCAGACCGGTGCGCAGCTCGCCGCCCAGGGCATCACCACCGCGCTTCAGCACCCCACGGCCCGGCCCGCACCCACGGCCTCCGCTCCGGCGATGCCCTCGTCCCAGGCCCGCACTGCGACCGCGCGGACCCGGTGAAGCAGGACACCTCCGAGCCCGACTTCCTGGTGCTGGAGTACGTCACCATCACGCGCGATCCGCGCACCCAGCTCGTCGTCGCCATCGGGGGCGACGAGCGGGCCGCCGGCATCCTGCAGACCCTCGGGGGCTTCGTCTCGGCCCCCGGACCGCGGGGACCGTACCATCGCCAGCCGCACACCATGCCTGTCGACCGGCAGCGTCACAGGGCCACCGCCGCCGCCCAGGCCCTGCTCCTGGCCGGGTTCAGTGTCCACTTCGACCCGGCGCTCAACACCCTGCACACCCCGGACGGGGACCGGCAGGCGGCCCACCGCTGCCTCGACCAGCTCGCCGAGCGCGCCCGCGATGCCGCCGCCGACCACGAGGTGGCTGACGTCCTGGCCCAGATCGCTGCACCTCATGACGGGCTGCTGCCCCGTCTCGTCAACACCCTGAATGTCATCTGGGCGTCCTGGGCCGAGCGACTCGACGCCGCGCAGGCCGACGCCGACCTCGCCGACCAGCTGAGAAACACCGCGTCGGGCCTGTCCGCCTACCCCTCGCAGATCGAACGGATCAGCCGCCAGGCCGCCAGCACCCCTACCCCGCGACGCCCATCGACGGCCCCGGCAGCTCTGCCCCAGGCGCCCGCTCGGCGGCGCTGACACACCTGAACAGGAGCAACTGCACGTGGGAAACCGTGCCGACGACGAAGGCACCGACGTTGAGATCTACCGCAGAGCCCTGACCGACACCGTCCACGCCGACACCCCCACCGGGGCACCCGAGCAGCTTCTCGCCCTCCTCGACGGTCTCGGCTTCGAACGCAAGACCGCTGTCACGGCCGGACCCGTCTATATCTGGCACGAGGCCCCAGCCCATCTCAGCGAGGCCGAGAAGAAACGACTCGCCACCCGCGCGATTCCCCCGCTGCTCATGGCCGGCTACCGGGTCAACATCCCCGACTACCTCTTCGACGAAGCGGCCTACCAGCAGGCCGTGCACGACATACGTGCCCGCCGCGCCCACCCCCAGCGTCACAAGCCCGCCCAGGCACCGGCTCCACCTCGACGCACTCCATAGCCCCAACCGGCGGCTCCGGTGCCCCCTGGGGCCGGACCGACCGCACCACCGACTGGAGAAACCCGTAGCACCCCGCACGCCTCCGCCGATCTCCCGCCGTCTCAAACCGCGCCTGGCGACCGCCCTGTTCCGCCGCTACCTGCGCACCTGCATCCCCACCTGCCCCGACCGGGCCATCCCCCTGACCGGCGCACGCCCCCAGAGCGCCCTCGCCGAGTCCCCGCGGATCGGACACGGCCACCACCACTGACGACACCCCTCCCCGGGAGGACCATGGCCCACCCCACTCCGTACTCGGTCCGGCTGGCCGACGAAATCGCGCGTCAGCTCGGCCAGCTCACCAATGACTTCTCCCATCTGCCCGCCGATCAGGCCATGCAGGTCCTTGCACGCGTTCTCGATCCGGAAGAGGGGATCCTCGGCCGGTTCACCAGCCTGGTATCGACCGGCTCGGTCCATGCCAAGGACCACGCGGAACGCGGCCTGCTACCCGCCGAGGTCTGGCTCGCACTTGGCCGGGCCGCGAACGAACTCGACTCCCTCGGCTTCGACCTCGAACCGACGCTCAGCACCCTGCAGCGCTTCAGCACCCGGCCAGCCGCTACGACGGCAAAGCCTCCGGCGCCTGCTCCGCTCGTCGTACGGCGGCGCCGGTGAAGCGGAAGCAGTGGCAGGGCTGGGGACCCGGCGAGCAGGCAGAGCAGCACTACCTCGTCGAGCCCCGAGCTCTCGCCGGCGGCGGCGACCTCAGGCACGTCTCCGAGTTCCTGCGCGCCTGTGGATGGCGGGACAGGTCCAAGCCCGGCGGCCCGCTCATCCTGGACAGCCCCGACCGCACCATCCAGATCGGATACAACCCCAACGTCCTGCCGGGCGGATGGACGATCCACAGCAAGGCCACCGCGCACCAAGACGAATGGACCGTGACGCTGGGCCGGCAGACGCCGGTGGAGATCGTCGCCGGTCTGACCGACGCCCTCACCAGCCCCCGCTCCGCGCACGCCCCCAACGTCTGGGCACCGCTGAAGGAACAGCGCTGGAACACCACCCGCGACACCAGGCGCCTCGCCGCGACCAGTCCCGACGGGACGGCGTGGATGCAGTTCTACGAGGACCAGTCGGGCAACGCCATGTGGTGGTCCGGAGCGCACGATGAGCAGGGCAACGGCTGGACCGCGACCTTCACCGCCTCCACCCCCATGCACCTCGTCCAAGCCTTCGCCGCCGCCCTGGCCAGCCCCGAACCCGTGATGCGACCCCGCGGACGCATCCCGCACAGCACACGGATCCGCACCACCTCCGTCTCCGTCCTCCCCTCCCAGCTCAGCGCCTGGCAGCAGGCCCGCATAACCGCCGCACGCGCCGCCATCTGGGCCCGCAACTGGAATGACCGCCGGCCCCGCACAACGGCCCGCCCCCACACCACGGCCAGTCGTGCCCGCGCCCGCCGCTGACCCGCCCGAACCCGTCTTGTAGGAGCCCTGTGACCGCACTGACCCCGGACGACATCCACACCGTCACCCAGACCCTCTCCCGGCTCACCGAGTACCTGCGCGAGGGCCCCGACCCCGACCAGGCCCTCGCGCTGGTCGAGCCGCTGCTGGATGAATACACCGGCATCCCCATCCAGCTCGGTGACGCCCTGCGCGCCTTCGCCCGCGCCGTTCTCGACCACCCGGACACCCTGCACACCCCCGACCTGCACACTCTCATCGCGGAGCTGCGCACCGCCGCATGGGAGCAGACCGACCAGCACAACCTGCACTACACCGTCGACGAGCTGCGGACCCTCCTGAGCACCACGCCCCCGCCGGAGGGCTGTTCGTGCCGGTGAGCGAGCGGCAGCTTGCCGCCTTCGCCGATACCCATGCCTGGCAGGTTCCGTTCGACACCAGTCCGCGCCACCTGGCCGGCCCCGGAGACGGCCGCCATGTCACCCACGGCCTCGCCGCGGTCGGATGGAGGCGCACCTCGGATCCCCTCAGCCCCGAGATGGTGCTCACCAGCCCCGATCACCGCTACCGCCTGCAGTTCGACCCGCAGTCCGACACCTCCGCCTGGTGGCGGCTGCGGGCCGAACCCACCGACACCGAGCCGCACTGGTATGCCGAGTTCGGCGAACTGGTTCCCGCCGAGGTGCTGTGCGCCGTCGCGGACGCCCTCGTTGCTCCGCCACCGGGTGAACAGCCGGATCTCTGGGACGTGCTGTCCGGCGCCGGCTGGCTGCTTGACGCCCCGGGCCAGGCACATTCTCCCGACGACATGTGCCACATCGAGCTACGGCACCTCGACGGCCATGACGCCCCGTCGTGGCACATCGAGACCCGCGAGCACGGATACGGCGACTATGCGGGGCCGCGGATCTGGCACGCGTGGTTCGACAGTCGCACCCCCGTCCGCCTGGTCACCGCGTTCATCACGGCGCTCGCCGACAGCAGCCCGCTCCAACGCGGCATGTTCAACCGCACCGCCCATTACAGCGTCGTGCAGGAGCCGAGCCCGCTGACCCCGCGGCAGGTGGTCGGCGCCCACACCGCCCGGCTCGATGCCCTCCGCGCGCAGGCACGCGCCGCCCGCCGCCAGCGGCCGACCACCGCCAAGGCGCCAGCTCCGCCGAGCGCGGCCACCTCCCTGCGGCGCTAACGCCGGGCGGACCGCCTCTTCTCCTCTGACACCGCTAGGACCACGCCATTTCCTTTACTCCCGCCGCCCACCGGAAGTTGCTGCGTCATCTCAGCCGCTTCCTGCACGACAGCAAGGCCATCCTCGACTCCTGGAACGCCTACTCCGACGAACACACCGACCTCGACGGCTGGCCCTTTGACGAGGACGCCTACGGCCGGCGCGCCAGCGTCCGCGACGCCGCCACCGCCAATGCATTCGAGAACGTCCGCATCGGCGCGCACCATCTCCTGGCCACCGCCCAGACCCAGCTGACTCAGCTGCCTGCCGACGCGGTGCAGAGCCGCTGGGTGTGGCAGCTGGGCGTCCTGCACGACGCGCTCGACCGGCTCGACGCCCTGCACGAGAAGTGGCGGGAGACGCGCGACAGCCTCCCCGCCGACGCCCGACCGGGCACCCGGGCGTTCGATGATGCCCTCGCCGAGCACGACGCCGAATGCTGGAGCCACCTCGATGCCTGGGCCACCCACGGTCAGGCCATCGTCGAGATCAACGCCGCCGCCCGGCACGCCCCCTCACCCCTGGCCCCGCGGCCGACCACCACCGCAGCTCCCTCGACCAGCCTCGCAAGCACGGTGCGGAGGTGACCGTGCCCGAGACCGTGGATGTGGAGTTCGTCGCCCCGCGGCACCTGGCCGGCGGCGGCGATCCGGCGTGGGTCACCGTCCCTCTGCACCGCGCCTGCGGTTGGAGCTACGGCCACGACCCCCTTATGCCGCGCGTGATCCTCTCTAGTCCCGATCAGAAGGCGCTCCTGCGGCTCGAGCCCGACCCCGACGGTCAGTGGTGGACACTGACCCACGCATCCGAGCCCGACCGGCCCGCCTGGTACGCGAGCTTCGGTGCCCGCACACCGGTCGAGATCATCGCCGCCTTCACCGACGCTCTCACCGATCCCACCGCCGACCCGTCGAACGCCCGCGACCCACTGGAGCCACTTCTCCGTGCCGGCTGGTCACCGGCCTACAGCCACCATCGGTTCGCCTCCCCCGACGGCACAGCGCGCGTCGACATACATGAGACGACCGGCACCTGGTGGGTGGGCACCAGCCTCGACGACACCCGGCCCCCCGTGTGGCAGGCCCGCTTCGGCGAGCACACCCCAGGACACCTGATCACCGCGTTCAACCGTGCGCTCGCCGACACCAGGCCGCTCCTACGGCAGAGCAAGGCGCTGAGTCTGCCCGCCTACGGCACCCAGCTCATCAACCGCACTCAGCGTGAACTGCCCCTCGCTCAGGTCGCGTTGGCCCTGGAGGACCGGGTCCGCGCACTTGCCGCCCGGAACACCACAACACTTCCGTCCGCTCCAGCACCGCGACGCCCTCCGGCCGGCCCCGGTCACACCCGCTGACGAGCCGCTACCCAAACACCGGAAGCGCCCTGCCCTTGCCCTCCCCTGCCAACAACTCCTCCACCGACGGGTACGACCTTGCCTTCAAGGTTCTCCTCGGCGCTCTCGCCGTCGCCGTCCCCCTGTCCAACATCGCCTGGCTGTGCGGCAACCTCACCGCCTGGGTCACCGGCTCCGACGCCTGGGCGCCGTACCAGCCCATCGACGCCCTGCTCCACCCCGACCAGCTCTGGCCACAGTCCGGAGAAACGTCCCTGCTGATCGGCGCCCGCATCGTCCCGATCGCGGCCCTCCTCGCACTCGCCACCGTGGCCGCCGTGCTGTGGTCCCGCCACAAGAACCGCGGAGGCGGCCGGAAGAAGATCAGCGGAATGGCGAAGCCGAAGGACATCGAGCCGCTGATGGCCAAGGCGATCACCGCCAAGGCCCGCTCGTTGCGGCCAAGTCTGAAGAACGCCGAGCACATCACCGCGAACGACACGGGCATCCTCCTCGGCAACCTCCAAGGAACCCGCCACGAGGTCCGCATGGGGTACGAGGATGTCGCGGTCGCGATCATGGCCCCCCGCTCCGGCAAGACCACCTCCCTGGCGATCCCCTCCATCCTCAACGCTCCCGGCCCCGTTCTGCTCACCTCCAACAAGGCTGCCGGCGACGCCTACACGGCGACGATCGAGGCTCGGGCCAACGTCGGCCGGACCTGGTCTATGGACCCGCAGCAGATCGCGCACGCCGCCCGCGAGATGTGGTGGAACCCCCTCGCCGACGCCAAGACCCTCGAAGGCGCCGGCCGCCTGGCCGGTCACTTCCTTGCAGCAAGCGTGGACGCGAGCCAGCAGGGTGACTTCTGGTCCAAGGCCGGATCCAACATCCTGTCCCAGCTCTTCCTCGCCGCGGCCCTCGACGACCGCCCGATCACGGACGTGATGCAGTGGCTCGCCTTCCCCGCCGACCGCACCCCGCTCGACATCCTCCGGGATCAGGGCTTCACTGCCGTCGCCGCGCAGCTCAAGGGCACCGTGGAAGGCCCGCCGGAGACGAGGGACGGCATCTACGAGACGGCCCGCCAGTACGCCGCCGCGCTGCTGAACACCGAGATCGCCGCGTGGGTCACCCCGCAGAAGGACGTCCCCGAGTTCCGCCCGTCGGAGTTCGTCCGCTCCTCCGACACCCTCTACCTGCTGTCGAAGGACGGCGGCGGCGGAGCGTCAGCGTTGATCGCCGCATGTGCGGACTCCGTGATGCGGGCCGCGACCGCACAGGCCGAACGCGCGGGCGGACGGCTCGATCCGCCGATGCTCGCGATCCTCGACGAGGCCGCCAACGTCTGCAAGATCAGCGACCTGCCGGACCTGTACTCACACCTCGGCTCGCGCGGGATCATCCCGATCACCATCCTGCAGTCTTACCGCCAGGGCCAGAAAGTCTGGGGCGACGCGGGCATGGACGCCATGTGGTCCGCCTCCACTGTCAAGGTGATCGGCTCCGGCATCGATGACCCGGACTTCGCCGACAAGCTCTCCCGGCTCATCGGCGACCACGACGTCGAGACGACCTCCACCTCCACCTCCGAGTCCGGCAAGTCGACCTCGGTGTCGATGCGGCAGGAGCGGATCCTGCCCGCCGACGCGATCCGCGCCCTCCCCAAGGGCACCGCGCTCGTCTTCGCCACCGGCATGCGCGCCGCCATGCTCGACCTGCGCCCCTGGTACCTGGAGCCGGGCGCAGGCGAGTTGTCCGCCGCCTCCGCTCGCGCGTCGAAGGCCATCACCGTCCGCGCCATCGCCAAGCACGCACCCCAGCAAGGCGACTACGGCACAGCTGCCTGACCGAGCTGCCCCACAACTCTCGATCGCGCTCACCGTCCCCTGATCATCCGGAGCACCATGGCTCTCATCGACCATGCCGACGTCTTCATCGGCTCGACCGACGACGGATGGACCTTCGTCGTCCTCAACCGCCCCATCCGCAACGCCACCCGCATCCTGACCGGGGCGGGATTCACCCCCCGCGAACACCAGGGCCGCACCCTCTACCTTCTGCCGCCCGAGACTGCCGAGGACGCGCACGAGCGCGCCGGCGTCGCCGCCTACGGGCTCCTGGCCCACACTCACGACCTTGTCGACCTGGCCTGGACGACGCGCCAGCAGAGCGCGAACCCGACCGCCCAGCCCGACGTGACCATCCGCTTCACCGACCGCGTGGTCACCGCGACCGCGGCCACGGAACAGGCCGCCGCCATCCTCGCCCAGCACGGCTTCACGCCAACGGGAGCAAAGCAGCAGTACACGCTGCCGCCTGAACTCGGTGAATCCGACGCACTCAGCGCCGTTATCGGCGCCGAGGCCCACCTCCACGTCCACGGCATCAGCGTGCGCGTCGGCCTCGGCATCGCCACCCTGCACGACATCCCCCCGGCGCCTTCCCGGCCCGGCGCCGCTCCTGCACCGCCACCCACCACACAGGTCCAGCGGCGTAGCCGCTGACGATCGTTCTCTCCTCACTCGGAGCTGCACCATTCGCACGATCGACTTGCATGCAGAGATCAACCGCCTACGCCAACTCGGCAGCGACTTCGACGACTTGCACAGCGACGTCCGCTCGCTCGCCCTGACACCCGGCACCGAGACCCGCCAGCAGCTCACATCGAAGATCACGGCCACGAACGAGCTGGTCCACCGTGCCATGGAGTGCCTCGCCGCCCTCGACGGCAGCCAGTACTCCGCTATACCCGGCAGCCGCCCGGCTCTGGAGGCACTCGCCTCCGTCGTCTACTCCGCCACCGTCGCCTCCTCCGACCTGGCCGCCGTGCTCCTCGAAAACCCACTGGAAGGTGCCCCGTTCCCCGGTCCGCCGGCCGATGAAGCAGCCGTGCGCAAGGCACGGCACGCTCAGGCCATCCCCGCCATGGCGGAGCACCTCGCGGAGGCCACCCCACCAGCTCGACTTGGCCCACACCGGCTGCTATTACCTCGCCAGCGGTATCACCCGCGACCTGAAGCAGCACGCCGAACAGAATCAGGCTACGGCGGCTCCGAAGATCACGGACAGCCAATACGCCGTCCTGCCTGCGGCGAAGCAGGCCGCGGGACGCAGGCGATGACCGGTACCACCCCACCGGGCTCGCCGGCTCATTCCACGCGGCACGCAGATACCCAACCCTCCGGTCCTCTCGAACCGCCGTTCTCCATACCTGAGCTGTCGGCCATCGCACGGCGCCTGACCTGGCAGCAGCGCGCTGCCCTGCGAGTTCTCGCCCGGACGCCCAGCCGTGTCCGGCAGCGAAGCAACGGCTCGCACTTTGTGGACACACAGACCTCGTCGCACATCGCGATCACCACGTGGAACGCCCTGGAACGCAAGGGCCTGGCGTACCGCGACCGCACCGCCGACCCCGCGTCTGTCATCGGGCAGCGGCTGGCACTGACCCACAAGGGACTGGCCGTCCTCAACCACCTTTCCCGCGCCACATACCCCTCCTCGGCGACCCAACTCTGGCCACCCGCGCCGGCGCCGCATTTCACCGCACGCCCCAGCGCCCCAGACGCTCGCGCACCCCGTACCCGTCGCCGCTGACGGCCCGCGCACCTCAAGCCCGCTGCTCGGCATCCGCCCGCCTCGTCCCGTGCCCCAGCCCCGCAGGGCGGGCCCGAACCGTCGGCGCCGCCAGCGTGACGTGGACGGCGCACGGCTGCCCCCTGCTGATCCTGCCTTTCCGGAGTTCCTCTGTGCTCAATGCGCGTCCTGCCACGGAGGTGTTGTCGGTCTCCGCCGCCGACGGCACTCCCCTGTCCGCCTATCGCGACACCCCCGGCCACCCTCGGTCCGACGGCGCGACGATCGTGCTGGTGCACGGCGCGTCGGTCACCGCGGACCTATGGCGCGTCCACGCCCGGCACATGACCGGCCTCGGCTTCAGCGTCGTGCGCTACGACCAGCGCGCGCATGGCCGCAGCCCGCGCGGCGATGCACCGCTGACCATCGAGCAGCTCGCCGACGACCTGCACCAGATCCTGCGCTCCCTCGCCCCCACCGGGCCGCTGGTGCTCGCCGGTCATTCCATGGGCGCCCTCGTTCTGCAGGAACTCACCGCCCTGCACCCCCAGCTCCTGCCCCGGATCCGGGGCGTGGTGCTGCTGTCGGCCACCGCCCACGGAGCGAGCGTCTTGCCCGGCCGCGGTCCGCGTTTCCTGCTTCTGGCCGCCGGACGCGGCCTGTTCGCCTTGGTCTGCACCCACGCGCCCCGGGCCGTGGACCGGGTGCGACGCCTGCTGCCCGACACCCACCGCTACACCTTCACCCCTCACCCCAGCGCCGAACCGGCCGAGGGACCGCCGCCGTGCCGCCACGGCGTACGTCATACCCACACCGCGGATCTCGCCGCGCTCTGGCAGTCCCTGCGCCGCTACCGGGCACGGCACTTGCCCGCGCTGGAGCGCCTCGGCGGGCGGCTGCTGCTGATGGCCGGCGCGGACGACCGGCACATTCCCGCCGCCCACACCGCACAACTGGCCGAGCGCCTGACCGCCGCCCGCCTGGAGATCGTCCCCCGCACGACGCACGCCCTGCCCATCCGCCACCCCGCACTCATCAGCGCCCGCATCGCCCACCTCGCCGTCGGGCCACACCCACGCCCCCGCCTCGCCAAGGACCCGTCATTTCCGAACTCCCCGCTTTCCGAGCCATTTCACTAGGCGCCGGCATTCAATCCAGCGCCATGCTCGCCCTGTCAGCGGAAGGCATCCTCCCTGAGGTCGAATACGCCATTTTCGCCGACACAGGCTGGGAACCCAGAGCCGTCTATGCCCACCTGGACCGCCTAGAACGCGAGATAGCCAAGCCCGCAGGCATACCCGTCCTCCGCGTCTCCTCTGGGAACATCCGCAAGGACGCCCTGGACCCGGAACACCGCTTCGCCTCCATGCCCCTCTACATCCTCAACAAGGATGGCAGACCCGGGATGACCCGGCGCCAGTGCACCGGGGAATACAAAATAAAACCGATCAAGAAGAAAGTCCGGGAACTCCTCGGCTACCCCTATCCGGCACGCGTCCCCAAGGGCGTCTTCGTCGAGCAGTGGGTCGGCATTTCCACCGATGAATTCCATCGGGCCAAGGACGCCGACGTGCAGTACATGCGCAACCGGCACCCGCTCATCGACATGGGCTGGTCACGATCTGACTGCGTCCGCTACCTGACCTCGCTCGGCCTGGCCGACACCCCGAAATCGAGCTGCCTCGGGTGCCCATTCCACGGAAACGCTCAGTGGCGCCATATCCGCGACACCTCCCCCGAAGAGTGGGAGGACGTGGTGGAGTTCGACGCGGCCATCCGCAGAGGAAATGCCCGCGCCAACGCCACCGGCAACAGGCTGCTGGGCGAGGCGTTTCTCCACCGCTCCCGCGTCCCGCTCAGCGAAGCCCCGATCGATCACGTCACCGCCGCTGAATGGGCAGCGATGCAGCAGGAACTCACCGACACCGAACCAGACCTGGAGGAGCTGGAGCAGGGCGTCATCGACGGCTGTTCCCCGTGGGCCTGCCGCGGGGCAGTCGCACCCGTACAGGACGACTTCGGACTGGCTTTTTGATCCTGGATCTGTTTGCGGGACCGGGTGGATGGAGCCACGCACTCGGCGTCCTCGGCGTGCGGGATGTCGGGCTGGAATGGGATGAATGGGCCTGCAAGACCCGTGCGGCAGCAGGGCAGTTGACCCTTCGCACGGACGTGGCCCTGTATCCCGTGTGGCCGTTCCTCGGACGGACCGTCGGGCTGATCGCGAGCCCGCCCTGCCAGGCATGGTCGACGGCCGGCAAACGCCTCGGCCTGGTGGACCAGCCGCTGGTCCACCAGGCGGTCGCGGACCTCGCGGCCGGGCGGGACACCCGCGCCAAGCTGATCGCCGCCTGCCGGGACGAGCGCAGCCTGCTGGCCGCCGAACCCATGCGCTACCTGCACGCTCTTAACACGGTGGGCGAACCGGAGTGGGTCGCCATGGAGGAGGTCCCCGACGTGCTGCCGCTATGGCGGCAGTACACGGCCATCCTCCGCCGCTGGGGATTCTCCGTATGGACCGGCATCCTCAACGCCGCCGACTACGGCGTACCGCAGACCAGACGGCGGGCGATCTTGCTCGCCTCACGAGTCCGTACGGCCGAACCGCCCGCACCGACGCATGCCCAGGTCGCCGAACCCGAGTCACTGTTCGGGCCGGGCCGCGCCCGGTGGGTGGCCATGGCCGAGGCCCTCGGCTGGGGCGCCACCGACCGGCCCGTGCCCACCGTGTGCGCCGGCGGCGGACCAGGAGGCGGCCCCGAGCCCTTCCCCTCCGGCTCCCGTCAGACTCTCGCCAACGCCCGGGAGCGCGGTCTCTGGCTACCGCAACGACCCGCCGCCGACGTGGTGCTCGAACCTCAGACGCGTGGAGCAGGCTGGACATCCAGACACGGCCCCCGCGCCGCCACATCCGCAGAGGCCCCGGCCCCCACCTTCACCAGTAAGGCCACGCACTGGAAGTGGTCACTGCGCAGCAACAACCAGGCCAACGCCACCGTCCGCCGCGTGGACGAGCCCGCGGGCACGCTCTTCTTTGGGCACCGCGCGAACGAGTGCACCTGGATCGCCGAGCCCGCCGGCACCCCGCCGGAGAACGAGAGCGAGGCCGCGCCGGAGCCGATCCGGATCACGGCCCGCGAGGCCGGCGTCCTGCAGACCTTTCCCGCCGACTACCCGTGGCAGGGCAACAAAGGCCAGCAGTTCTCCCAGATCGGCAACGCCGTGCCCCCGCTGCTCGCCGGGCACCTCCTCGCCCCGCACCTACGCGTGTCCCTCAACCCCGACGACTTCACCCTTGCCGCCTGATGCCCCGCACCCCCGCCCCCGACGAGGACGACGACCTCGACGACCTGCCCGACACGCATCCGCCGCAGCCGGTGTACTACGCCGAGCAGGCCCTGCTCGGCGCCCTCCTCCTCGACCCCCACCGTCTCGCCGACGTCACCGGGATCGAGCCCGGCTCGTTCTCAAACTACGCGCACGGCGCCCTGTTCGCCGCAATCCGCGACCTCCCGGCCCCCGACCCGGTCCAGCACACGCAGGACACCACCTGGCTGAACGCAGTGCTCGCCGCCGCACGCAAGCACGCCCGCGGACTGACCGCCTCCTACCTGCACACGCTGATCCAGGTCTGCCCCTGGCCCCGCCACGCGTCCGCGTACGCGCGGATGATCGAGACCGAACACGCCCGCCGCACCCTGCGCGCCCACGCAGAACGACTGGCCCTGACCGCGAGGGACGTCACGCTCCCGCAGCCCGTCACCGCGACCCTCGCCGCCGCCGACGCTCTCGCCCGATGCGTCGATGATCTGGCCGCCCGGTTCCCCTCGCACCCCGGCTCCCTGCCCCGAACCCCCGCGCCACCGCCGGGGGACACGCACGACGGCCACGACGAGGAAGCCCTCGACGAGGAGCGGCTCCTGCTCGCGACCGCGACCGCGCATCCCACCGAAGCCGAGCAGATGCGGTGGCTGACCGTCCACGACTTCACCCAGCCCCTCCATGCCGGTCTGTGGCAGTGCCTGACCGCCCTGACCCGGCGCGGTGCCCCGGTCGACCCGGTCACCGTCCTGTGGGAGGCCCAGCAGCGGGGCCTGCTCACCACCGGCATCGAGCCGGCCCACCTGCTCGACCTCCTCGCGGGCACGGCCGGCTCTCCTCAGTACTGGGGCGAGCGCATCCTCCAACGGGCCGTCCTCTGGAGCGCACACGACGTGGGCCACCGCATCGAGGCGTTCACCGAGGATCCGGCAACAACCCCGTACCAGCTCGTCGTCGGAAGCCGCCGCGCGCTGGCTGATCTCCACGCGCTGCGCACCCGCTGGAAACACGCCAGCACGCCGACACCGACGGCCAGCCCCGCACGTACCAGGGCCTCGGCGCCACCACGAGCGGGCCCACCGCGGGCCACGGCTCCGTCCGCCTCGCGCATCTCCCGCTGACCCCGACCGCCTGTGGCCGGCCCCTGCGGCCCTGCCACAGACCGAATCGAGCAACTTTCCTTGACGACCCCCTCCACCGACGCGCACGTCCGCCTCGACACTCACCCCGCCCATCCCAGTGCTGTGACCGCCACCCTCACCGGCACGCGACACCGCACCGCCCACGCCCTCCTGACCACCTGCGGATTCGAGACCATCGACGAGCACACGCTGGTCCTCGCCCGCATCGACCACGAGGAGCCCTACTGGGCGCACAAGGCCGCCCAGGCACTGACCGCCGAAGGCATCACCGCAGAGATCACGCCCCGGCTCCGCGAAGCCATCAACGAGGAATGGACCTGGGCCAACTACCCCATGCCCCGGTGCACCCGCGCCGAGATCCGCGAAGTCTCCAACGAGGCTCAGAAGATCCACGACGACATCCGGCACGGTCGCCTCGTCATCCACGCCCACGCCGACGACAGCGGCACCACTGTCGCCATCGGCACCACTGTCGCCATCGGCACCTACCGCGACAGCAACAAGAGCGTGTACCTCCATGGCGAGAACCACCTGCGGCAGATCGCCGACACCTTCGACTCACCCGCCCAGGCCCTCGCCGCCTTCGAACCCCTCCACGGCGACACCATGCGCCCCGGCCCCGCCCCCATGACCGACACCGAACGCCAGACCGCCGAAGCCTGCACCACTCTCGGCGCACCGGCCGCCGAAGGACCCGAACAGCCCGTCCAGCGAACGGAAACCGTTCCGGCCTACGCCGCCGACCCCGGCGACCACGACGCCATCCTCGACCAGTTCCTCGCCGAGCACGACGACTGGGAGAAGTGGCGCACCTGGACCGACGACACCACCCACGCCATCCACGAATCACAAACCCTGCGGGTCGAACGCGTCCACGAGGCCGATCTCCGCGAGACTGCCTGGACCGTCGCCGCCTACGAAACCCCCGTCTCCGACCGGATGTGGCACCTCACCGTGACAGGCGCCACCCCAGCGCCCGTCCTTAAGACCCTTCTGAGCGGGCTCGCCGAAGAGGACGCCTGGGAGACCGCCATCGGCAGCCCCACCACCGAGAAGACCGTCACCGCAGCCACCCGCCCCCTCACCGACGCCGGCTGGAAGCACAGCGTAGACGGACGCTGGATCCGCTGGGAGACCCTCCAAGGCGATGCAGGCGTCCGGTTCGACGCCTTCGCCGCCCAGCACCCCCACAGCACCCTAGCCACCTGGACCCTCTGGGCCGGCCCCAGCATCGACCGTCCCACCTGGGCCATCACGGCCTCCCCCTACACACCCGCCGCGCTGCTGGCCGACCTCGCCGAGAACCTCGCCCATGGCACCGGAATGCGGACGCACACCCCCGTCAAGGTCAAGCCCACCGTGTACCTCAACACGACCCCCATGGCGCCACCTCCGACAACCACCACGGCACAGCCCAGCCGATCCCGCTGACGGGGCTTGACCGATCGCGTGTCTCCGCAGCTCAGAGGGCTGTGCAGCGGGTCCCTACGAACGGCCGCTTCCGTATGGCGGACACCCGTGAAGCTCCAACTCTGGTGATCACCCCCGGGGTGCTCCGTCCCCTACGGGTGGACTCCCGCCGTACCGGCGCGACCCATGCCGCTGCGCTGCAAGACTGTCCGTGCTAGCTCCGGGTGGACGGCAAGATGGGCAAGAGATGGCCGGCACGACAGATGACCCCTTCGGCGCTTACACCGAGGAGGCCGAGTACTTCGACGAGCTGCCCCACGGCGACCTCGACGAGTACCTGCGGCCGTTCGAGGCCGGACTGCTGATGGCGGCTGGCCGCATGCTGGCCGTCTGCGCCTACCCCGACGCCGCACGCTACGCAGACCGTCCCTTCGACCGCGGCGAGAAAGACGCTGCGGCCACGGTGCTGAACCTGCTGCCCAAAACGTGCGACGCCCAGGACCACACCTTCCGCCGGGATGTGGCGCGCGCCTTCTGGGACCTGGCCGACGACCTCGCGGCTGGGCGTGCCCCGCTACCGCGATGCCAGGCCGAGACCTGGGCCCTCAAGGTCATGCTGGACGCAGCGCCCCGGATGTGCGCCGCCAACGACGAGGAACTGACCGCACTCGGCGTGCCCATCCCCTCGGGCACGAACGAATCCTCCTACCGGGCCCCGTACTTCGAAGAGGAAGCCTGGGCGTTCGTCATCGAGAACGCGAAGTACACCATCCCCGAGGCCCAGCCGCCGGCCTCCACTGAGAAGACGGCGCACGGTGCCGAGGAGGCCAGCGCGGTTGCGGAGCCCGAAGGCGGCTGGGACGCCCCCGCCTACTGGTTCTCCCCCTACGGCATCACCCGCCCCCGGGATGCCAAGCGAGGCCACCCGGACTGGGCCGACACTCCCGATCAGAGCCCCGCGCCATCGGGGCTGCCCAGCACCGAGCGTGCCGCGCATCTCCTGGGGCTGGGCGACGACTTCGACCCTTGGCAAGCGGCAGACAGCGATGTGCTGCGCCCCCGGCTGCGGACGATGGCGGACACATTGTCTCCGCTGGCGGCCAGGCTACTGACGGTGGCCGCCGAGATGGTGGCCGAGCGCGGCTGGCATGACCTGCTCGCCCACGGTGACCGCGTCTTCGCACGGCCGGACGACGAGGAAGACAACTGGGAGCTGGAGGAGTCCTTCCTCCTCCAGCTGCCGCCGCTGTGCGACGGCCAGTCCGCCGCCTGGCGCCTGGCCATGGTGCGCGCGGTGCAGAACCTAGCCGGTGACCTTCGCTCGGGCCGGGCACCGCTGCCCACCTGCACCGCCGAGGAACTCGCGTTCCACCTGATCCTGTCCGAGGCCCAGACGGTCCTGGACTACCTCGACGACAACGATGGATACGCCCAGGCCGTGAGCCTGCCGACCGGCGACCGGTTCACCGTCCGCCACCGCACCTTCGACCACTGGAGGGAAGCCTTCCTGCAGGACGAAGACGTCCTGTTCCACTACGACGAGGCCCTCGCCGGCATCGCCGCCGACCCCGACCACCCGGCGAGCCAGCAAGCCGGTACCGGAGACCTACGCCCCCGCGCCTGGTTCGCACCCTTCGGTAACATTCGCCCCCGGACCCCTCGCCCCCTGACCGACCAAGACCGCGCACGCCTCGCCGACGCGGATCCCGACGTCTTTTTCGCCAGCACCCCGGCCCTGGCCGAAGCTCCCATCCAGTCCGCCGAGGCGGACACGGCCACCGTGCTGCCCGAAGGGCTCCGCGACGAATTCGAGCACTTCACCGGCCTGGCCCAGCGGCGCTTCTTCGACGAGCCGTGCGCCATCGCGATGGCCGCAAGCATGGACCGTCTCCTCACCTGCCTTTTCGACACCAACACCGTGGTGCCATTCGACATCTGGCCCCTCAACCCACGCGCCAGCGCCGTCAAGACGGGGCTGCTGCTCGTCGATCCCGACTTCTGCCTTCAGGGATACACCCGCACCTGGCGCTTGAGCGCCGACCGCACGGACCGCGAGGCACGCCAGTGGGCCGTCGCCTTCCTTGAGGACTGCGCCAAATACATCCTGGCCAACCACGGGCACACCGCCATGGACCGCCTTCGAGGCGGCCCGCCAGCCCCGTCCTTGGACCCCCAGCTCTACGACGCGCTCCCCGCTCGCCTGCGCGAACTCGCACGGGACCTCACCACAGCCGGTCTGCTACGCCACCGCACCCGCCACCTCGGCATGAGCAGCGCCCAGCTCGCCGAGGAAGCCATCCTCCCCGAACCCCTGGTCACCGCCTGGCTCGACGGTGCCCCCGTCACACCCTCCCAGCTCCTGCGCTGCGCTCCGGCTCTGCAGATGTCCGAGGACGTCCTACTCGAATCGCTGGACGGCAAGCGAGACACGGCGTACTGGCCACTGCCCGTTCCGCCACCAGACCAGCAAGGCCGCCCCGAGTAACAACGTGCGGCGTGGACGCGTCAGACGACCCCGCAACAGCCCTCCGCTGACTATGCTGACGCGGCGAAGGCAAATGCTGAGCTCCCTCTCGGCGCCCAAGCCTCCACAAGGCCGCACGGCGAGCGATCAGTCCCCAGGTAGTCCCCTCAAGTTTCGCTCTGATGTCCGCGGAGAGGCCACGGACACCGCCCGCCCCGGGGCACAGTGGGCAGGTGATCACTCAGTTGAGGCGCATATGGAAGCTGCGCGGCCGAACTCGGGGACGTCGCCTTGCAATTGGTGTAGCCATCCTCCTCGGGCTGATCGGCTACGCCCTCCTGCTCTGGAAGGGGCCGTGGTGGCTCGACGGTTCGCACATCCGGGAGAGGGACCTGCAGCCGGCCGACGGTGTCGTGATCACGGGCCTCCGAACGATGCTCGTTGCTCTCGGCGCTGCCGTAGTGGCGGGCCTCGGCCTGATGTACACGCATCTGAACCTTCAGCACACGCGCGATAAGGACCGGGAACAGGCCGAACTCGCCCGTGAAGGCCATGTCACGGAGCGGTATGTGGAGGCAATCAAGCTGCTCGGCTCCGACAACGAAACAGAACGACTCGGCGGCATCTACGCCCTCGAACGGATCATGAAGGACTCCGAGAAGGACCATTGGACGGTAGTCGAGGTTCTTGCATCGTTTGTGCGCAACCACTGTGAGCGCCAGGACGACACCCACATCGTTGAGGTTGACGGCGAGCACGGCACCCTCACTGTCTCGAATCCACCGACCCGAGACGGAGTAGTGGCCTTCGAGGTCCTCTGCCGTCGCCCGGACCGACCCGAGGCTCACCGCGTTGATCTGCGCAACGTGACTCTCCACGAGGTACACATCGAAGGCGGCCGACTGCAGGACTTCGACCTCTTAGAGGCCGACCTACGCAAAGCGACATTCATCGACTGCAACCTCAAATCGGCGCGGCTGAACCGGGCGGTCCTTGAGGAGGCAACTCTGGCGACGTGCAACCTGTCGAGGGTGGCCTTTGACGGAGCCTCGCTCGCGGGCGCAAGGTTCCACAACGTATCGCTGGAGAAGACGAGTCTCCGCAGCGCGCATATGGACGGGACGCGCATAGACGAAGCCTCGATGAAACAAGCAGATCTGAGCGAAGCAGAAATTGTAGATGTGCTGTTTTCCGACGTGAGCATGCACGAAGCCCGGTTTGAGGGCGCCACGATTCTCGGGAACACCGTGTTCAGGAACGCCGCAGGGTTGACACCTGAGCAATTCACCCCGGCTGCTGTCGCTCCCGGTACCGAACTCCCGGCCGCTATTGTACGCGTGCTGAATCTTCGCTCGGAGATCGAATCCA
Source organism: Streptomyces sp. NPDC101110 (assembly GCF_044759525.1). Classification (NCBI taxonomy): domain Bacteria; kingdom Bacillati; phylum Actinomycetota; class Actinomycetes; order Kitasatosporales; family Streptomycetaceae; genus Streptomyces; species Streptomyces sp. NPDC101110. The sequence goes on along the minus strand of NZ_JBIVZM010000007.1, from coordinate 216,498 downwards.
TCCCTCGTCGCACCCTAGGCCACGAGGACCACTAAGGCGCGGAGCTGCCGCTCAGCCTCGTAGAGAGTTCGGACGCCGAGAGGGTTCAGCACTTCGGTTGACTCCGCCGTAGCCGCTTAGAAGCACCGGACGGGGCCGGGCTCCCGGGGGATGGCGGCAGCGCGCTCCTCATCCGCCATCCGCTGCTGGTCCCGACTCAGTGCGTCCGATCGGGCTTCGGGGGTGACAGCCCCACCAACCGTGATCGCCGCCGTACCGGGGACATGTGTGAGCGAGTACCGGACGGGAGAGCGGCTGGAACGCGACGGCAAGTGCAAGCGGGCGACACCGGGCGGCAGCTCGGCACGCAGTGCTCCGTGCCAGCGGATCCACAGCGCAGGACGTCCGCGGAGGGCCTCGTCGCGGAGCTTGTCCACGGCGGTGCTGTCGTCCTCACGATCGATCTCCACAGCAACCGGAGGGCCGTCCTTGCGAAACAGGCGGAGATCCAGGTAGGCAGACCAGGGCGGCGACCAGTAGATGCGGCACCCCCCACTCATTGGGCGAGGCGGGTCGATATAGCGCATCGGCGCCTCCCATCTACACCTCCAGCCTGACGCCGTCGCCCACTCCGCCACTGCGCGGGTGATGCACAGGGTTGCCTCCTTGCCGGTCAGGCCGGCGAAGGAGAAGCGGGTCTCGGACAGGTGCGTGTGCAAGGCCGCGGCGAGGAACTCGGACTCGCCAGCCGCCGTCGATTCGAGGGCCATCCACCGATTCTCCGCCCGAGCACTGACAACAGCCGGGCGTTGCTGCCGAACAGCGGGAACAGGCCCGGACTGAGCCCGACACGGCGTCCGCGGAAGTGCCCGCCGTCGTCATCGTGCGGAACTCGGCCAGCGGGTAGGCGATGCGATCGCTGTTAAGGGAGGGCTGCGGCGAGCTTGCGGCCGATGGCGAGCCAGTCGACGCCGACGAGCTTGAGGTCGATCGCGTCAGCGCGGCGCTTCGCTATGGCGGCACGCTGCGTCTTGGTGGGGCGGGCCACGGACCGGGACTCTGGTGTGGGCCCCCGGCGCCCCGTGCATGATCCCACTACCGGGCTATGAAGACTGTTCTTCTGCCCAGCCGTAGACGCCTGCTGCCATCGGAGCCGTCCTCCACGCCACCATGGGCCCGCTTTTCCCGTCAACGATGATCTCGTCGAATACAGCGGGAAGTACGCCAGCGGGCAAGGGCTCCACCACTTCTCGGTATAGAGGATCTGTGACGGCCAGAACCATCACGTCGGTCCGCTCGTGCATAGCCTGCCGGAAGGAGTACGAGTCCAGCAGCCGTATCGCGTCGTTCAGTTCTTGGCTCCGCCAGCCCAGCGCGGTCACCGAGTCGACCTCGAAGGGGGCCGTGGCAACCACGATTCGCAGCCTGACGAGCATGGAAGTTGGCATCATGCGGTTCGTCTCGTGCAACTGGATGGGGCCCTGAAGCAGCAGCGATCGCAGGACTGGCACCAAGGGGAAGTTGCCATCGATCAGTTCGAGCAGCGAATCCCCGCGATCCACACGATGGCGGTGCGCCTTGCCGACACCAGAAGATGCCAACACGGCATCGGTGAAGTCGTGAACCACTTGCCGAATTTGCATCTGTACGGCGTCGCTGTGAGAAGCGAATCTCTCAACGTCGAGCAGTAGGGCCCACCCTTTCGCCTGTCCTTCCTCCACCGGAATGCTGGATGCGAGCGCGGACTGCTCCGCCTCGGCAGCGCGGAGCCACAAGGCGTGTAGAGGCTCCAGCTGCTGCTCAGCCGTCAGACTCGGCGCGCGCGACGCCAGAATCTCAAGGAGTGCGTCCACTGCATGCCATTGCGGAAGCCGAGGGCCACTGAAGGCATCGTGTATGGCACTGCGCGATATCCCCGCCGCGCGCAACTCCTGGGCCATCCTCGTGAGACTCGGACGACCCGCTTGGAGGTGCAGCCGGTGTAGCGCGTCGTTGAACTCCCGGTGCTTCCGACCGGTCAGCGTCGGTTTTCGCAAAACTCCCGGTCGCCCCACAACAGCTCCCCGTCCAGTGCCGTCCAGAACCGTCCAACAGCATGGCATCTCGTCCGAGGTTGGAGGGCTTCATCCGGACACGTTCAGGGGTGGCGTCCGCCCGTCCAACGCCCTGAAGCAGGAGGTCATGCTCGACGTACCGCCCGGACGGACCGGCGGTACGCAGGAGGGCGAACGACATGCGGACAAGGAAGACAGCCCAGCGACTCGGAAGGGCAGCTCTGTTCTCGCTGATTCGTGGCGCCGCCACTGCGGCGGGTAGCGCCCTGGTGGCCGGCTGCGCGTGGTGGCTTCAGCGTCAGTAGCCGACCAAGTGAGCCGGAGTTGTCCTGGGTCTGCCCCGGCCCCAAGACTCCTGGGGCCGGTGACTATCTGAGCCGAAGGGCGAGTCCGGTTTCTGCGAGACAGCCGTCGAGCTCACTGCGACACCACGGGTTCAAAGCTCAGCAGCCATGTCGCTCACGCCCGCCATCAATTGCGGCGACCGAGGGGGCGCAACATAGCCGAGGATCGCCGGTTGGCCAAACCGGCGATCCTCCGCATCATTGATGGTCCACCGCCACTATCTGCCCGTACGTCGGAAGGCACCGCCACCACAACATCCACAGCCTCGCAGTCACGCACGCATCTGCGTCACTGCTACACAAGGCGGCTACCCCGCCGCGTAGCTAGCGCGGAAGAGGTCCACAGCCCGCTCCACGTCCCGCTCGGACCGCAACTGCACCTCCAGGTCGCCCGTACCGTGGTGGCCGAGCCCCGTCACGTCCCGGGTGAAGCCGGGAATGAGGTCGACCTCCTTGGGGTCGGCCTTGAGGTAGACGAGGAGCTTGGTCTTCTGGGGCGGGCAGACGCAGGCGAAGTTCCGCAGGCGCTGATACGCGCGGTACTGCTTGCGCTGCACCCGGCTGACGCCGTCCCCGAGGCCAAGCAACACCTCATCGACCGCCTCCGCCAGCGCCGCCAGCGCCCCACTGTGCCCGCGGACCGGCGGCAGCCCGGCCGCGCGCCGGCGAACTCGCTTGGCGGCCGGCGTGCGCCCGGTGACGGAAGCCACGGTCTCAAGACCAAGCAGGTCCTTGCCGAAGAATCGGTAGCGGACCAGGTCGATGCTGCGGCGGTGCTCGCGTACGGCGTGCACGTCGTAGCGGGTGAAGTCGCCGGCGACGCAGATCAGCCTGGGCGCACTCCACAGCACCTGGGCCGCGGTCGTGGGCCCGAGCCGGTCGCGGACCAGGTGCTGGAACTCGGCCCGGTGATCCATCAGCCAGCCGAGATAGAACAGCCCCTGGTTGATGACGCCGGAGTCCACACCGCGCTTGTACTCGACGACCACTGGAGCCCCGTTCTCGTCGAGGCCCAGCGAGTCGATCCGGCCGCCGTGGACCGGGCCAGTGCTGTACTCGCTTGCCAGGAACCGGACCCCGAGCAACTTCTCCATGTTGCCCTCGATGATGCTCTGCACATCGGCCTCGGCATCAGCAAGACGCGGCGCGACCTCCGTCACGCCGCCTTTCGTGTTGTAGAGCTTCAGGTCCGGCACCGCCCCTCCCGTGCAGCCAGTGTGGCCGACACTCAACGACAGGGGATGTCGAATTTATTTCCGGGTACTCCGCCGCATCCTGGCCAGGCCAGGCTCATTCCCCGCCGCGGACCAGATGGTCAGCCCGACGCACACAGTATGGGATGGCGCCCGCGATGCGTTGTGGACTCCATATCGACTACCCACCGCTGTTCCCGTTCCTCGTTACGCGGCGTCAAAGTCCTCGATCCTGTCGGGGTCGAGGATCGGCCTCTGCCTCTGAAGTAGAAGTACTCGCGTCATCGCCAGACGACAGGGCGAGCAGTTCGGCGAGTTGCTCCTCGCAGACGTGATGTGCGTCCTGGAGGTCCTGAGGGAGCTTGCCGTGGTGTTTCCTCTTGAGTTCCTTCGCGCGGGCAAGGCCGGCACGAACAGCGTCGCAGGCGGTGGGCCCCCGTCGCCGCATGAGGTCGTCGAGCAGCAGACGAAGGTCCACCTGGACGTTCTCGTTCTCGCGCTCGTGCACCCACTCACTCATGGCGCGCAGGTGGGGGCGATACTCGGCCTGCTGCTCGGCGGGCAGCTTCGTACCGTACAGTTTGCCCGCCGACTGCCAGACGCGTTTGGCCTCGGTGAGGTCGCCGGCCTGCCGGGCGTGGTCGAATCGCCACCGCAGCCCTGCGAGCATTCCAACAACCGCCGCCGCAGAGGCATCGAGGGGGCTCCCCGCGGGCGCGGGGGCCGCTGCGGCGGGCAGTTCGGGGCGGGGAGAGGCGTCGGGCACCTCGGCGGAGGAAGTGGCTGCGGCGGGTTCCGTTTCCGTGCTCCTCGACCGGCTGGCGCTGCTCGCGTACGCGTCGCGGATGCGGCCCGCCTCCAGCCGCCTGGCCTGATGGGCCTCGCTCTGGAGGCCCGGAACTGGGCGCCCATGGCGCTGGAGGACCGCTGGGAAGTAGGGCAGCGGCATGCCGTCGTCTGTCACGACGAGAGCCGCGTACATGAGGTCGTGGTCCCTGAGGGGCTCGTCCACACGGAACAGGATGTTGGCGCGCCGCTCGTCCGAGAGCGCGGCGAAGTCGAAGCCAGTGTTCGCCGAGAGCTCCCGCCATGTGATGTCGTCAGCTCCGTTCCTCGCTCGCGCCTTGAGGTGCTCGCGTACGGCGAGCATGAGCTGGAGTGTCGGGAGACCTGCCGGCGAGATCAGTCGGGCCGCGGCCTCGGTCCGGCTGCTTGGTTGCTGTGGCTGGAGCCGGGGGGCTGCCTGGGAGGCGGGCGAGGCCGTGACGGGGCCGTCGCCGAAGAGTTCGTAGGCGCGCCGCCGTTCCATCTCGTTGATACGGCGAACCTGGTTCGCTGGAAGGCTCGATGCCCAGCCGAGCCCGGCGAGTAGAGCGGCGAAGAAGGACGGGACCTCACCGTCCTCCGTCCTGAGGAGGGAGGACAGTACCGGCTTGTCCTGGGCGCGAGGGAAATCGAGCGCGATGAGGAGCTTGAGCCGGTGTTCCGAGGTGAAATGCTGGGGCTTCGCCTTGGCAGAGCCGACGAGCTGGGCCCATGTGATCCGGCCGTGTGTGCGGGCGGTCTGTTCCAGAGTCCGTCGGAAGGAGGCCACGATGTCTCGGTCGTCGAATCCTGGACGCGGAAGCGCGTGCGGCTCGAGCGGAAGGGTGGTGCCTGCAGGTACCGGCTGGGCTGGCTTGAGTCCGTTCCAGGCTGCCGCCTCCCGGGCGTCGAGGCGTCGCGTTTGGGCTGCGGTGAGAAGCCACGCGGGGGTGTCCATCGTGGTACTCGCGGCCGGCGCCAGGGTCACTCGCTCCCGGAGGAGATACACCCTTGAAGGGTTGGGTGGCGTTGAAGCGTGGGGAAGGACGATGCGGGCCCGGGTGACAGCCGAGCCGAGAGGCTGGATGTCCGCGTCGTAGACGGCTCCCGGTGTGCTCGTGGGCGAGTGCACGTCGGTCCTCGGCACGGCCCCGGTGAACGCCACCGTGTCATCGGCCAGCTGGAAGGAGAGCGGGGGCGTGGTGGATGCGGTCGCTTCGGCCGACCCATGCGGCACGATGCCCTGGGCGGTAGGCACCAGGCTCGGGGTGACGATGCCCTGAGAGGTCAGGGAGCACTTGTCCAGCGTGGTCCATTCGACGGTGTTGCCAGGCAGCTGGGTGCCGATCCACACCTCGCGCGTGACACCGGCGGTCCGGCACTCGACACGGATCGCATACCCGTGGGATTCCACCCGGTCATAGGCCAGCATGCTGTCCGGGCCGAAGAGCCACTCGACGCGGTCGGCGTGCCTGGCGAGGTCCTCCGCCTCCTGTCGCCACGGGTGCAACCCCAGCCGGGCCATCTGTACGCGTATGAGCTGCCGCCCGCCGGACAGCCGAAAGTCCACAGTCCCGCCCGGCCTGTCCCCGACAGTCCGGTACGAAGCCTTGGCCTGGTGGTGGTTCTGCTGGGCAAGCCACCGGGTCAGGGCTTGGCCGATGTAGAGGTGGTCGGCGCTGGACTCGCCGTTCGCGGTGCGACGGCAGTGGACGGGCGGGCGGTGGGCGAAGTGGCACTTCTTCTCGGTGTAGCGCTTGGCACTGAGCTTCTTGCCGCAGCCCCCGAGGAGGGTGCCGCAGTAGAAGTCGTCGCGAGAGCGGCCTCGCATGAAGAGGTCGAACTCATCGTGGTCATACGGAAGGAAGACGGGCGTGTCGGATCCGGCCCGCCCGATGACGGCAGTCTGGACCTTGCGGGTGTCTTCCTCGTCGGCGAATGTTGTCACGGCACGCTCCGGGGCGATGGGTCAGTGCTGCGGGTTGATCGTGGTGCGCGCTTGCAGCAAGGCTCGGCGAGTTGGGTCGTCGAGTGGCGGGGCCGGGTCGATGCGATTACGGGCCGCAGTCCCCTGGCAGAGCCTGAGCTGGCGCTGGCTGCCGTGAGCGCGTACAAGGTGTTCCACACGCGGGGGCTTTGACTCGAAGTGGTGTCGACGATCCAGACGGTGGCGACGTCACCCTCAAGTCGTCTGCATGCGTCAGTCGTTCCCGTGGTCGTGCGGCAGCACACCTTCAGCTCTCGGGATGGGAACGTAGCCGCCGTCGGCTCGAATTTTTGCGACGAGTCTCCCTAGTTCGGCCAGGGTGTCCTCGCCGAGCAGCGAAGGGTCCGCCTCGAGTATCGACGCGACGTGTTCCCCGATGCGTTGAGGGGTGAGATCGTCCGTCGCCCCCAGTTCCACCGGACCGTTCTCCCCCTCGTCCACCACCCGGGCGTTGCGCACCAGCCGTAGCTGCCCGTCGCTGTAGATCCGGGCCATCACAGCCGCGGCGAACCGCTTCCGCGCCTCAGCGCCGCTCATGGTCGTCCTCTGATCACCTGGAACGGTGACGACCTCCTTCCGTTCCTCCTCGGCCTCAACCCGGCGATCCCGCGTACGACCTAGCGCCACACTGCTCCACTTGGCCTTCACCGCCGGAAGGGCTTGTTCGTGCCACCACTTCCTGACGTGCGGCGCGGCCTTCTCCGTCAGTCTGAGGCCGACGTGGAAGAGCACATCGGCGAGGAACTCCGCGGTCTCTCGACGCTCCTGCGCTCGGGCCTCCGCCTCGTGCGGGTCGGAGTCGAGCCAATCCTGCGGGTACGCCGCCACCGGGTCCGGCTCGTTCTCCTTCTTCAAGAAGATCTCGGCTTGACCCACCTTGTTGGTGTCGGGGTCACGTGTCATGCCGCGATGAGCGCCCGCGGTCTTCCTCGACCGCGTGAAGCGCGCGTTCTTCCGGACTCTGACAATGGCCTCGTACTCGTCGTACTCGCTGCTGTCCATGCCCCCACCTTCGACCTGCAGGATGCCCTGCGTCCGCCGCCCGCACCCCCGGGAGCGACGCCCCCCGACACTGTACGTCCGGCCGCCGAACCGTCCGGCGGATCGCCAGATGTGGCCCGATGATCCGGGTTCGGAGCAGCCCCTCAGTTCGGTGACCGTCAACGGCGGGATCTTCGGACCGGGACGGCTCACACCCAACTAACGCCGAGTCGCCGACTCAGGACATTAGGGTGCGCCCATGCTCAACGACGCCACCGTTCAACGAGCCACAGCCGAACTGCTCTCCGCACCCCAGACCCTCGATCGCGCGGCCCGCGCCCTGCCCACGACCGCAGGGGTGTACGCCTGGTGGGCGCCGCCCGAGGTCCTGGACTTCTTCCCCGGACCGGTCAATAACGGCGATGCCGGACTGCGGCTGCTCTACCTGGGCAAGGCCCGCCGGCTGCGGTCCCGCGTCGCCTACAACCATCTGAGGGACTCCGGACGGTCCACCCTGCGTCGAACCCTGGCCGGACTGCTCATGCCCGCCGAGAGCTACCGCACCACGTGGACCGACCGCGTCGTCCTGATTCCCAAGGACGAACAGCGCCTTACCCACTGGATGCACCACCACCTCACCCTCACCTGGACCGAGCACCCGGACCCCGTCCCACTGGAGAAGGAACTGATCTCCCAACTGCACCCACCGCTGAACGTCGAGGGAGCGGAGCGTGGCACCTCCCGGGACCGCGTCAAGCAGGCTCGAGCCTTCTACTACGCCAGTGCCGGCCCCCGGCCGGACAAGTAGCTGGCTTTCGCTGAGCGGCCCGCAGAGACGAGGGCTGGCAAGAGGGACCGCCAGGTCATCATCCGCTGGCGTCCTGACCGAGAGACACCTCTGAGCGCCGACGGCAGCCAGACTTGCGCCGGGCGCGAGAGCGGGCAATCCGCTCCAGCCGGACGCTGCCCGGAACATACGCGCCTTCAGTACCGACCAGGTGTCGACGACGGCGTAATTCCCCACCCGGAACACTATGAAATGGGCCATGGGGACGGCGGCGCAGCAACTGCCACGACCAATGGTTTCAGATGTAGAACTTGAATTGAGGCAGCGGGGTCCGATCTGGCGGGATTTCCCGCATGATTTCTCCGACCAGGCCCGAGAACTTGATCGTGATAGGCAGGAGTCCGCCCAAAGCTGCCGAGTTCCAGTTGAGCTTGGTGAGGGCCAGTACTTCCTTCAGCAGCACCTCACGGGACGAGTCCTGACCGATGTGATCAGCCACCTGAAGGGGGGCCGGGACGTGCATACCGTGGAACTCTCTCAGCGCGGATATGTAACCCGTGGTGTAGAGGTAGTCCAGCTCTCCCAAGCTGAAGCGGGTTCCACGCAGAGGCGGGTACTTGGAGGTCGTGATGAGTCGTACCCGGCTTTGCGCCTCAAGAGCCATCAGGTCGTAGCGTCGCACCCGGGCCTCGATCGCGGAGCGGAATCCGTCGCGCTCGTCCGGCCAGTAGCGAGAAGTCTTGTGGACCACGATCCGGGCCGGGGTCTGCTTCATCACCGACTCGTACTGGTCAAGAACCAGAGCCATCAGCTTGTGGGCGCCGTCAGCCGTCAGGTGAGGTGAACGGCTTCCGGTCTTGTGAGGGTCCCACTCGAATTCGTGGCCGCGTAGAACCAGTCCTTCCCCGCGCTCGTCGAACGCCTGCACCAGGCTGGTCTGCATCGTGGCTCGTGCGGTGCCGAGCGGGCGGTAGAACCCGATTCCGACGTAACAGGTGCCGGGGGTAAGGCCGTACGGACTCCAGGGGTAGCCGCCTGCTTTGCAGTACATCGCCGTGAAGAAGTTCCACGCGATGCGGGAGGGTGGTGTCCGGTCCCTGCCGTCCAGCGTGGGCGCTCGGACGATCTGCGTGGGGAGACGGAACCTCATGGCGCTCGCCTTGAGTGCGCGGCGCAGATCGCGATGGACGGCTCCGGTCTCTTTGGTTGTGTAGTCGGCGGTTCCGCAGCGGGCGACGATCTCGTCGGACAGCGCGATCACGACGTAGTCGGGGGTGCTGTCGCGTTCCGCGAGGTGCCGCAGCTTCGTCTCGAACAGGGTCACGGCGGCGTGGAAGCGCTCCTCCTGCGATCTGATCTCCAGCACCTGGCGCAACTCCGCCTGGCCGAGTTCCTCGTCCCACGCATCGTCGAATTCCAGGGAGGAAAAGAATCCTCGGTCGGGCATCCAGCCGGGAAATTCAGGGTTGTTCTCATCTCCCGTCATGCCCTCGGCTCGGCTGTTCATCCAGGCGCGTGCTGACTCGACGAGCTCTGGGGTACCGATGAGCCCGACTCGCAGCCGTGTGGGGTGGCGGCCCGAGGCTGTCCAGGATCGTGGGCCGTAGCGTGCGATGCCCGCCTTGGGGTCGATGTGCAGGCCGTCGTCGGCGAAGCGGAGCAGGGGTTCCGGGAAGTGGGTGCTCGTGATGAGGGAGGGCGGCCCGGCGAGTGATGTGCGGGGTGGGGACGGGCGTGGCTTCATTCCACGATCACCCCTTCGTAGCCGACTTCTTCGTCCTGCTCGTGGTCCAGCTCATCGTCCTCGCTCAGGCTCTCTGCCTCGGCCCAGGTGAAGAGGTCGTCCACGTATTCGACGTTCTTGAAGGGCATGTCGTGCTCGGGAGGGATGCCCGGCCAGTGCACCTGCCCGCTGCTCAGGGATGTCGAGATGACCAGGCTCTGTCCGTCATCGAAAGGGAAGGCGATCCGCGGACTGCTCTTTCCCAGGAAGTCCCGCCAGAACTGCACCTCACCGAGAAGGTCGTGGTTGAACAGTCTGGACTTCTTCCGGGTGACCTGTCGCCCGACGTGCTTGGCGTCGATGGACTCGAAGCCATCGGATGTCACTCGCAGTTCAGGTCTGATGCTCAGACACCACTGACTGTTGCCGATGAGGAAGAAACGCAGGGAGACAGCACGATGGAGCCAGTAGTTGCGTGCTTCTCCGGTGGCCTTCTTCTTGGGCTGCCAGACCACGCTCCGCTTCGCCTTGCTGGCGTTCAACGGCCGGTACACTACCGTCCGCTCAACGCCCTCTTCCTCGGGTTCGAAGTAGTAGCGGTGATGGTCCCGATCGAGCCGCAGGCCGAGACGCCCCGTGAGCTTGTTCAGTGAGCGGTTGAGCAGCGCCACGTACCACCGAAGCTTGTCGGGATCACCCCACCACTCCCGGGAGTCGAACCGCTCGGCTGCGGACCGATCCACGAACGCAGCAAAAGGGCCGCTGTCGTCCCGCAGGTTCTGGAATGCCCACAGCCACCCTTCCCGCAGGATGAACGGCGTCATCTCCCCGGTGGACATGCTCTCCGGTCTGACATCACTTTCCCGATCCACCAGGCAGGGCGCCCCGTAGACGTGGCGTGGCATCTGCGTAACCGGCAAGACATTGCTGTACACGGTGTTGTTGACCACGGGCGGCAGCTCCGCGTCGACGTTGGGGCGCCCGCCGAGTCTGCGCTCCACCCGCCTCTCGTGATCCTCTTTCATGGCGAGAAGTCGTTCCACCGTGTACTTGGCCACCGCTCCGTCGGAATCGATCAGCTGGTGATGCTGATTGCAGAGCAAGATCAGGTTCTCGTACCGGTTGCGCTGTTCGGCCGTCAACGGCGAGTCGCCTCGGGGACCGTTCGGACTCTCCGCGACGATGTGCGCCATCTCGCCGAGCACTACGACGGGTTCCTCCGGTGTGCCTTCGGCCGTGAGGAGCAACCCGCACCCAGGAAACGCACAGATGTTGCCCGAACGCTGACTCAGCTTTCGCTGCTGCGAAACAGGTACCGCCACAAACGCCACCTCCAGATTCAGCATCCTACGAGCGACCACCGACAGAGGGCCCCGAACGCACGTCAGCTGCAGGCGCCTGCTGTGTGCCCTGAGCCCATCGCCCTGGTCGAGGCCAAACACCGGGTTACTCCAGCGGCACCGTTCCCACCGGGTGATGCCCCGCACGTGCACGACTTGGCCGGTTCCGCCCCATGGCTCACCATGCGCACTTGTATGCGCCCCATTGCTCCGCACTACCGTTCCCGGCCGACAGGGTCACGCGGACACGTGGGGGGATGCATGGCAAGAACCGCGCGACAGATCCTGAACGCACTCAGCCGCTCGACGAGCGTTCACGTCCACTCGACGACCGAGCTGGCCGCACATGTGAACTCCGCAGCGGCGGCTATCGACAAGAGGCGCCGAGAAAAAGGCCAGGAACCAGCACGCAGGAAACCCGAGCTGCGCCCCGTCGCGCGTGCCGAGCACGGCCGGTCCATCGAGCTGACGCCGTGGCAGGTGCTGCACGCCGTCGCCCGCGGCTACGTGCTGGCCGGCCAGGGAATGGGACGCGGGCTCGCGGAACACTGGCTGAGCCTGAAGTTCTGCGAGGCACTGGACGGCAATCGCGCCGGTTCCATGGATCTCACCGACAAGGGCCGCTCTTCCGAGAGCTGGTACAAGGGCATGCAGGCCCGGGAGCTGGCTGTCGGCTTCGGGATCGCCGTGGCGGAACACATCGTGCAGCAGCGCTACCCCGACCACATCGTGTCGGTCGTTGACACGAACACGGTGCTGCGAGCTGGCTGGCCCCCGAGCGTCTCGCAACGGAACAAGGGCTCACGGCCCCGGCCCGACTACATCATCGAGGCATGGAAGCCCGGCGAGCCGTCGAAAGTTACCTTCGTGGCCTGCCGGGGAAACCACCAGAAGCCAAGCAAGCGGACCGGCCGAACCCGCAGCACCACGATCCAGCAACTGGTCAAAGGATCCGAACTGACCGAGGGCATGCAGATCGGCCCGTGGAACACCACGCCGTGCCTGATGCTGTCCACCGAACTCATGGGCCAGGGCGGCATCGTGGTCAACGTACTGCAATCCCCCGGCGAAGCGCTGCTCCCCGTCCGTATGCCTGGCGCTCCGGGAAACGCCGACGAGGAAATCAAGGACAGATCCGGAATCCCCTACCCCAACGCCATTCGCATACCGTCCCGAGACGGCAGACGGGCGCGGACGGTGGACGGCTTCCAGATAGGCGAGGACGACCTCGCCTGGTTCGGCCAGCTCCTGGCCCGAACCGCAGCCGCTGGCCTGACCGCTTTCTCGGGCGGAGGGAAACATGCGGTCCGGTATCTCACCGACCACCAAGGGCGAGAGCACTACAACGTGCCTGCCTTCGCTGCGACATCGAGCATTGACGACGCGGATATCGAGGTCGGCGACACGAAATTCGTGGGCACGGACAACGTCTTCCGTATGGGGGCCGCGCGCATCGAGGCATTCTCCGGAATGGACTCAGGACTGTATGAGCTGATCAAAGACGGGTGCGTCGAAGAGTACAGGGAAGCGGTCTACAAACTCCGCGCCAAACGGCGCGACCCCCTTGAAGCCGTGAAATGGAACGACCCGATCTCGTTCCAGGGCGATGGCACCGTCATGGCCCTGAGCATCCTGCCCATCCGCAAACGCCGCACGCTCTGAACCAACAGCTCACGAGATCGTGATTCTCCTGCGCTCGCCGTTTCGGGCCGCGCAACATAGCTCGGGATCGCCGGTTGGCCAAACCGGCGATCCCTCGCATCATTGACAGTCCACCGCCACCGCCTGCCCGCACGTCGAAAGGCCGCAGCCCAAGCTCAACCTCACAACTCCACACGACGGCCGCCTGCATGCACGAGCAGGCGGGCAGGCCCGCCGCACCCACGTCCAGGTCCCGATCGACACTCAGTCCGTGGCCCGTCTCCCAGGGACTTCGCAAGAGGATCACAGCTCCCACGCCGAGCACTTCCAGGGACGCCGGGAGACCGGTGCCATTTCGGCCCTGGTGTACGCCTCGCCAGCCTTCACTCGCCGGTCCACCGTCGTTCGCAACCCTGCCCAGCGTCGGACGGGCCTGTTCGCTGTCGCGACTCATGAGACGCCGGTCGATCACCGCGTGGGCCGGCGCGCGGTGGCCACTACGGCACCGCGTCAGCGATGGCCCCCACAGAGCCCGCCGGAAGCACGGCACGGGCACATGCTCTCAGGGCATCCTGACGAGAGGCGGCGGGATACGCCCGTCAGTCACCGCGCGCTCTGACACCACGGGGGAGCACCCCAACCGGCCCGTCGCACAACCGGCTCGCTTGGCCTGCCCGCGCGCTCCGGACAGCCTCCTTGTTCGATTGAAGGGCGCACAATATACCCCCTACCCTTGTCCGAGGAAGCCATGATCTACGTCACGGTGCATGGATCAACCACGACAGGGAATGATCCGGACAAGACGACCGAATGGCCCATTTCATTCTCGCGGGACATGCGCGGGACCGCGGGCCTGACAACCTGTCAGATAGGCCGCTGACCTGCGAAAACGTGCGGGAATCGGACGGCCTCCGGAGCCGTGTGCGCAGGTTCGAATCCTGCCGGGGGCACCTTGCATGAGGTGCCCAAAGACCCCGCCATCAGCGCTTTCGCTGGGACGGGGTCTTCGCGTATGTGCAGGCGTGTGCGGCTTGGAGCGGGCGTATGTCGGGATCTGTGGACGAGCCGTGGATGGGATCTTGGAGCGTTGTCCCCGGTGAGTCGTACTATCCGCGGTCTTCAAGTTCCGTGCGACAGCGACACGTCGGGCAAGGACCTGACGTGTCGGATGCGTGCGCTTGGATGAGCGGGTGACCGTTCATGACGTTGCTCGACGACTGCCCGAGATAACTGTCCTCCGTGAGCACTGCCGTTCCATGGCCGTCCTGGAGGCAGTTCTGAGCCCTGAGTGGGAGAGCCGCCACCACTCCTTCGACGACCGCTGGTCGGAGACGGAGTCGATGGCCTCGATGCGGAACGGGTCGGGTGACGAGTACTCGATCGTCTTCTCACCCGCCGGCGCCTATGTGCGGGGATTCGATCACGAATCGCCCATGAGCCCGTATGCAGAAGACGGGCCATGGCCCGGAGTGCTCGACGAGGTTCCTGAGGTCTTCCGGCCGTATGTCGAGGAGCCGGCGTTCTCGGACGAGGACGCGATGCCGCTCGTCACGGCCTGTATGTGGCGGGAGACAGCCGACGACCGCTGGAGGGCGGGAACGATCGATTTTTCCGATGCAGCAACGGAGGATCCGGACGGTGCCGCATACCTCTTCCAGCTGTTGGTGGATCGCTCCCCGGAGGCGTTTCAACGATGGGCCGAGGACTACTACGAGGTCCCGGTCGACCTGGAGGCCGTTCGGCACGTCTTCTCTTCTCGCCCGCTGACCGAAGAAGTGGTCCGCGCGTTGAACTCGGAAATCGTCCTGGCGGATTTCTCGGGGGACATCGCGGAGATCGGTTATCCGACGAGCTGAGACGCAGGGCACCAATGAGGCCCCTGGACGGGACGAGACCCTGAACCAGGCCTTGGAGGACGAACTCGCACGGGCTGCGGCGCTGCCAAGACAGACAGCAGAACCGAACTGCGTCGCCCAGCCCACCAGCCCTCCGGAGCGGTGTGCGCAGGTTCGGGTCGTCTCGGGGGCACTCAACTCGTCGGCTGTGGAAGTTGATTTGGGAGCAGGGCGGGCGCCGATAAGAGGGCGGGGTCAGGATGGCTGGCTCTTGGCCTCTTTTGTGTGTTCGGCAGGCCCGTGTCGTCGGCGGTCTCTCGGACGGGACAGATCCTCGTCCTTTTTCATTGCGCACAGCGCCCAGATGATGAAGCCCGATGCCGCGATCATCACGATGGACCAGGCCGGGTAGTACGGCAGGGAGAGGAAGTTGGCGATGATGACCAGGGCCGCCACTGCCACGCCGGTTACTCGGGCCCAGGTGGATGCCCTGAACAGGCCGAAGCTGATGATGAACGCGACCGCGCCCAGGGCTGCGTGGATCCAGCCCCAGGCCGTCAGGTCGAACGCGAAGATGTACGTGCGCGTCGTGGCGAAGATGTCGTCCTCTGCGATCTCCGCCACGCCGCGCACGACGTCGATGATGCCGGTGACCATCAGCATGATGGCCGCGAACACCGTCACGCCGGTGGCCCATTCGTTGAGTGACGTGCCGGGCCGTTCCCCGTGCGTGGCGGTCATGCCCCGCTACCGCGTTCTCAAGTCGTCCGGTGTGGGGTGGCCGCCGGCCAGGACCAGTTCCTTCGCCCTGCGGAACTCCTCGTCCGTGATGTCACCGCGAGCGCGGATCTCGGACAACTTGGCGAGGTCGTCGACGCTGCCGGACCGGCTCTCGCCGCCCTTCGCGGTCTCCCGGACGTAGCTGTCGAACGCCTCCTGCTGGGCGCGTGCCTGGGCGACCTCGCGGCGGCCCATGTTCTTGCCGCGGGCGATCACGTAGACGAAGACCCCGAGGAACGGCAGGACGCAGCAGAACACCAGCCAGCCGGTCTTCGCCCAGCCGCCCATGGAGTCGTCCCGGAAGATGTCGAGGACGATCCGGAACAGCAGGACGAACCACATGATCCACAGAAAGACCCAGAACACCGTCCAGAAGGCGCTCAACAGCGGAAAGTCGTAGGCGAGATACGTCTGCGCGCTCATGGTCCTCCTCCGTTCGGGGGCGCGAGCGGCGCGGGGTGGGCCCGGCCGGTGGCGCATGCCGTTCTCAGCGTGCCCACGGCAAGACGGTGAGGGCCTCACCCGGGAAGGGTGAGGTTCGGTGACTGCGAATTGCCACTTTCGCCCCATCCGCACCGTTGTTCTACGGTGGAGAGGAACGACGCTCATCCCCTCACCGATCATCGAGGTGACGGTTATGACCGAGACCACTCAGCGCAGGAACACAGCGGGCAGGCAGGACGGGGCGACATCGCAGGGCGGCAAGGGTGCTCCCGGCACCCGTGGGAACACCGCCATCGCGGACACGGTCGTCGCGAAGATCGCGGGCATGGCGGCCCGTGAGATTCCCGAGGTGCACAACCTCGGCGGAGGCATGACCAGGGCCTTCGGGGCTGTGCGTCAGCGGGTGCCGGGCGGGGGCAGCGGGGTCACCCAGGGGGTGAAGGTCGAGGTGGGCGAGCGTCAGGCCGCCGTCGATCTCGATGTGGTCGTCGAGTACGGCGCCGCCATCGCCGACACCGCCGCGGACGTGCGGGCCAACGTCGTCAACGCCGTGGAGCGGATGACCGGGCTGGAGGTCGTGGAGGTCAACATCGCCGTCGACGACGTCCATCTGCCGGACGAGGAGGACGAGTCCGAGGAGCCGGAGGGCAGGAGAGTCGCCTGACCGACCTGAGGGGCTCACCCCACTCCTCAGGAGTCCTTTCATTCCGTCGCCGACCGATCTGAGGGGCTTCTGCTCGAGATACCTCCGGTTCCGCCCCTCAGTACACCTCCGGCACCGCCCCCGCGCCGCACGGCAGGCGGAGGCGGTCGCCGTGGCCGCAGTGGACGACGCGGTCGCCGAGGCCGATCGCGTCGGCCTCGGCGAGGAACGCGGACAGGGGCGAGCGCATCACCGTGTAGTCCTCGTAGTGCACGGGCAGGACGAGGCGGGGGTCGAGCCGGCGGGCCAGTTCGGCGCCCTGGGTGCCGTCCATCGTGACCACGAAGCCGCCGGGGAGGCGGGTTCCGCCCAGGTGCAGGACGGCGAGGTCGGCTGCGGGGAAGCGGTCGGCGATCTCGTCCAGGCCGTCGTACACGAGGGTGTCGCCCGAGATGTAGAGCCGCATGCGGGGTGCCCGTCCGGCGGGGCCGAATTCCAGCATGCTTCCCATGACCGGCGGCAGCAGCCCGCGCAGCACCGCCTGGCCCGCGTGCCGGCCGGGCAGCGCGGTGGCCGTGACCTGGACGCCGTCGCGCTGGAGGGTGAGCGCCTTCCAGGTGCGCAGTCCCGCCGTCCGGGGGAATCGGTGCAGGGTCCGAAGGCGGCGGGCGGCGTGCGGGGTGGTCAGGATCGGCACGGTGCGGTCCAGGTGCCGGCGGGCCCGTCGGTCCCAGTGGTCGCCGTGCAGGTGTGACAGCACGACCGCGTCGAGGCGGGGCAGTTCGTGCACGTCGAGGGCCGGTTCGGTCAGGCGGCGGCTCAGCAGGCCGTAGCCGAGGTGGGCGTACTGTCCCCGGTGGAGGAAGTTGGGGTCGGTGAGCAGGGTCAGCGGCCCGTACGACAGCAGCACCGTCGCGTTTCCGATGAAGTGGACGTCGAGCGCGTCGTCGAGCGGCATCGTTCCTCCGGATCTCCCCGGCTCCCCGGCCCCGCGTGAGGTGCCCGGCGGACGCCGGCCGGTACCGGGCGTGCGGGCTGTCAGGCCGAGCGTTTGCGGGACGTCGACTTCTTCGCCGCCGTCTTCTTCGCGGTGCTCTTCGAGGCTGTCTTCTTCGTCGTCCCCTGGCCCTGGCCGGACTTGGCCGTCGACTTCTTCGCCGCCGTGGTCTTCTTGGCCGCCGTCTTCTTCGCGGTGGACGTCGACTTCTTGCCGCCGGTCTGCTTGGGCGCCGCCCGGGCCGTCTTGCGCAGCGGGAGCGGCTTCACCTCGGCGTGCTCCGCCTCCTCGCCGCGGGACTCGCGGGCCGCTCGGACGCTGCTCTCCAGCGCCGCCATCAGGTCCAGGACCTTGCCGCCCGTGGCCGGTTCCGGGGCCTGCGGCGGGGCCTCGCCGGCGGCCTTCGCGGCGATGACCTCCTCCACGGCCTCGCGGTACTCGTCGTGCAGGTCCTCCAGGTCGACCTCGCCCAAGGTGTCCATCAGCGCGTCCGCCAGGTCCAGCTCCTGGTCGCGGACGGTGACGTTCGCGTCGGGGGCCAGGCCCTCGGGGGCGCGGACCTCGTCCGGCCACAGCAGGCCGTGCATGGCGATGGCCTCGCCGACGACCCTGAGCATGCCCAGGCGTTCCCGTCCCCGCAGGGCGAACTTCGCGATGGCCACCTTGTTGCTGCGTTTCAGCGCCTCGCGCAGCAGGGTGTACGGCTTCGCCGCCGGGGCGCCGCCGGCCTGGAGGTAGTACGCGGCGTCCATCTGGAGCGGGTCGATCCGGTCGGCCGGGACGAAGGCGACGATCTCGATGGTCTTGGCCGTCGGGATGGGCAGACTCGACAGGTCCTCCTCGGTGATCGGGATGATCGTGCCGTCCGCGTCCTCGTAGCCCTTGCCGATCTCTCCCTGGGTGACCTCGCGGTCCTCCAGTTCACAGAATTTGCGATACCGGATGCGGCCGCCGTCCTCGGTGTGGATCTGGCGGAAGGAGATCGAGTGGCTCTCGGTGGCGTTCACCAGCTTGATCGGAATGCTGACCAGGCCGAACGAGATGGCGCCGTTCCAAATGGATCTCACGTGCAGCACCCTTCCGGTCACTCTGGGGAGTGTTCGTCATGGTTTGCGTGGGATTCTTATCGTATGGCGCCTATCACAGAGGTGGAGGGGCGACGGGTCGCTCTCAGCAACCTGGAGAAGGTGCTGTATCCCGCCACGGGCTTCACCAAGGGCGAGGTGCTTCACTACTACGCGACCGTCGCCGGGGTCCTGCTGCCCCATCTGCGGGACCGGGCGGTGTCCTTCCTGCGCTACCCGGACGGACCGGACGGGCAGGTGTTCTTCACGAAGAACGTGCCGCCGGGTACGCCCGAGTGGGTCACCACCGCGGAGGTGCCCCGGGTGGAGGGGCCGTCGCGGATGGTCCTGGTGCAGGATCTGCCGAGCCTGATGTGGTCGGCGAATCTCGTGACCGAGTTCCACACCCACCAGTGGCTCGTCGACACCCCGGACGAGGCGGACCGGATCGTGTTCGACCTCGATCCGGGGGCGCCGGCGAGCATCGTCCAGTGCTGCGAGGTCGCGCTGTGGCTGCGGGAGCGGCTCGCGCGCGACGGCATGGAGACCTACGCCAAGACCTCCGGCTCGAAGGGGCTGCACCTGCTCGCCGCCGTGCGCGGGGCGTCCTCGGAGCGAGTGTCCGAGTACGCGAAGGCGCTGGCCGTCGAGGCGGAGAAGGCCATGCCCCGGCTCGCGCTGCACCGGATGACCAGGAGTCTGCGCCCGGGGAAGGTCTTCGTCGACTGGAGCCAGAACGCCGCGCGCAAGACCACGGCGACCCCCTACACCCTCCGGGCCCGCCCGGAGCCGACCGTTTCGGCGCCGGTGACCTGGGGGGAGATCGAGGAGTGCCGCGCCCCTGGGCAGCTGGACTTCCATGCGAGCGACATCGCGCCGAGGGTCCAGGACTACGGCGACCTCCTCGCTCCGCTGCTGGAGGCCGACGAGGCCGGGACCCTGCCGTAGCGGCGCCCCGCCGTCACGCCATGAAGCGTGCCCCCGGCCAGCGCCCTACCGATCCCCGTACGGCCGCCCCGACCGGCACACCCGGTCCCGTACCCCCCCGACCTGCACACAACCAACCCCGCGCCCCCGCCTCTCCGCCCCTCATCCCTCACACCCGCGCCCACGTATTCCGGTCGCGCGCCATCGCGTGCAAGGCCTCCACGTCCGCCGGCTTCAGCACGCCACCCCCACGCGACAGGCCTTCCACCTCCGCCGCCGTCAGGACGTCGACCTCGCGGGGCGCGGTCGGGATCGACAGGGCGGCCGGGTCGACCAGGGCGAGCACGGGGCGGACCTCCGCCGTGAGGGCGTGGGTGGCACGCTCGGCGTCGGTGCGCAGGCGGCGCAGCAGGGGGTACGGGTCGTGGCGGCCCAGGGTGATCATGGGGTCGGCTACCCGGACGCGCTGCTTGCGCGCGTGCAGGGCGTGGACGGCGTAGAGGCCGCCGGGGCCGATCAGCAGGTGGTGGATGCGGTCGCCGCCGGGGAGCGGCACGGAGTGCAGGGTGTGCCAGCCCGCACCGTCGAGGCGGTCCAGGGCGTCGCCGATCGTCTGCTCGGCCGCCAGGGCCCTGCGGCGCGGGTCGGGGCGCAGCCGGTGGGCGGGGCCGGGGTCGCGGTCGAGGGCGACGACGAGGGCTTCGCCGGGGCGGTTGGGGGCCAGGTCGTCGTCGGGGTGGAGGGCGAGGCGGGCGAGCTCGGCGGGGGTGGGTACCGGGGGCGGTCCCACCGTCACGGGGCCGGTGATGAAGGGACCGAGGGCCCGGAGGACGTCGTCCTCGCGGTCCCGGCCGAGCAGGTTCACCCGGGCGGCCTCACGGTCGTACCAGGCGATGTTCCGGCCGTCGGGGAGGCAGACGTAGAGCCGCTCCCTGCCGTGCCGCCAGGTCGGTATGACGCGCAGTCCGTTCATGCACCATCACCCCGTTCCATGGGAACAGGCGGGGTGCTGTGGGGGCAAGAACCCGGTTACCTTGGAGAGGAGTTGGGCAGGCGGCCCGCGGACCCTCGGGCGGTCATGGTGGGGAGGCGTCGTTGCGTACCCGCAGTAAACCGGACGTGCCCGCGCCGGAGAGTCCGTGGAGCGAGGTCGTTCCCGGGCTCTGGATGGGCGGTCACGAGTACACGGGGGCCTTGGGGCACCTGGAGTTCGCCGTCGTACGGGACGAGTTCGATCTCGTGCAGACGCTGCTGCGGCTGCCGGGGCACGGGCCCGATCCGGGCGTCCGGCACCATGTGTGGCCCATCCCCGACGGGCCGCTGGACGGGACCCAGCTCGCCGGGGTGATCAGGCTGGCCGAGGCCGCCTGCGAGGCGCTGGAGGAGGGCCGCCGGGTCCTCGTCCGCTGCTTCCACGGGTACAACCGCTCCGGTCTCGTCGTCGCGCACGCGCTGATGCGCCAGGGCAGCTCCGCGGAGGCGGCGATCCGGCTGATCCGGGCCCGCCGCTCGCCGTGGGCGCTGCACAACGACCTGTTCGTCGAGTATCTGCGGGCCGGGCTGGCCACGGCCCGGCTGCTGGAGGAGCTCGCGGAGTAGCGGTGCGCCCGTGCGGCTGTGCGTACACGGCCACCCTCGCGCGCAAATGGGACTTCCCCGCGAATAAGGTGTACGGGGCCGACCGTAGCGTCCGTCGTGTGCCGCCGTACGTCCGTCGCATGCCCGCCGCACGTCTGCCGTACGCCTGCCGTACGTCCGCCGTATGTCCGTCGGGTGATCGCCCGTGAACCGCCAGGAGTGCAGTGCAGTGCCCCTCAGCCGCCCCGGACGAGCCGCCCTCCGCCCGGCCGTCGTCGCCCTGCTGCTGGCCGCCGCCGTGGGCTGCGGGGACGCGGGCGGTCTGGAGGGCGCGGGGTCGACGCCGACGGCACAAGGGCCTGCACGGCTCTGGCCGGAGCTGACGCCCGCCTCCAGTCCGGCGTTCGAGATCGGTGAGGTGAACACCGAAGTGGTCAAGGGGGTGAAGGTGCCCGGCGACGACATCCGCCGCGTCGACCCGGTGCGGATCGTCCGGGCCGAGATCGCCCGGAACCCGGGTGATTTCGACGGCCCCAAGGCGCCCTACCGCGACACCGAGCGTGAGATGGCCGACTGCGTGCGGGGCCCGGGGCACGGGACGTGCCCGGTGCTCAGGCCGTACTACCGGGACCTGACCGGCGACGGGCACGACGACCTGACGCTGGGCTTCCCGCTGCGGCCCGGCAAGACGACCGCGGTCCGCGTCTACACCGTCGAGAAGCACCGGCTGGTGCAGGTGATGGCCTGGGAGGACGCGCTGAGCGGTGTCGAGCTGGCCGGGCGCTCCCTGGTGATCCGCTCGCCGTCGGAGGTCGCGGGCTACGAGTACCGCCTGCAGTGGACCTGGGACCGGGACCAGAAGGCCATGCTGCTCACCCATGACGAGATGCTGCGCACCGGTCCGCGTCCGCACTCCCGGCACCCCTCGCCCTCCGCCGGCGGTTCCCGGTCCGCCTCGCCCACCGCCTCACCCACCGTCTCGCCCACTGTTTCCTCCCCGGCGAGCGGCGGATGAGGCCCGCACTCCCCCAGTGGTCCGGGACTCTCGCCGCGAAGGCCGCCGCCTTCATCACCGTGATGTGCTGCGCGCTCGCGGCCCTGCTCGGCGTCCTGGTGCACGTACAGGTGACGAACCAGACCGTCGGACAGGCTCGTGACCAGGCATTGCAGCGGCTGACACAGGCGACACAGCGCTACGAGGCCGGGGACACCCTGTGGTCCGGCGCCGGGGTGGATCCGCCCGAGCTGCCCGGGGAGCTGCGGGAACTGGCGGTGGCCGGGGACCGCGGCACGATGGTCGCCGACGAGGGGGGACGCCCCACGATGTGGGCGGCGGGGCCCGTCGACGGTGGGCGGGCGCTGGCCGTCGCGGTCGACTACTCGCAGCAGGCCCGCACGATCGAGGGCCTGGACCGGGCGATCGTCTGGTCGTCTGGCCTGGCCATCGGGGCGACGCTGCTGGTGGGGGCGTTCGCGGTGACGCGGGTGACGCGGCGGCTGCACACCACGGCCCGGGTGGCCCGGCGGATCAGCGCGGGCGATCTGGACGCGCGGGTGAACGACCCCCGCACGGGCCCGCGTACGACGGCCAGTCCGCAGGACGAGGTGGCCGCGGTCGCCGCGGCGCTGGACTCCATGGCGGCGTCGCTGCAGGGGAAGCTGCTGGCCGAGCAGCGGTTCACGGCAGACGTCGCACACGAGCTGCGTACGCCGCTGACCGGGCTGCACGCGGCGGCGGAACTGCTGCCGCCGGGCCGTCCGACGGAGCTGGTGCGCGACCGGGTGGCGGCACTGCGCACGCTGACCGAGGACCTGCTGGAGATCTCCCGGCTGGACACCGGCCGGGAGCGGGTGGAGCTGGACACCGAGCAGTTGGGGCCGCTGGCCGAGCGGGCGGTGCGGGCGGCCGGGAGCGGCACGGAGGTCAGGGTCGTACGGGACGTGTCCGTGGAGACGGACCGGCGGCGTCTTGAGCGGGTGCTGGGCAATCTCGTGGCGAACGCGCACAAGCACGGGCGCGAGCCGGTGGTGCTGACCGTGGACGGTCCGGTGGTGACGGTTCGCGACCACGGGGACGGGTTTCCGGAGTACCTGGTCGCGCACGGCCCGCAGCGGTTCCGCACGGAGGGCGGTACGCGGGGGCACGGGCTGGGGCTGACCATCGCGCGCGGCCAGGCGGAGGTGCTGGGGGCGCGGCTGGAGTTCGCGAACGCGCCGGAGGGCGGCGCGGTCGCCACGCTGAGACTCACGGCGGAGTGAGGGTCCGCAGCGCGTCCCCCTCTGGCCCAGCGTGAGGGGCGACACCCGCAGCCCGCTCCTAATGTGGCGAATAGTCAGCTTCGGCACTTTCGCCCCCCATGGAGGTACCTCCCATGTCCCTGCGCTTCCGCCTCTGCATAGCAGCCGCCGCCGGGCTCCTCGCCGCCGCGGCCGCCATCACACCTGCCGCCGCCGCGCACGACGACTGGGACCCGAACGGCGGCAACGGCAACAGCAGCAACAGTCAGCCCGGCAACGGTGACGGCGGCGGCAACGGCAACGGCAAAGGCCAGAACGGCTGGAACGGCAACGGCGGCAACGACCCGGGCAACTGGAACGGCAACGGCCCCCACGACCCGAGCGGCGGAAACGGCGGCAACGGCGGGCAGGACCAGGGCCTCTACAGGGGCGTCGTCACGGCGGACACGCTGGCGCTGCGCAGCGCCCCGAACCGCGGTTCGCAGATCATCCGGTACGCCCACCGGGGCGACGTCGTCAGCATCTTCTGCAAGACCGGCGGCGAGACCGTGCAGGGCAACCCCCTCTGGTACCTGCTGACCGACGGCACCTGGGCCTGGGGCGCGGCCCGGTACATCGACAACATCGGCCCCGCGCCACGCTGGTGCTGACACTCGGTCACCCGAAGGCGCACAAGACGCACCGTTTGGGTAGGTTCCGGACATGAGCAAGGCCGGAATCACCATGGCGACGGCGGACCCGCCCGCACCCGCCGTCCGCCGCCTCCCCCGGCGCCGGGGCGTCGAACTCGCCCTCATCGTGCTGGCCGTCCTGCTGTCGGTGTACGGCTACTGCGCCGTCGGCCTCGCCCGGCACGGGACGCCGCCGCCCGGCGCCGCCGGCTACGGTGCCGGCCTCGGCGTGCTGGCACTGCTGGCCCACCTGGCGGTACGCCTGCGAGCCCCGTACGCCGACCCGCTGCTCCTGCCGATCGGGGTGCTGCTCAACGGGCTGGGGCTGGTGCTGATCTACCGGCTCGACCTGGAGACCCCCGGTGACCGGGCGGCGCCGGCCCAGCTGGTGTGGTCGACGCTGGGCGTGGCCCTGTTCATCCTGGTCGTACTGCTGCTGCGCGACCACCGGGTGCTCCAGCGCTACACGTACGTCTGCGTGGTCGCGGCGCTCGCCCTGCTCACGATGCCGATCCTGTTCCCGGCGGTGAACGGCGCCCGCATCTGGATCCGCGTCGCCGGGTTCTCCATCCAGCCGGGCGAGTTCGCGAAGGTGCTGCTGGCGGTGTTCTTCGCCGCGTACCTGGCGGCGAACCGCAGCGCGCTGGCCTACACCGGCCGCCGCGTCTGGAAGCTCCAACTGCCCACCGGCCGCGTCCTCGGCCCGATCGTCGCCGTCTGGCTGGTCAGCGTGGGCGTGCTGATCCTGGAACGCGACCTCGGCACATCGCTGCTGTTCTTCGGCCTGTTCGTGGTGCTCCTCTACGTCGCCACCGGCCGCACCGGCTGGATCGCGGTCGGTCTGCTGCTGGCCGCGCTGGGTGCGGTCGCCGTGGGCCGGCTGGAACCGCACGTGCACAGCAGGATCGAGACCTGGCTGCACCCCTTCGCCTCGATCGAGACGGGTGAAGGCTCGAACCAGCTCGCCCAATCGCTGTTCGCCTTCGCGGAAGGCGGCATGCTCGGCACGGGCCTCGGACTCGGCCACTCGTTCCTCATCGGCTTCGCCGTGAAGTCGGACTTCATCCTGGCCACCGCGGGCGAGGAGCTCGGTCTGGCCGGCCTCAGTGCCGTCTTCCTCCTCTACGGACTGCTGGTGGAGCGCGGCTTCCGGGCCGGGCTCGCGCAGCGCGAACCCTTCGGCCGGCTGCTCGCGGTCGGCCTCGCCTCACTGGTGGCGCTCCAGGTGTTCGTGATCGCGGGCGGCGTGACCGGGCTGATCCCGCTGACCGGCATGGCGATGCCGTTCCTGGCGCAGGGCGGCTCGTCGGTGGTCACCAACTGGGCGATCGTGGCGCTGCTGGTCCGGGTGAGCGACTCGGCCCGGCGCGACTACGACGGGCAGGACGCCCGGTGACCCGGCACATCCGGCACGCCGGGTATTTCTGCGCCCTGCTGCTGGTGGCCCTGCTGGTGAACGCCGCCCGGGTCCAGGTCGTCCAGGCCCCCTCGTACGACCGCAACCCGGCCAACCGGCGGCCCGACATCGTCCGCTACGAGCAGCCACGTGGGGACATCTGGGTGGGCGGGCGCCCCGTCACCGGCTCCCGGGACACCCGCGAGCACCTCCGCTACGAACGGACCTACACGAACGGCCCGTTGTACGCCCCGGTCACCGGCTTCGCCTCCCAGCTGTACGGCACGACGCTCCTGGAGAGCACCGAGGACGGCGTGCTGTCCGGCGCGGACCCGATGCTCGCGCCGTTCCCGCTCTGGAACGACTTCACGCGGGCGCGCAACGCGGGCGGCAACGTCGTCACGACGCTGCACCCGGCGGCGCAGCAGGCCGCGTTCCGGGGGCTGGCCGGCCGCAAGGGCGCGGTGGCCGCGGTGGAGCCGTCGACCGGCCGGATCCTCGCCCTGATGTCCGCCCCGTCGTACGACCCCCAGCCACTGTCCGGCAACGGCTCCGCGGCGGCCCGGGCCTGGGCGCGGCTCAACGCGGACGAGGACAAGCCGATGCTCAACCGGGCGGTGCGGCAGACGTATCCGCCGGGCTCGACGTTCAAGGTCGTCACCACGGCCGCCGCGCTGGACGCCGGTGTGGTCACGGACCTGGAGGCGCCGACCGACTCCCCCGACCCCTACCGCCTGCCCGGCACGCGGACGCGTCTGACCAACTCATCGAAGGGCTGCGCGGACGCCTCCGTGCGCGAGGCGTTCACCTTCTCCTGCAACACGGTGTTCGCCAAGCTCGGCGTGGAGGTGGGGGCGGCGGGCATGACGGCCTCGGCCCGCGCCTTCGGCTTCAACAACGGGGGGCTGACGATCCCGTTCCCGGTGGCCCGGTCCACGTTCGACACCACCCTCGACGAGGCCCAGCTGGCCCTGTCGTCGATCGGCCAGTACAACACCAGGGCCACGCCGCTGCAGATGGCGATGGTCGCGGCGGCCGTGGCCAACGGCGGCCAGGTGCGGGACCCCTATCTGGTGGAGCGTACGACCCGGCCGGGCGGCAGCACCCTCGCGACGGCCGGGTCACGGGGGATCCGCCAGGCGATGTACCCCTCCACCGCCGTGAGACTGCGGGCGATGATGCGGGACGTGGTCGAGAACGGCACCGGGCGCGGCGCCGCGATCCGCGGCGCCAGGGTGGGCGGCAAGACCGGCACCGCGCAGCACGGTCTCGGCAACTCGGGCATCCCCTACGCCTGGTTCGTCTCCTGGGCGCAGGGCGCGCGGGATCCGGCACCGAGGGTGGCGGTGGCGGTCGTGGTGGAGGACGCGGAGGCGGACCGCGGGGACATCAGCGGGGGCGGCGACGCGGCACCGATCGCGCGGGCGGTGATGGAAGCGGTACTGAAGTCACCCTGATCCGGCGCCCGGTCGGTGAGACGGGGCTACCGGGCGGCGGGTCGCCCGACCTAGCGTTCGGTTCATGACTGAGCCCACCGCGTACGAACTCGCCCAGGTCAACCTCGGCCGCCTCAAGGCCCCGCTGGATTCCCCGCAGTTGAAGGACTTCGTCGACCACCTCGACCCGGTGAACGCGGACGCGGACGACGCCGACGGTTTCGTCTGGCGCTTGCAGGGCGAGTCGGGCGACGACGCCACGGACGTGCCCGTTTTCGGCGACTCGTGGCTGATCATCAACATGTCGGTGTGGCGCGGCACCGACGCGCTGAAGGCGTACATGTACCAGGGGCGGCACCGGGAGATGCTCGCCCGGCGCCGGGAATGGTTCGAACGCGTCGAGGAGGCGATGGTCGCCCTGTGGTGGGTGCCGGCCGGCCACCGTCCCACGGTCGCCGAGGCGGAGTCCCGCGTCCTGCACCTGCGCACGCACGGCCCGACGCCGTACGCCTTCACCCTGCGGACGCAGTTCCCGCCCCAGGGGGCGACGCCGCTGCTCGGCGAGGTGCCGGAAGGCCTGGGGTGCGCCCGCTGACGGCTGCTCAGCCGCCGGCCGCCCGCCCCGCGTCGATCGTCCCCTGCACCTCGGCGACCCGCTCCCTCTCCTCCGCCGCGAAGCGCTCGGCGTCCAGCCTCTCGGCGATTTCTTCGTCCTCGGACATCAGCAGATCGAGGTTGGAGTTGCCCATCTCCAGGACGCCCAGGTCGACGTAGGCCTGCTGCAGACGCTTGCCCCACAGGCCGATGTCCTTGACGCAGGGCACGATGCGGCTGAACAACAGCTTGCGGAACAGGGTGAGGAATTCGGACTGCTCGCTGTACTCCTCCGCCTCGGCCCTGGGGATGCCGAAGTTCTCCAGCACCTCGACGCCCCGCAGCCGGTCGCGCATGAGGTAGCAGCCCTCGATGACGAACTCCTCGCGCTCCCGCAACTCGGCGTCCGTGAGCTGCCGGTAGTAGTCGCGCAGGGCCATCCGCCCGAAGGCCACGTGCCGGGCCTCGTCCTGCATGACGTACGCGAGGATCTGTCGGGGCAGCGGCTTGTCCGTCGTGTCCCTGATCATGCCGAAGGCGGCGAGCGCGAGGCCCTCGATCAGCACCTGCATGCCCAGGTACGGCATGTCCCAACGGGCGTCGCGCAGTGTGTCGTCCAGCAGGGACTGGAGGTTGTCGTTGATCGGGTAGAGCAGCCCGATCTTCTCGTGCAGGAAGCGGCCGTAGATCTCGGCGTGCCGGGCCTCGTCCATGGTCTGGGTCGCGGAGTAGAACTTCGCGTCGAGGTCGGGCACCGACTCCACGATACGCGCGGCGCAGATCATCGCACCCTGCTCGCCGTGCAGGAACTGGCTGAACTGCCAGGAGGCGTAGTGCTGCCGCAGCTCACCCCTGTTCTCCTCGTTCAGCTTCGCCCAGTGCCTGGTCCCGTAGAGGGACATCGCCTCGTCAGGGGTTCCGAGCGGATCGTAGGGGTCCACCTTCAGCTCCCAGGCGATGCGCTTCTGGCCGTCCCACTGCTTGTCCTTGCCCTTCTGATAGAGGGCCAGGAGGCGGTCGCGGCCGTCGTCGTACTCCCAGTTGAAACGGGCCGCGCCGCTCGCCGGCACCTGCCGTACGGGCTCTTCCGGTTCCATGGCGTACAGGTCGAAGCTCGGCATGCCCGCAGGCTCACACGAGGTAGACACGGGGTCAACAAGTAGCGCGCAGGGGATTGACGAGCTTGCTGACAGGCAGTCTCATAAGTACATCAGTGACGTGTGCACAACGAGGTGGGCAGCCCATGACGACCCTGACGGAAGCCGACGCGCTCGACGGCCTGCGCGACGCCCTCGGCCTGCTGAAGGACCGGGAGCAGGTGGCCCAGCGGCTCCTCGACTCCTCCGCCAAGCACTCCTTCGACCCGGACAAGGAGCTGGACTGGGACGCGCCCTTCGAGGAGGGCAAGTGGTTCTGGCCGCCGGAGCTGGTCTCGCTCTACGACACCCCGCTGTGGAAGCGCATGGGCGAGGAGCAGCGCATCCTGCTCTCCCAGCACGAGGCGGCGGCCCTGGCCTCCCTGGGCATCTGGTTCGAGATCATCCTGATGCAGCTGCTGGTCCGGCACATCTACGACAAGGCGGCGACGAGCGCGCACGTCCGCTACGCACTCACGGAGATCGAGGACGAGTGCCGCCACTCCAAGATGTTCGCCCGCCTGATCTCCCACGGTGACACGCCCTGGTACCCGGTCAGCCGCGCACACCAGCAGCTGGGCCGCCTGTTCAAGACCATCTCCACCACCCCCGGTTCCTTCACGGCCACCCTGCTGGGCGAGGAGGTCCTCGACTGGATGCAGCGTCTGACGTTCCCCGACGAGCGGGTCCAGACCCTGGTCCGCGGCGTCACCCGCATCCACGTGGTCGAAGAGGCCCGCCACGTCCGCTACGCCCGCGAGGAACTCCGCCGCCAGATGGTGACGGCCCCCAAGTGGTCCCAGGAGTTCACCCGCATCACCTCCGGCGAGTTCGCCCGGGTCTTCTCGGTGGCCTTCGTGAACCCCGACGTCTACACGAACGTGGGCCTCGACAAGCGGGAGGCCCTCGCCCAGGTCCGCGCGAGCGGCCACCGCCGCGAGGTCATGCAGAACGGCTCCAAGCGCCTGACCGACTTCCTGGACGACATCGGCGTGCTGCGCGGAGTAGGGCGACGCCTGTGGAAGTCGTCCGGGCTGCTGGCGTAAAGACCCGGGGGCCCACGCTCCCGCACCCGCGCACGGCGAGTAGGGGACGTGTCGGGGGTGTCCGCCCGCAGCGGTTGGCGCGTCGACGAACAGTCGGTCGGCACGCAAGTCGATCGCGCCGTTCCGAGGACGGACACCCCCGGCGCGGCCCCGACCACCACTCCGCAGCGGGCGAGGCACGCGCGCACCCCCACGCGCACGCTACGCAGCCCCGGCTCGCCCCGATTACCCTGCGAGGCATGACACCAGCCGCCCCCACCCCCGCCTACCGGCGACTCAGCGTCGAGGAACGTCGTAGTCAGCTGCTCGAATCCGCGCTGAACCTCTTCGCCCACCGCGCCCCCGAGGAGGTGTCCCTCGACGACGTGGCGGAGGCGGCCGGAGTCTCGCGGCCACTGGTGTACCGGTACTTCCCGGGCGGCAAGCAACAGCTCTACGAGGCCGCCCTGCGCTCCGCCGCCGACGAGCTCCAGCACTGCTTCGACGAACCCCGGGAAGGCCCGCGCCTCCCCCGCCTCTCCCGCGCCCTCGACCGCTACCTCGCCTTCGTCGACCAGCACGACACCGGCTTCAGCGCCCTCCTCCAGGGCGGCAGCGTCGTCGAGACCTCGCGCACCACGGCCATCGTCGACGGCGTACGGCGGGTCGCCGCCGAGCACATCGTCAGTCACCTGATGGTCGCCGACCCCGGCCCGCGCCTGCGTATGACCATCCGCATGTGGATCACCGCCGTGGAGGCGTCGTCGCTCATCTGGCTCGACGAGGGCAAGCAGCCCCCGGCCGAGGAGCTCCGCGACTGGCTCGTCGAGCAGTTCGTGGCGATGCTGACGGTGACCGCCCGCCGCGACCCGCAGACGGACGCGCTGGTCCGGGCCCTCGCCGAGGATGTCCGAGACTGATCCCGTGAAGAGCGAAGACACCCCCTTCGAGGGCGGCCCCATGGACGGCAGGGTCCTGCCGGTCCTCCTCGGCATCACCGGCCACCCGCCCAAGACGTACCGCATCCCCGTGCCGGACCCCCACGGCGGAACGGACACCGTGCTCGTCTACCGCCGCGTCCCCCGGGGACCGGGCAAGGTCGGCCTGTCCAACCGCTGGAAGTACGAGTACGCCCCGGAAGGCGTCCCACCCCGTCGGCTCAACTGGCCCTGGTCGAAGCCAGCCGCCACGCCGCCCGGCAAGCCGGACGACGCCGACGGGTGACCCGGTTGCGCCGAACCGCGCACACCCGCCGCGCGCACCGCACGCACACGCCTGATCCTCACGGTGTCCGGCGGCACCACGCCGCCCCCGCAACGGAGGTGATGGCATGTCAGGAAAGCTGCTGCGTCTGGTCTGCATCGCGGCGACGGCGGCCGGAACCGTCCTGGCACCCGTACCGGCCACGGCCGTGCCCGAACCGGACGCGAAACAGCAGGATGTCGCCGCTCTTCTGACAGACCTTCAGGAGCTGTACCGGACGGCCGAGGAGGCCACCGAGGCCTACAACGCCACCGAGGAGAAACTCAAGGAACAGCGCGCCGAGACCGACCGCCTGGACCGCGCCCTCGCCCGCGCCCGGCTCTCCCTGCACGACAGCCGGGGCGCCGCCGGCCGGCTGGCCCGGCAGCAGTACCAGAGCAGCACCGACATCTCCCCGTACGTACGTCTGCTGCTGGCCCGCGACCCGCAGCACGCGATCGAGCAGGGCCATGTGATCGGCCGGCTGGCGCGGGAGCGGGCCGACACCATCGGCAGACTGACCGGCGACGAACGCAAGGCCCACGCGCTGGCGCGCAAGGCCCGTACGGCCCTGGACCGGCAGCTCGCCCTCGCCGAGCGGCGGAAGAAGGAGCAGGACAAGGTCCGCGCACGTCTCCACGACGTCGAGGAACTGCTCGCCTCCCTCAGCCGCGACCAGCTCACGGACCTGGCCGAGTTCGAGCGGAAGGCCGTCGAGAAGGCGCAGAAGGACTTCATGGCGTCCGGCATGCTGGGCGACGAACCCCACGGAGTCGAGGCACCCCAGGCCGGCGAGGGCGCGAGCAAGAACGGCGAGGACGGAGAGGACAGCGAGGAGAGGAGCGGCGGTGAGGGCAGCGGCGGCACCGTCCACCACCCGTCCGCCGAAGGCAGCCGTGCCGTGCGCTACGCCCTGCGGCAGGTCGGCAAGCCGTACGAGTGGGGCGCCGAGGGCCCGCGGGCGTACGACTGCTCGGGGCTGACCTCACGGGCCTGGGCCGAGGCCGGGTCGCCCGTGCCCCGGACCAGCAAGGAGCAGTGGAGGCGGCTGGAGCGGATCACGCTGGCCGAGCTGCGCCCCGGGGACCTGGTCGTGTACTTCCGGAAGGCGACGCACGTGGCGATCTACCTCGGGAACGGCCTGGTGGTCCAGGCACCCCGGCCGGGTGCGACGGTGAAGGTGTCACCCATCGCGGCCAACCCGGTCCTGGGTGCCGTGCGACCGGACCCGGACGGGGAGCCCCTGCGGCGTTACCGGCCGCCGGAGCTCCCCGAGGGTGCCACGGACGGGTCCGACGAGGGCTACGACGCTTACGCGGCGCCCGCGCCGGACACCTCGGCGAGGTAGGCCTGCGTCTTGGCCGGCTCGTAGAAGAAGTTCTCGAAGTCGGCCGGGTTGTTGAAGCCGTTGGCGAAGCGGTCCGCGACCGGCTGGAGCTCACCGGCGGCACCGATGAGGTTCAGGATGTGCTCCGGCGGCGGCGCGAGCATCGCGTTTGTCCACTTGGTGACGTGCTGGGCGGTGTTCCAGTAGCGGTCGAAGGCGGAGCGCATCCACTCCTCGTCGAACGGCTTGTCGCCGTGCTCCACGATCGAGGAGAGGTAGGCGGCGGCGCACTTGGAGGCCGAGTTGGAGCCCTGCCCGGTGATCGGGTCGTTCGCCACGACCACGTCGGCGACGCCGAGCACCAGACCGCCGCCGGGCAGACGCCCGATGGGGTTGCGGACGGTCGGGGCGTAGCGGCCGGCCAGCGTGCCGCCGGCATCGGTCAGTTCGACCTTGGTGGCCCGCGCGTACTCCCAGGGGACGTACCGCTCCATGAGTTCCAGGGTCAGGGAGAGGTGCTCCGCGGGGTCCTTCACGCCGTTGAAGGCGTCGAGCGGGCCGCCGGGTATGCCCTCCCAGAACAGGATGTCAGCGCGGCCGGAGGTGGTCAGGGTGGGCATGACGAACAACTCGCCGACCCCGGGCACGAGGTTGCAGCGGACCGCTTCGGTGCCCGGGTGCTCGGGGCGCGGGCCCAGGCCGTGGACGTACGCCACGGCGAGCGCGCGCTGCGGCTCGCTGTACGGGGAGCGCTCCGCGTCACGGCCGAACATCTGGACCAGCTCGCCCTTGCCGGCCGCGACCAGCACCAGGTCGTAGGTGCGGGAGAAGTAGTCCAGGTCACCGACGGCCGCGCCGTGGATGACGAGCTGCCCGCCGCGCTGGGCGAACGTCTCCATCCAGCCGGCCATCTTCACGCGCTGGTCGACGGACTGCGCGTAGCCGTCGAGCCGGCCCAGCCAGTCGATGGCGCGGGCGGCGGGGCCTTCGGCCCAGGAGCCGGGGGCGGCGACCGAGACACCGAGTCCTTCGATCTTCGGGGCCTGGGACTCCCAGAAGTTCAGCTGGAGATCACGCTCGTGCTGCAGGGCCGTGTGGAACATGCACTGCGTCGACATGACCCGGCCGGTGCGGATCTCGTCCGCCGTCCGGTTGGACATCAGGGTGACCTCGTACCCCTGTGACTGGAGGCCGAGGGCGATCTGGAGCCCGGACTGACCGGCTCCGACGACGAGTATCTTCCGCATGCGGGCTGTCCTCTACTCGGGGGTTTCGTCGAGCGCGTGGCCCACCAGGGCCAGGAGGGTCTCGATCACGGAGATCCGGCGACGCGCGTCCATGATCATGACAGGTATGTGTTGCGGGATGGTCAACGCCTCCCGCACATCCTCCGGCTCGAACAGCTCACTGTCGTCGAAGTGGTTGACCGCGACCACGTACGGCAGCCCGGAACTCTCGAAGTAGTCCAGGACCGGGAAGCAGTCCTTCAGACGGCGCGTGTCGGCCAGGACGACGGCACCGATCGCACCGCGCACGATGTCGTCCCACATGAACCAGAACCGCTGCTGGCCGGGCGTGCCGAACAGGTAGAGCACCAGGTCGTCGTCGAGCGTGATGCGCCCGAAGTCCATGGCCACGGTGGTGGTGGACTTGCCCGGCGTGGCGGTGAGGTCGTCGGTCGCCTCGCTCGCCTCGGTCATCAGCGCCTCGGTCTGCAGGGGCGTGATCTCCGAGACGGCGGTGACCAGCGTGGTCTTGCCCACGCCGAAGCCTCCCGCCACCACTATCTTCGTGGCGATCGGTGCACGGGTGCGGTCCGTCTCCCAGGCGTGCATGCTCTCGCCGGGCTCGACGAACGGGGTTGAACCAGTGACGCCGTGAGCGGCGTCAGAGACGACGGAGTCCACTCAGCACCCTTTCCAGCAGAGCCCGGTCGGGGCGGCCCGTGCCATGGCCGGTGCCCGTTCCGTACACACGGATCTTTCCCTGGTCCGCGAGGTCGCTCAGGAGCACGCGGACCACGCCGAGCGGCATCTTCAGCAGCGCGGCGATCTCGGCCACCGTACGCATCCGGCGGCACAGTTCGACGATGGCCCGCAGCTCCGGCATGACGCGGGTGGAGAGGTGGCCGTTCGTCAGCTCCTTGCGCTCCTCCGGGGCCTCCAGCGCCGCCGTGCTCGCCACGAACGTCTCCACGAGGAGGACGTGGCCGAAGCGGGTGCGGCCGCCGGTGAGCGAGTAGGGGCGGACCCGGGCGGGTTTGCGGTCCCCGCCGCGGACCGGGAGGTGATGCTTCGGCGTACTGCTCATCGGGCACTCCCCGTCGTCTGGGAATCCTCCAGGGATTTCCGGAGCTCGCTGCGGAGTTCCGGGGTCAGGACGTGACCGGCGCGGCCGACGAACAGGGCCATGTGGTACGCCACCACGCTCATGTCGCAGTCCGCGGAACCATGGACGCCGAGCAGGGAGCCGTCACTGATCGACATCACGAACAGGCTGCCCTCGTCCATCGCGACCATCGTGTGCCGGACCCCGCCGAAGTCCATCAGCTTGGCGGCGCCGATGGTGAGGCTGCCGATGCCGGAGACGATGGTGGCCAGGTCGGCGGCGGAGCCACGCGGGCCGGTGCGCTGGGTGACGCGGACCTGCAGGGCGTCCCGCGCCTCCCTGTTGCGGTGGTCGTCGGAGGAGAGCAGGAGCAGTCCGTCGGACGAGACGACCGCGACCGAGAGGATGCCGGGGACCTCCTCGACGAGATTGGTCAGCAGCCAGTGCAGGTTGCGGGCCTCACTGCTCAGTCCGATCAGTCCGAAGGTACTGGGAGCGGTCAACTGCTTGCCTCCTCGACTGTGCCCCCCGTGGATTCTTCGGATCCAGCTGGTCGTGCTGCGCCGGTGGCCGGCCGCTGGTGCGAGGCCGTCCTCTCGGCGATCTCCGCCTCCACGTCGCGGTAGCCCGCCTGCGCGCCCTGGCGGAAGCCGCCGAGGCGGCGACGCAGGGCTTCGGCGTCGACGGAGCCGCTGCGCTGGCGCGGGGCGGTGGTCTGTGCGGTGATCTTCGGAGTGCGCTTGGGGAGGCCCTTGTCGGTGACGCGGTCCTCCGCCTCGTCGGCCACACGCTCGTGCTCCGGGCTCCCGTCCGGATCCGCGTCCGCGGTGTCCGCGCCGGGTACGCCCTCGGGTGCGAGCGGGCTCCGGGGGCCGGTCGTGCCCCCGGCGGCCGCGCTCTCGCGCTCGGCCGGACCGGGCGTCCCCTGCTGCGCCGGGATGAGCAGCTCCATCGTGGTTTCCGCGGGGGACTCCACGGGGGCCGTGGTCTCGGCCGGGGCAGCCGGTGCGATGTGATCCACCGGTTCGTTGTGCGCCGGCCGGGCGGCCGTCTCCGGCGCCTCGGTCCTCTCCATGGCCCCGGCCGGTGAAGGCACCTCGGCCGGTGCAGTCGCCTCGGCCGCTGCTGCCGCCTCGGCCGGTTCCGGCTCCCCTGCCGGTTCCGGGTGCCGGGCGGCGGAGGTGATCTCGGTGGCCTCGCTCCGCTCGACGGCCTTCTCCGCCAGGGCCACCAGCGGGTCGTCGCCGGAGGCGCGGCCGGGCAGGACGTTGGAGTTGGCCTCGGCGTCGGCGCCCGGGAAGGAGAAGGAGTGGGCCGTGCCCGTGAGGGGGCCGGAGGCCGGTACGGCCACGGCCGGGGCGGCGGCCAGCAGCGTGCGGGGCAGGACGACGACCGCCGCGACACCGCCCTGCTTCTGTTCGCGCAACTGGACGCGCACGCCGTGGCGGTGGGCGAGCCGGGCCACGACGTACAGGCCGAGGCCGAGACCGTCCTCGCCCTCCTGGTCGTAGGGCGCCTCGGGGTCGAAGTCGGTGAGGCGGGAGTTGAGGCGCTCCAGCCGGTCCTCGGTCATGCCGATGCCCTCGTCCTGGACGGAGAGCATGACCTCGCCGTTCTCCAGCAGCCAGCCGGAGACCTCGACGGGCAGGTCGGGCGGGGAGAACGAGGTGGCGTTCTCCATGAGTTCGGCGAGCAGGTGGGAGAGGTCGTCCGCGGCGAACCCCGCGATGTGCGCGTGCGGCGGCAGGGCGGCGATCCGGACCCGCTCGTAGCGCTCGATCTCGCTGACCGCGGCGCGGACGACGTCCACGAGCGGCACGGGACCGGCGGCGTGCTGGACGTGCTCGGTACCGGCGAGGACCAGCAGGTTCTCGCTGTGGCGGCGCATGACCGTGGCGAAGTGGTCGAGCTTGAACAGCGTGGCGAGCCGGTCCGGGTCCTGCTCGCGCTCCTCCAGGTTCTCGATGACGGCCAGTTGCCGCTCCACGAGGCCGAGCGTGCGCAGGGCGAGGTTGACGAACGTGCCGCCGATGGCCGTGCGCAGCCGCTCCAGCTGGGCCGCGGACTCGGCGAGTTCACCGCGCAGTTCCTCGCGCGCGTCGGCCATCTTCTGGCGCTGCCCGACGAGGTGCTTGCGGTCGGACTCCAGCGTGGTGATCCGCTCGGTGAGGGCGACCGCGTGCGCGTGCAGTGCGTTGACGGAGCGGACGGCCTGGGCGAACTCGTCGTTGCGGCCGGTGAACTTCACCGGCTCCTCGGCCGCCGGGTCGTCGGCGTCGGCGAGGCGCTTGGACCCGAGCCGCAGCACCGCGAGCGGGCGGGTGAGGCTGCGGGCCATGCCCGTGGCGACGCCGACGGCGAGCAGCATGAGGGCGCCGAGGACGGCGATGCGGATCTCCAGCGCGGTGACGTCGTCGTCGCGCAGCGCTTCCAGGTCCTTGGTGCGGCGGTCGTAGAGGGCCGACTCCACGCCGCGCATCAGATCGACGCGGGCGGACAGCGCCGTCTCCAGCTTCTTGGTGCCGGTCGCGAGATCGCTGCGGGAGAGCGTCGGCTGGTCGGTCAGGGTGGCGAGGTACTTGTCGGCGGAGTTGACCTCGGTGCCGGTGACCGTGGAGTCGAAGGAGGCCCGGGCCGGCTTGGGCGCCGTGCCGCGGAAGTCGGCCAGGGCCGCGTCGGAGCGCAGCCGGGCCTGCTGGGCGGCGGCGCTGAGGGCGTCGCGCTGCCGGGTGTCGGCGTCCGAGGAGGTGGAGGTCTCGGTCGGAAGGCCGGTGACGGGGTCGACGACCGCGCCGGTGCTGCGTGGCACGCTCAGGGCGGCGAGCAGCAGCCCGCGGGCCGCGGCGGCCTGCTGGACGGCGGAATCCAGCTCGGCCAACGCGTATCCGCCTTCGCCCGCGCGCGGCGGGGTCTGCTGCGCCAGTTGCTCGGCGAGCCGGTGCAGTTCGGTGATGGCGGCGGAGTACGCCTGGTGCGCTTCGAGGGCGCTGCTCTTGCCGGTGAGCGCCGCCCTGCGCACGGCCGCTATGCCGTCGAGGTCCGAGCGGAGCGAGGCGGGCGTGTCGGTGTCGGAGCGCAGCTCCTCGACCTGCCGGTCCACCCGGGCGCTGCGCTGCTCGGACGGCGCCTTGTCCTTGGGGCGTCCGGCCGCGATGTAGGCGGTGACCTCGTCCCGCTCGTCCGCGAGGGAGTGCGCGAGGGCGAGCGCGTCCTGCGTCTGCTCCGCGAGCGTCACCAGTTCCTGGGAGTCGTGGAGTTGACCGGAGGCCGCCAGGACGGACGGGGTGCCGGCACCGGCGATGGCGGCGGCCACCACGGCAACGGCCACGATCAGCCGGTTGCGTACGTGCGTGGGACGGCCCTTGCCGGTGGGGGGCGTCGGCTCAGCGCCCTGAGCGGGGGCCGTCTGCTTGCCTGTGCGACGAGGCCGCGTCTTCTGCACCGGTGCTCGCATTCCTGACTCGTGAACTCTGGGCCCGGGTGACGCTCCGTCAACTGGTGCGCACTCCCGGTACACTTCCCGACCCTCCCAGCGCCGGTGGGCAGCGCACGCGCATCACCTGACCCGCCACCCGAAGGAGTGAACCCCGGACGGGAGTTGAGGGGCAAGTTCCGCAGGCCTTTGCAGCGGCCTTGTGCGGCACGCCGGTTGGACGACGGCGACGGCCGGTGGCAGTATTCGCCACCACGCCTTCCCGGAACAAATCATTCCATCCCAAACCCGGCGTCTGACCTGCGCCGCTGCGCCGGTCCGGCAACCATTGCCGGTCTTCTGCGGACGTTGTGAAGGGCTCGTGCAGACTGGCTGGATGCGCACTGAACTCGTGTCCGAACCGGGCGACGCCGACCGCCCCAACGAGGACTTCGCCGCTGTCGGACTACCGGCCTCGGGACAGGGTGGTTCGGTCGTCGTCCTGGACGGGGTCACACCGCCGAGAACCGGGACGGGGTGTCTGCATTCCGTCCCCTGGTTCACCGCACGCCTCGGCGGATCACTGACCGAACTGACCGTTTCACTCCCGGATGTCTCCCTGGTCGACGCCTTGTCCCGTGCCATCGCGCGTACCTCCGAGGCGCACGCCGCAACCTGTGACCTTTCTCACCCTCGAACCCCTCAGGCCACGGTGACCGTGGCCCGCTGGAATCCGGCCACGGTGGAGTATCTGGTCCTGTCCGACTCGGCCCTGCTGCTGGAGTCCCCGGACGGCGTGGTGACACCCGTCCTGGACGACCGGCTGACCCTGCTCCCCCGCTCCGCGCTGGCCACGGACGCGCTGGTGGACTCCACCTTCCGCAACCTGGAGGGCGGCTTCTTCACGGCGGCCGCCGACCCGTCGGTGGCTACCCGGGCGGTGACCGGAACCGTGCCCCGCGGCGAGGTCCGTGCTCTGGCCGCGCTCACGGACGGCGCGACACGTTGGGTCGAGCGGTTCGAGGAGGGCGACTGGACGGACTGCCTCCGCCTCGTCCGCAAGGAAGGCCCGCAGGCCCTGGTGGACCGCGTCCGGTCGCTGGAGAGGTCGGACGCCGCCCGGACGCTCCTGGGCGGGAGCAAGAGGCACGACGACGCGACGGCCGTGTACGTCGAGTTCTAGGGCCTGTCGTTTGGATCATGCCGGCGTCGCGACGCGGCGAACGTCGCCTGCCGCGGCGCCGGGTCCGGGACGCTCGCCCGGTCTACTTCTCCATGCCGCGGTTGAGCTGGTGCAGCAGCCGGGCCAGCTCCGTGACCTCGCGGGAGTCCCAGTCGGCCAGGCGGCCGGCGTAGCGGGCGCGGCGCGCCTCGCGGACGCGGCGGACGCGGTCGTGGCCCTCCCGGGTGAGGGCCACGAGCCAGGCGCGTCCGTCGGCGGGGTCGGGCTCGCGGGCGACCAGCCCGAGTTCCTCCAGGGCGCGCAGCTGGCGGGACATCGTCGCCTTGCCGACACCGATGTACGCGGCGAGCTCGGTGGCCCGCTGTTTTCCGCACTCGTCGAGCCGCACGAGCAGTCCGTACGCGGACGACTCCAGGTCGGGGTGGACCTCGCGGGCCATCTCGCCCTGGCTGGCCCGGGCGCGGCGCAGCAGTACGGTCAGCTCGCGTTCGAGGGCCAGGAAGGCGGGCTGGTCCACACCGGTTCCGGCCACACCCGTTCCGGCCACACCGGGTCCGGTCGCACCGGCGTCGCGGTGTCCGTCGTCGTTGCCGCCCTCGTGCACGTCAGCCCCTGCCTCGGTCGTCGCCCGGCCCTGAGAGTTCCGGTACGTGGATTTTCCGCCATCTGCCGCCATCACCGCAGTTCGGCAAGTATTCCGCAGGTCAGGGCATTCGTGTCCACAGGGCCGCCACACGGTGAAGGCCCGGGCCTCCCTCACGAGAACCCGGGCCTTCCCTCATCCGGTCACGTCCGTCACGCCGCGACCGGAACCTCCGGCGCCGCCCCGTTGGCCGCGGGCGTCAGCGCCAGCTCCAGGACCTGGCGGACGTCGGTGACGGCGTGGACGTCGAGCTTGTCCAGCACCTCCGCCGGGACGTCGTCCAGGTCGGGCTCGTTGCGCTTGGGGATGATCACCGTGGTGACACCCGCCCGGTGCGCGGCGAGCAGCTTCTGCTTCACACCGCCGATCGGCAGGACCCGCCCGGTCAGCGAGACCTCGCCGGTCATCGCCACGTCGGTGCGGACCAGCCGGCCGGAGAGCAGGGACGCGAGAGCCGTCGTCATCGTGATGCCCGCGCTCGGACCGTCCTTGGGGACCGCGCCCGCCGGGAAGTGGATGTGCACGCCCCGGTCCTTCAGGTCGGCCACCGGCAGTTCGAGTTCGGCGCCGTGTGAGCGCAGGAAGCTCAGCGCGATCTGCGCGGACTCCTTCATCACGTCACCCAGCTGACCGGTGAGGGTCAGCCCGGCCGCGCCCGTCTCGGGATCGGCCAGGGACGCCTCGACGTAGAGCACGTCACCTCCTGCCCCGGTCACGGCGAGGCCGGTCGCCACGCCCGGCACGGACGTCCGCCGCTCGGCCGGGTCCTGGGCGGACTCGGGCACGTGGTGGGGCCGGCCGATCAGCTCGCGCAGGTCCTCGTCCCGGACGGTGAAGGGCAGCTGCCGTTCGCCCAGTTCGTGCTGGGCCGCGACCTTGCGCAGCAGCCGTGCGACGGACCGCTCCAGGGTGCGCACGCCCGCCTCGCGTGTGTACTCGCCGGCGAGCTTGCGCAGCGCGCCCTCGTCGATGGTCACCTCGTCCTGGTCCAGCCCGGCCCGCTCCAGCTGGCGCGGGAGCAGGTGGTCCCGGGCGATGACGACCTTCTCGTCCTCGGTGTAGCCGTCCAGGCGGACGATCTCCATCCGGTCGGCCAGGGCCTCCGGGATCGCCTCCAGGACGTTGGCGGTCGCGAGGAAGACGACGTCGGACAGGTCCAGCTCGACCTCCAGGTAGTGGTCCCGGAAGGTGTGGTTCTGCGCCGGGTCGAGCACTTCGAGGAGGGCGGCGGCCGGGTCGCCCCGGAAGTCCGAGCCCACCTTGTCGATCTCGTCGAGGAGCACCACCGGGTTCATCGACCCGGCTTCCTTGATGGCCCGCACGATACGGCCGGGCAGCGCGCCGACGTACGTACGCCGGTGGCCGCGGATCTCGGCCTCGTCGCGGACGCCGCCGAGGGCGACGCGCACGAACTTGCGGCCCATGGCGTGGGCGACGGACTCGCCGAGCGAGGTCTTGCCGACGCCGGGCGGCCCGACGAGCGCGAGCACGGCACCGCCGCGCCGCCCGCCGACCACGCCGAGGCCCCGGTCGTCACGGCGTTTGCGCACCGCCAGGTACTCGGTGATGCGTTCCTTGACGTCCTCCAGGCCCGCGTGCTCGGCGTCCAGGACGGCCTGGGCGCCCCGGATGTCGTAGGCGTCCTCGGTGCGTTCGCTCCAGGGCATCTCCAGGACCGTGTCGAGCCAGGTGCGGATCCAGGAGCCCTCGGGTGACTGGTCGGAGGACCGCTCCAGCTTGTCGACCTCCTTGAGCGCGGCCTCGCGGACCTTCTCGGGCAGGTCGGCGGCCTCCACCCGGGCGCGGTAGTCGTCGGACTCCTCGCCCTCCTGCTCGCCGTTGAGCTCGCGCAGCTCCTTGCGTACGGCTTCGAGCTGACGCCGCAGCAGGAACTCTCGCTGCTGCTTGTCGACGCCCTCCTGGACGTCCTTGGCGATGGACTCGGCCACGTCCTGCTCGGCGAGGTGGTCGCGCAGCTGCTGGGTGGCGAGCTTCAGCCGGGCCACCGGGTCGGTGGTCTCCAGCAGCTCGACCTTCTGCTCGGTGGTCAGGAACGGCGAGTAGCCGGAGTTGTCGGCGAGCGCCGAGACGTCGTCGATGGCCTGGACCCGGTCGACGACCTGCCAGGCGCCGCGCTTGCGCAGCCAGGCGGTGGCGAGGGCCTTGTACTCCTTGACCAGTTCGGCGATCTGCCCGGGCACCGGCTCCGGAACGATCTCGTCGACGCTGGTGCCCTCGACCCAGAGGGCCGCGCCGGGACCCGTGGTCCCCGCACCGATCCTCACCCGCCCCCGGCCGCGGATCAGCGCGCCCGGGTCCCCGTCGGCCAGCCGGCCGACCTGCTCGACGGTGCCGAGCACACCGGTGTTCGCGTAGGTCCCGTCGATGCGTGGCACCAGGAGTACCCGAGGCTTTCCGGGCGTTGACCGAGCAGCGGCCTGAGCGGCCTCCACCGCGGCACGGACCTCGGAATCGCTCAGGTCCAGCGGGACCACCATCCC
This sequence comes from Streptomyces sp. NPDC101110, assembly GCF_044759525.1. Classification (NCBI taxonomy): domain Bacteria; kingdom Bacillati; phylum Actinomycetota; class Actinomycetes; order Kitasatosporales; family Streptomycetaceae; genus Streptomyces; species Streptomyces sp. NPDC101110. The sequence continues at coordinate 174,265 of NZ_JBIVZM010000007.1, read as the reverse complement.
CGGCAGCACGACCTCTCCGTCGAGCGGCAGCACGGGCAGGGTGAGCGGTGTGGACGTCGAAGCCATGATCTCCCCTTCGGCAGTCAAGTTGAGCTATGCCGACTCAATGCTTGGGCGCGCCGGGATGTTCCCCAGGGCCTGTTCGCTGTCAGCGATCACCGATGACGCCGGGGCCGGGAGGGCGCGTAAGGTCCATCGAGTAATAGACGATCAAGGACCGCACTCATTACAGGGGGATGGCGTGGACGGCACCGTGCAGGCATGGGTGGACGGATGGGTCGTGTCACGAGAGGCCGCCCCGCCGCTGGCCGAACCTTGGGGCCGGACGATCGACGTGGGCATGTCCGGGCACGTCACACGGCATGTGTTCGGCGCGACGGGCGAGGACCTCGACGAGACGACCGTCCGCAAGGTGGCCGAGTCGGTCACCGGGCACGGAGTGTGGCTGAAGGCCTTCCGGGACCCGGCCGTGGTCTCCGGCTGGCTGGACGACAGCTGGTGGATCGACCCCGAACCGGGATATCTGATGACCGTCCCGCTGGCGGCGGACGGCGCTCCCGAGGCGCCCGCCGGCTACCGGCTGCGCCAGTGGTCGCGCGGCGGAGTGACCCGGCTGATGGTGGCCGCACCGGACGGGTCCCTCGCGGCGCGCGGCCAGATCGCCCCGACGGGCGGGACCGCCGTCGTCGACCAGATCGAGACGGCGCCCGAACACCGCCGCAAGGGTCTGGGCGGTCTCGTCATGAGGACACTGCAGAACGCCGCCGCCCGGCAGGGTGCGCGGACCGGGGTGCTGGCCGGAACACCCGCGGGACGAGGGCTCTACGAGGCACTGGGCTGGACGGTGGTGGCCACGCTGACCAGCGCCAGGCACGACCCGCCGGCCTCCGCCCGGGCCTGAAGGACCTCACGCCTCAAGCGCCGGCCCAGCCAGGACCGCGCGTGCCACCGCCTCCGCCCGGGCCTGAGGAGCCTCACGCCTCAGGCACCGGCCGGGCCGCGGCGTGCCGCGTACCACCGCCGGACCACCGGCCAGGTCGCGATCCCGATGGCCAGGGCGATGAGGTGCCCCCAGTTCGTCATCGGGTCGGTGAAGGCGAGCAGGTCCTGGAGCAGCATCCAGCCGAACCCGGCCAGCAGCGGCAGACGCAGCCATGGCGGCAGCAGGCCGGACAGGGCGCCGATGCCGGCGGCGACGCCGAAGCTCACGCCGTAGTCGAGGCGGTGCAGCGAGCTGTCGGGCAAGTGCCCGGCCAGGACCGCGAGACCCACCGGGACCTCGGTCGCGAGGGTGGCGAGGACATGGCCGAGCAGGAAGACACCGGCCGTGCGCACGCCCCCGATCCGCCGTTCCAGCGCGGTCAGCACCAGCACGAAGGCGATGGCGAACGGCGAGGTCACCCCGCCCGCGACCCACAGCGCGCTGCCGACCACCACCAGCTCCGGCGTGCGGAGCAGGTGTGTCACATCCGTGCTGGAGCCCTGGAGCAGGGCGTGCACGAGGGCCGGGTCCGCGTGCGCGGAGATCAGCGAGGTGAGGCAGAGGAGGAGTGCGTATCCGAAGGTGAACGGCGTGCCCGTCGGGGTGGGCAGCAGCCGCCAGGGGCGAATGCGCCGCACCGTGGGTTCCACCGCCGGGGTGGGCTGCCGTACGTCCGCGGCCGGTCTGTCCCGCGGGCCCCGCTGACGCGGCACCCCGTCCAGCGACCCCGGGACCAAGGGGTCGGGCGCGCCCGCCGCCGGCGTCGGTGCGGCCGTCCCGCAGGGCGGCGCGGTGGGTTCCACAGCGGGCACTCCTTTCGTCGGGTCCCAGCCTTCGCCCTGGGCGCGGAGCTGTCTGTGACCCTCGCCACGCGAGAGCCGATTCACAGCAACCCGCATGCCCGGCCGCGCGTCCCGCCGCCCCTGGGCCCGGCGAATTGCGAGGCGCCGCACACCTCTTCCCTGTCAGGATGCCCCCATGGCTGCCTCGTACGACATTCCCGATGTCCTGGACCGTCGCGAGGGCCCCCACGGTGAGGTGGTGCTGCGGCGGCACGGTGTCCGGCTGGAGATCATCTCCAACGGCTGCTTCCTGATGGACACCTCCGACGGCCGCTCGGAGCGGCGGCTGGTCGACGCGGCGCTGGACGCCCTGGCCGGCCGGGACCGCCCCGAGGTGCTGATCGGCGGACTCGGCGTCGGCTTCTCCCTCGCGCACGCCGCGGCGGACCCGCGCTGGGGGCGGATCACGGTGGTGGAGCGCGAGCACGCGATCGTCGAATGGCACCTCGACGGCCCTCTGTCCGCACTCTCCGCCCAGGCCCTGGCCGATCCTCGCGCGCACATCGTGGAGGCCGATCTCGTCGCGCACGTCAATGAGACATCCGACACGTACGACGCCTTGTGCCTCGACATCGACAACGGACCCGGCTGGACCGTCACGGAGGGCAACGGAAATCTCTACCGGGAAGCCGGACTGGCAAGCTGCGCAAGGGTGTTGAGACCCGGCGGGGTTCTGGCGGTCTGGTCCGCCCAGCCGTCACCGGAATTCGAAGAAACCTTGCGGAATGCCGGGTTCCAACAGGTGCGTACCGAAGAGATCCCGGTTGCCCGGGGCGTTCCGGACGTCGTACACCTCGCCATCCGCCCTGGATAGCAAAGGCGTACTGACTCCCCGTACGCTGCTCCCCTGACGCCGATCATTCAAGCGTCAATCGCAACCATGCGCAGGCATAGCCAGTCAGAAGGAATCACCCCACTGATTCCGGAAAGCACACCCCAGGGGCGGGCGATGGAGCAGACACAGACCTCCCACAACGGTTCGGCGACGGCTACTCCGGGCGCACAGCGCCGGGTCCTGGTGGTCGAGGACGACGCGACGATCGTGGACGCCATCGCGACCCGCCTGCGCGCCGAGGGATTCCTCGTGCAAACGGCGGGTGACGGTCCGGCCGCGGTCGACACCGCCGAGGCGTGGCAGCCCGACCTGCTGATCCTCGACATCATGCTGCCCGGCTTCGACGGCCTGGAGGTCTGCCGGCGCGTGCAGGCCGCCCGCCCGGTGCCGGTGATGATGCTCACCGCGCGCGACGACGAGACCGACATGCTGGTCGGGCTCGGCGTCGGCGCCGACGACTACATGACCAAGCCGTTCTCGATGCGGGAGCTGGCGGCGCGCGTGCACGTCCTGCTGCGCCGGGTGGAGCGGGCCGCCATCGCGGCGGCCACCCCCCGCTCCGGCATCCTGCGCCTCGGCGAGCTGGAGATCGACCACGCGCAGCGCCGGGTCCGGGTGCGCAGCGAGGACGTCCACCTCACGCCCACCGAGTTCGACCTGCTGGTGTGCCTGGCGAACACCCCGCGCGCGGTGCTCTCCCGTGAGCAGCTGCTCGCCGAGGTCTGGGACTGGGCGGACGCCTCCGGCACCCGCACGGTCGACAGCCACATCAAGGCGCTGCGCCGGAAGATCGGCGCCGAGCGGATCCGCACGGTGCACGGCGTGGGTTACGCCCTGGAGACCCCGACGCCATGAGCGGCGGGCCGGCCGCACGGAGGAACCCCCGGGAGCCGGATCCCTGGGGCGGGGTGAGCCCGTTCTCGATCAAGACCAAGCTGGGCGCGCTGGTCGTCATCTCGGTGCTGATCACCACGGGTCTGTCGGTGATCGCGGTGCACACCAAGACGGAGCTGCGCTTCATCACGGTCTTCTCGATGATCGCCACGCTTCTCATTACGCAGTTCGTGGCCCATTCGCTCACGGCACCACTGGACGAGATGACCGCGGTGGCCCGTTCCATCTCGCAGGGCGACTACACCCGCCGTACGCGCGAGACCCGGCGTGACGAGCTGGGCGCCCTGGCCGTGACGATCAACGCCATGGCCGACGAGCTGGAGGCCCAGGACAGCCAGCGCAAGGAACTCGTGGCGAACGTCTCGCACGAGCTGCGCACACCCATCGCGGGTCTGCGCGCGGTGCTGGAGAACATCGTCGACGGCGTCACGCAGGCCGACCCGGAGACCATGCGCACGGCCCTGAAGCAGACCGAGCGCCTCGGGCGGCTGGTGGAGACGCTGCTGGACCTGTCCCGCCTGGACAACGGCGTCGTACCGCTGAAACAGCGGCGGTTCGAGGTGTGGCCGTATCTGTCCGGCGTACTGAAGGAGGCCAACATGGTCGCCTCGGTGCGCGCGGGCATCGCCACCGGCTCGGGCAGTCACACCCGTACGGACGTCCATCTGCACCTCGACGTCCATCCGCCGGAGCTGACGGCGCACGCCGACCCGGAACGCATCCACCAGGTCGTCGCCAACCTGATCGACAACGCGGTCAAGCACAGCCCGCCGCACGGCCGGGTGACGGTCAAGGCACGCCGGGGTGCCCTGCCGGAGTCGCTGGAGCTGGAGGTCCTGGACGAGGGCCCCGGCATCCCGAAGTCCGAGTGGCACCGCGTCTTCGAGCGGTTCAACCGCGGCAGCGTCAAGCGGCCGCAGGGACCGGGCAGCGACGGCGGCACGGGCCTCGGCCTGGCGATCGCCCGCTGGGCGGTGGACCTGCACGGGGGCCGGATCGGAGTGGCCGAATCCGAGCGGGGTTGCCGGATTCTTGTCACTCTTCCGGGACTTCCATCTGTGCCAAGTTGACGTAAAGTTCGAAGCGGAGCCACAAGATCCACGAGCGTCCGCGCTGACGGACACGTGTGATCAGGCACGGGCCCGCGCCCTCGGCGCCCCGGGCCCCGCCCCGCTCTTCCCTCACAAAGCGGAACCACGCTTGTTTCCCGCCATTTCAAGCCCCGAAACACGGTTCCAGATGTGACTTGCACGACGTTGAACGGGCCCGACCTGACCTTCCCCCTCCAGGGGGCGTAGCCTTGATTCCCGCTGTCCATCATCTTGTGAAGCGGAAGAGGGCGGTTGCCGCCGTGTCGCCACAGTCCCCCAGTAACTCGAGCATCTCGACCGACACCGACCAAGCGGGGAAGAACCCTGCCGCGTCGTTCGGTGCCAACGAGTGGCTCGTCGACGAGATCTATCAGCAGTACCTCCAGGACCCGAATTCGGTAGACCGAGCCTGGTGGGACTTCTTCGCCGACTACAAGCCAGGGGCGGCTGCCGCCTCGGCTCCGGCGGGTACCGCGGCCGCGGGGGCCGCGGGGACCACCACCACCGCTCAGCCGGCCGCTCCGGCCACTCCCGCGCAGGCCCCGGCCCCGGCCGCCGAGAAGCCCACCGCGGCGCCGGCCCCCGCCCCGGCTCCGGCGAAGCCCGCCGCGCAGGCCCCGGCCCCCGCTCCGGCCAAGGCCGCCGCTCCGGCGCAGGCCGCCCCGGCCGCGAAGCCGGCCGCCAAGCCGGCCGCCGCGAAGAAGGCCGAGCCCGCCGCCGAGGCCCCCTCGGGCCCCGAGCAGGTCGTGCTGCGCGGCCCCGCCGCCGCGGTCGCCAAGAACATGAACGCCTCGCTGGAGGTGCCCACGGCCACGTCCGTGCGCGCGGTCCCGGTGAAGCTGCTGTTCGACAACCGCATCGTCATCAACAACCACCTGAAGCGCGCCCGGGGCGGGAAGATCTCCTTCACGCACCTGATCGGCTACGCGATGGTGCAGGCCATCAAGGCCATGCCGTCGATGAACTACTCCTTCGCGGAGAAGGACGGCAAGCCGACCCTGGTCAAGCCGGAGCACGTCAACTTCGGCCTCGCCATCGACCTGGTCAAGCCCAACGGCGACCGCCAGCTCGTGGTCGCGGGCATCAAGAAGGCCGAGACCCTGAACTTCTTCGAGTTCTGGCAGGCCTACGAGGACATCGTCCGCCGCGCCCGCGACGGCAAGCTGGGCATGGACGACTTCACCGGTGTGACGGTCTCCCTGACCAACCCCGGCGGCCTCGGCACCGTCCACTCCGTGCCGCGTCTGATGCCCGGCCAGTCCGTGATCATGGGCGTCGGCTCCATGGACTACCCGGCGGAGTTCCAGGGCACCTCCCAGGACACCCTGAACAAGCTCGGCATCTCGAAGGTCATGACCCTCACGTCGACCTACGACCACCGGGTGATCCAGGGCGCCGCCTCCGGCGAGTTCCTGCGGATCGTCGCGAACCTCCTCCTCGGTGAGAACGGCTTCTACGACGACGTCTTCGAGGCCCTGCGCATCCCCTACGAGCCGGTCCGCTGGCTCAAGGACATCGACGCCAGCCACGACGACGACGTCACGAAGGCCGCCCGTGTCTTCGAGCTGATCCACTCCTACCGGGTCCGCGGCCACGTCATGGCCGACACCGACCCGCTGGAGTACCAGCAGCGCAAGCACCCCGACCTGGACATCACCGAGCACGGGCTCACTCTGTGGGACCTGGAGCGCGAGTTCGCCGTCGGCGGCTTCTCGGGCAAGTCGATGATGAAGCTGCGCGACATCCTCGGTGTCCTGCGCGACTCGTACTGCCGCACCACCGGCATCGAGTTCATGCACATCCAGGACCCCAAGCAGCGCAAGTGGATCCAGGACCGCGTGGAGCGGCCGCACTCCAAGCCGGAGCGCGAGGAGCAGCTGCGCATCCTGCGCCGTCTGAACGCCGCCGAGGCCTTCGAGACGTTCCTGCAGACCAAGTACGTCGGCCAGAAGCGCTTCAGTCTGGAGGGCGGCGAGTCCGTCATCCCGCTGCTGGACGCCGTGCTGGACTCGGCCGCCGAGTCCCGCCTGGACGAGGTCGTCATCGGCATGGCCCACCGCGGCCGGCTGAACGTCCTCGCCAACATCGTCGGCAAGTCGTACGCGCAGATCTTCCGCGAGTTCGAGGGCAACCTCGACCCGAAGTCGATGCACGGCTCCGGTGACGTGAAGTACCACCTGGGCGCCGAGGGCACCTTCACCGGTCTCGACGGCGAGCAGATCAAGGTCTCCCTGGTCGCGAACCCCTCGCACCTGGAGGCGGTGGACCCGGTCCTGGAGGGCGTCTCGCGCGCCAAGCAGGACATCATCAACAAGGGCGGCACGGACTTCACGGTCCTGCCGGTGGCGATCCACGGCGACGCGGCCTTCGCGGGCCAGGGCGTGGTGGCCGAGACCCTGAACATGTCGCAGCTGCGCGGCTACCGCACCGGCGGCACGGTCCACATCGTCATCAACAACCAGGTCGGCTTCACCGCGGCCCCCGAGTCCTCGCGTTCCTCCATGTACGCGACGGACGTGGCCCGCATGATCGAGGCCCCGATCTTCCACGTGAACGGTGACGACCCGGAGGCCGTGGTCCGCGTCGCGCGGCTCGCCTTCGAGTTCCGCCAGGCGTTCAACAAGGACGTGGTGATCGACCTCATCTGCTACCGCCGCCGCGGTCACAACGAGTCGGACAACCCGGCCTTCACCCAGCCGCTGATGTACGACCTGATCGACAAGAAGCGCTCGGTGCGCAAGCTCTACACCGAGTCCCTGATCGGTCGCGGCGACATCACCCTGGAAGAGGCCGAGCAGGCGCTGCAGGACTACCAGGGCCAGCTGGAGAAGGTCTTCACGGAGGTCCGTGAGGCCACGTCCCAGCCGGCGACGGTCGAGCCCTCCGACCCGCAGGCCGAGTTCCCGGTCGCCGTGAACACCGCGGTGACCACGGAGGTCGTCAAGCGGATCGCCGAGTCCCAGGTCAACATCCCCGACCACATCACCGTGCACCCGCGTCTGCTGCCGCAGTTGCAGCGCCGGGCGTCGATGGTCGAGGACGGCACGATCGACTGGGGCATGGGCGAGACCCTCGCGATCGGCTCCCTCCTGCTGGAGGGCGTCCCGGTGCGTCTGGCGGGCCAGGACTCGCAGCGCGGTACGTTCGGCCAGCGCCACGCGGTCATCATCGACCGCAGCACGGGCGACGAGTACACGCCGCTGCAGTACCTCTCCGAGGACCAGGCGCGGCTGAACGTCTACAACTCCCTCCTCTCCGAGTACGCGGCGATGGGCTTCGAGTACGGCTACTCGCTGGCCCGTCCCGAGGCGCTCGTGATGTGGGAGGCGCAGTTCGGCGACTTCGTCAACGGCGCCCAGACGGTCGTGGACGAGTTCATCTCGTCGGCCGAGCAGAAGTGGGCCCAGACGTCCGGCGTCGTCCTGCTGCTGCCGCACGGCTACGAGGGCCAGGGCCCGGACCACTCGTCCGCCCGCCCGGAGCGCTTCCTGCAGATGTGCGCGCAGAACAACATGACGGTCGCCATGCCGACGTCGCCGTCGAACTACTTCCACCTCCTGCGGTGGCAGGTGCACAACCCGCACCACAAGCCGCTGGTGGTCTTCACGCCGAAGTCGATGCTGCGCCTGAAGGCCGCGGCGGCGAAGGCGGAGGAGTTCACGTCGGGCCAGTTCCAGCCGGTCATCGGCGACGCGTCGGTGGACCCGGCCGCGGTCAAGAAGGTCGTCTTCTGCGCCGGCAAGGTCTACTACGACCTGGAGGCCGAGCGTCAGAAGCGCGGCGTCACGGACACGGCGATCATCCGCATCGAGCGCCTGTACCCGCTGCCGGGTGCCGAGCTCCAGGCGGAGATCAAGAAGTACCCGAACGCCGAGAAGTACCTGTGGGCCCAGGAGGAGCCGGCGAACCAGGGTGCCTGGCCGTTCATCGCGCTCAACCTGATCGACCACCTGGACCTGGCGGTCGGCGCGGACGTTCCGCACGGCGAGCGGCTGCGGCGCATCTCCCGCCCGCACGGCTCGTCCCCCGCGGTGGGTTCGGCGAAGCGTCACCAGGCCGAGCAGGAGCAGCTGGTGCGTGAGGTGTTCGAGGCGTAATCGCCCTCGCGCGTCGTTCGCGGCCGGGCCGCATCCCCGCATCGGGGGTGCGGCCCGGCCGTTTTCGCGCACCTATCCTTGAGGGCATGTACTTCACGGACCGTGGCATCGAGGAACTGGAGAAGCGGCGCGGCGAGGAGGAAGTCACCTTCGAGTGGCTCGCCGAACAGCTGCGGACGTTCGTCGATCTCAATCCCGACTTCGAGGTGCCGGTGGAGCGGCTGGCCACGTGGCTGGCGCGGCTGGACGACGAGGACGACGAGTAGGAACCGACACCGGTCCCGGACGACTTGATCTGCACGTCGCGGGTACTGGCGGCGTGCGTCCCGGGGGACACTCGGCGTCAGTCGCGCCGGAGCGTGAAGACGGGGGCCCGCCACGAGGCGCCAGTCGCGCGCGGCGTGAAGGCGTGGGTCAGCCACGGGACGTCAATCGCGCCGGACCATGAAGGCGTGGGCCCGCCACGAGGCGCCAGTCGCGCGGGGCGTGAAGGCGTGGGTCAGCCACGGGACGTCAATCGCGCCGGAGCATGAAGGCACGGGTCAGCCACGAGGCGTCGGTAGCGCGGGGGCGTGAAGGCGTGGGGTCAGTCCCAGCGCGCCGTGCGTGCGTAGCACGGCTCCGGCCGTGACCCAGCCCCGGCCGCCGCCAGGCCGTCGCAGGCCTCAGGAGAGCAGCGGCGCGCCCACCGCCACCTGTGCCAGGGCCGGGGCACGCGCCCCGGTTCCGCCGGTCGGGGCGTCCAGGGGCCGAGGCGGCGGTTGCCGTCGGTGTCGCGTCCGGCGACCGCGTACTGCCGACCGGACGCCCTCCCGCCAGGGCCCGCTTCCGGGGACGAGAACACTCCATTCCATCGCCCCACGCCAGGCCGAATTATTACGTAGCAAACAGTTTTGTCCGGCTCACCAACGCCGAAACGGGTGTCTTGACTTTCCTCGACCGCGATATATCGTGAATGCGAGGGGACGCGATATGGCGCGTCCGGTCGGGGAGGTCTTCACCATGTCCGAGTGGTCCGTCTCAGAACCGAGGAAGCTCACCTTCGACGAGCCGGTGAGCGACCTGCGCGTGCGCCTCGTCAACGGCACGGTGAACGTGGTGGGCACCGACGAAGCCTCCGCCCGCCTGGAGATCTCCGAGATCGAAGGCCCGCCCCTGCTGGTCACCCAACAGGACGGCGTTCTCACGGTGGCCTACGAGGACCTGCCCTGGAAGGGATTCCTCAAGTGGCTGGACCGCAAGGGCTGGCGTCGCAGCGCGGTGGTCTCCCTGGCCGTCCCCGCCGGCACCGGCGTCGAGGTGGGCGTGGTGGGAGCGGCCGCCGTGGTCTCCGGGATCCGGGGCACATCGGTGATCAAGGGCGTCACCGGCAGCACGACACTGGTGGGCCTGTCCGGCCCGGTCCGCGCCGACACGGTCTCCGGCAGCCTGGAGGCCCAGGACGTGACCGGTGACCTGCGGTTCAACTCCGTCTCCGGGGACCTGACGGTGATCGAGGGCTCCGGCCCCTCCGTGCGGGCGGAGTCGGTCAGCGGCTCGATGATCGTCGACCTCGACCCGAACGGCCCGACGGACGTCCGGCTGACCAGCGTCTCGGGCGAGATCGCCATCCGGCTGCCGTACCCGGCGGACGCGGAGGTCGAGGCGAACACGGCGAGCGGATCTCTCTCCAATGCCTTCGACGGCCTGCGGGTGCACGGCCAGTGGGGAGCCCACAAGATCACGGGCCGGCTGGGCGCGGGCACCGGCAGACTGCGGGCCACCACGGTCTCCGGCTCGATCGCCCTGCTCCGCCGCCCGGCCGGCGAGGACGATCACGACGACGTGCCAGGGGACGCCCGGCCCGGCGGCGCGGCGACAGCCCCGGCGGGCCGCCACCCGGACGGTTCGGGAGACAATTCCGCCTCCGGCCCGGGCGACGACGCCACCACCACCCCGGCCGACGGCACAACCGACAAGAAGGTGCTCTGACATGCCCCCCGTCTTCGCCCACGGCCGCCTCCGCCTCTACCTGCTGAAGCTGCTGGACGAGGCCCCTCGCCACGGCTACGAGGTGATCCGCCTCCTGGAGGAGCGCTTCCAGGGGCTGTACGCACCTTCGGCGGGCACGGTCTACCCGCGCCTGGCCAAGCTGGAGGCCGAGGGCCTGGTCACGCACACCACCGAGGGCGGCCGCAAGGTCTACTCGATCACCGACGCGGGCCGCGCCGAACTGGCCGACCGCAGCGGCGAGCTGGCCGACCTGGAGCTGGAGATCCGCGAGTCGGTCGCGGAACTGGCCGCGGAGATCCAGGCCGATGTGCGCGGAGCCGCCGGTGACCTGCGCCGCGAGATGCGCGCGGCGGCGACGGAGGCCCGCCGGGGCAACGGCACCGGGGCCGACGGCCCTACGGGCGCCCCCTTCGGCGATTTCGCGCAGCACGGCGACAAAGAGGCCTGGCGCATCGCCAAGGAGGAGATGCGCCGCGCCCGGCAGGAGTGGAAGGAACAGGCCCGGCGCGCCAAGGACGAGAGCCGCCGCGCCCGCGAGGACGCCCAGCGCGCCCGCCGCCAGGCGAAGGAGGCCCAGGAGCAGGCCCGCGCCCAGGCACAGGAGCAGGTGCAGCGCATCACCCGCCGTGTCCAGGAGCAGGTGCAGGACCACTTCGCCCGCGGCGACTGGCCGACGGGTCTGCGCGAGGGTCTGAGCGAACTGGTCAAGGAGGTCGGCGAGTTCGGGAAGGACTACGGCAAGGATCTCGGCTTCGACTGGACCGGCACCGGCAAGCCGACTGCGGAGCCCAGCCGCTCACAGCCGGCCGCGGACTTCCCGGCCGCCTATGAACCGGCCTGGGCCCACGAGGACACCGCCGACTCCACCGGCGACCCGGCCCGCGACCTGGACCGCCTGCTCGACCGCTTCCGGGACGACATCCGTGACGCGGCCCGTGACCACGGCGTCACGCCCGAGCAGCTGCGTGACGCCCGCCGCCACCTGTCGACGGCTGCGGCCCACATAGGAGCCCTCCTGCGCACCCAGCAGAAGTAGGCGGCCCAGGACGCAGTCCCTCAGCCGGCCTTGGCCTCGCCGCCACTCCCGTACAGCACCCGCACCACGGACGCGTACGTCACCCCGTGGTCGGCGAGGACCTCGGCAGGCACTCCGGGACCGGTGGTCAGGGCCAGCAGGATGTGCTCGTCCCCGATGTGCCGGTCCCGCTGGGCGAGGGCGACCCGCAAGGAGCGCTCCAGCACGTCCCTGGCCCCCCGCCCGAACGAGGCACGCCCCGACCACCACCGCTTGTCCTTCGAGCCACCCGCCAGGGCGCCGACCCCGTGCGTCTGTTCCACCCGGGCGACGATCTCCTCCACGTCGATCCCGAGCCCGGCGAGCGCGTCCGTCTCGGCCTGTGTCAGCCCGGCCCGCCGCCGCGCCTCACGCAGCGCGTCCCGCACGGACTCCCGCCGCGCGTCGAGTCCGAGAGCCGCGAGCGCGAAGGACCCGCGGCTGCCCTCCCGGTCGAGCAGTGCCAGCAGCAGATGCTCCGGCTCCACACACCGCCCGCCCCCACCGCTCCCCTCCACATACGCCCAAGCGCCCTTGACCACGTCCCTGGCGTCTTTCGTGAACCGCTCGAACATCAACGCCTCCCGTACTTCTTGTGCACGGCCTGCCTGCTCACACCGAGTTCGGTGGCGATCTCCTGCCACGACCAGCCCTGGTTGCGCGCATTGCGCACCTGTACCGCTTCCAGCTGCTCCAGCAGCCGACGCAGCGCGGCGACGGCCCGTAGACCGACCCGTGGGTCACGGTCGCCCGCACGCTCGGCCAGATCCGTTGCTTCGGTCATGTGGTCAACCTACGTTGACACCCTGCCCGTGTCAACCACAGTTGACACCCGGAACGCGAAAACGGCCGGCCCGCTCCGGACCGACCGTCAACGCACCATCGAGAGGACTCAGGGATTCGTCAGCACGACCTTGCCGAACTGCTCACCGGCGGCCAGCCGCTCGAAGCCCTCACGCGCCCGGTCCATCGGCATGATGTCGTCGATGACCGGCCGCACACCGGTGGCGGCGCAGAACGACAGCAGGTCCTCCAGCTCGTCCTTGGTGCCCATCGTGGAACCGACGACCTTGAGCTCCAGGAAGAAGATCCGGGTCAGCTCGGCGTGGGAGGGCCGGTCGCCGCTGGTGGCACCGGAGATGACCAGGGTGCCACCGGGCTTCAGCGACTTCACCGAATGCGACCAGGTGGCGGCTCCGACGGTCTCGATGACGGCGTCGACCCGCTGCGGCAGCCGCGCCCCCGACTCCAGCGCCTCCACGGCCCCGAGCTCCACGGCCCGCTTGCGCTTGGCCTCGTCCCGGCTGGTGGCGTAGACCCGGAGCCCGGCGGCCTTGCCCAGCACGATGGCCGCCGTGGCGACACCCCCGCCGGCGCCCTGCACCAGCACGGAGTCACCGGGCCGTACCCCCGCGTTGGTGAACAGCATCCGGTACGCGGTCAGCCACGCCGTCGGCAGGCAGGCGGCCTCCGCGAAGGACAGCTCCTTGGGCTTGGGCAGGATGTTCCAGGTCGGCACGGAGACCTGCTCTGCGAAGGTGCCCTGATAACGCTCGGTGAGGATGGAACGGGGTTCCTTCGGGCCGACCCCGTGCCCGCTCTGTCCGATCACGGAGTGCAGGACGACCTCGTTGCCGTCCTCGTCGACTCCGGCGGCGTCACAGCCGAGGATCATCGGCAGCTTGTCCTCTGCGAGGCCCACGCCGCGCAGGGACCAGAGGTCGTGGTGGTTGAGGGAGGCGGCCTTGACCGTGACGGTGCTCCAGCCGGGACGGGCCTCGGGAGCCGGACGCTCCCCCAACTCCAGGCCGGACAGCGGCTGGTCGCGGTCGATTCGGGCGGCGTAGACAGCGAACATGACCTTGACGATAGGTTCCGCGGGCACCCGAAGGAACCATCCGCCCCTGTGAGACACACCCTCTTGCCAGGTGAGGGTGTTGTTGCTGAGGGCCCGCGACCTGGGACGTCGACCACGGCGCTCCCGGACCGCGCACGGCGAGAAGGGCCGTGTCGGGGGTGTCCGCCCGCAGTGGTCGGCGCGTCAACGAACAGTCAGTCGGCACGCGGCTCCATCGCGCCGCTCAGGGGACGGACACCCCCCGACGCGCCCCTGACCCACCCGGCGCCAGGCGCGAGACGTAAGACGCGAGCCCCCGCGCATCACCCGAACAGTCTCACCCCAAGGCAAAGAAATGACCCCACCCGATCCCGGGCAGGGCCACCTCACAACGGTGTGGTCGTCGGCGTCAGCGCCGGGCCACACCCTCGGCCCGAGCAGCCGCCGCCACCGCGGCCGTGACCGCCGGAGCGACCCGCTCGTCGAACGGCGACGGGATGACGTAGTCGGCGGCAAGATCGTCCCCGACCACAGCGGCCAGCGCCTCCGCGGCGGCCAGCTTCATCCCCTCGGTGATCCGCGAGGCCCGCACCTGCAGCGCCCCGGCGAAGATCCCCGGGAAGGCCAGCACGTTGTTGATCTGGTTCGGGAAGTCCGACCGGCCGGTCGCGACGACCGCCGCGTACTTGTGCGCGACCTCGGGGTGCACCTCGGGGTTCGGGTTGGCCATGGCGAAGACGAACGCGCCCTCGGCCATGGTCGCCACCGCGGACTCCGGAACCGTTCCGCCGGACACGCCGATGAACACGTCGGCACCGCTCAGCGCCGCCTCCAGCGACCCGGTGATGCCGGCCTTGTTCGTGAACCCGGCCAGCTCCTGCTTGACCGCGGTGAGGTCGTCCCGGTCCGCCGACACGACACCCTTGCGGTCGGCCACGGCGACATCGCCGATCCCGGCCTCGACCAGCATCTTCGCGATGGCGACACCGGCAGCGCCGGCGCCCGAGATGACCGCCCGCAGCTCCCCGAGCGCCCGCCCGCTGAGCCGCGCGGCGTTCCGCAGGGCGGCCAGCGTCACCACGGCCGTACCGTGCTGGTCGTCGTGGAAGACCGGGATGTCCAGCCGCTCCTGCAGCTTCCGCTCCACCTCGAAGCACCGGGGCGCCGAGATGTCCTCCAGGTTGACGCCGCCGAACGACGGCGCGAGCCGCACCACGGTCTCGACGATCTCGTCGACGTCCGTGCAGGCCAGGGCGATCGGAACCGCGTCCACGCCGCCGAACTGCTTGAACAGAATCGCCTTGCCCTCCATCACCGGGAGGGAGGCCTCGGGCCCGATGTCACCGAGCCCCAGCACGGCCGTACCGTCGGTCACGACGGCCACGACCGACGACTTCCACGTGTAGTCGTGCACGAGCTCCGGCTGCTCCGCGATCGCGCTGCACACCTTCGCGACGCCGGGCGTGTACGCCAGGGACAGGTCGTCCTTGTCGCGGACCGGCACGGTGGCCTGCACAGCCATCTTGCCGCCGCGGTGCAGCGCGAATGCCGGGTCGAAGGAGTCGAGGGGCTCCGCACTGCCCTCGTGATCCGTATCGCCGGTCTTGCTCTCGCTGCGAGGATTGACGATCTCCGCTGCCACTTCGTTTTACCCCTTAAATCTTCATTGTTTTGAGGGTGGCCACTCCTGGTGAGGGGTGGGCGGGCACCGCATAGGCCCATGTCGTGCTTGTACGTGTATACGTACGGGCTCGTACGCGACGGGCGCGCCGCACACGCGCCCTGAGCCCCGGATGAGGGGTGTAAAGACCCTTCTTACCGGAC
The DNA here is from genome assembly GCF_044759525.1 of Streptomyces sp. NPDC101110. NCBI lineage: Bacteria > Bacillati > Actinomycetota > Actinomycetes > Kitasatosporales > Streptomycetaceae > Streptomyces > Streptomyces sp. NPDC101110. The sequence goes on along the minus strand of NZ_JBIVZM010000007.1, from coordinate 158,817 downwards.
GGATGGCGTCGACGACGAGTCCATAACGCGAAGGTCACATGACAGGGCCCTGACTCTTCGTCCAAAATCGGGACAAGACCTGGACAAACCAGCCACACCCACTCAACCATCCGTGAAGCCCTCGGCCCTCGTATTGAAATCTCGGGATTTACCGAAGATCTTCCGGCCGGAACGGTTCATTCCTGCAGAAGGTCCGGCCGTGATGTACCGGAGTGGTGCGGTTCGGGGGTCGCCCGTTATCCGATTTTGACATGGCTGGCCCCCAGAATCGCGCAGTCCGAATGGCAAGATGCCGTAATCACACGAGGTCGCGACACTCGAAGAGGTGTGCTCTCGTCGACCCACGGCACTGCCGAACCTTTCGGCGTGTCACGGCCGTGCCGAACCCATCGGCGACGGCCCGCCCCATCGGCAACTCCACCCATCCGCCGGAGGAACCCACCATGACCGCAAGCTCCACCCGTCGTACCACCGCCGCGCACTCCCGGCTAGCAGCGGTCGGTGCGATCGCGGTCGCAGGCGCACTGATGCTCACCGGATGCGGTGACCAGACCAAGGACACCGGCTCGAGCGACACCGCGGCCTCGGCCCCGCTCGCCGACAAGCTGCCGCAGGCCATCCGTGACAAGGGTGTCATCAAGGTCGGCTCCGACATCGCCTACGCCCCGGTCGAGTTCAAGGACGGCTCGGGCAAGGTCGTCGGCATCGACCCGGACCTCGCCGCCGCCATGGGCAAGCAGCTCGGAGTCGACTTCCAGTTCGAGAACGGCACCTTCGACACGCTGATCACGGGTCTGCGCTCCAAGCGGTACGACATCGCCATGTCCGCGATGACCGACACCAAGGACCGCCAGGAGGGCATCGACTCCGACACCGGCAAGAAGGTCGGTGAGGGCGTCGACTTCGTGGACTACTTCACCGCCGGTGTGTCGATCTACACCAAGAAGGGTGACGACCAGGGCATCAAGACCTGGTCCGACCTGTGCGGCAAGAAGATCGTGCTGCAGCGCGGCACGGTCTCCGAGGACCTCGCCAAGGCCGAGTCGAAGAAGTGCCCGGCCGGCAAGAAGATCGCCATCGAGGCCTTCGACAACGACCAGCAGGCCCAGACCCGTCTGCGCGCGGGTGGCGCGGCCGCCGGCTCGTCCGACTTCCCGGTCGCCGCGTACGCGGTGAAGACCTCCGGCGGCGGCAAGGACTTCCAGCTGGTCGGCGAGCAGGTCGAGGCCGCCCCGTACGGCATCGCGGTCGCCAAGAACCAGACGGAGCTGCGGGACGCCCTCAAGGACGCGCTCGACGCCGTCATCAAGAGCGGCGAGTACGAGAAGATCATGAAGAAGTGGGGCGTCACCGACGGCTCGATCGACGCGGCCACCATCAACGGCGGCAAGTGACCGCAGCGCAGCGGCACTGAAAGGCAACACCCGTGACTGTTGACATCGACAAGACGCCGGCCGACACGCCCCCGGCCGGACCGGAGGCCATCAAGGCCATCCCGGTCCGGCACTACGGGCGGTACGTCTCCGCCGTCGTCGCCATCGCCCTGCTGGTCGGGGTCGTCTACGCGTTCTCCCAGGGCAAGATCAACTGGGGTGCGATCCCGGACTACTTCTTCGACGACCGCATCCTGGACGGCGTCGGCAAGACCCTCCTGCTGACCGTGCTGTCCATGGCGATCGGCGTCATCGGCGGCGTCCTGCTCGCCGTGATGCGCCTGTCGAAGAACCCGGTGACCTCGTCGATCGCGTGGTTCTACATCTGGTTCTTCCGCGGCACCCCGGTCCTGGTCCAGCTGATCGTCTGGTTCAACCTCGGCCTGGTCTTCGAGTACATCAATCTCGGGCCGTTCTACAAGGACGAGTGGTCGGACTTCATGACGCCGTTCCTGACGGCGCTGCTGGGCCTCGGCCTCAACGAGGCCGCGTACATGGCGGAGATCTGCCGTGCCGGTCTGCTCTCGGTCGACGAGGGCCAGACCGAGGCGTCGCACGCCCTGGGCATGAGCCACTCCAGGACGCTGCGCCGGATCGTCATCCCGCAGGCGATGCGCGTGATCGTGCCGCCGACGGGCAACGAGGTCATCAACATGCTGAAGACGACCTCGCTGGTCTCGGTCGTCCAGTATCCCGAGCTGCTGCGCGCGGCCCAGGACATCGGCCAGACCTCCGGTGCCCCGGCCGAGATGCTGTTCCTGGCGGCGGCCTGGTACCTGCTGCTGACCTCGATCTTCAGCGTGGGTCAGTACTACCTGGAGCGGTACTACGCGCGTGGTTCGAGCCGGTCCCTGCCGGCCACCCCGTTCCAGAAGATCAGGGCGAACGTGCTCTCCCTGTCCAGCCGCTCCAAGCCGAAGGGAGGCACCGCATGACCGTCATGGTGAAGGCCGAGGGCGTCCACAAGTCCTTCGGCCCCGTAGAAGTCCTCACGGGCATCGACCTGGAGGTGAAGACCGGCGAGGTGTTCTGCCTCATCGGCCCCTCCGGTTCCGGCAAGTCGACCTTCCTGAGGTGCATCAACCACCTGGAGAAGATCAACGCGGGCCGTCTGTACGTCGACGGCGAGCTGGTCGGCTACCGGCAGAAGGGCGACAAGCTCTACGAGCTGAAGGACAGCGAGGTCGCGGTCAAGCGCCGGGACATCGGCATGGTCTTCCAGCGCTTCAACCTGTTCCCGCACATGACGGCCGTGGAGAACGTCATGGAGGCGCCGGTCCAGGTCAAGGGCGTGGGCAAGGGCAAGGCCCGCGAGCGGGCCCTGGAGCTGCTGGACCGGGTGGGCCTGGCCGACAAGGCGGGCAACTACCCCTCCCAGCTCTCCGGCGGTCAGCAGCAGCGCGTCGCCATCGCCCGGGCCCTGGCCATGGACCCGAAGCTGATGCTGTTCGACGAGCCGACCTCGGCACTCGACCCGGAGCTGGTCGGTGACGTCCTGGACGTCATGCGCGACCTGGCCGAGTCCGGTATGACCATGATCGTCGTCACCCACGAGATGGGCTTCGCCCGCGAGGTGGGCGACAGCCTGGTCTTCATGGACGGCGGTGTGGTGGTCGAATCCGGTCACCCGCGCGAGGTGCTGACGAACCCGCAGCATGAGCGGACGAAGTCGTTCCTGTCCAAGGTGCTCTGACGGTACGCACGGCGAGGGGGCGGTACGGGATCTCCGTACCGCCCCCTTCGCGTGTCCTACTTCAGAGCCAGCAGCAGGGTGTCCGACGGCGAGCACCACACGGGCCTGGCCTCGCCGAACCCTTTCTCGCGCAGCACGCGCGCGTGCCAGGCCGCGGACGGCATGTCACCGTCGGCGTGTTCGCCGTAGATCTCGTAGCGCCGGGCGGTGGGCCCGGCGAGGACCGGGTCCTTGGCGGCGAGCTGCCACCACTCGGCCCAGTCCGGGGTGCCGTCCCGCTTGGCCTGATCCATACGGGCATGTCGTTGCGCCCGCTCCGCCGCGTTGATCCGCGGCGTCGTCTCGTCGATCATGTGGTCCGCGTTCATGAAGACACCGCCGGGGCGGACGAGTCCCGCGACCCGGCCGTAGAGGTCCGCGAGGGGTTCCTTGTGCAGCCAGTGCAGGGCCGTCGCGGTCAGAACGGCGTCGTAGGAGTCGTACGGCAGCTGCGACGGCCAGTCCGGGTCCTTGAGGTCGGCGGTGACCAGACCGACCCGCTCGTCACCCGCGAAGGTGCCCGCGGCGATGGCCAGGAGCGCCGGGTCGAGGTCGACGCCGGTGCTGGTGGCGTCCGGGAACCTGGCGAGCAGCCGGGCGGTGATGGTGCCCGTGCCGCAGGCGAGGTCGAGGACGCGGGGGGCGGTGCCCACGAGGGCCTCCACCATGTCGAGCATGATCCGGAACCGCTCCTCGCGGTCGGGCATGTACCACTCCTGCTGCCGGTCCCAGCTCTTCTGCCAGGCCTGCCAGTCGGTGGTGGCCGTGGTGGTGTCCGCGTCCGTCATCGAGCCCCTCCCTCGTAATACCCTGGAAGCACCATCAGCTGTTACAAGTGCGCGCTCACGACCATAAAGCCCCTCCGTAAGGACTACAAGTGGAACTGGCCTATTACTCGGACTACGCCGTGCGCCTCGTCAACACCGAGGAACCGGTCCGGGGCAAGGACGCCCTGACGTCGGTCGAGGCCGTCCGCGACCTGTTCGGGCCCAGCCAGTCGGCGGCTCGCCGCGCCACCGACGCGGACGTGACCCGGTTCCGCTCGGTCCGGGCGCGGCTGCGCGCGGTCTTCGAGGCGGCCGACACCGGTGACGAGAGGCTCGCCGTCGACCTGCTGAACTCACTGCTGCTGGAATTCCCGGTGAGCCCGCAGATCTCCGGGCACGACTTCCGCGACGACGACGGCCGCCCCCTGTGGCACATGCACCTGGCGGACCACCCGTCGAACGCGACCGCGGGCTACGCGGCGATCGCCGCGATGGGCCTGGCGTTCCACCTGACCGAATACGGCGTGGACCGCCTCGGCCTGTGCGAGGCTGCGCCCTGCCGCAACGCCTACCTCGACACCTCGACCAACCGCTCGCGGCGCTACTGCTCCGACCGCTGCGCCACCCGCGCCAACGTGGCGGCCTACCGCGCCCGCAAACGCCTGGAGGCCACCCGGCCCGACGTGCCCGAGAGGACGGGCCTGGCCGCCGACAGCGCCCAGCCCAGCAGCGCCCAGGGCGACCGCCGGCCGGACCTGCGCGGCCGGTAGCGGAACCGGACCCGCCCCAGCACGAGGTCGTCGGGCACGACGCCGTAGTCGGTGCTGTCGCCGCCGGCGTACGCGTTGTCCCCGAGCACCCACCAGCCGCTCTCGCGCCGCTGGGCGATCCGTTTGACGACCAGCAGGTCCTGCTGGAAGGGGTGCCGCAGCACGACGACGTCCCCGGGCCTGACCCGGGCCCCGTAGTGCACCAGGAGCCGGTCCCCGTGGTACAGCGTGGGCACCATGGACGGCCCGGTGACCTCGGCCACCCCGAAGGGCGGGGCCGGCCTCCCCCGCTCGGACTCCTGCGACAGCTCCGGCATCACCCGGCACCTCCCCGGTTCTTCCTCCACCAGTCTCAGTCTCACCCCGGACTTTTGTCCTAAGCCCATGGGGGCACCCGCGAAAAGCCGTCCCTCACGGAGTAATATCCCCTGTGAGAAGACGATCACGAGGAAGGAATGCTCCATGCTTTCCCGCCTGTTTGCCCCCAAGGTCAAGGTCAGTGCGCACTGCGACCTTCCCTGCGGTGTGTACGACCCTGCCCAGGCCCGCATCGAGGCGGAGTCGGTCAAGGCTGTCCAGGAGAAGATGGCCGGCAACGACGACCCGCACTTCCAGGCGCGTGCCACCGTCATCAAGGAGCAGCGCGCCGAGCTCGCCAAGCACCACGTGTCGGTGCTCTGGAGCGACTACTTCAAGCCCCCGCACTTCGAGAAGTACCCGGAGCTGCACCAGCTGGTCAACGACGCCCTGAAGGCCCTCTCGGCCGCCAAGGGCTCGACCGACCCGGCGACCGGCCAGAAGGCGCTGGACTACATCGCCCAGATCGACAAGATCTTCTGGGAGACCAAGAAGGCCTGATCTTGGATCATGCCGTTTGACCTGCAACTTTCCTTGCTTGCCAGGTCTGGAGGTCCGCACCCGGGCCGTCGTTCGCCGAGCACGGCGTCCATGACGGTCCGGGTGCGGTCTTCTACCCTCGGTCCGCCGGCGCCGAGGGCGGTGGCGGAGCCGCTCCCTCCCCACGTCGCCCGAAGGCCGACAAGGCCCGTTGCGGCCAGGGGCTTTCGCCACGCCTGCGTGCCCGGCCCGCCGGTTCGTCTGCGTCCCTTCGTGTGCGCGGATGATCAGCCCCAGTCCCCTCCGCCGATCACGGCAGCGCCGACGCAGCCGCCCACCGAGTAGCCCCGGTCGGCGCAAACAGCGCGGGCCGGTGGATCGGCACCGGTGCGGCCCGGGCTGGTCGAGGTTCACGCAGACGGCGGTGGCCCGTGCCTCTACGATCGCGCCCATGAGGATCGGCTGGACGTACGCCTTCATCGACCGCCCTCGTGAGACCTTCGGCGCCGCCTGCGACTTCTGGACGGCGGTCACGGACACCCGCCTGTCCGAACCGCGCGGGGAGCACGACGAGTTCGTCACGTTGCTCCCCGAGGGCACCGACGCGTGCGTGAAGGTGCAGGCGGTCGGCGCGGGTTCCGGAGGTGCGCACCTCGACTTCTGCGTGGACGACGTACCGGAGTTCTCCGCCGCGGCGGTGCGGCTCGGCGCGCGCGTGCTGACCGACCTGGGGTCGCTCGTCGTGCTGCGCTCGCCCGGTGGACAGCCGTTCTGCGCGGACCTGTGGCGCGGTCAGTCGGCGCGGCCGGGCGTGGTGCGGGGCAGCCGTCTCGACCAGGTGTGCGTGGACGTCCCGCCCTCGGCCTACGACGCCGAGGTCGCCTTCTGGAGCGCGCTGCTCGACGGCTGGGAGTCGCGCCCGGGCGCCCTGCCGGAGTTCCACGTGGTCGAGCCGCCGCCCGGCCTCCCGGTCCGTCTGCTCCTGCAACGCCTCGGGGAGGAGGGCACGACCTCGGCCCACCTCGACCTCGCCTGCGCCGACGTCGCGGCGACCCGGGCCCTGCACGAGCACCTCGGAGCCGCCTTCGTGGCCGGCTTCTCCGGCTGGACGGTGCTGCGCGACCCGTCGGGCGGAACGTACTGCCTGACGAACCGGGACCCGGTGACCGGCGGACGGCGGGGCAGAGAGTGATGCGGCCGGTGGTGCGGACAGGAGGTGGCGATGGACGTGTGGGCTTCGGACGTCGGGCGGTAGCCCCACGTCGCACGCGCTAGTCGCGCAACCGCGCCGCCCTGGCCCGGAGATAGTGCTGTTCGGGGAGGCTGAGGGTCTGCGCCGCCGCCGACTCGTAGGCGGCACGCGCCGCTTCGGGCCGACCCGCGCGCTCCAGGAGGTGACCTCGTACCGCGTCCAGGCGGTGCCCCTTCAACTCGTCGGCCAGGCGATCGAGTTCGGCGAGGCCGGCGTGCGGGCCGTGGACCATGGCGACGGCGACCGCACGGTTGAGACGTTCGACCGGGCCGGGCACCAGGGCGACCAGCACGTCGTACAGGCCCAGGATCTCCGCCCAGTCCGTCGCCTCGGCCGAGGGTGCCTCGTCGTGCACGGCGGCGATCGCGGCGCGCAGTTGGAACGGCCCCGGGCGGCCCCGGGACAGGGCCCCGGTGACCAGTGCGACGCCCTCCTCGATGGCCGCCCGGTCCCAGCGGCCGCGGTCCTGCTCGTCGAGGGGGATCAGCTCGCCGCGCGGACCGCTGCGCGCATCGCGCCGGGCGTCGGTGAGCAGCATCAGCGCGAGCAGCCCGGCCACCTCGCGGTCGCCGGGCAGCAGCCGGTAGACCGTGCGGGTCAGCCGCACCGCCTCGCCCGCGAGGTCGCGGCGTTGCAGCGCGGCGCCCGAAGTGGCCGTATAGCCCTCGTTGAAGATCAGGTAGAGGGTCTGCAGGACGGACGGCAGCCGCTGCTCCCAGCGGTCCGGGCGGCCGAAGCGCACGTCCCGCACCTTCCGCTTGGCCCGGCTGACCCGCTGCGCCATCGTCGCTTCGGGGACCAGATACGCCCGGGCGATCTCCGCGGTGGTCAGACCGCCCACGGCCCGCAGGGTCAGCGCGATCTGCGCGGACGGCGACAGGTCCGGATGGCAGCACAGGAACAGCAGCGACAGTGTGTCGTCCTCGCGGGGCGCCCGCTCCCCGGGCGGCGGTGCCGTGAACGCGTCCCGGGGCGTGAGCGCGGCGGCCCGCTCCTCACGCCGCCGCCGGGCCTGATCGCTGCGCAGGGCGTCGGTGAGCCGCCGCGAAGCCACCTTGATCAGCCAGCCGCGCGGGTTGCCGGGCACGCCCGCGGAGGGCCATTGCCCGGCCGCCGCGAGCAGTGCCTCCTGTACGGCGTCCTCGGCGGCGTCGAAGTGCCCGTACCGTCTGACCAGCGCACCGAGGACCTGCGGCGCATTGCTGCGCAGCAGGTCCTCGATCTCGGGTGTCTCCCGCACGGGCGTGTCCGTCGGTGCCGGTCGTCCGTCAGATGTCCCCGGAACCGTCCATGATCGGACGGATCACGACCGGGTGAGCGGGGGCTCCGGCCGGCTGGGGGCAGCGTGCGACCCGGTCGGCGATCTCCGTGACCCGCTCCAGGCTTTCGCACTCCAGGACCCAGTAGCCGGCCAGCAGCTCCTTGGTCTCGCCGTACGGCCCGTCCGTGATCACGGCCTTGCCGTCGTCGCCGAGGGTGACATGACGGGTCTGTGCCGGCTCGGCCAGCCCCTGCGCGTCGACGAGCTCTCCACTGTCGGAGAGGTCGTCGTTGATGGCTCCCATGTAGGCGAACATGGTCTGCAGCTCGGCCTCGCTCCAGGCCGGGGAATCCGCCGAGGCCCTGCCCCGCATGGCTTCGTAGTCCGCCTGTGTGCCCTGCACCATGACCAGGTACTTCATCGGTCCGCTCCTTCGCTCGCGCCACCCCGTCGGGCGGCTCTTCACAGGGGACGTCGGAGCCGGGCGGCGCATCTCGACACGGGCTCGGGAATGGTTCGCGGCGGTTTCACCGGGGGCCTGCTCCAGGCCCTAAGCCCCGCCGGGCGGACCGGAGCCGGCTTCGGGCCGGGGCGTCGTCGCGGGCGGGGCGGTTGCCCCGGTGGCCGCGTGGGCCTCGCCGGGGCGAGCGCCCTCGACGGTGTGGCCACTGCCCACGGCGTCCGGGTCGTAGTCCCCGCATTCCGGGTTGCCGCACGGGCCCGCCACCCATCGGGGAACCCAGGTGCCCAGCGTCTTGTGACGCCGGACGACCGTCTCAACCGGCTGTCCGCAACTGGGACAGACGTGTTCTTCGCTGCCCATGTCCCCAGAGTAGGCCGGTCGTGGGTTCAGCGCTTCCTGCTGTACGTGCGCACCAGAGCGCCGTTGCCGAACGTGCGCACCGACCCCGGGGTGAACTCCGAGATCGCGAACCCGCAGCCGAACATCGGCATGCCCGCCCCGTAGACGAGCGGGTAGGTCTTGATGACGAGTTCGTCGATCTCGTCGAGCAGTTCCCCCGCGACCTGGGAGCCACCGCACAGGAAGATGCCGAACTCGCTGTCCTCGGCCTTCAGTTCACGGACCTTCCCGACCAGGTCGTCGGCGATGATCCCGACGTTCGGGTCGGGCGACTTCTCCAGGGTCCTGGAGGCGACGTACTCCCGCAGATGGGCGTAGGGGCTGGTGATGCCCTCCTTCAGGGCGAGGTCGTAACTGCCCCGTCCCTGAATGATGGTGTCGAACCGCTTGTTCGGCAGGTCGTCGAAGCCGAGGGCACGGCGTGCCTGGGTGGGCACGGTGTCCGGGTATTCCGTCCTCAGGAAGTCGAGGAACTCCTCGTCGAGGAGTCGCATCATCGCTGTTGCGTCTCCGCTCGGGTCACCGATGAAGCCGTCGAGGGAACAGGCGATGTAGTACGTGAGCTTTCGCAAGCCGGTCTCTTTCGGTAGGCAGTCGCTGCAACAACTCCAGTTGTAGTACTTCCCTTGTAGTGGTTGCAAGAGGATGACGATGAATCGCCGAAAGTGGGAGAGGGCACTCCGCATGGTCGCCAGTCCCGTTGGAGGCGCTCGCGCTCACCGGTGGTTCCGGGCGGGCCGCCGCTGACGCTCCGGTGGTTCCGAGCGGGCCGCCGCTAAAGCTCCAGTGGGTCACGGCGGGCCGCCGCTGACGCTCCGGTGGGTCCCGGCGGGCCGCCGCTAAGGCCTGGGCTCGCGCCACATGGGCCACATCGCGGGGCCGTCGGGGAGGTCGAGGGCCGGTCCGGCGGGCGCGAAGCCCAGGCGCTCGTACAACTTGCGGCTGCGGGCGCTGCTGGCCTCCAGGTAGGCGGGCAGGCCCTCACGGTCGCAGCGGTCGAGGACGGCCTCGATGAGCGCGGTGCCGAGACCCTCGCCCTGCCGGCCGGGCGACACGCCGATCATCCACAGGTACTCGTGGGCCCGCCCCGTGGGATGGATCGCCGCCGTCAGCCGGCCGATCGCCTCGATGCGCTCGTTGTCGGGGTCGACGGCCTCCCGCACCTGGGCCGGCCCTTCATCGTCCGCGGCGCCGTCGTGGCCCTCGGAGCCGTCGGGGCCTTCAGCACCATCAGGGCCGTCGGGGCCTTCGTCCCCGGGCATGGAGAGCCACAGGGCGCAGGCCGAGCCGTCCTCGGTGACGTCTATGCGGCCGGCCGCGAGCACGATGTCGGTGAAGGCGGCCATGAGTCCGGGGTGCTTGGCGCGGCGCTCCTCCGCACCGGGGAAGACCCAGCCGCTCACGGGGTCGTCCTGGAACGCCTCGTCCAAAAGCCGGACGATCAGCTCCCTGTCCCCCGCGCCCGCCGTCCGGATGGCCACACCCATGCCCCGCCCCTTCGCTCGTCCCGACGGGCGTCGATCGTAGGGGGACCGGCTCCGACAGGACGCTGCGAGCAGGATCTTGGCGGGATTCAGTCGAACGTTTGCCCAATCCCGACCGGTGCGGGAGCGGTGCACGAGGCACGCGGGAGCCGTTACAGGAGTGGATCCGGGAACCGGTCCGGGAGTTGATCCGGGAGCGGCGCGAGAAGGGAGCGGGTCCCGCACACCGTGGGGCAGTGCGGGACCCGCCGACCGGAGACCGGTGGCCGTGCGGGGTCAGGAGCCGCACGGCCACCGGCGCTCCGGAGTCCTGCCCTTCGGTGACCCGAAGGGCCGTCGCCGGTGGTGTCACTCGCGGCGGTGGGAGGGACCTCCAACCGATGTGGGCCACAGCTCCAAGGCCCCACTGACTGCGTGGGTCGGCGACCACTGCGGTCGCCGACCTCCGTGGGCCCTCAACCGGCCCGCCGTGTCGCGAACTCGGCGAGCGCCAGCAGGCCGCCCGCCGCCTCCGGGTCCGGCACGGCTCGGGCCAGCTGCCGCATTGCCCGGGCCATCCGGTCCGCCGCCTGGCCCTGGGCCCAGTCACGGCCACCCGCGTGCTCCACCGCCAGGGCTATGCGCTCCGGATCCCCCATCTCGTCTGGACCTTCGTACAGTTCGGCGAGTTCCGCCATCGCCGGGTGGCCGGAGGCGAAGGCAGCCGCCACCGGCAGAGACTTCCTGCGAGCGGCCGGGGCGGCCCCGACGGGGGCACCGGTGCGGGGCGGATCGCCCCATATGCCGATGACGTCGTCGATGAGCCGGAAGGCGAGCCCGGCTTCCCGCCCGAACGCGTCCAGCGCGGCCACTTCCGCCTCCGCGGCGCCCGCGTACAGTCCGCCGATCGCGCAGGCGCTTCCGATCAGGGCGCCCGTCTCGGCCTCCGCCACGGCGAGCACCTCGTCAAGCGTGACCTCCGTGCGGGCGCACCGCTCCAGGGTCGTGTGCGCGTGCTGCCCCGCGCACAGTTCGACCACGCAGTGCGCGAGCCGGACGGCGGCGGCCCGTGCGGCCGGGTGCGGATCCTGCGCGAGGAGACGCAGTGCCAGCGCCTGCAAGGCGTCCCCGGCGAGGACGGCATCGGCATCGGCATCGGCGAACGAGGCCCACGCGGTGGGGTGACGGCGACGGGTGGCGCCCCGGTCCGTCACGTTTTCGTGCAGCAGTGTGGCGTGGTGGACCAGTTCGACCGCCGCAGCTGCCCGAGCCGCCCCCGCCCGCGCCTCGGACCCGCCGCGGGCCGCCGCAGCGGCGAGGACCAGCGCGGGCCGGATCGCCCTGCCGGAGCCCCCCTGCGTCACCGTGCCGTCGGCCTGTTCCCAGCCGAAGCGGGATCGCACGATCCGGCGGATCGGCCCGGGCAGCGAGCCGAGCGCGGCCCGCAGCACCGGATCGACCTCCGCCCGGGCCCGCTCCAGCAGCATGACCGCCTCGTGCGCCTCGGCCGGCGCCGGCCGGCTGCCGCGCTGTGCCCCGATGGTCGCTCGCCCCGCTGGTGTCCCGGCCGTGCGCCGGTGCCCGGCGTGGCGCTGCCCGTCCGGGGCGGGCAGCGTCGTCTCCGTCCCGGACTCCGTGAGGGACTCACCCATGGGACCGCCTCGGAGAATGAGCGGAGGGTGGCGCTTCCGCTGCCGCTGGGCGCGTACCCCGAGGATGTACCCGCCCTGACGGGCGGGGACACGGCCGGTGTGCCGCAAGCGTCACCGCCAGCGGCCGATCTCGACGTTCTCCAGGACGCCGAGCGCGTCCGGCACCAGGACCGCGGCCGAGTAGTAGGCCGTGACCAGGTACTTGATGATGGCCTGTTCGTTGATGCCCATGAAACGCACCGACAGGCTGGGCTCGATCTCGTCCGGGATGCCGGACGCGCGCAGACCGATCACGCCCTGGTCGGCCTCGCCGGTACGCAGGGCGATGATGGACGTCGTGCGGGCGTCCGAGACCGGGATCTTGTTGCACGGGAAGATCGGCACACCGCGCCAGGTCGGGATGCGGTTGCCGGCCATGTCGATGGTCTCGGGCACCAGCCCGCGCTTGTTGAGCTCGCGGCCGAACGCGGAGATGGCACGCGGGTGGGCGAGGAGCAACTTGGTGCCGCGGCGCCTGCTGAGGAGCTCGTCCATGTCGTCCGGGCCGGGCACACCGTCGTGCGGCTGGATCCGCTGGTCGTACTCGCAGTTGTGCAGGAGCCCGAAGTCGCGGTTGTTGATGAGCTCGTGCTCTTGGCGCTCCTTGAGCGCCTCGACCGTCAGCCGGATCTGCTGCTCGGTCTGGTTCATGGGCTGGTTGTAGAGGTCGGCCACGCGGGTGTGGATGCGCAACACGGTCTGGGCGACGCTCAGTTCGTACTCACGGGGCCGGGCCTCGTAGTCGACGAAGGTGTGCGGGATGTCCGGTTCGCCGGAGTGGCCGGAGGAGAGGTCGATCTCCTTCTCGCCGTACGGGTTGGAGCGCTGGGAGGGGATCGAGCGGCGCTGCCGGAGGTGTTCGCGCAGGGTGTCCGAGCGCTCCGCGATCTGCTGGAACTCTTGGCGGGGCAGCACGAGAACGGTGCAGGCGGTGAGGGCGCGGGCCGTGAACTCCCAGATGGCGTCCTCGTCGAGCAGTGCGTCGTCGCCGAAGTATGCGCCGTCGGCGAGGACCCCGAGGGACTCGTCCTCCCCGTAGGGGCCCGTGCCGACCTTCTCCACCCTGCCGTGCGCCAGGAGGTACACCTCGTCGGACGGGCTGCCGAAGGAGGCGATCACCTCACCCGCCGGGATCTCCCTCTGCTCGCAGCGGCGGGAGATCTCGAAGAGCACCTCCTCGTCCTCGTACGACCGCAGCGCCGGCAGCTCCCCCAGCTCGGCGGGGATGACCTCGACGCGGTCGCCGGTCTTCACGAACGTCACCCGGCCGTCGCCCACGGCGAACGTCAGCCGTCGGTTCACCCGGTACGTGCCGCCCTGGATGTCGACCCAGGGCAGCATCCGCAGCAGCCAGCGCGAGCTGATCTCTTGCATCTGCGGCACGGACTTGGTCGTGGTGGCCAGGTTCCGCGCGGCCGCCGTGCCGAGACTCTGCTGCGGCTTGGTCTGCTCGGTGCGGACCTCTTCGCCTACCGACATAGAGAACTGCCCTCCCGGTTGTGACCGACGCCCACATGCCTCGGGCATCGATGTGCACCGGCAAGCCTTCCGCACCCGCCGTCGTGGTGCTATTACCCGAAAGAGGGGGAATGGATCTTCGCACTGCTGGGCAAAGGGGGCCTCTCGCGGCATGCGAAAGCGCCCCTGTCCGGGACGCGAAACGGGTGCCGGGGCCCGGCGGCGTCAGCACCGGGGCCCTCGCCCCCACGTCCGGGTGACAATGGCCCGGTGACCAGCCCCGACACCCCAGGACTCGCCGCGCTGCGTCCCCGGCTGCCGTCACCGGTGCAGGAAGTCGTGGACGGCCGGTTCGAGCGCAGGGGCGTGCGGCTGCTGCTGAAGCGGGACGATCTGATCCACCCCGAGCTGATCGGCAACAAGTGGCGCAAACTCGCGCCGAACCTGGCAGCCGCCGCCGGCCGTCCCGTCGTCACCTTCGGCGGCGCCTGGTCCAACCACCTGCGCGCCACGGCCGCGGCCGGACGGCTGCTCGGCATCCCCACGGTCGGTGTCGTACGCGGCGACGAGCTGGCCGGGCGGCCCCTGAACCCCTCGCTGGCCCGCTGCGCGGCCGACGGCATGCGGCTGCACTTCGTCGACCGGGGGACCTACCGCCGCAAGGCCTCGCCGCCGGAGCTGGCCGGCATCCTGCGCGCGGCGGACGCCGAGGACGCGTACGTCGTCCCCGAGGGCGGCAGCAACGCCGAGGCCGTGCGCGGCTGCCGGGCACTCGGCGCCGAACTGCGCGAGCGGGCCGACGTCGCCGCCGTCGCCTGCGGTACCGGTGGCACGCTCGCGGGGATGGCCGCCGGTCTCGGGTCCGGCTCGCGTGCCCTCGGTGTGCCGGTGCTCAAGGGCGGCTTCCTGACCGCCGAGACGGAGGCGCTGCAGCGTGCGGCGTTCGGCGGCCGGCGCGGCACGTGGAGTCTTGACGAGCGCTTCCATTTCGGTGGCTACGCGCGCGTGCCCGCCGAGCTCGACGCCTTCGCGGCGGACTTCGAACAGCGGCACGGGCTGCCGGTGGAGCGTCTGTACGTCGCCAAACTGCTGTACGGACTCGTCACACTGGCGGATGAGGGAGCCTTCCCGCGCGGGACTGCGGTAGCGGCCGTGATCACCGGCCGCCCTTTCCCCTGAGGAGCCCCTGCGCGTTCCTCGGCGCCGCTGATCCTCGGCGCGCTGGCCCTTGGCGCCGCTGAGCCTTGGCCCCGCCGATCCTTGACCTCGCTGTTCCTTGAGCTCACTGTTCCTTGACGCCGCTGTTCCTTGACGCTGCTGGTTGTTCCTCCAGGCGTCGCTCCGCCGTCAGGCGGCCTCCCGGAAAGCCGCCGCCTCCTCCAGGTCCAGCCTGCGCAGCAGGGTCCGCAGCATCTCGTCGTCGATGTAACGGCCGTCCCGGAGTCTGACGAACACCTCGCGCTCGGCGCTGATCATCTCCCTCGACAGTCGCCGGTAGGTGTCGTCCACGGACTCCCCGGTGACCGGGTTGGCCTGGCCGAGCCGCTCCCAGACGGCGTTGCGGCGGCGCTCCAGCACGATGCGCAGCCGGTCCGCGAGCGGGGCGGGCAGGGCGTTGCGCTCATCGGTGAGGAGCTCGTCCAGGCGTCGCTCGGCGGCCCGGGACGCCTGCGCCTGGGCGTTGGCCTCGGCGAGCGTCTCGGTCTGCGCGTCCCGCCCGGGGAACTTCAGCACCCGGATGAGCGGCGGCAGGGTCAGGCCCTGCACGACCAAGGTCCCGATGACCGTCGTGAAGGTCAGGAAGAGGATGAGGTTGCGCTGCGGGAAGGGCTCCTCGCCGTCGTGCATGGTGAGCGGGATGGAGAAGGCGATGGCCAGCGAGACCACACCCCGCATCCCGGCCCAGGCGATGACGAAGGGCCCCTTCCACGTGGGGTTCTCCTCCCGTTCCCGCACCCGGGCCGACAGCAGCCGCGGCAGGAAGGTGGCGGGGTAGACCCAGACGAACCGGGCCGCGACGACGACCAGGAAGACGGCGACCGCGTACCAGGCGGCGTCGACGCCCTCGTACTCCCCGAGCCCCCTCAGCACCACCGGCAGCTGCAGGCCGATCAGCGCGAACACCGCCGACTCCAGGACGAAGGCGACCATCTTCCAGACCGCCTCCTCCTGCAGGCGGGTCGCGAAATCGACCTCCCACGCGCGGTGTCCCAGGTAGAGCGCGACGACCACGACCGCGAGGACACCGGAGGCGTGCAGCTGCTCGGCGACGGCATACGCGACGAAGGGGATCAGCAGGGACAGCGTGTTCTGCAGCAGCGCTTCCTTCACGTGGGTGCGCAGCCAGTGGATCGGCGCCATCAGCAGCAGACCCACCACGACGCCGCCGACCGCCGCGAGGAGGAACTCGCCGATCCCCTCGGCCCAGGTCGCGCCCTCGCCGACGGCGGCGGCCAGCGCCACGCGGTAGGCGGTGATCGCGGTGGCGTCGTTGAGCAGGGACTCGCCCTGGAGGATCGTGGTGATCCGCGACGGCAGCCCCACCCGGCGGGCGACCGCCGTCGCCGCGACCGCATCCGGGGGTGCCACCACCGCGCCGAAGACCAGGGCCGCGGTCAGCGGCATCCCCGGCACGATCACGTACAGGGCCCAGCCGACGACGAAGGTCGCGAAGAGCACGTACCCGACGGACAGCATCGCGACCGGCCGCAGCTGCGCCCGCAGGTCGAGGTAGGAGCTCTCGGTCGCTGCCGTGTGCAGCAGCGGCGGCAGGATCAGCGGCAGGACGACGTGCGGGTCGAGCGTGTACTCGGGCACCCCCGGTACATAGCTGACCCCCAGCGCCACGGCCACCAGCAGCAGCGGCGCCGGCACCGGGGTGCGCCGCGCGGCCGCCGCGATCGCGGCACTGCCCGCCACGAGCAGCAGCAGTGGCATCACGTCCATCGTTCTCGCCCACCCTCATTTTTCGGCGCGGTCTTCCGCCCGACCGTCGTAACCTGGCAATCATGAAACAGTGCACGCACGCCGAGGCGCTGCCGCACCCCGAACCCGGCCCGCTCAGCGAGACGTGTCCGGAGTGTCTGGCCGAGGGCATGGATCCTGTGCAGCTGCGGCTGTGTCTCAGCTGCGGTCACGTCGGCTGCTGCGACTCCTCGCCGGGACGGCACGCGTCGGAGCATCACAAGGAGTCCGGTCACCCCGTGATGCGGACACACGAGCCCGGGGAGACCTGGCGCTGGTGCTTCGTCGACCATGTCCTGGTGTGACGCGACAGGACCCCGGCGGCGGACGGTTCGACCGTCTGACGTCTGGGTACGTCAACCCGGCGCGCGCTCTTCCCTTTTGGGCCCGCCCAACCCCTAGACACGGAGCGTATCCACAGGTTTACTGTGAGTGACGACAAGGGGTTGGGGTCCCGGGGACAGGACCGTCGAGAGCGCGGTAGCGTCACCGCTGAACCACGTATCGCGTTATCCCGGGGGACGACCCTCGGCCCTGAAACGCTTGTACCACCATGGAGGTGAGGGTGTCCCAGATCGCAGGCGAGCCCGCGACCCAGGACTTCGTGGAAGTCCGGCTGCCGGCCGCGGGGGCCTACCTGTCGGTGCTGCGTACGGCCACGGCCGGTCTCGCGGCCCGTTTGGACTTCACCCTCGACGAGATCGAGGACCTGCGCATCGCAGTGGACGAGGCCTGCGCGATCCTGCTTCAGCAGGCCGTGCCCGGCTCGGTGCTCAGTTGCGTCTTCCGCCTCGTCGACGACTCACTCGAGGTCACCGTCTCGGCGCCGACCACGGACGGTCATGCCCCCTCGCGGGACACCTTCGCCTGGACCGTCCTGTCCGCTCTCGCGGGCAAGGTCTCGTCCGCCGTGGACAAGGACAAAACCGTTTCGATCAGCCTCTACAAACAGCGCGGCGCGGGACCCGGGCCGGCGTGAGGAGCGAGGACGGGCCGGTGCGGGACGAAGAGCGCGGCACACGAGAGCTGCCGACCGAGGACACGGGCACGCGTGGCCCGAAGGGTGCCCGGCGCATGGCGGACGGCATCGACGGCATCCCCGAGCAGGCCCGCCCGCATCCCGAGGACGACTCCGCGGGGGTCGTCCTGCCGGGCGGCGGGCGGCCCGGCCGGGACGATGCCGTGCGGAGCGCGCCTTTGGGCGGGGGCATCGGAGCATCCCCGGCCCAGGGGGGTCCCCCCACTCGCGAGAAGTCGAGAGTGGCGGAGGAGGCGAGGGCTCGGGGAAGGGCGACGGGCGGGACGATGAGCGAGCACGAGCGAGACTCCGAGGATCAGGCGCCGCGTGCACACCACGCACAGAGTGCGCAGCACGGCTCTCCGGACCGCAGCGGGGCGCGCGAGATGTTCCTCAAGCTGCGCACACTGAGCAGCGGCAGCCCCGAGTACGCGGAGCTGCGCAACCAGCTGGTCCGGATGCATCTGCCGCTCGTGGAGCATCTCGCGCGCCGCTTCCGCAACCGGGGCGAGCCACTGGACGACCTCACCCAGGTCGCCACGATCGGGCTGATCAAGTCGGTCGACCGTTTCGACCCGGACCGCGGCGTGGAGTTCTCGACGTACGCGACCCCGACGGTCGTCGGCGAGATCAAGCGGCACTTCCGCGACAAGGGCTGGGCGGTGCGCGTCCCGCGCCGGCTTCAGGAGCTGCGCCTGGCGCTGACCACGGCCACGGCCGAGCTCTCGCAGCTGCACGGCCGCTCCCCCACGGTCCACGAGCTCGCCGAGAAGCTGGCGATCTCGGAGGAGGAGGTCCTGGAGGGCCTGGAGTCCGCCAACGCGTACTCCACGCTGTCCCTGGACGTTCCCGACACCGACGACGAGTCCCCGGCCGTCGCGGACACCCTCGGCGCCGAGGACGAGGCGCTGGAGGGCGTGGAGTACCGGGAGTCCCTCAAGCCCCTGCTGGAGGATCTTCCGCCGCGCGAGAAGCGGATCCTGCTGCTTCGGTTCTTCGGCAACATGACGCAGTCGCAGATCGCCCAGGAGGTCGGCATCTCCCAGATGCACGTCTCCCGGCTGCTGGCGCGCACGCTGGCACAGCTGCGGGAGAAACTCCTCGTCGAGGAGTGACGGCTACTTCTGAAGGTCGCCGGAGTTGCCGGGCCCGCGGATCCCGAGGGCCCGGGTCGTCTCGGGGTTCACCAGCAGGACGAGCGACGCGACGGCCGCGACCGCGAGGGCGATCCCGCCGGGGATGGCCATGCTGTCGGCCTGCAGCAGGTTGTAGGCCACCGGCAGCGCCATGAGCTGGGTGATCACGGCCGGGCCTCGGCTCCAGCTGCGCAGGGCGAGCAGCCCGCGGGCCGCGAACAGCGGCAGCAGCGCGAGCACGACCAGCGTGATGCCCCCGGTCACGGCCTGCTGCCGGTCGTCGGGGTGCCCCGTGAGGCCGAGGACGAGGATCCAGACGCCGCCGACGACCAGTGCGAGACCCTCCAGCGCGGCCAGCAGCGCGGCGTACGTCAGACGCCGGGGGCGCGGGCCGGTGGTTTCCTCGGTGGTGGGGGTCTGCTCACTGCTCACCCCTGAAGAGTAGCCCTCGTCGTACGCGCCCCTCGTGGCCAGGTTCACCTCCGCCCTCTTACCTGATCCCTACCTCGGTATGGGCCCGGTACCCCCCAGTAGGTACGCTGCCAGTCATGCGTGCACTCCTCGTGGTCAATCCGGCGGCAACCACCACAAGTGCGCGCACACGCGACGTACTGATCCATGCGCTCGCCAGCGAGATGAAGCTCGAGGCGGTCACGACCGAGTACCGCGGTCACGCGCGCGACCTGGGCCGGCACGCGGCGGACAGTGACGACATCGACCTGGTGGTGGCCCTCGGCGGCGACGGCACGGTCAACGAAGTGGTCAACGGCCTCCTGCACGCCGGCCCCGCTCCGGGGCACCTGCCGGGCCTCGCGGTGGTTCCGGGCGGCTCCACCAACGTGTTCGCCCGCGCCCTGGGACTGCCCAACGACGCCGTGGAAGCCACCGGAGCCCTGCTGGACGCCCTGCGAGACGGCAGCGAGCGGACCGTCGGCCTGGGTCTGACCTCGGGCACGCCGGGCACCGAGGACGAGTCGGTGCCGTCCCGCTGGTTCACCTTCAACGCGGGTCTCGGCTTCGACGCCGGTGTGGTGGGTCGCGTGGAGCAGCACCGTGAGCGCGGCCGGAAATCCACACACGCTCTCTACGTGCGCCAGGTGATGCGACAGCTCCTGGGTGAGCCGAACCGCCGCAACGGGACGATCACCCTGGAGCGGGCCGGCGAGGATCCGGTCACCGATCTGGTGCTGTCCATAGTCTCGAACACCTCGCCCTGGACGTTTCTGGGGAATCGCCCGATCTACGCGGCACCTAAAGCCTCGTTCGATACCGGCCTCGACCTCTTCGGTCTCAGCCGCCTCTCGACTGCTGCGGTTGCCCGGTATGGCACCCAGTTGCTCACTTCGTCCCCCGAGCGTGGACCCCAGGGAAAGCACGCCACCTCTCTGCATGACTTGACAGAGTTCACCTTGCATTCGAAGGTCCCGCTCCCCCTCCAGATGGACGGTGACCACCTGGGGCTGCGGACCAGCGTGACGTTCACAGGCGTACGCCGTGCACTGCGTGTGATTGTGTGAGCAGAACTGGCTAAAGTCCTTTCACTCGAACGTTTAGGCCAGGATCCACCCCATGGAAGTACGGCTGTGACCTAGTCGACACCGAAGAATCAAAAAAAACTTTCCAGAAGGGGTTGTATCCGCCGCTGAGGTTTGCGAGTCTCTACGTGGCGATCGGGACGGCCCGCAAGACCGGCCTCCACTGATCACCGGAACCCCTCTTCAACTCACAGGACCTTCGTCGGGTGACCCTGACGGTCGGCCCTTCACTTGTTGAGGGATTCGTGAAAGCGTTCACATTCACAAGCACCTGCACGTAATACCAAGGAGAGGTAGCAGCCATGGACTGGCGTCACAACGCCGTTTGCCGCGAGGAAGACCCCGAGCTCTTCTTCCCCATCGGCAACACCGGTCCTGCGCTGCTGCAGATCGAGGAAGCCAAGGCCGTCTGCCGTCGCTGCCCGGTGATCGAGCAGTGTCTGCAGTGGGCGCTCGAGTCCGGCCAGGACTCCGGCGTCTGGGGTGGTCTCAGCGAGGACGAGCGCCGTGCCATGAAGCGCCGCGCCGCCCGCAACCGGGCTCGTCAGGCCTCCGCCTGACAACCCACCCCTGCTGACAGCCTGAGCTTGGCGGCGCGTGCAGCGAGTACGCATCTCCCGCCCCCGAGCCGCAGCGCGCAGTTCCCCCGATGCGCTTAGAACAAGCAGCAACGAGCTTTAGCCCCGGGCCACTTGGTGGCCCGGGGCTCATTGCTTTTCCGGGCCTTCCCCGAGGCTTTCGGACGACCGCTACTTCTGGGACCGCACCGGAATGTCAAGGATCACACGGGTGCCGCGCTCCGGGGCCGGAACCATGTCGAACGTGCCGCCCAACTCGCCCTCCACCAGCGTCCGCACGATCTGGAGCCCGAGATTGCCGGCGGTGTGCGGATCGAAGCCCTCCGGCAGACCGACCCCGTCGTCCTGGACCGTGACCAGCAGCCGGGCCTCCTTGGTGGTGCCGCCGCGCACCGCCGACACCTCGACCGTGCCGGTGTCACCCTCGCGGAACCCGTGCTCCAGCGCGTTCTGCAGGACCTCGGTCAGCACCATCGACAGCGGTGTGGCGACCTCGGCGTCGAGGATGCCGAAACGGCCGGTGCGCCGGCCCGCCACCTTGCCCGGGGAGATCTCCGCGACCATCGCCAGGACGCGGTCGGCGATGTCGTCGAACTCCACGCGCTCGTCCAGGTTCTGGGAGAGCGTCTCGTGCACGATCGCAATCGATCCGACGCGCCTCACCGCCTCCTCGAGAGCCTCGCGCCCACGGTCGGACTCGATGCGCCGGGCCTGGAGGCGCAGCAGCGCCGCCACCGTCTGGAGGTTGTTCTTGACGCGGTGGTGGATCTCCCGGATCGTCGCGTCCTTGGTGATCAACTCACGCTCCCGCCGACGCAGTTCGGTGACGTCCCTGAGCAGGACGAGGGAACCGATGCGGGTGCCCTTCGGCTTGAGCGGGATCGCGCGGAACTGGATGACCCCGTCGCTGGCCTCGATCTCGAACTCGCGCGGCGCCCAGCCACTGGCGACCTTGGCGAGCGCCTCGTCCACCGGGCCCCGGGTCGGGGCGAGCTCGGCGGTGGTCCGGCCGAGGTGCTGGCCGACGAGGTCGGAGGCGAGGCCGAGCCGGTGGTACGCGGACAGGGCGTTCGGTGAGGCGTACTGGACGATGGCGTCGGCGTCGAGCCGGATCAGTCCGTCACCCACGCGGGGTGAGGCGTCCATGTCGAGCTGCTGGTTCGCGAACGGGAAGGACCCTGCCGCGATCATCTGCGCGAGGTCGGAGGCGCTCTGCAGATACGTGAGTTCGAGGCGGCTCGGGGTACGCACGGTGAGGAGGTTGGTGTTGCGTGCGATGACGCCGAGGACGCGTCCCTCCCGCCGGACGGGGATCGACTCGACCCGGACGGGCACCTCCTCGCGCCACTCGGGGTCGCCCTCGCGCACGATGCGCCCCTCGTCGAGGGCGGCGTCCAGCATCGGCCGGCGGCCGCGCGGGACGAGGTGGCCCACCATGTCGTCCTGGTACGAGGTCGGGCCGGTGTTGGGCCGCATCTGGGCGACCGAGACGTACCGGGTGCCGTCGCTGGTGGGGACCCACAGGACCAGGTCGGCGAAGGAGAGGTCGGAGAGCAGCTGCCACTCCGAGACCAGCAGGTGCAGCCACTCGAGGTCGGTGTCGTCGAGGGCGGTGTGCTGGCGTACGAGTTCGTTCATGGAGGGCACGTGTGCGAGCGTACCCGGGGGTTCGTACGGCCCTGAAACACCCGCGGGCCGCGGCGCCTGAGAGGGACCCTCAACCCTCCCGGCACCGCAGCCCGGAGCAACATCGGCCGTGGGGTGTGCGGTCCCGGTCGGCCGAAGGATGAGGAGCCGGGGCAGTCAGGGCAGAGAGCCTCGGTTCCTCGGTCCGTCTTCCTGTGCGGGGAAGACGGAGGCTTGTGCGCGTTGCACACGCGCTCTCGTAACGCATTGTGGACTAGACCACTTGTGGTGTCCATGCGTTGGAGGCTGTTCGTTGTTGTCATTTCCGCGACGCAGCGGACGCACCGGCGTCCAGCAGGCAGCCTAACCCGTGTGGGTTCCTGTGCGGGGCCAGATGGCCAGGGCAATTTCCGCGACCGCCTCCAGTTCCTCCCTGCTCGCCCCGTCCCGTGCCTGTTGTGACATGCCCTGGATCATCGCTCCGGTGTGACGGGCCAGGGCGGTGGCGTCGGTGGCCGGCGGCAGCACGCCGGCGGCGACGTCGGCCCCGATGCGGCTTTCGAAGGCGGCGATGTTGGCGTTGCGGCGGTCCCGCAGCGATTGTTCCACCTCCGGGTTCGAGCAGTTCGCGGCGGCGTGGACGACGAGGCAGCCGTGCGGGCGGCCGGGTTCGGTGTAGGCGGTGGCGGCCTCGCGCAGGGTGCGCTCGACGGCGGCCCGGGCGGTGGGCTCCTCGGTGAGGGCGCGCTCGGCGAACGATCCGTAGCGCGTGCCGTACACGCGGACCACCTCGTCGAAGAGGGACCGCTTGTCGCCGAAGGCGGCGTAGAGGCTCGGGGCGCCGATGTCCATGACGCGGGTGAGATCGGAGACGGACGTCGCCTCGTAACCGTGCTCCCAGAAGGCCAGGAGGGCCTTCTCCAGCGCGGTTTCGCGATCGAAGGAGCGGGGGCGTCCGCGGGGCCTGGTCCTCGCCCTACCGGTCCCGCCGACTCTTGCACTCGCGGCGTCGGGCCCCTCGGAAGGCTTCGCACTCGCGGCGTCAGACCGCTGAAGAGCCTGCGCGTTCGAGGCGCCGGCCCCTTGGGGAGCCTTCGCGGCTCCGTCGTCGTTCACCATGGGGTGCATTTTATAGCGGGCACTAGAGAAATGGGGGCGGGCTGTTGTACGGTCATTTCTGTAGCGACTGCTAGAAAAATATGAAGGGGGGCGCCGTCATGGGCGTGCTCACAGGCAGGACGGCACTCGTCACGGGGGCGAGCAGGGGCATCGGGCGAGGCATTGCCGAGCGATTGGGGAGCGACGGAGCCCGGGTCGCGGTGCACTACGGCAAGAACGAGACGGCGGCGAAGGAGACGGTCGCGGCGATCGAGAGGGCCGGGGGGTCGGCGTTCGCGGTGGGGGCGGAACTGGGAGTGCCCGGGGACTCCGAGGCACTGTGGGAGGAGTTCGACCGGCACGCAGATGGGCTGGACATCCTGGTGAACAACGCGGCGATCGGCAGCACACGGCCGGTCGCGCTTCTTGAGGAGCGGGAGTTCGACGAGGTCTTCGCGGTGAACGTGAAGGCGCCGTTCTTCATCCTCAAGCACGCGATGACCCGCCTGCGCGACGGCGGCCGGGTCGTCAACATCTCGTCGGGCCTGGCCCGGACGGCGGCGATGCCGGACAACGTGGCGTACGCGATGACCAAGGGCGCGCTGGACGTCTTCTCACGTGATCTGTCCAAGGTGCTGGGGCCTCGCGGCATCACGGTGAACTCGGTGGCCCCGGGGATCATCGAGACGGACAACACGGCGCCCCTGCTGCACGGCAGCCCCGACGGCTGGGCGAAGGCCGCGGCGCTGTCGGCGCTGGGCGGGGTGGGTCAACCCGCCGAGGTCGCGGACGTGGTGGCGTTCCTGGTGTCGGACGGCGGGCGGTGGATAACGGGTGCCTGGGTGGACGTGACGGGAGGTTCGCTCACCTGACACGCCATCGCCTCGGCGGCGCCGGCCCTCCGGCACGCGGCTCCAGGGCCCGATGCCGCGCGGAAGCTGGGCACACGAGCGGGGCCCCCTGGCTCCACCCCCCGGCTCCCCCGGTCTCAGCGGGTCTCCGTCACCTTCGCCAGCGCCCGGGGTGCGTCCGGGTCCTGGCCGCGGGCGATGGTGACCTCGTAGGCCAACAGCTGGAGCGGGATGATCTCCAGCACGGGCTGCACCTCCTCCGCCACGCCCTCCGTGGGCAGGACGAAACCGGCCGATGCCTGCTCGACCTGGTGCCGGGGGCCGATGACGACGAGGTCGGCGCCGCGGCCTCGCAGCCGGTCCAGGACGGGCTGGAGGGCTTCGCCGCCCTTGCCGTCGGTCACCACCGCGATGACCGGGGAGACGTTGTCGACCATGGCCAGCGGCCCGTGCAGCAGGTCCGCGCCGGAGTAGGAGAGGGCGGGGATGTAACTGGTCTCCATCAGCTTGAGGGCGGCCTCCTTGGCCGTGGGGTAGCCGTAGCCCCGGGAGGTGATCACCATGCGCTCGGCGAAGCGGTAGCGGGCGGCGAGCGTGCGCACCTCGTCCTGCCGGGCGAGCAGTTGCCCGGCGAGGTCCGGCAGCACCCGCGCCGGCGCGCCGTCACCGCCCCGTAGCCCCTCGACGAAGAGGTAGAGCGCGAGAAGGGAGGCCGTGTACGTCTTGGTCGCGGGGAGGGCCTTCTCGGGTCCGGCCATGATGTCGATGTGGTGTTCGGAGACACCGGCGA
This sequence comes from Streptomyces sp. NPDC101110, assembly GCF_044759525.1. Taxonomy (NCBI): domain Bacteria; kingdom Bacillati; phylum Actinomycetota; class Actinomycetes; order Kitasatosporales; family Streptomycetaceae; genus Streptomyces; species Streptomyces sp. NPDC101110. Next base: position 133,695 of record NZ_JBIVZM010000007.1, on the reverse strand, counting down.
GCGGTGAGCCCGGGTTGTTGGTGACGGCCAGGGTGATCGCGCCGGCCTCCCGGGCGGCCCGGGTCGAGGCGACCAGATCCGGGCTGCCGCCGGACTGGCTGACGGTGACGACCAGGACGCCGGTGAGGTCGGGGCGGGCGCCGTAGGCCGTGGTCGTGGACATCGAGGTGAGTCCGCAGGGCAGGCCGAGCCGGACCTCCAGGAGGTACTTGGCGTACAGCGCGGCGTTGTCGGAGGTGCCCCGGGCGGTCAGCAGGACGAAACGGGGTCTGCGGGCGGCGATCTTCCGTGCGACGTCCTGGATGGCGGGGGCGCCCTCGGACAGGAGCCGGCGCAGGACGGCGGGCTGTTCCGCCATCTCACGGGCCATGGTCCGGCCCGGGGGCTGCTCGCTGAGGGGACCTGGTGCGGCGGGGGCGGTCATGGGGTGGGTCCTTCCCGGGAGCGGGGAGACTGCAGAGCCCATTCCACTCCCCCGGGCCGGACACCGCCCGCCCGGGAGGCCTCGAGTCCGCTTTCTCACCTTGTGCGCAGTGGCACTGTTCCCCCTCTGGCGGCCCGGTGGGCACGGCAGGCAGCGTCGCCCGAGCGGGAGTGGCGGCCTTCACCCTGGGCCGGGGAGGGCCGCTCTGTTAGATTGGTCTAAACCACATGGCCCCTCACAGGCCCAGTCCCAGTTGAGTGCTCCTCTCAGATCGGCAGGCCCAACGTGGAAGTTGTCATCGTCCCGGACGGCAGGGCGGGCGGCGAGCTCATCGCCGAGGCCATGGCTCAGCTGCTCCGGCACAAGCCCGCCGCCCTGCTCGGCGTGGCCACCGGCTCGACGCCGCTGCCCGTGTACGAGGCGCTGGCGGCGAAGGTGCGCTCCGGTGCGGTGAACATCGGACGCGCGCGGATCGCGCAGCTCGACGAGTACGTGGGGCTGCCCGCCGATCACCCGGAGTCGTACCGGTCGGTGCTGCGACGTGAGGTGCTGGAGCCGCTCGGCATCGGCATGGAGCAGTTCACCGGCCCGGACGGCACAGCGGCGGACGTGCAGGGGGCATGCGAGGCCTACGACAAGGCGCTGTCGGACGCGGGGGGCGTGGACCTTCAGCTGCTCGGCATCGGGACCGACGGGCACATAGGTTTCAACGAGCCGTGCTCGTCGCTGGCGTCGCGGACGCGGATCAAGACGCTGACCGAGCAGACCCGGATCGACAACGCGCGCTTCTTCGACGGTGACATCGATCAGGTGCCGCACCACGTGATTACGCAGGGCATCGGCACCATCCTGGAGGCCCGGCACCTGGTGCTGCTCGCCACCGGCGAGAACAAGGCGGACGCGGTCGCCGCGTCGGTGGAAGGGCCGGTAGCGGCGGTGTGCCCCGCGTCCGCGCTCCAGCTCCACCCGCACGCGACCGTCGTCGTCGACGAGCCCGCGGCGTCGAAGCTGAAGCTGGCGGACTACTTCCGGCACACCTACGCCAACAAGCCGGAGTGGCAGGGGATCTGAGACCCTCCCTGGGCATCCTCCGACCCCCTCCGAACCCTCGCTCACCTGGCTGCCCCCGCCGGCACACCGCCGGGACCCCTCGGGATTTTTCGGCCCCTCGCCCCCCGGGGGGGACGCTCGCTCTCGAACCCCGACTCGCGGAGGGACGACATCCCCTGCTCCCCGGGGCCTGTCCCGGACGTCAGGCTTCAGAGCTACAGGGCCCCGACCTCAAGTACGTCCTCGTCGGCCGGTTCGTCCTGGGCGCGCCAGCCGGCCACCCACAGGGGCATCATCCAGTGCACGACGAGTACGGCGATGAGCACGGGGGCGGCGTACGCCTTCGGGGCGTCGCCGGCGGTGCCGCCCGTGATCAGCAGGGTGACCGCCGCTGCGGCCAGGAGCAGGGTCGTCACGCGGTGGGCCCGGGCCAGGACGCGGCTGCGCTCCGCCGACTGCCGCTCGTCCAGCGCGCGTTCACGCAGTTCCAGCAGACCCCGGGTGGCGCCGTTGATCATGCCCGTCGCGACCATCCAGGGAAGGAACAGCACCGCCGTCACGGCGACGGACCACAACGGTTCGCCCTCGGCGAGGCAGAAGTGGGTCATCAGGCCGCCGATGGCCCCGCTGAGGACGACATGGGCGACGACGGTCAGACGGCGGCGGGTCGCCGTGGCGTACCAGGCCGCCGCGCGGCGGTCGTTCATCAGCCGCAGCATGCTCCGGTCGTAGCGGGTGAGGCGAGTCGTCGTCATGTCTGGTTCCTCCCGTAGACCTCGTCGGTGAGCGGGCGGAACGGTTCGAGGGAGAAGAGGGCCTCGACCGGCAGACCGAAGAACTTGGAGATCTTCAGCGCCAGGTCGAGGCTCGGGTTGTACTGCCCCCGCTCGATGTAGCCGATGGTCTGGTAGTGGGCTCCCACTGCCTCGGCCAGGCTTTGGCGCGACACCTTGCGTTCGGCGCGCACCACCGCCAACCTGTTGTGCACCTGCTCGCTCATGTATAAGAAGTACTACATTCAGATGCAGGCTTACAACCGTGATGTGGAGGGGGCTGCGCCTGCTTACCGGCGAAGGTGCGCCAAGGTGGACGGCCCTGCCGGCCCAGATCACGCCCGGGAATTTCCCGGGGCGGCGGGCCGGCTGCGCTCTCACACCCCCGTGACCCCGGCGATCACCTCTGCCGCCGCGCGGCCGCAGACGCGGGCCGCGCCGTGGGTGGCGATGTGCAGGGCGCCTCGTGGAGCGGCCTGGGGGACGCCCATCTCGACCACCACGGTCTCGGGGCGCGCCGCGAGCAGGGTGTCGAGGGCCGAGGCCATCCAGGGGTGGCGGTGCTCGTCGCGGACGACGGCGACGATGCGGCGGGTGCCGGCCGCCTGGAGCGCCTCCCGTCCTGCCTTCTCCCCGGCCTCCCGCTGCGGGCCGTCCACGGCGGAGAAGCTGCCGGTCACCGTGCCCGGCAGGAGGTGGACGAGTTCCGCCGCGACGCCCCACGGGGTCTCGTCGCCCACGGCGATGTTGGCGACGGGGGTGAGGGCGGCGACGTAGGGCGGTTCGGTGAGGGGCTCGAAGGTGCCGGGACTGCCGAGGCCGGGCGCCGCGGTCACGGTGAGGGCGCGGCGGGCGGCGTGCAGGCCGATCCCGGTGCTGTGGGACGTCGTCCCGGCCGGGCGGCTCGCCGTGCCCGTCCAGCGGGCCAGTGCGCGCACCCGGTCGGCGGCCTCGGCGAGGCGTTCCTCAGGGAGTTCGCCCCCGCGCACGGCGGCGACCAGGGAGTCCCGCAGGCGCAGCACGGTCGCGTCGTCGGCGAGGCCGCCGCCCACGCAGATCGCGTCGGCGCCCGCGGCGATCGCGAGGACGCTGCCGCGTTCGATGCCGTAGGTGCCGGCGATGGCGCGCATCTCCATGCCGTCGGTGACGATCAGGCCGTCGTAGCCGAGATCGTCGCGGAGCAGGCCGGTGAGGATGCGGCGGGAGAGCGTGGCCGGGTGGTCGGGGTCCAGGGCGGGCACCAGGATGTGGGCGCTCATGACGGCCCGGGTCCCGGCGGCGATGGCGGCGCGGAACGGGATCAGCTCGCGTTCGGCCAGCACCTCGGCGGAGACACCGATGCGCGGCAGGGCGTGGTGGGAGTCGACGGCCGTGTCGCCGTGGCCGGGGAAGTGCTTGGTGCAGGCGGCGACTCCGGCGGACTGCAGGCCGGTGACGTAGGCGGCGGTGTGCCGGGCGGCGAGTTCGGTGTCGGCGCCGAAGGAGCGGACGCCGATGACCGGGTTGCGCGGGTCGGAGTTGACGTCGGCGGAGGGGGCCCAGTTGAGGTTGACGCCGCAGGAGGCGAGGCGCAGGCCCAGTTCGTGGGCGACCTGCCGGGTCAGCTCCACGTCGTCGACCGCGCCGAGCGCGTGGTTGCCCGGGAAGGAGGAGCCGCTGCGCACCTCCAGGCGGGTCACGTCGCCGCCCTCCTCGTCGATCGCGACGAGGACGTCGTCGCGCTCGGCCCGCAGCTGGCCGGTGAGGGCGGACAGTTGGTCCGGCGAGGCGATGTTGCGGCCGAAGAGCCCGACGGAGGCGAGACCCTCACCGAGCCGGCGCAGCAGCCAGTCGGGGGCGGTGGTGCCGGTGAAGCCGGGCTGGAGGACCGTCAGGGCGTCGCGGGTGAGCGTGTCGGTGCCGCTGGCGAGTGTCGTCATCGGGTGAGGTCATCCCTTCACTGCGCCCGCGGTCAGGCCCGCGGCCATCTTGCGCTGGACGAGGAGGAAGAGGGCGACGATCGGCACGGCCATCATCGTGGCGCCGGCCATCATCGGTGCGTATTCGGTGCCGTGTTTGGTGGTGAAGTTGCCGAGCCAGACGGTCGCGGTCTGGTTCTTCTGGCTGAGCAGCATCAGGGCGTACAGGTACTCGTTCCAGGCCTGGATGAAACCGTAGACCGAGGTGGCGACCATGCCGGGGGCCAGGAGCGGGAAGACGACCCGGAGGAAGGCGCCGGTGCGGGAGCAGCCGTCGACCATGGCCGCCTCCTCCAGCTCCTTGGGGATGTTGACGATGAAGCCCCGCAGCGTCCACACCGTGAAGGGGAGGACGAAGGTCAGGTAGGTGATGATGAGGCCGGTCAGCCGGTCGTACTGGCCCAGGTCGTTGAGCAGCAGGAACACCGGGATGATCATGGCGACGAGCGGGACCATCTGGACCGCGAGGATGCCCACGATCACGATCTTGCGGCCGCGGAAGGCGAAGCGTGAGATGGCGAGCGCGGCGAGCAGCCCGACGGCCATGCCGATGACGACCACGGCCAGCGACACGACCAGGCTGCGGCCCACGGGGCCCCAGAAGTCGGCGATGTCCAGCGCCCGGCCGAAGTTGTCGAGGGTGAGGCCGGTCGGCAGCAGGCTCGGGTCGGGGTCGATGGCGTCCTTGGCGGGCTTGAACGCCGTGTTGAGCATCCAGTAGAGCGGGAAGCCGGCGACGACGAAGACGAGGACGCCGAGGAGGTTCCAGCCCAGCCGCGACGTGCGGCGGCCGGCTCCGGCGAGTGTGCTCATTCGACCTCTCCGATCTTCAGCATCTGCCGCATGTAGACGGCGACCACGCCGAGCAGCAGCAGGACGGTGATCAGTGCGATGGCCGAGCCCTGGCCGTAGTCGTTGACCACGAACGCCCGGTCGTAGGAGTAGGTGTTGAGGACCTGGAACTCCGGCTCGGGGTGGCCGCCCCGCATGACGAACACCTGGGGGAAGACGCCCATGTCCCAGATGACCGACAGGGTCGTGAGCATCACGATGATCGGTTTGAGGACGGGCAGGGTGACGAAGCGAAAGACGCCCCAGGAGCCCGCGCCGTCCAGACGAGCGGCCTCCTCCAGCTCCTTGGGGACCTGGGTGAGACCGGCACTGAGGGTGATGACCACGAACGGCACGGCTCCCCAGATCACCAGCAGCATGATCACGGCGAGGCCCTCGGGGCCGCTCACGAACCAGTTGTGGCCGATCATCTCGACGCCGGGCAGCTTGCTGAGCAGCGCGTTGAAGACGCCGTAGTCGGAGTCGAAAAGCCACTTGAAGACCGTGGTCGCCACGATCACGGGCATGCCCCAGCTGGCCACCAGCACGATGTTGATGAGCATCTTCAGCCAGCCGGAGACCCGCTGGAGCAGCAGGGCGAGGGCCATGCCGATCACCATGGTGAAGACGACGGCGCCGGCCGCGAAGACGATCGTGCGCAGCACGACGGCCCAGAACTCGCCGTCGCCCAGCGCCTTGGCGAAGTTGTCGAACCCGACCGTCTCGGCCGGCTGGAAGCCCCACAGCTGGGACTGGCCGAATTTCTGGAAGGACAGCGTGACCAGGCGGGCCAGCGGATAGCCCATGACCAGGGCGAGGATCAGCAGGCAGGGGGCGAGCAGCAGCCAGGGGGCCAGGGCTCCGCCCGACGTGCGCCGTCCGCGGGGCCGCCGGTCCTCCGGGGGCGGCGGCGGTGCCTGCCGCGGTGGCGGCACCTTGGCAGGGGTGGTGGTCTCTGCGGCACTCATCGCGCGCTCCTCGGCGGTCCCTCAGGTCGTACGGACGGCGGGGCTCCGCAGGCCGGGAGCCCCGCGCTCAGGTCACTTGGTGTTGATGACCTTGTCGATCGCGGCGTCCGCGTCCTTGGCGGCGGCCTCGACGGACTTCTTGCCGGTGCCGATGCTCTGCAGCATGGTCTGCAGGATCTGGGCCTTCTCGACCTGGCCCCAGCCGGGCGCCATGGGGACGAACCAGCTGGACTCGGCCGCGGTGGCGGGGACCGCCGTCTTGGGGTCGTTCTTGAGCGTCGCGAGGTCGGTCTTGTTGTTGGGCAGGTTGCCCTTGGCCATCAGGCCCTTCTGCCCGGAGGAGCCGGTGAACGCGTTGATCCACTCGGCGGCCAGGGCCTGCGCGTCGGACTTCACCGGCACGGCGAGGTCACTGCCGCCCAGGAAGACGGGCATGCTCTTGCCGGACGGGCCGGGCATCACGAAGTTCTCGAGGTTGCCCTTGAGCTTGCCGGTCTTGTCGTTCTTCGGGTCCTCGGCGGTGGCGCCCTCCCAGGCCGCCGCGAAGATCATGGCGGACTTGCCCTGGCCGTAGACGATGTAGCGGTCGGACTCGTCCTTGGTCTTGTCGCCGTGCATGTAGGAGTCGACGACGTTCTTGAACTCCTTCAGGCCCTTGAGGGACTTGGGCGAGGAGAGGGACGCCTTCCACTGGCCGCCCGACTCGCTGGCGATGGCACCGCCGGCGTCGTAGACGAAGGACATGGCCGCGTACCAGTCGCGGGTGGGCTGGTACCAGGCGCTGAACTTGTCGCCCTGCTTCTTCTGGATCTTGTCCAGGGCGGCGGTGAGATCCTGGTACGTCTTCGGTGTCGACTTCACCCCGGCGGACGCGGCGACGTCCTTGCGCCAGTTGGCGACGCGACCACCGGCGTAGTACGGGACGCCGTAGGTCTTGCCCTCGTAGGTGACCGAGGCCTTGAGGCCGTCCAGCCAGGCGTCCGCGTTGTCGAACCCGTTCTGGTCGAGGGGGGCGAAGGCGCCCTTGACCATGTAGCCGAGCATCTCGGTGTTGCCCATCTCGACCACGTCGGGGGCCTTGTCGGTGGCGAGGACCGCGTCGAGCTTGGCGTTCTTGTCGGGCCAGCCGTAGTACTCGTGGTTAATCTTGAGGCCGGGGTGCTTCTTCTTCACCGCGGCGTCGGCGGCCTTCACCAGCCCGGGCCAGTTGTTCTGGGCGTCGACGGTGAGCCAGACGGTCAGCTCCTTGGCGTCCGCGCCCTTGTCCGAGCCCCCGTCACCCTCGCCCCCGCATGCCGCGATGGAGACCATCATGCCCGCGATACCGATCGCGGCTGTCAGCTTGCGCTTCACGCCACCCTCCTCAGGGATCCCACAACCCCCCTGGCTCCCCGCAGTGAACGTGGGGCCGGGCCTGGACCAATGGTGTAGACCAGTACCGGGGAGCTTGGACCAGACCAGAAGACCTGTCAAGGGTCTCGATAAAGCTCTGACCAGCCGTTATGCGACCTACATATGCAGGAACCTTTAAGTAAGAAGCCAGCGAAAATCCGAGCGGAACACGGCATACTGCGGGTAGACCACAGTGAATGGTGGACTAGACCAAAAGAGGCGCCGACGGTATACAAGTGGGATCGTGTCGGCAGACCGGGCCGGGAAGGCGGAGCATGAGCACCGACGTCAGCAGTGCGGAGAACGAGAACGGGGTGCCCGTCCGTACCGCGCGCGTGCCCAAGTACTACCGACTGAAGAAGCACCTGCTCGACATGACCGAGACCCAGGCGCCGGGCACGCCGGTCCCGCCCGAGCGCACGCTGGCGGCGGAGTTCGACACCTCGCGCACGACCGTGCGCCAGGCGCTGCAGGAACTGGTCGTCGAGGGCCGGCTGGAGCGCATCCAGGGCAAGGGCACGTTCGTCGCCAAGCCCAAGGTCTCCCAGGCACTGCAACTGACCTCGTACACCGAGGACATGCGCGCCCAGGGCCTCGAACCCACCTCGCAGCTGCTGGACATCGGATACATCACCGCCGACGACCGGCTGGCCGGGCTGCTCGACATCGCACCCGGCGGACGCGTGCTGCGCATCGAGCGGCTGCGCATGGCCAACGGAGAGCCGATGGCCATCGAGACCACCCACCTGAGCGCGAAGCGCTTCCCGGCGCTGCGGCGTTCGCTGGTGAAGTACACATCCCTCTACACCGCGCTGGCCGAGGTCTACGACGTCCACCTCGCGGAGGCCGAGGAGACCATCGAGACGTCACTGGCCACCCCGCGCGAGGCCGGTCTGCTGGGCACGGACGTCGGGCTGCCGATGCTGATGCTCTCCCGGCACTCGCTGGACCGGGACGGCCAGCCGGTGGAGTGGGTGCGGTCGGTCTACCGGGGCGACCGGTACAAGTTCGTGGCGCGGCTGAAGCGGCCTGCCGAGTAGCAGGCCGGGTGAGGCTTCGTCCCTGCTGGCGCCGGGTTTCGTTTGGGTACCGCATTGCGGACGAGGGGTTCCGCTTCAGCATCACCCTGACCTAGATTGCCTGCGCATTGCACAGGTGATCACCAAGGGGATGGAGCCGCCTGATGTCGCAAGCGCCGGAAGCAAGCAGAGGGCCGGTGGTGACGCCCCTGCGCGTCGTCATCGCCGTGTGCCTCATAGCGCCGTTCGTGGCCATGCTGTGGGTCGGCTCGTACGCCAAGACCGACCCGGCCTTCCTCGGGATCCCGTTCTTCTACTGGTACCAGATGGCCTGGGTGCTCATCTCCACCGGTCTGACGATGATCGCCTACAAGCTGTGGCAGCGTGACCAGCGCGCCCGCTCGGCCGCGAAGGGCGGTGCGTCGCAGTGAAGGACGGCGTGAACGGCGTCGCACTCGCCGTCTTCATCTTCTTCTTCCTGGCCGTGACGGTCATGGGCTTCCTGGCCGCGCGCTGGCGCAAGGCCGAGAACGAGCACAGCCTGGACGAATGGGGCCTGGGCGGCCGCTCGTTCGGTACCTGGATCACCTGGTTCCTGCTCGGCGGCGACCTGTACACGGCGTACACCTTCGTCGCCGTGCCGGCGGCGATCTACGCGGCGGGCGCGGCCGGGTTCTTCGCCGTCCCGTACACGATCCTGGTCTACCCGCTGATCTTCACCTTCCTGCCGCGCCTGTGGTCGGTGTCCCACAAGCACGGCTACGTCACGACGTCCGACTTCGTGCGCGGCCGCTTCGGCTCGAAGGGCCTGTCGCTGGCGGTGGCCGTGACCGGCATCCTGGCGACGATGCCGTACATCGCACTCCAGCTGGTCGGCATCCAGGCCGTGCTGGACGTGATGGGCGTCGGCGGCGGCGAGAACACCAACTGGTTCATCAAGGACCTGCCGCTCCTGATCGCCTTCGGCGTGCTGGCGGCCTACACGTACTCGTCCGGCCTGCGTGCCCCCGCGCTCATCGCGTTCGTGAAGGACACGCTGATCTACATCGTCATCGCGGTGGCGATCATCTACATCCCGGTCAAGCTGGGCGGCTTCGACGACATCTTCGCCAAGGCCGGTGAGGCGTACAGCCAGACCAACCCGGCGACGGGCGCGCCGCGCGGGGCGCTGACACCGGCCGAGCCGGGCCAGTGGACCTACGCCACGCTGGCGCTGGGCTCCGCCCTGGCCCTGTTCATGTACCCGCACTCGATCACGGCGACGCTGTCCTCGAAGAGCCGTGAGGTGATCCGCCGCAACACCACGATCCTGCCGCTGTACTCGCTGATGCTGGGTCTGCTCGCGCTGCTCGGGTTCATGGCGATCGCGGCCGGCATCAAGGTGCAGAACGGTCAGCTGGCGATCCCTCAGCTGTTCGAGACGATGTTCCCGGACTGGTTCGCGGGCGTGGCCTTCGCGGCGATCGGCATCGGCGCGCTGGTGCCGGCGGCCATCATGTCCATCGCGGCCGCGAACCTCTTCACCCGCAACATCTACAAGGACTTCATCAAGCCGGACGCCACTCCGGCGCAGGAGACCAAGGTCTCCAAGCTGGTCTCCCTGCTGGTGAAGGTCGGTGCCCTGGCCTTCGTCCTCACCATGGACAAGACGGTCGCCATCAACTTCCAGCTGCTGGGCGGCATCTGGATCCTGCAGACCTTCCCGGCCCTGGTCGGCGGCCTGTTCACGCGCTGGTTCCACCGCTGGGCGCTGCTCGCGGGCTGGGCGGTCGGCATGGTCTACGGCACGGTCGCCGCGTACGGCGTGGCCTCCCCGACGCAGAAGCACTTCGGCGGTTCCGCGAAGGAGATCCCGGGCATCGGGGAGATCGGCTACATCGGCCTCACGGCGTTCGTCCTGAACGTGGTGGTGACGGTGGTCCTGACCTTCGTCCTGAAGGCCCTGAAGGCCCCCGACGGCATCGACGAGACCAAGCCCGAGGACTACACGGCGGACGCGGGCGACCCCGGCGTCCAGGTGGAACTCCCACCCGCCACAGCAGGTACCTCGCACTGAGGGCCTCAAGGGGCGCGGGGGACTGCGCGAGCACACACACACAACCGACAGCGGGTCACCGAGGAGCAAGCACCCTCGGCGGCCCGCTGTCGTGCACACTCACGCCATGGACCTCCTGATCCGCCCCGTGGAACCCACCGAATACGACGAACTCGGCACCCTCACCGCCCAGGCCTACCTTCGGGACGGCCTCCTCGACTTCGGCGAGGGCGACCAGTACCTGCGCGTGCTGCGGGACGTCGCCGGGCGGGCGGCCTTCGCGGAGGTCCTGGCCGCGCTCAGGGACGGCCGCGTGCTCGGGGGCGTCACGTTCGTCCCGTCCGGCGGCCCCATGGCCGACATAGCCGGCCCCGGCGAGGCCGAGATCCGCATGCTCGCCGTCTCGCACGCGGCCCGCGGGCAGGGAGTCGGCGAGGCCCTCGTGCGCTCATGCGTCGACCGGGCGCGCGCCACCCCGGGCTGCCGGAGCGTCGTGCTGTCGACCCAGCGCACCATGCACGCGGCCCACCGCATCTACGAACGGCTGGGTTTCACTCGCACACCCGAGCGTGACTGGAACCCTCTCCCGGAGCTGGTGGACATCACTCTTCTCACCTATGAGTTGACGCTCTGAAACCAGTACGACACAACATCTGGGGGTGCCGTCCGAACCCGGCACAAGATGTATGCTCATGCTCGCTGTCGCCGCAGGGGAATCCGGTGCGAATCCGGAACTGTCCCGCAACGGTGTACTTGTGCATGTCCGTTCCCGGAACCCTCGTGTTCCGGGTGCCGCCCTGCACAGGGGTCAGTCCGAGGACCTGCCGACAGCGCACCCGGCCACCCGGCCGGTGTGCCCTGACGTCCGGGCCTCGTGGAGTGGGCCGGTGGACGCGACGCCGCGTGCGCTCGTGTGCTGCCCCCTGCCCTTGACGAGGCCCCCGTGCCGAGCGAGGGAGAGCCCCACGTGACCATCGCGCCAGCCGAGCCGGTCTCAGCCGAAGAAGAGCACGACGCCCCTGGTGCCGCGCTGCTGCGGACCCTGAGCGAGCTGACCGCCGACCTCCCCGACGCCGACCCCGACCGGGTCGCCGCCGCCGCGCTGCGCGGCCGGTCCGCGCAGGCGGACGAGCGGGAGTTGCGGGAACTGGCGACGGAGGCCGCGGCCGGTCTGATCTCGGAGGATCCCGCCTACTCCCGGCTGGCCGCCCGGCTGCTGACCATCAGCATCCGTGAGGAGGCCGCCTCGCAGGGCGTCACGTCCTTCACCGAGTCCGTCGCGGTCGGCCATCGCGAGGGGCTCATCGCCGACCGCACCGCCGAGTTCGTGCGTGTCCACGCCGCCCGTCTCGACGCGCTGATCGACGGTGCGGCCGACGACCGCTTCGGCTACTTCGGCCTGCGCACCCTGCACAGCCGCTACCTGCTGCGCCACCCGCACACCCGCAAGGTCGTCGAGACGCCCCAGCACTTCATGCTGCGGGTGGCGTGCGGCCTCGCCGAGGACGACACCACCCGCGCGCTGGACGAGGTCGCGGCCCTCTACCGGCTCATGAGCCGCCTCGACTACCTCCCCTCCTCCCCCACGCTGTTCAACTCCGGCACCCGGCACCCCCAGATGTCGTCCTGCTACCTCCTGGACTCCCCGCAGGACGAACTGGACTCCATCTACGGCCGGTACCACCAGGTGGCCCGGCTGTCGAAGCACGCCGGCGGTATCGGCATCGCCTACTCCCGGGTCCGCGCCCGCGGTTCGCTGATCCGCGGCACCAACGGGCACTCCAACGGCATCGTCCCGTTCCTGAAGACCCTGGACGCCTCGGTCGCCGCCGTGAACCAGGGCGGCCGGCGCAAGGGCGCCGCCGCGGTCTATCTGGAGACCTGGCACGCCGACGTCGAGGAGTTCCTGGAGCTGCGCGACAACACCGGCGAGGACGCCCGTCGCACGCACAACCTGAACCTCGCGCACTGGGTGCCCGACGAGTTCATGCGGCGCGTGAACGCCGACGCGCAGTGGTCGCTGTTCTCCCCCTCGGACGTGCCGGAGCTGGTCGACCTGTGGGGTGAGGAGTTCGACGCCGCGTACCGGGCGGCCGAGGCGCAGGGCCTCGCGAAGAAGACCCTGCCCGCCCGCGAACTGTACGGCCGCATGATGCGCACCCTCGCGCAGACCGGCAACGGCTGGATGACCTTCAAGGACGCCGCCAACCGCACCGCCAACCAGACGGCCGAGCCCGGCCACGTCGTGCACTCCTCCAACCTCTGCACGGAGATCCTGGAGGTCACCGACGACGGGGAGACGGCGGTCTGCAACCTGGGCTCGGTGAACCTCGGCGCGTTCGTGACCGGTGGGGACATCGACTGGGAGCGGCTGGACGAGACCGTCCGCACGGCCGTGACGTTCCTCGACCGGGTCGTGGACATCAACTTCTATCCGACCGAGCAGGCGGGTCGCTCCAACGCCCGCTGGCGCCCGGTCGGCCTCGGCGCGATGGGCCTCCAGGACGTCTTCTTCAAGCTGCGCCTGCCCTTCGACTCACCTGAGGCCAAGGCCCTGTCCACCCGCATCGCCGAGCGGATCATGCTCGCCGCGTACGAGGCCTCCGCCGACCTGGCCGAGCGCAACGGCCCGCTGCCGGCCTGGGAGAAGACCCGTACGGCCCGGGGCGTACTGCACCCCGACCACTACGACGCGGAGCTGACCTGGCCTGAGCGCTGGGCGGCGCTGCGCGAGCGCGTCGCCACGACCGGCATGCGCAACTCGCTGCTCCTCGCCATCGCGCCCACGGCCACCATCGCCTCCATCGCGGGCGTGTACGAGTGCATCGAGCCGCAGGTGTCCAACCTGTTCAAGCGCGAGACGCTGTCGGGCGAGTTCCTCCAGGTCAACTCCTACCTGGTGGACGAGCTGAAGCGGCTCGGCGTGTGGGACGCCCGCTCCCGGGAGGCCCTGCGCGAGGCCAATGGCTCGGTGCAGGACTTCGCCTGGATCCCGGAGGACGTGCGCGCCCTCTACCGCACGGCGTGGGAGATCCCGCAGCGCGGCCTGATCGACATGGCGGCGGCCAGGACGCCGTTCCTGGACCAGTCCCAGTCCCTGAACCTGTTCCTGGAGACGCCGACCATCGGCAAGCTCTCCTCGATGTACGCCTACGCCTGGAAGTCCGGGCTGAAGACCACGTACTACCTGCGCTCGCGCCCGGCGACCCGCATCGCCCGCGCCGCCCGGGCCACCGTGCCCGTGCAGGCCACCCCCGACCCCGAAGCGGTCGCCTGCTCCCTGGAAAACCCCGAGTCCTGCGAGGCCTGCCAGTAATGCCCAGCAACCAGAACCTTCTCGACCCCGGCTTCGAGCTCACCCTGCGCCCCATGCGCTACCCGGACTTCTACGAGCGCTACCGGGACGCCATCAAGAACACCTGGACCGTGGAGGAGGTCGACCTCCACTCCGACGTCGCCGACCTCGCCAAGCTCTCCCCCGCGGAGCAGCACCTCATCGGCCGGCTGGTCGCCTTCTTCGCGACGGGTGACTCGATCGTCGCGAACAACCTGGTGCTGACGCTGTACAAGCACATCAACTCCCCCGAGGCGCGGCTGTACCTGAGCCGTCAGCTCTTCGAGGAGGCCGTGCACGTCCAGTTCTATCTGACGCTGCTCGACACCTACCTGCCCGACCCGGAGGACCGCGCGGCGGCCTTCGCGGCCGTGGAGAACATCCCGTCCATCCGCGAGAAGGCCGGGTTCTGCTTCAAGTGGATCAACGAGGTCGAGAAGCTGGAGCGCCTGGAGTCCCAGGCGGACCGCCGCCGCTTCCTGCTCAACCTGATCTGCTTCGCCGCGTGCATCGAGGGTCTGTTCTTCTACGGCGCCTTCGCGTACGTCTACTGGTTCCGCAGCCGCGGCCTGCTGCACGGTCTGGCGACCGGCACCAACTGGGTGTTCCGCGACGAGACGATGCACATGTCCTTCGCGTTCGACGTGGTCGACACCGTCCGCAAGGAGGAGCCGGAGCTCTTCGACGACCGGCTCCAGCAGGAGGTGACGGACATGCTCCGGGAGGCCGTCGAGGCCGAGCTGCAGTTCGCGCGCGACCTGTGCGGTGACGGTCTCCCGGGCATGAACACCGAGTCGATGCGGCAGTACCTGGAGTGCGTGGCGGACCAGCGGCTGACCCGCCTCGGCTTCGCTCCGGTGTACGGCTCCGAGAACCCCTTCTCCTTCATGGAGCTCCAGGGGGTTCAGGAGCTGACCAACTTCTTCGAGCGGCGGCCCTCGGCGTACCAGGTGGCGGTGGAGGGCACCGTCGACCTGGACGAGGACTTCTGAGCCGGCACCTCCTCGCGGGCCTCCTGGGCCTCCCGGATCTGACGGTCGATGCGCCTCTCGCGCACCAGGCCGATCACGGACGGGAGGATCAGGAGGACCAGGATCCCGAAGGTGGCGGTCAGTCCGATCAGTGCTTCTACCTGGTTGCTGTTCATGACACCACTGTCGCGCTGATTACTCCTTACCGTCAGTGGCAGTACTGCCGTAGACCCTCGAATTACTGCCAACGGCGAGGCATACTGGACGCATGCTGCAGAACGTGGCCGTCGCCCTCCTCGACGGCGTGAACCCCTTCGAACTGGGTGTGGTGTGCGAAGTCTTCGGCACCGACCGGAGCGACGAGGGCCTGCCGGTGTACGACTTCGCCGTCGCCTCGGCCGAGGGCCCGGTGCTCCGGATGAACTCGGGCTTCTCGCTCCACGCCGAGCACGGTCTGGAGCGGCTGGAGACGGCCGACCTGATCGCCGTACCGGCCGGGCACAGCTACGCCTCCCGGGACTTCCCGCCGGAGCTGCTGGACGCCCTGCGGCGCGCGGTCGACCGCGGCGCCCGGGTGCTGAGCGTCTGCTCCGGCGTCTTCGTGCTGGCCGCTGCCGGGCTGCTGGACGGGCGCCGCTGCGCCACTCACTGGAAGCACGCCGAGGACCTCGCCCGCCTGTACCCGCGCGTGGTCGTCGAGCCGGACGTGCTCTATGTCGACGAGGACCCCGTGATCACCTCCGCCGGCACGGCCGCCGGCATCGACGCCTGCCTGCACCTGGTGCGAAAGGAGCAGGGCACCGAGGTCGCCAACAAGATCGCCCGGCGGATGGTGGTGCCGCCGCACCGTGACGGCGGCCAGGCCCAGTACATCGAGCGTCCGCTGCCACTCCCCGAGGCCGACACGATCGGTGAGGTGCTGGCGTGGATGGAGCGGCACCTGGACGAGGAGGTCACGGTCGAGCAGCTGGCCGCCCGCGCCCACATGTCCCCGCGGACCTTCGCCCGCCGCTTCCAGCAGGAGACGGGCACGACTCCCTACCGCTGGGTGCTGCGCCAGCGCGTGCTGCTGGCCCAGCGGCTGCTGGAGGCGACGGACGAGACCATGGACGCGATCGCCGGCCGAACGGGGTTCGGCAACGCGGCCACCCTGCGCCACCACTTCGTCCGGGTGATCGGGACCACCCCGAACGCCTACCGGCGGACGTTCAGGGGACCGGAAGCGGCCTGAAGCGCGTACCGGTCACCGCGCCACCGGCCGCACCCGCAGGTCGTGCGGCCGCAGTGTGATCCCCACTCTCGTGGCGTCCTTCGACCCCGCGACCTGCTCGAAGCGGTACTTGGTGGCCAGCGCCGCCGTGATCAGCGTCAGCTGGGCCATCGAGAAGTGATCGCTGGGGCACTTGCGGTTGCCGACGCTGAAGGGGCTCATGGCGTGCTTCGGAACGTTCTTGACCCGCTCCGGAAGCCAGCGGTCGGGGTCGAACTCCAGGTTCCGCTCGTACGACTTCGGGTCACGCTGGATCGCGTAGGGGCTGTAGATGATGTCCGCCCCGGACGGAATACGGTATCCACCGAGTTCCGTGTCGCGTACCGCCCGGCGCGTCAGAATCCAGACGGCGGGGCTCAAACGCATGGACTCCACTACGACGTTATTGGTGTGCGTGAGTCCTCGGACGTCCGCGAATGCCACCGGCCTCCCACCGGTGACGGCTCGCACTTCGTCGCGTACCCGGTCGGCATGTTCGGGGTGTTCCGAGAGCATATGCAACAGCCACATGATCGTGGAGGCGATGGTTTCGCTGCCGGGGGTGAGGATCGCGACGACCTGATCATGGATCTCCTGTTCCCCGATCGGTTCGCCATTATCGTCCTTCGCCTCGAGCAATGCCGTCAGCAAATCGTCCGGCTTTTGACCGGATGCCCGGCGCTCGGCGATGATCTCGTCGACCACGAGATGCAAATCGGCCAATGCCCGGTTGAATTTCCGGTTGGCCGGGAGCGGCAGGTTGTAGAGCGGTCCGAGCGGGACCACCATCCGCCGGTACATCCCCCGGAAGACGGTGGCCAGGGCGACGCACAGCCGTTCCGCCCGCTCGTCCATGTAGTCGCCGCGCAACAGGCAGCGGGCCGCGACACGGACGGCCACCCGGAACGACTCGGAGGTGCAGTCGATCGTCTCGCCGGGCTTCCAGCGCTCGGTGAGCGCGTGGGCCTCCTCCTCCATGATCGGGCCGTAGGCGGGGATGGCGTCGAGCCGGAAGGCGGGCTGGATGGTGCGCCGCTGGCGCCGGTGCAGCGGGCCGTTCGCCGTGGCCACTCCCTCCTTGCCGAGCAGGCCCTCCAGGGACTCCCACAGCGGCCCGGCGATGATGAAGTCGTTGCTCAGCGCCAGGGCACCGGTCAGGTCCGGGGTGGTGACCGCGTACACCGTCTTCGGGCCGAGCCCCAGCCGCACGACCTCGCCGTCGTCACGCAGCCGGGACATGAACGCCAGCGGGTCGCGTGCCAGCTTCCAGCCGTGCCCGAGGACCGGAACGGCACCGCCCGCCCGGGGCGGTTCCCGCAGCTCCACGGCCGGCGGGGTATCGGGCTTCACGGACTCGATGGTCATTTCTCACCTGCCGCTTCGTTGTTGACGTACGGGGGCGTGGACCGGTCGTCCCAGCTGTCGACCATGTACCGGCCGGACTCGTGATGGAACCAGTAGACGGAACTGAACCAGTTCCGCATATTGCCCAGACAGCTCCGCACGGCGGCGCTCAGTTCCTTTCCCCGCACGGTGCCGTCGGCGAGGACGTCGGCGAACCGTAAGGCTTCCTGCTCGACCTCGATGAAATCGGTGATGCATTTCTCGACACGGCGCCGGACTTCCACGACCGCCTGTTCGAGGGTCAGCCCCTCATGGGTGATGAGACTGATTCCGAGATTGTGCACCTCGTCACCCGCTATTTCCTTGGGGAGCGAGCACAAGTCGTTGTACCAGGCGGCGAACTCCTGACTCAGCAGAGCAGCCCGCCGATATGCCCGGTGCTTTCGCACGGCATCGGGGAGTTCGCAGCCGGCGGTCGGCTCCAGCAGGTCCGTCCATATCCAGTGCGCGAACGTGAGCCGCCGCAGCCGAAGGTATTCCTCGACCGTCGGGACGATCCCCTCGGTGCGATTGCGGAACTCCCGGTCGTAGGCGTCGATCACCGCATGGAAGTGCCGGGCGAACCGGAGGTTCCACGTCTGGGGCAGGAACGCGTACAGCCGCTGCACACTGTCCGCGAACCCGGCGACCAGTGGGTCCTCGTGGTGCAGGTGCTCCCCGGGGGAGTCGAGGGCCGAGTGCAGCCGGTCCCGCAGCAGCCGCCAGGCCACCGGACGGCCGTGCACGATGTCGCGGTCGTGACGGTCGTCCCAGACGAAGAACCAGGCACTGTAATCGGCGATCGCCTGCATGACCTCGTCCGGGCTGTCTATGTAGTACCCGGCCATGAGGTCGGTGTAGCAAAGGCCGTCGGCATATTCCTCCACCTTGTCCGCAGGCATGAGCCGCTTTTCGAGCAGCCAGGCCCGGGTCTTCTCCTGGCACTTCGGCCAATACGGGTGGAGCCGACGGGGAAACGCCGCCTCGATCACCGGGAGAGAGAGCGACGGTGGAACTGCGATCCTGTCCGGTGTCGATGTGGTGCCGTGTGACAAAGCATGCACGAACTAACCCCTCTCAGCCGCCAGTTGGCGCGGGCGCCCCTCCCTTCGTGCCGGGCGTGCGCCGTTGCATACCCCGCTCATCCCATTCAGCACTACAACTGACCGTTCTGGGAACGCATTTGCTTCATTCACCACCCCACACTCCCGGTATCTCCCGTTGTGTGACTTCCCGTGGATCACCAGGAGAGCGGAAGCGATCGAACGTGCGACGGACAGACGAACGGCACAGGCGCGCGGCGCCTGTTCAGGGTGGGAAACCCGAACAGACGCCGCGCGCCTGATGAGGATGAGGTGTCAGTCGTTGGCCACGACCGGGTAGCGGGGCTCGTTCTCGGCCATCTGCCGCAGCGCGTCCTTGCGCTCGCGCTTGGAGAGCCGGTCGATGTACAGGTAGCCGTACAGGTGGTCCGTCTCGTGCTGCAAACAACGAGCAAAGTACCCGGTGCCGCGCACCTTGATCGGGTTGCCCTTCTCGTCCTGTCCGGTCACCTCGGCGTAGTCGGGCCGGGCGAGCGGCGCGTACGCGGTGGGCACCGAGAGGCAGCCCTCGTTGCTGTCGTCCAGGCGCCGCTTGTCGGCGGGCAGTTCGACGAGCTTGGGGTTGCAGACGACGCCGGTGTGCCGGACGCCCTCGTCGTCCGGGCAGTCGTAGACGAAGACCTTCGCGTCGACACCGATCTGGTTGGCGGCGAGGCCCACGCCCTCGGCGGTGCGCTGGCTGGCGAACATGTCGGCGACGAGCTGCTGGAACTCCTCGCCGAAGTCGGTGACGTCCTTGCACTCCTTGTGCAGCACCGGGTTCCCGACCACGGTGATCGGCCGCGAGGTACCGCGCTCCCGCCAGGCCGCCTCGCGCTCCTCGCAGTCCTCCGTGTCGATCACGTAACCCTCGTCATCGACGGGGAGCACGCCCGCACGCTGCTGATCGGTGTCCTGCTGAGCCATGACGTCTTGTACGCCTTCCTGAAACTGACCGGGCTGAGATGCGGATACAGCCTACGCCGGTGGCGCGCGCCCCGTTTTGTCCTGGGGCGCGGGGAACGGCACGAACAGCCACGACGCAGCCGCTTCCGACGACGGCGCTAACAGACCTCTTCCAAATCCCGCCAGTCCCGGGAATCCGGGCTGTCGGCAACCCACCCGTCCAGCAGCCCCCTCACCAGCGAAGCCGGCGCAGCCAGCCCGCACTCCCGCTCGGGAACCCACAGCTGCCCGTCCGTCCGGTGCCCCAGCGGCCCGGGGTGCCCCGGCTCACTGTGGTCGTGGGGGTCGAGATGCTCCCCGTCGCCCTCGTCGGACGGCATCCGTGACTCCGAGCACATCCGGCACAGCAGCCGCACGGAGGAGGACCAGTCCTCCGCCGCGAACCCGGCGTCCGCGGCCAGCTGCTCCAGCGCGTCCCGGTCCGACTCGGTCGCCGCCTCCAGCAGCACCACCCACGTCGGCACGGGCGAGGGCGCCCACAGCTCGATCTCGTCGAACACCGGGTAGGTGTGCCCGGCGGCGGTGGTCCGCTCCCCGTGCGGCACACCGTCGTGCAGGACGACCTCGCCCCAGCGCCGCCCCGACGACGGCAGCGGAATGGACAGCACCTCGATCCGCGCGGGATCCAGCCGCCGTCCCCACACGACCTCGGCCTCCCCCTCCGGGGACAGCCGTACGGCCGCGCTGCCGAGGTCCATGCCGAGGGGCTCACCGGAGTCGTTGGCCGCTCCCGGCACCCGTAGCCCGTACGCCTGCCAGGCGCGCCGGGCCAGCGGCCAGTCCTGGAGCGCGGTGGCGGCGATGCCGACGTTCCACCAGTCGGGCGCACCGGTGTCCCGGTCGAGCAGCGCCACGGCCCGCAGGCCCGCCGCCCGCGCCTGCTCCCAGTCGTGCCGGAACTTGTGCAGCAGCGCGAGATTGAACCAGGACTCGGAAAGCCAGGGCTCCAGATCGGCGGCACGTGTCAACAGTGCGCCTGCGTCCTCGTACCGGCCGTCGCCGATGAGGGTGAACGCCCGGTCCGTGGCCTGCCGCCAGGAGGCGGAGGGCCGGTGCCGTCCCTTGCCGAAGATCCTCACGATTCCCGCCTGCCAGTTCCGTGCGGTGGGCTGGCCGTAGCTGTGTTTCGAGCCCCCGGACACCTTCTCCTTCGCATCCAACCACGTACGGCCTCGAGGGCGCTCATTACCCATGGGTTACCCAGCCACGGGCAGCGTCAGACTGCTCCTTGCCAGTACCCGGGCCAGTGATTCCACCACCTCCGGGGCGTACGTCCCGGCGGTGGCGAGCCGGAGTTCCTCCAGCGCCGTCAGCGGCCCGCCGGGCCCTCCTTCCCTGGACTTCTCCTCGTACGCGTTCACGGCCCGGACGATTCGCGCGGCGAGCGGCTGCTCGGGGTACGGGTCGGCCTGCCGCTCCACGACCACGGCCACCGCCTCGTCGACGCCCGTCTGCCGTACGACGGCCCCGCCGAGCAGGGCGATGCGCCGCTGCTCGGCGGCGGGCAGGGCGGCGGTGGCGCCCGCGGGCACCGGGTCGACGAGGCTCAGCTGCCCGATGTCGTGCATCAGCGCGGCGTACTCCAGCACGGCGAGTTCGGGCCCGGTCAGCCCCAGGTCACGCCCCACCGCCCTGCTGACCGCCGCGACCCGCCGGGCGTGGCCGCAGGGGGTGCAGCCGGCGACCTCGGTCGCCCGGGCGAGGGAGGCGATGGTCTGCCGGTAGGTCGACCGGACGGCGGCGTACCGGCGGAACGACAACTGGGCGAGCAGCAGCGGCACGGAGAAGACGGGCAGCGCCCACAGGCCCACGACGGCGACCGCGAGGGCCATCACCGCCCCGGTCGCGATGACGGCGGATCCGATGCCGCGCACGGCCCGCAGTTCGTCGCGCAGCACCGGCCCGAAGGGCCACCCGGTGCGGGTGTGGGCCAGCGCGGCGGCGAGCACCGCGTCGCACAGCGCGGTCAGGGACAGCAGCGCGAGCAGCAGCAGGGCGTAGGCGGGGCCGCCCCAGTCGTCGAACATGCCCCGGTTGTACGGGGGCTGGAAGCACACGGCGACGAATCCGGCGGTGAGCACGCGGCGCGCGAGGTGGTCGAGGGTCGGCCCCTGCCCGCGTGCGACGTGCGGGACGCTGGCGAGCAGTGAGGCGGCCACCACGACGGAGACGACCTGGGCGGGTCCGTGGTGGGTGGCGTGCCCGCCGGCCTCTCCGAGCAGGGCGTACGACAGGGCCGCCGCGGCGCCGAGCGGCGCCGGTTCCCTGACCCGGGCACCGTTGCGCCGGGTGAGCTCGCCGACGGCGACGAGGAGACCGAAGGCGAGGGCGACCCGGCGCTCCTCGAGGCCGTGGTCGAGGGTGACGGCCAGGGATCCGGCGGCGAAGAGGGCGGCACAGGCATGGACGAGGGTGAGGAGCGACGGCCGGTACGCGCTCATCGGTGTGCTCCCGGGCGGCCGGCGAGGGGCGCCCCGGGCGGCGGTACGCGCGACGGGCGGGTCTCCTCGTCGTCGGCGGTCACCGCGGGGTGCCATCCCGTCCGCCCGACGGCGTCGACCAGCGCGGCGACCATCACCGGGTCGAACTGGCTGCCCGCGCACCGCTCCAGCTCCGCCAGGGCGACGGCGACGGGCCGTGCCCTGCTGTAACTGCGGGTGGAGGTCATGGCGTCGAAGGCGTCCGCGACCGCCACGACCCGTGCGGACTCGGGGATCTGACAGCCCACCAGGCCGTAGGGGTAGCCGCTGCCGTCGAGCCGCTCGTGGTGGTGCAGCACCGCGGCCCGGGCCTCGCCGAGGAAGCCGATGCCGCGCACCATCTCGTGCCCGTACTCGGGGTGCAGTTCGATCACCCGCCGCTCCTCGGGTGTCAGCGGGCCGTCCTTCCTGAGCAGCCGGGTGGGCACGCCCAGCTTGCCGACGTCGTGCAGGATGCCGGCGAAGCGGAGCACCTCGACGCGCTCGTCGGCCATGCCCAGCTCGCGCGCGATCATCATCGAGGCCTGCCCGACGCGCTCGCTGTGCCCACGGGTGTACCCGTCCTTGATGTCGACGGCCTGCACCAGGGCCCGGATGGTCGCCTGGTGGGCGGCGCGTTCGCGGTGGTACTGGGCGAACGCCCACCACGAGACACACATGGGCAGCAGGACGAGCAGCGCTGCGACGGGCCCGTAGGGACTGCGCCACAGGACGGCCATCATCAGACCGGCGAGGCCGTGCACGGCGATCGGCGCGAGCGAGCGTTCCACCAGTCCCCGCCAGGCCCGCCGTACCGGCACCCGCTCCGCCAGGGCCAGGATGCCGCCGTCGAGCAGCGCGAGCACCAGGCAGAACGCCAAGACGGCCGCTCCGGCGGGTCCGAGCGCGTAGGGGAAGTCGCCCGCGGCGACTGCCTCCCGCCCGCCGAGCAGCGAGTGCGCCTGCGCCGCCGCCCATACCGCGAGGACGAGCTGGGCGGTCCGCCACAGTCGCCGCGGCGCCACGGGCCGTCGCGCGACGTGCGAGAGCAGTGCGCCGGGCACGGCCACCAGCGCGGCGGCGGGCGCGGGGAGAAGGAAGGCACCGGCGAGCAGCACGGGGTAGAACGTCCCGGCCGGGTGGGAGATCCCGGCGAACCGGGACCGGGCGACCCGTTCGCATCCTGCGTACAGCACGGCGAGCAGTGCGACCGCCCACCAGGGCGTGCGGACACCCGGCTGCGGCAGCAGGCAGGGCAGTGCGGCCGTGGCAGCACAGGCGATGTAGACACGTGCCCGTGCCGGTACCGCTTCCATGAGCCCCTCCCCCGGCCATGTCCGTCAGGCCCGGAGCCTAGGGCGGCGGCAGGGGGTCCGCGGGTGGATGAGCCGCGGTTAGCACGTTCGAGTGACGTGGTCGAGGGCGACTACCCGTGCGGAGGTGGGGTAGTTGAAAAGTGCAGGAGTGTCAGGACTCCCGCGGCGTGGCGGGCGAGGCCGTGACGTCCTGCTCGGGGACGGCCTGGCCGGAGCGGATCAGCTCGATCCGCCCCATGACCTTGTCCCGCAGGTCGCCCGGCACGTCGTCGTGCCCGCAGCAGCGCTTGACGAGCTTCTTCACGGCCTGCTCGAGGCCGTACTTCTCAAGGCAGGGCGAGCACTCCTCGAAGTGGTGCTCGAACTTCACGCAGTCCGAGTCGGGCATCTCACGGTCGAGGAACTCGTAGAGATGATCGAGGATTTCGCTGCAATCCGTCTCGTGCGGCTCTCCGCAGCTCATGACCCCGAGCCTTTCGCTTCGTTCGACTCTCCGGCACCGGCCGGCACCATTCCGCGGTCACGGGCGTAGTCCTCCAGCATGCCGCGCAGCTGACGACGGCCCCGGTGCAGCCGGGACATCACCGTACCGATGGGTGTCCCCATGATGTCGGCGATCTCCTTGTAGGCAAACCCCTCGACGTCCGCGAGGTAGACGGCGATGCGGAACTCCTCGGGAATCGCCTGGAGCGCCTCCTTCACGTCCGAGTCGGGCAGGTGGTCGAGTGCCTGCGACTCCGCGGAGCGCAAACCCGTCGACATGTGCGACTCGGCGCGGGCGAGCTGCCAGTCCTCGATCTCCTCGGCCGCGGAGCGCTGAGGTTCGCGCTGCTTCTTGCGGTACGAGTTGATGAAGGTGTTGGTGAGGATCCGGTACAGCCACGCCTTGAGGTTGGTGCCCTCACGGAACTGGTGGAAGGACGCGTACGCCTTGGCGTAGGTCTCCTGCACCAGGTCCTCGGCGTCGGCCGGGTTGCGCGTCATGCGCAGCGCGGCCGAGTACATCTGGTCGAGGAACTCGAGCGCGTCCCGCTCGAAGCGCGCGCTGCGCTCCGCGGCCGTCTCAGCGCCCGTGCCGCCCTGGCCCTCGGGCTGCTCCGCCTGGCCGTTGTCGGTCCCTGCGTCGGTCCCAGTGACCGGACCCACCTCCTCGAGTGTTCTCGTGAGACCGAGACCGGTCTCACCCGAATCGGAGGATAGACGACGATCCGGTCCGCCCGCCGCCCGAATAGGGGCGGTCTTGGCCGCGTGCAGCACCGTCCAGTCCAGGTCGGCGCGGCTGCTGCGGCTCGGGCAGATGGTCGAACCCATGCGGCGGACTCCCTCTCCTACGACGTCGGTGCTGGTCTCCAGCACGTACGTCCCGCACAACAGTGACCGCCGCCCCGGCATTCCCGAAGCTTTACCCGAGTGACCCGGCCCACTCCACGACCGCGTCCGTGATGAGCGCCACGGCCTCTTCCTGCGAGACATCCGCACGCTTCGGCACAGCGAACCCGTGATCCCCGTACGGGACCTCCACGAGGCGGTACTCCCCGTCGGGGAACTCCTCCGGCTTCCCGAACGGGTCGTTCCCGCCCTGCACGACCAGGGTGGGCACCCCGGAGCCCAGCAGTTCCCCGGCGCGGGACTTCTCCGGCTTGCCCGGCGGGTGGAGCGGGAAGCTGAGCGCGAGCACGGCGTGGGCGCCCAGCTCGGTCGCGGTGCGGCAGGCCACCCGGGCCCCGGCGCTGCGCCCGCCGGAGATCACCGGCAGCCCGGACGCCGCCAGCGCGGGCCAGATGCCGCGCCAGCCGGTGTCCAGGGTCTTCGGCGCGGGTGCCAGCTTCTTCCCGGCCACCCGCCAGGGCTGCTCCACCCGGGCGACGGTCACGCCGTGCGCGGGCAGGACCTCGGCCAGCGCCTTCAGGTCCCGGGCCTCGATGCCGCCACCGGCGCCGTGGCTGACGGCGAGGACCAGCCGGGCCTTCTTCGCCCGGTGCCAGGTGACGCGGGCGGTCCCGGCGTCGGTCTCGACGGTCTCGACGATCTCGGTGGTCACGCCGACTCCCCTCGCCACGTCGTCACATTCATCGCACTCATCGCACTCATCACACTCATCACGCCGGTCACGCCGGTCACGCCGGTCACGCCGGTCACGCCGGTCACGCCGGTCACGCCGGTCACGTCAGAAGAGTGTGCCCTCTTCGGGCCCCTCCAGCTCCTTCAGCAGCTCCGGCCCGTTGTTGCGGACGTTGCTGACGGCGGTGGCGACCGGATAGGCGCGCATCAGGCCGCCGGGCGGCGGGGCGAGCAGCTCACGCAGCTCGTCGGTGTCCGTGCGGGACGGGTCGAGCCAGGCGTCCCAGCGGTCGGGCGTCAGCATCAGCGGCATCCGGGGATGGATCTCGGCGAGCGCCCGGGGCCCGTCGGCCGGGGACACCGCGAGCGGGCTCCGCTCGGCCTCCGTGGTGATGACCGAGCACGTCACCCACCAGGCCTGCGGGTGGTCGTCCGGCAGGGTCTTGTCACGCCAGAACTCGTACAGCCCGGCCATGGCGAAGACCGACCCGTCCGCCGGCGTCACGAAGTACGGCTGCTTGCGCGGCCGCTTCTTCTTGCCCTCGACCTCCAGCTCGCGCTCCTGGGTGCCGGTGACCCACTCGTAGTAGCCGTCGGCGGGCAGGATGCAGCGCCGGGAGGAGAAGGCGCGACGGTAGGACGGCTTCTCGTGGACGGTCTCCGCGCGGGCGTTGATCATCCGGGCGCCGCCCTCGGGGGTCTTCGACCAGGACGGGACGAGCCCCCACTTCAGCGTGCGCAGCTGCCGAACCGGCCGCGGGTCGTCCGCGTCTTTCAGGGGGCGGTCCAGGACGGCGTAGACCTCTTTGGTGGGTGCCACGTTGTAGTCCGGCGCGAGGGTCTCCTCGGGCTCCCACTTCTCGACCTCAAAGATTCCTGCGAGATCCTCTGGCCTACGACTCGCTGAATACCGTCCGCACATACGTGCCACACTGCCAGGCCCACCCGTCGCCCGACCACCACCCCCCCCCGATGACGGCGCTGCGCGCCGCACCTTCTGGATCGACCGCAGGGAGCCAACGCCGCACATGGACAGCACCGCAACCGCCTCGCTCGCCTCCCTCTGGGACGAGGTCTCCGGTACGCAGCCCGACCCCGACCTGTGGGTGGTGATCGCGACCCTGGGCGCCGCGCTCGCCGTGGTGGTCCCGCACGGCCTGTGGCGCATCTCCCGCAACGCCATCACCATCGCCCACGAGGGCGGCCACGGGCTCGTGGCCCTGCTCACGGGCCGCACCCTGACGGGCATACGCCTGCACTCGGACACCAGCGGCCTGACCGTCAGCCGCGGCAAGCCGCACGGCATCGGCATGATCCTCACCGCGGCCGCCGGCTACACCGCCCCGCCCCTGCTGGGCCTCGGCGGCGCGGCCCTGCTCGGCGCCGGCCGCATCACGCTGCTGCTGTGGGTCGCGACGGCTCTGCTGCTCGCCATGCTCGTGATGATCCGCAACGCCTACGGCGCCCTGACCATGCTCGTCACCGGCGGCCTGTTCGTGCTGGTGTCCTGGCTGGCTGGCCCCCAGATCCAGGCGGCGTTCGCGTACGCGGTGGTGTGGTTCCTGCTCATCGGCGGGGTCCGCCCGGCCTTCGAACTCCAGGCGAAGCGGGCCCGGGGCGGGGCCGGGGACTCGGACGCGGACCAGCTGTCACGGCTGACGCACGTACCGGCGGGGCTGTGGTTCTTCCTCTTCCACGCGGTGTCGCTGTGCTCGCTGATCGGCGGGGGCCGCTGGCTGCTGGAGATGTGACAGCCGGCCCGGGGGCTCAGCGCCGCCGCCGGTACGGCTCGCCCACGCGGACGTGACCGGCCCCACGGCGCCGCACTCGGGGGACGCCCTGCTTATAAAGTAAAGGCATGGCCCCGAACACCGCAGACACCGCCCTCTGGCCCGCCCCGCACGCGAGCGGAGCCGTCGACGCGACGGTCCACGTGCCCGGGTCCAAG
Source organism: Streptomyces sp. NPDC101110 (assembly GCF_044759525.1). NCBI lineage: Bacteria > Bacillati > Actinomycetota > Actinomycetes > Kitasatosporales > Streptomycetaceae > Streptomyces > Streptomyces sp. NPDC101110. Next base: position 106,476 of record NZ_JBIVZM010000007.1, on the reverse strand, counting down.
TCGGTCACCAACCGCGCCCTGGTCCTCGCCTCCCTCGCCTCGGAGCCCGGCTGGCTGCGCCGCCCCCTGCGCTCCCGCGACACCCTGCTGATGGCCGGCGCGCTGCGGGCGATGGGCATCGAGATCGAGGAAGGCGTGGGCCCCGACGGCACGGGCGAGGCGTGGCGGGTGCTCCCCACGGGTCTGCGCGGCCCGGCCACGGTCGACGTCGGCAACGCCGGCACGGTGATGCGGTTCCTGCCGCCGGTCGCCACGCTCGCCGACGGCCCCGTCCGTTTCGACGGCGACCCGCGTTCCTACGAGCGTCCCCTCGACGGCGTCATCGACGCGCTGCGTCAGCTCGGCGCCCGGATCGACGACGACGGCCGCGGTGCCCTGCCGATGACCGTGCACGGCAGTGGTGCCCTCGACGGCGGCACGGTCGCCATCGACGCCTCCTCGTCGTCGCAGTTCGTCAGTGCCCTGCTGCTGTCCGGCCCGCGTTTCAACCAGGGGGTCGAGGTCCGCCACACCGGCGCGACGCTGCCCTCCATGCCGCACATCCGCATGACCGTCGACATGCTGCGCTCGGTCGGTGCCCAGGTGGACACGCCCGAGTCGGGCGGCGAGCCGAACGTCTGGCGGGTCTCCCCGGGCGCCCTGCTCGGCCGGGACCTGGTCATCGAGCCGGACCTGTCGAACGCCCAGCCCTTCCTGGCGGCGGCGCTGGTGACCGGCGGCAAGGTCGTCGTCCCCGACTGGCCGGCCCGCACGACGCAGCCCGGTGACCGGCTGCGCGAGATCTTCACCGAGATGGGCGGCTCCTGTGAACTGACCGAGTTCGGGCTGGTGTTCACCGGCTCCGGCTCGATCCACGGCATCGACGTCGACCTGGGCGAGGTCGGCGAGCTGACCCCGGGCATCGCGGCCGTCGCGGCCCTCGCGGACTCCCCGTCGACGCTGCGCGGTGTGGCCCATCTGCGGCTGCACGAGACGGACCGGCTGGCCGCGCTGACCAAGGAGATCAACGAACTCGGCGGCGACGTCACGGAGACCGCCGACGGTCTGCACATCCGCCCGCGCCGGCTGCACGGCGGGGTGTTCCACACCTATGACGACCACCGCATGGCCACGGCCGGCGCGATCCTCGGGCTGGCGGTGGACGGCGTGCAGATCGAGAACGTGGCGACGACGGCCAAGACCCTGCCCGACTTCCCCGACCTGTGGACCGGGATGCTCGGGGCGTAGGACGCAGGGATCACGTCATGCGCCGCTACGGCAAGCACACCGACGAGGACGACATCCGCACCCGTCCGGGCCGCCGGAACACCCGGCCCCGGACGAACATCCGCCCCAAGCACGAGGACGCCGCCGAGGGCCTCGTCCTCACCGTCGACCGGGGCCGCCTGACCTGCCTCGTCGAGGACCGTGTGGTCATGGCGATGAAGGCTCGCGAGCTGGGCCGCAAGGCGGCGGTGGTCGGCGACCGCGTGGCCCTGGTGGGCGATCTCTCGGGCAAGAAGGACACGCTGGCGAGGATCGTGCGCATCGAGGAGCGCACCTCGGTCCTGCGGCGCACGGCGGACGACGACGATCCGTTCGAGCGGGTGGTCGTCGCCAACGCCGACCAACTGGCCGTCGTCACCGCCCTGGCCGACCCCGAGCCGCGCCCCCGGCTGATCGACCGCTGTCTGGTCGCGGCCTACGACGGCGGTCTGGATCCGCTGCTGGTGCTGACCAAGTCGGACCTCGCGCCGCCCGAGAAGCTGCTGGAGCTGTACGGCGACCTCGACATCCCCTACGTCGTCACCAGTCGGGCGGAACTGGAGAGCGGCGTCGCCGTCGAGCGGGTACGGGAGCAGCTCGACGGCAAGATCACGGCGTTCGTCGGCCACTCCGGTGTCGGCAAGACGACCCTGGTGAACGCACTGGTGCCCGAGGAGCAGCGGCGTTCGACGGGGCATGTGAACGCGGTGACGGGACGCGGCCGGCACACCACCACCTCGGCGCTGGCGCTGCCGCTGTCGGACAACGACGGCTGGGTCATCGACACGCCGGGCGTGCGGTCCTTCGGACTCAACCACGTGGACCCGTCCCGGGTCATCCACGCCTTCCCCGACCTCGAGCCGGGTACCGAGGGCTGCCCGCGCGCGTGCAGCCACGACGAGCCGGACTGCGCGCTGGACGCGTGGGTGGCCGAGGGGCACGCGGACCCGGCACGGCTCTACTCGCTGCGGCGGCTGCTGGCCACGCGCGAGCGCAAGGAAGGCGACTGACCTCCGCGTTGTTTGTCCTGGCGTGCGGACGGTAAGTGCATAATCGCACCCAAGCCGGACGCGAGCCCGGCCCAGGCCTGACGAGCACGCTGAGACTGATGCAGCGGTCACTGAACGTGGGATACGGGAGGACGACTCATGGCGTGGCTGCTGGTCATCGTGGCCGGGTTGCTCGAGACCGGCTTCGCGGTGTGTCTGAAGCTGTCGCACGGCTTCACCCGGCTCTGGCCCACGGTCGCGTTCTGCATCTTCGCCCTCGGCAGCTTCGGGCTGCTGACGCTCGCGCTGAGGAGACTCGACGTGGGCCCCGCCTACGCGGTGTGGACCGGCATCGGGGCGGCGGGTACGGCGATCTACGGCATGGTGTTCCTGGGTGATCTGGTGTCGACGCTGAAGATCGTGTCGATCAGTCTCGTCATCATCGGCGTGGTCGGGTTGCAGTTGTCCGGATCGGCACACTGACGTCCTGTCAAACGTCCTGCCGGTGAAGGGCGCTGCGGACCAGGTCGGCGACTCCGCCGTCGCCGGGCGGCGCGGCCACGCACGACAGGGCGAGCCGGACGGCGAGTTCGCAGGAACGGGCCAGGTCGGCGGAGTCGGGCTTGGGCGTGCCGGGTCCGGCCAGGTGGCTGACGGCGCGGTCGCGGACGAGGGCGACGAAATCACCGGGGGTGGGCAGGGGCCCGTCGGCGCGGCGCTGGGCCGGCACGGCCGAGGAGGACGGCACGGCGGTCAGGGCCGGGGCGGGCAGCCGCTCACTCCAGCAGCCGGTGAGCATGGCCCGTACGAGGACGTTGTCCCGGGCGGCGGACGTGGTCCACTCGGCGGTGGCGGTGAGCCGGTCGCGCGGGTCGCTGTGCCCGGCGAGTGCCCGCTCCACCCCCGCGAGGTACCCGTCGGCCTCTCTGCGCACGAGCGCCCGGGCGAGACCGTCCTTGCTGCCGAACTCGTTGTAGAGCGTCTGCCGGGACACTCCGGCCGCCGCGGCCACGTCCACCATCCGGACGGCGGACCACGGCCGGCGCACCAGCGCCGTGTAGGCGGCGTCCAGTAGGGATTCCCGCGCTGCAGGCATCTTCGCCTCCCCTTGGGGCGAGCGGCTGTGCGCCCAGGTTTGACGCGCGTGGACCCACTGTCAAGGGTTCGCGAGCGCGCCCGGGGGCGCGTTTCGGCCTTGTGGCGCGGGGTGTTGACGCGTGTGCCGGTCTTTCCCCCGCGCATGCGGTGAGAGTGCTCCTTCGGACAGGCTGCGCGGACTGCTAGAGGCTGCGGGCGGTGATGTCGCCCTGGGCGGTGGTGGCGTGGATGGTCAGCCCGGCGGCGGCGCCGTCGCTGTTGTTGAGCGTGTTGTGGACACGGCCGTAGGCGGTGCCGGCGTCCAGGGCGGCGGAGACACCGCGTGCGGCGCCGATCGCGATGTCGCCCTGCTCGGTGCGCAGCGTGACGGCGCCCCGTGTGGCCTCGGCGACGGTGAGGTCGCCCTGCTGGGTCCTGAGCTGCGCCGGGCCGCGCAGACGGCCGACGGTGATGTCGCCGGCGAGCAGGCTGAGGCGGGCACCGGCGGCCTCGTCGAGCTTGACCGCGCCCTGCGCCGCCTCGAAGGCGACGTCGCCGAGCCGTCCGACGCCGCGCAGTTCACCGGCGGCGGCCTTGCCCGCGACCTGTGAACCGGCGGGCAGCTGCACGGTGACCTCGACGGCTCCGGAGTTGCCGAGCATCCGGTTCTTCGCCTCGGGGGCCGTGATGCGCAGGACGCCGTCGTCGTAGCCGACGCCGATCTGCTCGGCGGCCTTCACGTCGCGGCTCCTGGCGGCGTCCGCGGGCCGGACCTCGACAGTGGTGTCGGCCCGGTCGGCGGCGATGAACCGGATGCGCCCGGCGGGGATGTCAAGGACGGCCGAGACGGGGGCGGGGGTGTCGAACTTCTGCATCGTGCTCTCCTTCGTTTAGCGCGGCGCGCTGTTTTCGATGATGGAAAAGCTACGTTGCATTCACGGATACAGCAACAAGCTTGTTGCACGGGATAGCTATTTACGCAGCTCAACAGCAATAATTCATTGCAACGAGTCCACGAATGAATGCAACACGACGAACGATTGCGTTGCAATGAATTGGCAGTGAACGCTATGGTGCTGGCATCGCGCACCACGAGGGAGAATCACCATGCCGGGAGGCAGACTCACCCAGCAGGAACGCCAGCAGATCGCACTGGGGCTGGCCGACGGCCTCGCCTACGCGGAGATCGCCCGGCGCCTGGACCGCCCGACGTCGACGGTCACCCGCGAGGTCATGCGCAACGGCGGCCCGACGGCCTACCGCGCCGACCTGGCCCATCGCGCCACGGAACGCCGTACGCAGCGTCGCAGGCGGACCGCCCCCCGGGCTTCGGCCACGCCCCCGCAGACCGACGGGCGGGACGCCGAGGCCCTGCGCGAGTACGAGGAGACGTTCACGACCGTCCTCATGGGATCGGGCATGCCCAAGATGATGTCGAGGGTGATGGCCTGTCTCTGCATGACCGACTCGGGCAGCCTCACCGCGTCCGAACTCGCCCAGCGGCTTCAGGTGAGCCCGGCCTCCGTCTCCAAGGCGATCACGTTCCTCGACGGTCAGGGCTTCGTCCGCAGGGAGACGGGCGAAGGCCGCCGTGAGCGCTATGTCGTGGACGACGACGTCTGGTACCAGTCGATGCTGGCCAGCGCGCGTGCCATCGCGCAGGTCGTCGGGATCGCACGGCAGGGCGTCGGTGTACTCGGCCCCGGCACCCCGGCGGCGGACCGCCTCGAGAACGTGGCCCGCTTCCTCGACTTCGTCTCGGAGAGCACCACCCGCGCCGCGGAGCAGGCACGCGACATCCTGCACACCAGGCCCGAGACCGCTCCGCACGACACCGCTCCGCACAGCGCCTCTCCGCACGACACCGCTCCGCACAGCGCCTCTCCGCACGACACCGCTCCGCACGAGGCCGCGTCACACGACCCCACTCCGCACGACGCCGCTTCGCACGACCCCACTCCGCACGACGCCGCTTCGCACGGCGCGGATCGCTGACGCCCGCGCCCCCCGCGCCGGGCCTCACCCAACCACTCCCCCACCGTCACAAACCCCCGGTAGCCCCACCCCCACCTCGGCAGATAGGTTCGTTGCATGCCCGACTACCTCGACGACCTGCGTCTCGCCCACGTCCTCGCCGACGCCGCCGACGCCGCGACGACGGACCGGTTCAAGGCCCTCGACCTCAAGGTCGAGACCAAACCCGATATGACTCCGGTGAGCGAGGCGGACAAGGCCGCAGAGGAACTCATCCGCGGTCAGCTCCAGCGCGCCCGCCCCAGAGACGCGATCCTCGGCGAGGAGTACGGCGTCGAGGGCACCGGCCCGCGCCGCTGGGTGATCGACCCGATCGACGGCACCAAGAACTACGTGCGGGGCGTGCCCGTGTGGGCCACGCTCATCTCGCTGATGGAGGCCGGTGAAGGCGGCTTCCAGCCGGTCGTCGGGGTCGTCTCCGCCCCTGCCCTCGGCCGGCGCTGGTGGGCGGCGAAGGGCCACGGCGCGTTCTCCGGCCGCAGCCTCACCAAGGCGACCCGACTTCAGGTCTCCCGCGTCTCCAAGCTCTCCGACGCCTCCTTGGCGTACTCCTCGCTCAGCGGCTGGGAGGAGCAGGGGCGGCTGGACGGCTTCCTTGACCTGACCCGCGAAGTGTGGCGCACGCGCGCGTACGGCGACTTCTGGCCGTACATGATGGTGGCCGAAGGCGCCGTCGACATGTGCGCCGAGCCGGAGCTGTCCCTGTGGGACATGGCCGCCCCAGCCATCGTCGTCACCGAGGCCGGTGGCACCTTCACCGGCCTCGACGCCCGCCCTGGCCCCCACAGCGGCAACGCGGCAGCGTCGAACGGCCTGTTGCACGACGAGTTGCTGGGATACCTCAACCAGCGCTACTGAGCCCCCCGTTGTTACCGAGCGCCCCCTTGTTGACCCTCCCTTTGCCTGCCACCCTGAGAGTCCCCCCACTTGTGAATTTGTGAAATTCCGAACGAACGGCGGGGAGACTCCCAGGAGGTGGCTCCATCCATGCTCGTCCGTGACGCCATGAGCACTGTCGTCCTCACGATCGGCCCCACCCACACCCTGCGTCAGGCAGCGGCGCTGATGTCCGCCCGCAAGGTGGGAGCGGCGGTGGTCCACGACCCCGACGCCGGCGGCATCGGCATCCTCACCGAACGCGACATCCTCAACTCCGTGGGTCTGGGCCAGGACCCGGACACGGAACGCGCCCACGCCCACACCACCAACAACGTCGTCTTCGCCACTCCCGTCTGGACGCTGGAGGAGGCGGCGGCCGCCATGGCACACGGCGGCTTCCGGCACCTCATCGTGCTGGACGGCGGCGAGCCCGCCGGCATCGTCTCGGTCCGCGACATCATCCGCTGCTGGGCACCGGCACGCCAGCACGTCCCGGCATGACGACAGCGACGGGCCGGACCCCGACAGGGGCCGGCCCGTCCGCTACCGCAAGCGGTCCAGCGCTGGAGTTCAGCCGCGCAGGGCCCGGACCGCAACCTCCAGCCGCTTGCCGTAGTCTCCGTCGGCCCGACGGAAGTTGTCCATCGCCCGCTCGACGATGTCGTCACGCGAGACCTTGGCGATGAAACCGGCCAGGTTGGCGATCAGACGCTCCTTCTCGTCCTCGCCCATCAGCCGGTAGAGGTTGCCCGCCTGCACGAAGTCGTCGTCCTCGGCGTGGACCGGAGCCGGGTGGTTGCCCGTCGCGCCGCTCACGGCCGTGGCGGACCACAGCGGACGGTCCGTCTGGTACGGGCCGCCGAAGCTGTTCGGCTCGTAGTTCTTCGCCCCCTGGTGACGGCCGTCGTAGAGGTACCCGTCACGGGAGTTGGTGCGCGCCACCGTGGCGTGCGGGCGGTTCACCGGCAGGTGGTCGGCGTTGATGCCGACGCGGTAGCGGTGGGCGTCGCCGTAGGCGAAGAGGCGGCCCTGGAGCATCTTGTCCGGGGACGGCCCGATGCCCGGCACGAAGTGGGCGGGGCTGAAGATCGACTGCTCGACCTCGGCGAAGACGTTCTGCGGGTTGCGGTTGAGCTCAAGCCTGCCGATCTCGATCACCGGGTAGTCGGCGTGCGGCCAGACCTTGGTCAGGTCGAACGGGTTGAAGCGGTACGTCGCCGCCTCGGCCACCGGCATGATCTGCACGCCGACGGTCCACGTCGGGTACTCGCCGCGCTCGATGGCCTGGCGCAGGTCTCGCTGGTGGGAGTCGGGATCCTCACCGGCGAGCCGGGCGGCCTCGGCGCTGGTCAGGTTCTTGATGCCCTGGTCGGTCTTGAAGTGGTACTTCACCCAGAAGGCCTCGCCGGCCGCGTTGCTCCACTGGAAGGTGTGCGAACCGAAGCCGTCCATGTGGCGGTACGAGGCGGGGATGCCCCGATCGCCGAACAGCCAGGTCACCTGGTGCGTGGACTCGGGCGACAGGCTCCAGAAGTCCCAGACGTTGTCCGCCTCCGTCGAGCCGGTGTACGGGTCGCGCTTCTGGGTGTGGATGAAGTCCGGGAACTTGACGGCGTCCTTGATGAAGAAGACCGGGGTGTTGTTGCCGACGAGGTCGTAGTTGCCCTCCTCGGTGTAGAACTTCAGCGCGAAGCCGCGCGGGTCACGGACGGCGTCCGCCGCACCCAGGTTGCCGGCCACCGTCGAGAAGCGCAGGAAGACCTCGGTCTGCTTGCCGACGCCGGAGAGGAAGGCGGCACGCGTGTACGGGGTGACGTCGGCGGTCACCGTGAAGGTGCCGTACGCCCCCGCGCCGCGTGCGTGCACCACGCGCTCCGGGATGCGCTCACGGTTGAAGCGGGCCAGCTTCTCCAGCAGCAGCTGATCCTGGACGAGTACCGGGCCACCGACGCCCGCGGTCTCGCTGTTCTGGTTGTCGGCGACCGGAGCCCCGGCCTCCGTCGTAAGCGGTCCCTGCGTCACGTGCGCCTCCTGCACCATTCCTGACCAGTCCTGTCCACCGGCCAAAGTCGTTCTCGATCCTACAATAGACAATGTCTAAAGCAAGTGGACCTCTAAACTCACACCTGTTCGGGACCTGGTCTCCTTTGCTGTTAGGCTGGTGGCTATGAGTGACCTTCTGGAACGGCTGCGCGGACGCGGATGGCGGATGACCGCGCAGCGACGTGTCGTGGCTGAGGTCCTCGACGGCGAACACGTCCATCTGACGGCCGACGAGGTCCACGCCCGGGCCGTCGCCAAGCTGCCCGAGATCTCCCGGGCGACCGTCTACAACACACTGGGCGAGCTCGTGACCCTCGGCGAAGTGCTTGAGGTCTCCACGGACCAGCGCGCCAAGCGGTACGACCCGAACGCCCACCAGCCGCACCACCACCTGGTCTGCGCACGGTGCGGCGCGATCCGGGACGTCCACCCCACCGGCAATCCGCTGGCGGACCTCCCCGCCACCGAGCGCTTCGGCTTCACGGTCTCGGACGTCGAGGTGACGTACCGCGGCATCTGCCCGAACTGCGCGGCCGCCTAGCGTCACGGAACGCGAGGAGAGCCCCGGCACCGATGGGTGCCGGGGCTCTCTGCTGCCGTGCCGTGCCGTGCCGTGGGGAGACGTGAGGCCGAGCGGACCACACTCTCGGGATCCCAACCTGGCGCCCCGGGGGGGGCCACACCTCGGAATCTCGGCCGGAGGGGACCACCCCCGAGACCACAAACGCACCGAGGGCCGGAACCCTTTCGGATTCCGGCCCTCGGCCTTCAGTAGCGGGGACAGGATTTGAACCTGCGACCTCTGGGTTATGAGCCCAGCGAGCTACCGAGCTGCTCCACCCCGCGTCGGTGAATGCAACGTTACGTCACCGCAGAGGACGGATGCAAATCCATTCCCCGGCGCCCCCGCCCGGGCCGGGCGGCAGCACCTCACGCGGACAGCTCCTGCCGCAGCGCGTCCCTCAGCCGCTCCGCCCTCTCCGCGACGGACGCCGGCCCCATCGACATGGCCCGGTCGGCCCAGCGCTGCCCCTCAGCCAGCTCACCCCGACGCGCGTAGACCAGGGCCAGCCGGAGCGCCGCCCGCCCGTGACCGGCGTCGGCGGCCCGCGTCCACCACACCGCCGCCTCGGGCTCGCTCCCTTCCCTTGCCAGCAGCAGCCCGAGGTTGAACGCGCCGTTTCGGGACCCGGCCTCGGCTGCCTCCCGGTACCACCGGGCCGCCTCGACGACATCGCCACGGGCCGCCGCCAGCATGCCGACCCGCACCTGCGCACGCCGGTGCCCCTGGGACGCGGCCCGCTCGTACCACTCCTCGCACTCGCTCCGCCGGTGCACCGGCTCCCCGAGTTCGTGCGCGGGCTCCGGCGGGCGCCGCGCGTCGAGCACGGTCGCCAGCCGGTACGCGGCCTCGGCGCTCCCGCCCCCGGCGGCACACCGCAGGTGCCGCTCGGCCTCCTGCTCGTCGCCGTCGCGCAGTCGCGCCATACCGACCTGCAGCGCCGCCTCGGTGTGCCCCGCGGCGGCGGCACGCTCGTACCAGCCCAGCGCGGCCTGCTCCTCGCCCCGCCCGGCGTGCAGAATGCCGAGGTTGAAGGCGGCGTCGACGCTTCCGGCCTCGGCGGCCTTGGAGAACCACGGCTCCGCGCCGGTCTCGTCGCCGCCCCGCAGCAGCAGGATCGCCAGCGCGTTCGCGGCCTCGCGGTGCCCGGCGTAGGCGGCGCGCCGGTACCACTGCTCGGCCTGCGGGGTGCGTCCCTGCTCGGCGCAGAGCAGACCGAGGTTGTACGCGCCGTTCACGTCCCCCGCGTCCATCGCGGCCCGGTACCAGCGCTCGGCGGTCTGGGTCTCGCCCCGCTCGGCGTGCAACGCCCCCAGCGCGTTCGCGGCGTTGCCGTCGCCGTCCTGGGCGGCCCGCAGCCACCAGACGGCGGCGTTCTCGGTGTCGCCCGCGTCGCGCAGCAGGAAGCCGAGCGCGCACGCGGCGCGCGCGTCCCCGTCCTTGGCGGACGTCAGGTACCAGCGTCCGGCCTCCTTGAGCTCGCCCCGCCTCTCCAGGATCGTCCCGAGGTGCAGCGCGGCCCGCCGGTGGCCTCGCGCGGCGGCCTGCCGGTACCACTGCTCCGCCTCCTCGGGCGCCTGGACACCGTTGTCGCCGTCGGCATCCCGGGCCGCCTTCCCCTCCAGCGCCCGCGCGAGCCGGTACGCCGCCTCCCGGTGCCCGCGCTCGGCCGCGATCCGCATCCACCGCTCGGCCCCGGCGTCACCGCGATGCTCCAGCAGATCGGCGAGCGCGTAGGCGCCCAGGGTGTGACCCTGTTCGGCGGACTGGCGCAGCCAGTACTCGGCGGCGGGCTCGTCGCCGCGCTCGCGGTGGTGCCGACCGAGGGCGTGCGCGGCCGCCGTGGAACCGGCGACGGCGGCGATCCGCCACCAGCCGGCGGCCTCGTCGGCGTACCCCCGCTGGTGCAGGAGGACTCCCAGATTGTTGGCGGCCGCCCGGTCGCCCGCGGCGGTGGCGGCACGCAGATGAGGCTCGGCGCCGTCCAGGTCGCCACGGCGCAGCAACATGGCCCCGAGGACACTCATCGCCTCGACGTCGCCGGCCTCGGCGGCGAGCCGCTGACGCAGCTCTTCGGCCGCCTCGTCGGCGATCTCCCCGGTCTCGTCCGGGGTCTCGGTGTCCTCCCGGCTGGAAGGCTGCACAAAACGCCCTGTCTCGAACAGAGTTGCCTTGTCCCCCATAACGTCCATCGTCGCACCACCTGCAACCTGGGTACACCTGGTATACCGCAGCCAGTGAGGTCACTTCAGCGTTTTGTCGACATGCCCACAGAGAGACAAGTCAAACACAGATCGCCCAACTCCCCCCGGCGGCACGGCCACAAGCAGCGCCAGCACATGCGTTCACACATCACGAAGGCCCGGATTCCTTTGTGGAATCCGGGCCTTCGATGTCGCTCCGTCACTCGGACATCGCGACTTCAGTAGCGGGGACAGGATTTGAACCTGCGACCTCTGGGTTATGAGCCCAGCGAGCTACCGAGCTGCTCCACCCCGCGCCGTTGTGTTCACAACCGTATCACGGCGCGGGACGGGCATCTGACCAGGCCAGGGGCCTAGCTGCTCGGCTTGGGGCTCGGACTGCCGCTGGGGCTGCTGCTCGGCTTGCCGCCGGGCTTGCTCTCACCGCCCCCGGCACCGCCCGACCGGCTCGCCTCGGACTGCGCGTCCTCGGCCCGCTGCAGGGCGTCCTCAAGGTCCTTCTGCGCCTTGCCGTACGCCTCCCAGTCGTTCTTCTTCAGAGCCTCCTGGCCCGCGTCGAACGCCTTCTGGGCGTCCTCCAGGGCCTGTTGGACCGTCGGGTTGTCGGACGTCGGCGGTGGCTGCGTCGTATCGCCCTCGTCCGGTGGCTCGGTGGTCGGGCCGTCCGCTCCGAAGACCTTGTTGAGGGCCTCGTCGAGGGTGTTCTCGAACGCGGTCTGGCCTCCGTAGGTGACCAGCACCTTGCGCAGCAGCGGGTACTTCAGCCCGCCACCGCGGACGTAGACCGGCTCCACGTACAGCAGTCCGCCGTCGAGCGGCACCGTGAGCAGGTTGCCGTACTCGACTTCGGAGTCGCCGCCTCTCAGGAGCCTGATGGACTCGGCGATGTCCTCTTGCGAGTTGAACTGGCTCTGGACCTGCTTGGGTCCGTTGACCGTGGTGTTGGTCGGCAGTTTCAGGATTCTGATCTTGCCGTAGTCACCGGTGCCCGCCTCGGCGTCGACCGCCATGAACGCACTGAGGTTGTCACGTCCGTTGGGCGTGAAGGTCGTCGTCAGCGAGAACGCCTGTGCCTTCTGGTCCGGCATCTTCATGCTCAGGTAGTACGGCGGCACCGCGCTGCCCGACCGGTTCGTCGGGTCGTCCGGCACCTGCCACACCTCGCTGCCGCTGAGGAACGTCGTGGCGTCCTTCACGTGGTAGCGCGTGAGCAGCTCCCGCTGGACCTTGAACAGGTCCTGCGGGTAGCGCAGGTGGTCCATCAGGTCCTTGGAGATGTCGCTCTTGGGCTCGACCGTGTCCGGGAAGGCCTTCATCCAGGTCTTCAGGACCGGGTCCTTGGTGTCCCACTGGTAGAGCTTGACCTCGCCGGAGTAGGCGTCGACGGTCGCCTTCACCGAGTTGCGGATGTAGTTGACCTGGTTCTGCTGGGCCACCACCGCGCGGCTGTCGTTGGTCGCGGTCAGCGAGTCGGCGGTGGTGTCGCCGAGGGTCGTACGCGAGGAGTACGGGTAGCCGTTCGTCGTCGTGTACGCGTCGACGATCCACTGGATCCGGCCGTTCACCACCGCCGGGTAGGCGTCGCCGTCGATGGTCAGCCAGGGGGCGACCGCCTCGACGCGCTCCTTGGGCGTGCGGTTGTACAGGATCCGCGAACCCTCGCCGATGGCCCCGGAGTACAGGATCTGCGGCTCGCCGAACGCCACCGCGTACGCGGCCCGGTTGACCGGGTTGGAGAGGTCGACCCCGCTGTCGCCCTTGTAGCTGGTGGTCTTCTCGCCGTTGTCGTCGGAGTAGTCGATCTCCTTCTGGGGACCGCCGACGATCGAGTACGTGGTGGTCTTCTCGCCGTAGTAGACCCGCTGCTCGTACGTGCCGAGGTCACCCTCGGAGGGCAGGTCGGCCTCCGTGAAGTTCGGCCGGCCCTGACTGTCGGCGCTCGTGCCCTCGGCGGCGACCACTCCGTATCCGTGGGTGTAACGGAAGTGGTTGTTGATCCAGTTCTTCTTCGGAATGCCGGCGAGGTTCAGCTCACGCAGGCCGATGACCGTGTCCTGGTCCTTGCCGTCCTTGGGGTAACGGTCGACGTCCAGATTGTTCGGGAACGCGTAGTAGTTCCTGATCTGCTGGAGCTGCTGGAACGTCGGCGAGACGATGTTCGGGTCCATGATCCGGATGCTCGCCGTGTCCGGGACGTCGTCGCGCAGTGTGGTCTTGTCCTCGGTCTTGCTCGACCCCGAGTAATCCGTGACCTTGGTCCCGTCGATGCCGTACGCCTGGCGCGTGGCCTCGAGGTTCTTCTCGACGTACGGCGCTTCCTTGGCCTGCTCGTTCGGCTGGACCTGGAACTTCTGCACGATCGCCGGGTACAGCCCGCCGATGAGGATCGCCGAGAGCACCATCAGGCCGAAGCCGATCACGGGCAGCTGCCAGGTGCGCCGCCAGATGGTGGCGAAGAACAGCAGCGCGCAGATGACGGCGATGCAGAACAGGATCGTCTTGGCCGGCAGGTAGGCGTTGGCGTCGACGTACCTCAGGCCCGTCCAGTTGTCGGTCGCCCTGAAGTCACTGGACTTCACCGCCAGTCCGTACCGGTCGAGCCAGTACGCGACCGCCTTGAGGGCGACGAAGATGCCGATGAGCACCGACAGGTGGCCGGTGGCCGCGGCCGTGGCGCGGGCGCCGGGGCTCGTGACGCGCAGCCCGCCGTACAGGTAGTGCGTGAGCGCGGCGGCGATCACGGACAGGATCGCCGCGGCGAAGCCGAAGCCGAGGAGGAACCGGTACCAGGGCAGGTCGAAGGCGTAGAAGGAGACGTCCAGATTGAACTGGGGGTCCTTCTCGCCGAAGGGCACGCCGTTGACCCACATCAGCCACGTCCGCCACTGGCCGGAGGCGGAGGCGCCGGCGATCAGGCCCACGAGGGCGGTGATCCCGAGCAGCAGCCACTTCTTGTAGGGCGCGATGCCCATCCGGTAGCGGTCGAGGTTCTGCTGCTCCATCGACATGGCGCTCAGCGGCGGTCGCAACCGGTGCGCCAGCCAGATGTTGAAGCCGACGGCGAGGGACATGAGCAGGCCGAAGACGAAGAAGAGCCCGATCTTGGTCCACAGAGTGGTGGTGAAGACCGAGGAGTAGTTCACCGAGCGGTACCAGAGCCAGTCCGTCCAGAAGCCCGCGAACATGGTGAACGCCATGCCGAGAACGGCCAGGACGCCCAGCGTCATGAGCAGGGTCCGGACTCGCCGGGACGGGCGGCCCACTCTGATCCGCGGCCCTGTCGGGCCTCCGCCGCGGTCCGGCATCTGGAAAGCCAAGGTGCGCACCTCGAAGTTCGCTGTTGATTCGTCAGGCCCGCGTCTTCACGGACCGTCCGTGGCCCCCGTGATCGTGGGCCCCCACCTATGCAACTTACTCACCGTTTACTCGGTTCCCGATTCCGGCCGGGAACGAGGCAGGATTGTGACCATGTCCAACACTCCCATGGCTGCCAACCCGCTCACCCGGGCCGTTCTCGAGATCGACGAGTACGTCTCCGGCCTCGGCTGGGACCAGCCGGCCCGCCTTTTCGCCCTCGTCGACACCGCACGGCTGCGAGCCGATGAGCCCTCGCTCGCCGACCGGCTCGGTCTCGGGGAGGAGTCGGAGAACTCCGGCCTCACCCCGATCGAGCAGGACGAAGTGCCAACGGGCAAGCCGCTCGACGAGTTCCTCGCCACCATCGCCTGGCCCGACGCGGTGGCAGGCTGCGCCCTCGCCGTGGAGCGCCTGATGCTGCCGCCGTCCGCGGAGGCCCAGGTTCCACAGGGTCTGAGCGAGGCCGAGCTCACGAAGTGGGTGGCGGAGCACCCGGACCGCCAGGAGGTGCGCATGACGGTCGCGGTGCTGCGCGACGGCACGCGTGAGTCGGCCCTGCGGCTGCGTGAGAAGGACTCCCCCACCGAGGTCCTGACCGGCTCCGACCTGGTGCCGGGGCTGGCGGAGGCGCTGTCGGCGACGTTCGAGGAGTAGACCCGCAGGTCGGAGGGGTAATCCCGCAGGGCCGTGCGGTGTGCGGCCCGGGTCCTCGGTCCCGGGCTACTTGCCGCACTTCGGCAGGTCGGCGGTGTCGCCGCTGCGGAGGTCCTGCAGCGCGCCCAGGGCGTCCTTGATGGTGCCCACCTTGATCAGGGTGAGGCCGTCGGGGGTGTCCTTGGCGGCGGCCGCGCAGTTGTCGGCGGGCGTCAGGAAGTACTGCGCGCCCTTGGCCCGCGCGCCCACGGTCTTCATCTCGATGCCGCCGATCGGCCCGACCTTGCCGGCGTCGTCGATCGTGCCGGTGCCGGCCACGAACTTGCCTCCGGTCAGGCTGCCCGGGGTGAGCTTGTCGTAGATGCCGAGCGCGAACATCAGCCCGGCGCTCGGGCCGCCGACGTCCGCGAGCTTGATGTCGATGGTGAACGGGAAGGTGTGGTCGGTTCCCGCGGAGATCCCCACGATGGCGCGCTTCTCACCGGTGTCGTCGGACGTCTTGGTGGTCATGGTGACGTCCTGCGTCCTGGTCGGCGTCCGCTTCTCCTTCTCCGCGGCGGCCTGCTCCTTGGCGGGGACGATCGTGAAACGTACCTGCTGGCCCGGCTTGTGCCGTGTGACGAGCTTGGCGACGTCGGCCGGTTCCTTCACGGCCGTGCCGTCGACGGCCTTGATCACGTCCCCGGCGTGCAGCCTGCCCTCGGCGGGGGATCCCTTGACGACCGTGGAGACGATCACCCAGGACCTCACCGGGACGTCCAGCTGCTTCAGGGCGGCGACCTTGGCGCTCTCCTGGGACTGGCTGAACTCCTCGGCGTTCTCCTGGGTGGACTGCTCCTCGGTCTTGCCGTCCGGGTAGAGCGTCTCGTGCGGCACGACCTTGTTGTCGTGCGCGAGCCAGCCGTAGACGGCCTCGACCAGGTTCATCCGGTAGTCGGCGCTCGTCACCCGGACCGTCGTCATGTTCAGGTGGCCACTGGTCGCGTAGGTCTTCCTGCCCGCGATCTGCAGCACCGGCTCACCGTCGTGATCGCCCAGCGTGTTCACCGTCGGCCCCGGTGACATCTCCGAGTAGGGCACGGGGATGAACACTCCCGCGCACAGGAGCGCGATCAGCATCAGGGTGGAGGCGAGCATCGTCGCGGTGCGGCGTGGCATGAGTCGACAGTACGGGACGGTCCTGTCAGCGCACCGTCAGGGCCGCCCGTCCGGGGCGACCCTGACCCTCGCAACACGTGTGACCTGCTGTTTCCTCGGCCGTCAGGCACCCGGCCGGGGCTTCTCCATGGCCTCGCGGAAGCGGGCGTAGCCGGTGAGCTCGGGCCCGTCGTTGCGGACCTTGCGGGTCCGGTTGGCCCAACTCCCCCAGAGCCCCGCGCCGATGGCAGCCACAAGCGGAATCAGCAACCAGGCGAGCGCCGCCATGCCGACCTCCAACCCCTTTGAGCATCCGCAACTGACTGATCAGCAGATTAACGATTCGCAGTGACAACGCTCACGCCAGGGGTGCGGTTACGCAACCGGAGGCGGGCTTCCAGAACCGTCCAGGAGTGCGGTCACGCAACCGGAGGCGGGCTTCCGGAACCGGCGGCGCGCCCACTGTGCCGCCAGGCGGCTTCCGGAGCCGGCAAGCATGCTTACGGGATCAGTGGCGGACTCACGGGATCAGCAAGCGCCGACCCACTCCTCGGTGCCGTCGGAGAACTTCTGGTGCTTCCAGATCGGCACCTCGTGCTTGAGGTCGTCGATCAGTTTGCGGCAGGCCTCGAAGGCCTCCCCGCGGTGCGGGCAGGAGACGGCGACGACCACGGCGAGGTCCCCGACCCGCAGGTCGCCCACGCGGTGCACGGCCGCCAGGGCGCGGACCGGGAACTCGGCGGCGACCTTCTCGGCGATGCGCCGCATCTCTGCCTCGGCGCTGGGGTGGCACGAATACCCCAGCTCGTCCACGTCGGCACCCCCGTCGTGGTTCCGCACGGTCCCCACGAAGAGGGCGGTGCCACCGGCCGCGTCGTCCCCGACGGCCCGGAACACCTCGTCCAGGGAGAGGGCCGAGTCCCGGATCCCGATCAGCTTGATCGGGTCCTGCGCGGCCTGCTCACCGGGGTGATCGTTCGTGGTTGCCATGCGTCCATCGTGCCGCACGCGGCCGACAGGGCGGAATAGAGCTATCGACCGGCACGCGCGCGTGCGCGTTTGGAGCCTCCTACAGGGGCGGCTTCGTCGGTGTCTCGCAGAGGCGTCCCATGCTGCGCAGGGGTGTCTCGGATCCGCGCCTCCACGGAGGCGTCCCTCAGATCCGCCGCCGGGCCTTGCGTGCCCGCCGCACCACCGCGGCCGCGCCGAGCAGCGCCACCGTCGCGCCGGCGGCACCCGCGGCCGTCGCGTCCTTGCGGCCCAGCCGCCGTCCGGCGACCGTGTGCCGGCCGGAGACCTCCTCCAGGAGTTCCGCCAGCACCTCCTCGTTGGTGTACTGCGGCCGCCACCCGGCGTCGTGCAGCCGGCTGCCGCTCACCACCCAGGGGTACATCGTGTACGCCAGGTCCCCGGCCGGCGACGGCGTGAGCCCGATGCGGTGCAGCCGCGCCGCCGCGCCCAGCGCGACCGCCGACGGCAGCTCCATCCGCCGGATCCCGCTGAGCTCCTCGACCTCCTCCTGCTCCAGCCAGCCGTCGCAGCCGACGGTGAGCTCGCCGTCGACCTTCTCCAGAACGGCGTACTCCAGAGCGCCGCACAGGTCCTCGACGTGGCAGAACTGCCACGCCGGCCGCGACCCGGCGACGACGAGGAGCCGGGGAGACTCGAAATACCTGGTCAGTGCCGTGTCGGTGCCTCCGACCAGCACGGCCGGCCGTACCACGGTGACGTTGAGCCCGGGGTGCGCCCGGGGTGCGCGCCGCGCCAGCCGTTCGATCTCCAGCAGGTCGCCGACGCCCGTCGCCTCGGCCGTGGCACGCAGCTCGGCGTCCTCGGACAGCGGCAGCTCGTTGTCGGGGAGCGCCCCGTAGACCATCGCCGAGGTGCACAGCACGACCCGGTGCACTCCGGCGGCCGCGGCCGCCGTCAGGACGGTCTGCGTCCCCCGTACGTTGTAGGCCGTTCGGGCGGCTGCGTCGGTCTCCAGGTCGAGATCGAGCGCCAGGTGCACCACCACGTCGGCCCCGCGCAGTTTCTCCGCGATGGCCGGGTCCCGTACGTCCAGGATGTGCCACTGGGCCGCCGCGCACTCGCCGCGCCGCTCGTCGATGGCGAGGACCTGCTTGACCTCGTCGGATGCGGCCAGCCGCTCCGTGAGCAGGGCTCCTACGCCGTACGCGGCGCCGGTCACCGCGACGACGGGGCCACGCGCCGCGGGACGCGCGGAACTGGTTGACTGGTTTCGCGCTGCGCGAACCTGCGGATCTGGGGAACTCACCGGGCGTCTCCAGCGGTTGTCTTCAGTACGAGCGCGTCCGACGCGTGCGTACCAGGTGGCATCCATCCTGCCGCAGGCCGTCAGTCGGCGAAGCACCGAGGCCCGATCCGCCCCGGGTGTCTACGCTGGGTGGTGTTGTCGGGCAGCCGTGCCGCCGGAAAGAACCGGCGGCCCTACCAGCCGAGGAATCCCGTGAGTGACACCCCATTCGGATTCGGCCTTCCGCCGGAGGAGCCGGACGACGGCGACGAGGGCAAGAAGAAGGACCAGCAGAGCGGTGGTGGTCAGGGACCGGCCAACCCGTTCGGTTTCGGCGGCCTGCCCGGAGCCGGTGGCTTCGGCCAAGGCCCCGGTGGCCCTGGCGGCCCCGGTGCGGACAATCCGTTCGCAGCCATGTTCGGGTCGCTGAACCCCACCGACCTGGGCGCCGCGTTCCAGCAGCTTGGCCAGATGCTCTCCTACGAGGGCGGCCCGGTGAACTGGGACATGGCCAAGCAGATCGCCCGCCAGACGGTCTCCCAGGGCAGTCCCGACGGCACCAAGGACGCCAGCGTCGGCCCCGCCGACCGCAAGGGCGTCGAGGAAGCCGTCCGCCTGGCCGACCTGTGGCTCGACGACGCCACGTCCCTGCCCTCCGGCGCCGCCTCCGCGGTGGCCTGGAGCCGCGCGGAGTGGGTCGAGGCCACCCTGCCCGCCTGGAAGGAGCTCGTCGACCCGGTGGCCGAGCGCGTCGGCACCGCCATGGGCGACGTCCTGCCGGAAGAGATGCAGGCCATGGCCGGCCCGCTGATCGGCATGATGCGCTCGATGGGCGGCGCCATGTTCGGCACGCAGATCGGGCAGGCCGTCGGCGTGCTCGCCGGCGAGGTCGTCGGCTCGTCCGACATCGGCCTGCCGCTCGGCCCGGCCGGCAAGGCCGCGCTGCTGCCGGTCAACGTCGAGACCTTCGGCAAGGACCTGAGCGTCCCCCAGGAGGAGGTGCGGCTGTACCTCGCCCTGCGCGAGGCCGCCCACCAGCGCCTCTTCGCGCACGTGCCGTGGCTGCGCTCGCACCTGTTCGGCGCGGTCGACGGCTACGCCCGCGGGATCAAGGTCGACACGGCAAAGCTGGAGGACGTGGTCGGCCAGTTCGACCCGCAGAACCCGGAGCAGCTGCAGGAGGCCCTCCAGCAGGGCATGTTCCAGCCGGAGGACACTCCCGAGCAGAAGGCCGCCCTGGCCCGTCTGGAGACGGCTCTGGCGCTCGTGGAGGGCTGGGTGGACGCGGTGGTCCACGCCGCCGCGAAGCCCCGCCTGGCGTCCGCAGACGCCCTGCGCGAGACGCTGCGCCGCCGCCGCGCCTCGGGTGGTCCTGCCGAGCAGACGTTCGCCACGCTGATCGGCTTGGAGCTGCGCCCGCGCCGTCTGCGGGACGCATCCCGTCTGTGGGCCTCGCTCACGGACGCGCGCGGGGTCGACGGCCGGGACGCCCTGTGGCACCACCCGGACATGCTGCCCACCGCGACCGACCTGGACGATCCGGACGGCTTCGTGCACCGGGAGCAGATCGACTTCTCCGAGCTGGACAAGATGCTCGGCGAGGCGGCGGACAAGCCCGACCTGCGGAAGAAGAAGGACGACGGCGAGGACGAGGACACGGACAGGGGCGACGACGCCGGGTGAGCCTGTACGACGACGCGGTCCTCGTACTGAAGGGGTACGAGGACCAGACGGAGCTGCGCCAGGCCTATCTGGATCACCTGGCGGACCATCCGGACGGCCTGTGGAAGGCCTGCCATGCGGGCCACATCACGGCGAGCGCCCTGGTGATCGATCCCGAGGGCGGCCGGGTGCTCCTGACCCTGCACAAGAAGCTCCGGAAATGGCTGCAGATGGGCGGCCACTGCGAGCCGGGCGACGCCACCCTGTCCGATGCGGCGCTGCGTGAGGCGACGGAGGAGTCGGGGGTCCCCGGGCTCACGTTGCTGCCGGGCGGCCCGGTGCGCCTGGACCGGCATCCGATCCCGCCGCCGTGTCACTGCCACTTCGACGTCCAGTACGCGGTCGAGGCACCCCCGGACGCGGCGCACGCGATCAGCGACGAATCACTCGACGTGCGCTGGTTCGGATACGACGAGGTGCCGGACGTGGCGGACGAGTCGGTGGTCCGCCTTCTGGAGGCGACCCGCGCGAGGCTGGCGGTCTGACCGCTTGTAAGGGGCGGCCGCATGAGTCGGCCGCCCCTTACATCCGATCCTGACGGTGGGCCGCGCCCCGTTCAGAGGCGTGGGGAACTGCGCGACCAGCCCCGGAGAGCCCGCAGCCTCAGTGAGACCGCACACCCCCGAACCCTTCGGCCGCCCCGCGGAGCGTTCAGCTCCAGACGTTGCCCTGGTTCTGCCCCCGCGCTCCCTGCTGGCCCATGCCGTACTGTGCGGCGAGCCCCGAGCCGATCTGGGCGTTCTGCGGCGGCAGCAGCTCACTCGGCTGGACCAGTGCGTGGCCGCTGCCCATGAAGCTCAGCTCCCAGCCCTCACCCGTGCTGCCGCGGCGCCTCCACACCCCGGAGGAGTGCGTCTGGGCCTGCATCTGCACCCTCAGGCTCGTCGACCAGGCGACGATCGCGTCGGCGTCGCAGTTGACGTACTTGTCCGGCGTCACCTGCAGCAGCAGCGGCATACCGGAGGTCATCAGGGCGACCTTGCCCCGTCCCGAGATGTTGAGCTGGTACTTCCCGGAGCCGGAGATGCCGTACAGGCTGTCGACGGCGATGACCTCGTGGTGCAGGGAGGAGTCCATCGCCAGCACGTAGCTGCTGTCGACGGTGAGGCCGTCCTGGTCCACCTCCATGACGTGGACGTGCTGCTTGAGGTTGGCGAGGTAGACCGTGCCCTGCCCGTGGCAGCGCATGAGGTCCAGTCCCTCCCCGGTCTGCGCACGCGCGCGGGACTGCTGGTTGCTCTGGAACTCGGCGTCGAACTCGACGAGGCCCTGGTAGGCGACCATGG
The DNA here is from genome assembly GCF_044759525.1 of Streptomyces sp. NPDC101110. Classification (NCBI taxonomy): domain Bacteria; kingdom Bacillati; phylum Actinomycetota; class Actinomycetes; order Kitasatosporales; family Streptomycetaceae; genus Streptomyces; species Streptomyces sp. NPDC101110. The sequence continues at coordinate 85,030 of NZ_JBIVZM010000007.1, read as the reverse complement.
TGCCCTTGCGGGCCAGGACGTCGTCGTGGCCCTCCAGGGCGACGCGCAGCATCTGCTTGTTCTGCAGACTCCAGCGTTCCTGGGTCTGCTGCTCGTTGTAGGCGAAAATCGGGCTCTGCATGACTGTGGCTCCCCCTCAGCCCCGGAACCGGAGGCGGTCGGTGCTGTCCTCGCTGGGCTGGACGACGACGATGCCCTGACCGGAGAAGGCCATCTGGTAGGCCTCGCCGCTGCCGCGGCCGATCAGCGACTGCGCCCGGAAGCTGCGCTTGCCCTTCACCTTGAGGTTCGGCGACCAGGCGACGAGCGCGTCGGGGTCGACGTAGGTCTCGTCCTCACCGCCTCCGCAGTCGACGACGATGGGCTTGCCCCGGGAGGTCAGCGCGACCCAGCCCTGCCCGGAGATCTTGGTGTTCCACAGGCCCTGCCCGGCGAACTTCGCCAGGCCTTTGACCCGCTCTACGCCCCATGTCAGATGGGCGTCGAAGGCGAGCAGATTGGTGGCGTTGACCGAGATCCCGTCACCGTTGAGGTTGATGACGACGACGTTCGCCCCGTAGTCGGCGAGGTAGAGCAGGCCGTCGCCGGAGCACTTCATCAGGGGCGCGCCCTCACCGGTGAGCCAGTCCTTGGCGATCTGGCGCACGGCCGGCGGGTTGGGCTCGTACTGCACGAACCCCTCGTAGGCGACCATCGACCCCACGCGCGCGAGGAGGTCGTTGCCCGTCTGCATGGCGACCTTGAGCATGTGGTTGCCGTGGTTCTCCATGCGGGCGGTGACGGGGGCGGGGGCGTGGCCCGCGAGTTGCTGTGTCATGACGGGCTCCCTCAGACCTCGTACGGCTGGACGACGATGAAGTTGCCGGGCGCTCCCCGGAACTGGAGGTTGACGCTCTCCCCCGTGTCGCCGGGGTAGGCGTTGCGGCGCATGCGCACCTGGCTGGAGACGACGACCTGGGCGGCGGCCGACCAGGCGACCACGGCGTTGCAGTCGGCGAACGTGGTGGGCGTGACGGGCAGGACCACGGGCGTGCCGTGCGTCTTCACGACGATGGTGCCGGTGCCCTGGAACTGCATGGTGAACAGCGCGCCGCCGGGGATGCCGTGGCCCTCGATGCGTCGTACCTCGTAGGTGAGGCTCTCGTCGAAGGCGAGGACGTTCTCGGCGGAGACGCAGACGGCATCACCCTGCAGTTCGAGGGGGTGCAGCATGGTCGAGTTCTCGGCGAGGAACACCTGCCCCTGCCCCGTGCAGCGCATCAGCTGCATCTCCTGGCCGGTCGCGTTGCCGACGATCCGGCCGGAGAACCCGGCGCCCTTGTAGCTGAAGTCGACCTTGCCCTGGTAGAGCACCATGCTGCCCTGCCGGGCCAGTACCGGCTGTCCGCCGATGCCGAGGTCGACGCGGACGAGCTTCTTGTTCTGCTGCGTCCAGCGCTGTCCGGTGGGGGTCTCCTTGAACTGCTGGAGTGCGGCCGAGACACCGGGGCCCTGGACGGCGCCTTGCGGAGCGCCCTGTGGAGCAGCGTGGGGTGCCTGTCCGTAGGGCGGCTGCTGGCCGTAGCCGGGGGGCGGCGTGGGCTGGCCATACCCCGGGGGCGGTGTGGGCTGGCCGTATCCGGGAGCCGGGGCGTGGGGCGCCTGCGGCGCATGTGGTGCCTGGGGCTGGCCGTAGCCGGGAGGCGGCGGGGCCGTCTGGCCGGGAACCTGGCCGTGGTGTGGCGGCTGCTGGCCCGGCTGGCCGTACGGTGCCGGCGCCGGAGCGGGAGGCGGCACCGGCGAGCCACCGGGCGGGGTGTGCAGGGGCGCGACGATGGTCGGCGCGGCGTGCACCTGGGATGCGGGGGCCGGAGCCGGCGGCGGCGTGTGGCCGGGCGGCGGTGCGAAGCCCTGCGCGGCGGGCTGGGGCGTGGGAGCCGGGGGCGCCGACTGGGCGGGAGGCGCGGTGGGTTCCTGAGCGGCCGGGACTCCGAACGCGGGCGGGGCGAAGGCGGGTGCGCCTCCGGCCTGCGGCTGCTGCGGGGCGGGCGCGGGCGCCTCCTCCTCGGCGACCTCGCCGCCGAAGTTCTTCAGCAGCGCGTCCAGGCCTCCGTCGAAGCCCTGGCCGACGGCGGCGAACCGCCAGACGTCCTTGAGGTAGAAGTCGCCCAGCATCACGGCCCGTTCGGTGGAGAACTCCGAGCCGTTGAAGGAGTAGCGCGCCACCTCCTCGCCGCCCGCGACGATGCGGATGTACCCGGAGGCGATCTGCGACATCTGTCCGGCGCCGTCGATCGTCGCCGTGAAGGACAGCTTCTGGATCTGCGAAGGGATCCGGTCGAGCGTCACCCGGAAGGACTCCGTGTCGCCCGCCTGGGCGCCCAGGAGCTGAATGGACTCCTCGGGGGACTTCGGCTGGTTGAAGAAGACGAAGTACCGGTCGTCCGAGAGCCGTTCGTCGGCGTCGAGGCCGAAGCAGCTGATGTCGAAGCTCAGTCCGGGGCCGGTGATCTGTACACCTACGTACAGATCTGTGCCCGCCGTGAGATCACTGATCCTGGCCTTGTGGCCGCGTTGGAATTCCCTGGCCATGCGTAACGACCGTCCCCCATCCAGAACGTGAGTGCGTCGCGCCAGGCTAACGGCAAACTCGGACACCGGACGAGGTCGGTACAGAGCCGGTACACAACGCCCGCACGTCCGTATCGGCTGTTCGCTCACGGAAAGCGGTCGGTCACCCGGCCGGGCTCCCGTCCCGCGCTCCGGGCACATGGGGCAACCGCTCGGCGGCGACCACGCCTTCGAGGTATCCCCGGGCCCGTTCCGTGCGCGGATAGGCCTTGAGGAGTTCCCAGAAGCGAGGCCCGTGCCCCGGAACGAGCAGATGCGCGAGTTCGTGGACGAGGACATAGTCGACGACGTACTCGGGCATGCCCTGGAGGCGGTGCGAGAGGCGGATGCTGCCCTCGGAGGGGGTGCAGGAGCCCCAGCGCGTGTTCTGGTTGGTCACCCAGCGCACCGACGCTGGCCGGGCCCGGCCCTCGAAGTACTGGTCCGAAAGACGCCGGGCCCGCTCGGTCAGCTCGGTGTCGCCGAGGGCCCGTTTGCTCTCCTGGGCGGCCAGCTTGTCGAGCATGACGGTCACCCAGCGCTGCTCCTCCGCCTCGGACATCCGGGCGGGGATGAGCACCACGGTGCGATCGCCCTCGCGGTACGCGGAGACGGTTCTGCGTCGGCGGGTACTCCTGCGGACCTCGATCGCGCTCGCCCTCGAGCCGCTCGGCGGCTGGCTCGTCGTGCTGCGCTGTGCGGTTCCGGCGCGGTGCGGTGGGTCGGCGGGCACGCCCCGACGTTACCCGCTGCACCCGGGGAAGTCCCGACTCCGGGACGCTTCGGTGCCGCCGCTCCACCGGCCGCCGGATTTGTACGACCCGGTGTGTACCACCGGCGGGCACAACCCGGCGTTTGCGACCGGTGGGTTGTGCCCGGCGTTGTACACCGGCTGATGCGGCCCGGCGTGTACAAGCGGCGGGTACGGCCCAGCGGGCAAAACTGACGGGTCCGGCCCCGCTGCCGGCTCGGTGCGGCACGGGCGCCGGATCCGGGCCGCACCGGCGCCTGCTCCGCGCGGCACAGGCGCCCGCATTCCTAGGCGTCGGTCGCCCGATTGGTACGACCAGTACGACGAATACCCACACCTGTGGACAACTTTCGGCAGCGAGCGGCGGGGTTGGGCATGCTGGATCTCGTCGGCGAAGCGACGGCGGGGCCGGTCCGGGACCAGGGGCCGTGTCCGCGCTGGGGACCGTCGGCGCACGGGGACGATCTACGACGTACGGGGGCCTGTCATGCATCCGATGGTGAAACCCGCGCTCAAGCGCGGCTGGCGCGACCTCAAAACCGTGCAATTCGGGATGACACCGGCGCATGCGATGACGCTCGGCCCGATGGACCTGGCGACGGGCAGCTTCCTGGACCTGCTGAACGGCACGCGCGGACTGGAGCTGCTGCGCGACGAGGGACGCCGCATGGATCTGCCCGACGGTCATGTCGACAGACTGATGCAGGGGCTTGCGCGGGCCGGGCTGCTGGACGACGCCCGCGGCGGCGGGCCGGCCGCCGACGCCCTGCGGAAGAAGCAGGGTGTCCTCGACCGGCTGCGTCCCGACCTGGCCTCCCTCTCCCTGACGGCCTCGGCCCCGGGCGACGCCATCGGGCGGCTGGCCGCGCGGCGCTCCCAGCGCGTGCAGGTCCGAGGGGCGGGCCGGGTGGGTGCCGTGCTGGCCTCGCTGCTGGCCGCGGCGGGCGTGGGCGGGGTGGATGTGATGGACGGCGGCTGTGTGGAGCCGTGGGACGTCGCGCCCGGCGGCCACCCCGCGGACGCCGTCGGCGACCGCAGGGACGAATCGGCCCGTCGTGCCGTGCGCAGAGCGGCCCCGGACCGGCCGCCGCGCCGCCCGGCGGCAGAGGCGCCTCCCGAGGAAGGCGACCCGGGATTCTCACTGGTGGTTCTCGCGCCGCGGGACGATGTCGCCGTGTACGCGCCCGACCCGGCCCTCGCCGAGCCGCTGATGGCCGCCGGGACGCCCCATCTGTACGCCGGCGTCGTGGAGGGCACCGGCATCGTCGGGCCCCTCGTGCTCCCCGGAGAGACGGGATGTGCGGGATGTCTCCACGAGCGCCGCGCCGATCTTGACGCGGCCTGGCCGCGTCTGGTCGCCCAATGGCGCTCCGGCAGGCAGCGGCAGGTCCCGCCGTGCGACCTGACACTGGCCACGACCGTGGCCGGGCTGGCGGCCGCCCACGCGCTCACGTTCCTGGACGGCCGGGCCTCCTCCAGCGCCGGGGCACGGTGGGAGTGCTCCGTCCCTGGTCTCCAGTGGCGTGCGCGGCCGGTCCGGGTGCATCCGCAGTGCCCGTGTGCGGCGTCGGAGAGAGGAAATGGGGAGCACCTCTCGGAGGACGGGGGGTCGCACGAGACAATGGCTGTGCAACGGCCGTCGGAGCAGTGCCGTGAGGCAGAGGCGGAGCGGCCGGCTGGGACTTGGAGGGCGCATGTCTGATCTTCCCCGGAAGGCGGTTACCCGGACCGCCAAGCTCGCCGCGCTCCCGCTCGGCATCGCCGGGCGGGCGACCTGGGGATTCGGCAAGCGGATCGTCGGCGAGTCCGCCGAGCTCGTCGGCCGCGAACTGCAACAGCGCACGGCTGAGCAGCTGTTCAAGGTGCTCGGTGAGCTCAAGGGCGGCGCGATGAAGTTCGGCCAGGCCCTGTCCGTCTTCGAGTCGGCGCTGCCGGAGGAGGTGGCGGGTCCCTACCGGGCCGCGCTGACCAAGCTCCAGGAGGCGGCGCCGCCCATGCCGACCCGGACCGTGCACGCGGTGCTGGAGGAGCGGCTCGGCGAGGGCTGGCACGAGCTGTTCCTCGAGTTCGAGGACAAGCCCGCCGCTGCGGCCTCGATCGGCCAGGTCCACCGGGGGGTGTGGCACGACGGTCGCGAGGTGGCGGTCAAGGTGCAGTACCCGGGCGCCGGCGAGGCCCTGCTGTCGGATCTGAACCAGCTGAGCCGCTTTTCGCGCCTGCTCGGTCCGCTGATCCCCGGCATGGACATCAAGCCCTTGATCGCGGAGCTGAAGGACCGCGTCTCGGAGGAGCTGGACTACGGCCTGGAGGCCCAGGCCCAGCAGGCCCACGCGGAGGAGTTCACGGACGACCCGGACGTGGTCGTGCCGCAGGTGGTCCACCAGTCCGACCAGGTCCTGGTGACCGAGTGGATCGACGGCGTCCCGCTGTCGGAGATCATCTCGGACGGCACCCAGGAACAACGCGACCGTGCCGGGCAGCTTCTGGCCCGCTTCCTCTTCTCCGGCCCCGCCCGCACGGGGCTGCTGCACGCCGATCCCCATCCAGGCAACTTCCGGCTTCTGCCGGGCGGCCCGGAGGGTGAGGACGACTGGCGCCTCGGTGTGCTGGACTTCGGCACGGTCGACCGGCTCCCGGGGGGCCTGCCGGCCACCATCGGCGAGTCGCTGCGGATGACCCTCGACGGGGAGGCGGAGGCGGTCTACGAACTCCTCTGTGCGGAAGGGTTCGTCAAGGAGACCATAGAGCTGGACCCGGACGCCGTCATGGACTACCTGCTGCCGATCATCGAGCCGGCCCAGGTCGAGGAGTTCACCTTCACCCGCGGCTGGATGCGCAGTCAGGCGGCACGGGTCGCCGACCCCCGCTCCCCTGCCTACCAGCTCGGCAAGCAGCTCAACCTTCCCCCGTCCTACCTGCTGATCCACCGGGTGACGCTGAGCACGATCGGTGTGCTGTGCCAGCTGGGCGCGACGGTGCGGCTGCGGGAGGAACTGGAGGAGTGGCTGCCGGGGTTCGTGCCGGAGGACCCGGCCGACGGCGAGGAGGCGGTGGCGCAGGCGTGAGTCCCGGTCGCGGGGTTCACCACCAGCCCGAGTCCAGGCGCCCCTCGATGGACCGGAGGTTCTCCCGGGAGCACGTCTCGCAGAAGTGGCGACGGGTGCCGTCCTCCACGGAGTAGGTCCAGGTGAGGGGCGGGCCTTCGCTCAGAACCTCGGCCGATGTGCCGCAGCGGGCGCAGACGAAGAGCCGCGGCTTGGCGGCGGACCCGTCGTCATCGCGCCCTGATGGACTCGTCATCGCTGCCTCCTGAAGGACGCCTCATCCGGCGACGATATCCCCACGCCCGGCAACATGCTGGGCACAACGCCCTGTGCTCCCTCGTCGCCCGGTACCGGCTCGACCGGGACCCGCTCCTTCTCGCAGTCGGGCACAGGGCCCGGCAATCGGCGCCCCGGTTCGGCGGCCACCCTGCGTCCACCGGTCGGTACAACGCGCGCCCGGGTCAGTCGGTGCAACGCACCGCGGGGGCCGGTCCGTTCGGCACGGATCGGCCCCCGCGGCGGAGAGCTCGGCGGCGGCAACCCGGCTTTCCGGGCCGGGAAGCCCCGCTTCAGGTGTGGCGGATCACTGCATGACCGCCATGGCGAGCGCACGCCGGGCACGCAGCGAGGCGCGCTCCGCCCTGCGTTGCATGCGGCGGGCGGCCGCCAGGCGCACGGCCAGGCGATCCCGCTCCGCTTCCTGCAGTCGGTCGCGCATATGTGCGCGAGCCATGGCTTCTGGGATGAGTTGCATCTCTCGGGTCCTGTTCTGACGCGAGTCCTTCGCGCCGCTGATGGTGAAGTCTTGGGTTGCGGAGCCGGCGGGCTCGTAAGTGGACGGCTTCATCGGGGCCTGCTTCTGGGGGTCGTGCGTGAGGGGGCGGTCGATCGTTCCTGCGGTGTTCATGCCGTGACCGGGTTCTTGCGCGGGCGACCACGCGGCCGCTTCCGGGCGACGACGACACCCTGGACGAACAGCTCGCCACCCCAGACGCCCCAGGGCTCACGCCGCTCCTTGGCGCCGGCGAGGCAGGCCTCGACCAGCGGGCAGGTGCGGCAGAGGGACTTTGCGTACTCGACGTCCGCGGGCGACTCGGCGAAGAAGACCTCCGGGTCGTAGGAACGGCACGGGACGGGTACGCCGAGGTTCTCGATGGCGTCGTCGAGCGCGGTGAGCGCGGTGAGCGGGGTCAAGGCGGGGTCCTCCGTGGAGCCGGGCTTGGGGATCGTGTCGGAAGGCGGTACGGACGGGGCGTGCGCTTCGAGTTGCACGGTTCGTCTTCCTCGTCTGCTCGTGCCGGCCTGTTGGCCGAGGGGTGGTGGTACCGGGTTCTTTTCTTGTCCCGAGGCTCCTTCGGTCTGTCATCCCTGTTCAGGGACAAACAGAAGGGCCGCGGATCCCGGATGGGGTTCCGCGGCCCTGAAGGCGCCGGCCTGATCGATGTTCAGGCTGGATCACTCCAGGGTTCTGGCCCACGGAAGGCCCACATCTGGTGGTGCTGCGTCGTCTGCTTCCGGAATCCGGCACCGGTCGCCGTAAAGGCATAGGCCTGTGCCTGTGCCGTTACTGCCGCTTCCAGTGCCTTGGTCGGTCGCTCATTGCGCTCACGAACGGGAAGGCCCGCGGGAGCAACGGAGGAGGACGCCGGACGGACGGCACGAATGCCGGACAGACCGGTGCCCAGGTTCGAAACGCCGAGCATGCACGCGGAGACGGCCGAGCGATCGGTCATTTTCACGATGCTGACGGAGCTGGTGTTGATGCTGATCACTGGACTCGCCTCCTCTCGGCGTCTCGGGGGACTGGATGAACCAGTCCGACGGATATGCAAGTACAACACGGAATCAGGGCCTCCGAGAAGGCCGCTGTTCTCGTGCCTAAGAACCTATGGGGATTGCTGGGGCATGCGCAAACTATTTTTTCGACGAGTTCGTGTCAGTCCTGATCCGTGCTCTCCACGTCCGACTGGCCTGCGCAGATGGCCAGTACGTCGGCTCCGTAGCGGGTGAGCTTGCGCATCCCGACGCCCGGGATGCGGGCGAGCTCACGCTCGTCGTCGGGGGCCGACTCGGCGATCGCCATCAGAGTCCTGTCCGTGAACACGCAAAAAGCGGGCTGGCCGCTGCTGCGTGCCTGGTCAGCGCGCCACTCGCGCAGCCGCTCGTAGAGGCCCTCGTTCATGTCGGAGGGGCAGTCGTCGCAGCGCATCAGCTTCATCTCGCCGGGGTCGGTCAGCGTGCGGCCGCAGACCCGGCAGCGGGCGGGAACTCGCTGAGCCCGCCTCGGGGCGGAACCCCTGGTTCCGGGGATTCCACGCTCGATTCCGCCCACCCCTCCGGCGGTGGCGCGCCCCGTGGTGGTCGTCGAGCCGGGGCGCAGTCCGTCGAGGAAACGGCTGGGACGGCGGTTGGGGCGGCCGCCGGGTGAGCGGGAGAGCGCCCAGGAGACATGGAGGTGCTCGCGAGCTCGGGTGACACCGACATAGAGGAGGCGGCGCTCCTCCTCGATCTGCTCGTCGGTCTTCGCGTAGGTGATCGGCATCATGCCCTCGGCCACACCCACCAGGAAGACGACATCCCACTCCAGACCCTTGGCCGAGTGCAGGGAGGCGAGGGTGACGCCCTGCACGGTGGGGGCGTGCTGGGCATTCGCCCGTTCGTCGAGTTCGGCGACGAGGTCCGCCAAGGTGGCGCCCGGCTTGGCGGCGGCGAAGTCCTGGGCGAGGTTCACCAGGGCGGCCAGGGACTCCCAGCGCTCCCTGACCGCACCCGAGCCGGCCGGTGGCTGTGGCGTCCAGCCCTCTCCCGACAGCACGGCACGCACCTGGGAGGGGAGGTCGACGGCGTCGTCGAGAAGGGAGTCGTTGCCGCCGAAGCGGGCCGCGCCGCGCAGGGCGATGCCCGCCTTGCGTACTTCCGGACGGTCGAAGAACCGCTCGGCGCCGCGCAGCTGGTAGGGCACGGCGGCGTCGGCGAGGGCCTGCTCATAGGTCTCGGACTGCGCGTTCGTGCGGAACAGGACGGCGATCTCGGAGGCCGGGACCCCCGAGTCGATGAGCTCGCGGATGCGGCGGGCCGCGCCTTCCGCCTCGGCGGGTTCGTCGGTGTACTCGGTGTAGACCGGCTCGGGCCCCGCGGCGCGCTGGGAGACGAGCTCCAGGCGGTGGTCGGCGGCCCGCCCCCGGGCCTGGGCGAGCAAGCCGTTGGCGAGATGGACGACCTGGGGGGTGGAGCGGTAGTCACGGACGAGCTTGACGACGGTGGCACCGGGGTGGCGGGTGCGGAAGTCGAGCAGGTGGTCCGGGGTCGCTCCGGTGAAGGAGTAGATCGTCTGGCTGGCGTCCCCGACCACGCACAGGCTGTCCCGTTCGCCCAGCCACAGTTCGAGCAGGCGCTGCTGGAGGGGGCTGACGTCCTGGTACTCGTCGACCACGAAGTGCTGGTACTGGGCGCGGATCTGCTCCGCGATGTCGTGCCGGTCCTGGAGGACGGCCACGGTCAGCAGCAGCACGTCCTCGAAATCGATGACGGACCGCTCGCGCTTGACGTCCTCGTAGGCGGCGTAGAGCTGGGCGATCTCGGCCGGGTCGCGAGGTGACTCCCGGCCCGCCTTGGCCGCGGCGGGCGCGTAGTCGGCGGGGACGGTCTGGGTGACCTTGGACCATTCGATCTCGGCGGTGACGTCCCGCAGCTCGCCGCGGTCGAGCCGGATGCGGCAGGCGGCCGCCGCGTCGGCGACGAGCTGGATCTTGCGGTCGACGAGCCGGGGCATGGAGCCACCGACCGCTTTCGGCCAGAAGTACTGAAGCTGGCGCAGCGCCGCCGAGTGGAACGTACGGGCCTGGACGCCGGCGGCGCCGAGCTGGCGCAGCCGGCCGCGCATCTCCCCGGCGGCGCGGTTGGTGAAGGTGACGGCGAGGACGCTGGAGGGGTGCAGGATGCCCGCGCGCACTCCGTAGGCGATGCGGTGGGTGATCGCCCGGGTCTTGCCCGTGCCGGCACCCGCCAGGACGCACACCGGACCGTGCAGGGCCGTGGCCACCTCGCGCTGCTCGGGGTCGAGCCCCTCGAGCACGGCGTCGGCGGAGTCCGGTACCTGCGGGAACAGGGTGGAGTGCGTTGCTGCTGTCACACGGCCATGCTGCCAGGTCGCGCGAGACGGCAGCGCCGGTTGTCCACAGGCGGGCACTGATAGTCGTACGAATGCGGCAGGCGTCACGTCGGGCCGGGCCCCGGGCCCGGGAATGGCGGACCTTTCACATACGTTCTGTCACTGCGACCACCCGCCCCGAGGCACCTAAGGAGCACGAGAGACATGCTGGGCACTGTGACGATGTACAGCACCACGTGGTGCGGCTACTGCCGCCGGCTGAAGAGCCAGATGGACCGCGAGGGCATCGCGTACACCGAGATCAACATCGAGCAGGACCCGGAGTCCGCCGCGTTCGTCGAGAAGGCGAATGGCGGAAACCAGACGGTGCCGACGGTTCAGGTAGTTCCCGCCAATGGTGGCGCCGAAGTCGTGATGACGAACCCGAGCCTTGCTCAGGTGAAGCAGGCGCTCAGCGCCTGACGACCCGCTCCCCACACGCAGAGAGACCCCCGTCATCGAGTTCGACGGGGGTCGTCTGCTGTCTTGCTCCGCCCTTCAGAAGGGGGCGGGCCCGCGCAAGGGCACACCTGCCTCAATCCGGGAGGGTCGAGTACCGCTCAATGCTTGCGCGCCCTGTGGACCGGTCGAGTAGGCGCAGCTCCCACGGACCCCCAAGCACGTGGAGGCAAGCCAGCATGAGTACGGCAGTAGTGAGCCGCGACCCGAAGGCGTACATCACCCCGGACGTGTGGGAGCGGGAGGTAGCTCTCCTCCTCCGCAACCCGGAGAACACGCGCGAACTTGCAGAGGCCAAGTTCGGACAGGCCATCGCCTACCTGGTCACGTGCGGCGAGAACCCGGACCTTCTCATGGGCCCGTCCAAGCAGGTGGACGAGGCATGGCACTCGTTCATGCTCGACTCGATCCCGTACCACCACTTCACCAGCCGGCACTTCGGCCGGTACATCCACCACGTGCCGGAACTTCCGGGGACGGCGGATGGTGTCCAGTGCATCAGCGACGACAAGGCGACGCTGGACGGCCACGACCTCAAGACCGGCGGCCCGCTCGTGCTGGAACAGACGATCAAGGCCATCAAGGCAGCCGGGTTCGAGATCGACCCCGCCCTGTGGGGCATGGAGGACGCGGCTGACTGCAACCAGTGCCACGCCGGGTGCCACGACTCGCCCAAGTAGTAGTGAGCGGCAGGTGAGTTGGGGCCCGTCCTCGTATGTTGGGGGCGGGCCCCTCACGCCGGAAAGGATCACCGCATGTCATTGGCTGAGTCCTGGGACAGGTACGCGGTCGTGAGCAAGCCACGCAGGACCCTGAACGCCAAGGGTGACACGACCTGGCTGAACTGGACCCAGTACGCCGATCACGGGCCGGACGAGACCGTTCTGGGTCCCGTGGCCGGACGCAGGGTGCTGGAACTCGGCTCTGGGAGCGGCAGTAACCTCGCGCACCTGGTGGCGCTGGGCGCGACAGGCGTTGGAGTGGACGTTGCCCCCACCCGCGAGACGGTCGCACGGGAGCGCTGGGGCGACCTGCCGGGCCTTGAGTTCCGCACGGCGGAGGCAACGGCGTTCCTGAACGAGACGGACGAGACGTTCGATGTCGTGCTCTCGATCTTTGGTGCCGTGTGGTTCGTCGATCCGGACACCCTGCTCCCGCTGATCCGCTCGCGCATGGTGCGGGGCGGAATCCTGGCCTTCTCGCACTTGCCCCCAGGCAGCCAGGGGCCCAAGCCCGCCAAAGCCGGACTGCGGCACGACCGCACCCCAGACGAGTGGAGGCACATCCTGACGGGGCACGGCTTCTCCGACGTGAGCGTTTCCCTGATCGGTCCACCCGGAGGGCAAGGCCGTGGGAACCATGCTGGTCTGCGCCTGGTCGACTTGACCGCGCGGCTGTACGCGCCGCCTCAGGCTCCCTCTCCGAGGTGGCGGTACAAGGTGGCACGGGAGATCCCGAGAGCCTTGGCGATGGCGCTCACGCTCTCGCCCTTCGCCTTCCTCGCACGGGCCACGGTGAGCACGTCCTCACTCACGACTGACGGCCGTCCGCCGGTACGCCCCTGAGCCTTGGCCGCGTCGAGTCCGGCACGGGTGCGCTCCTTGATGAGGCTGCGCTCGAACTCCGCCATGGCCCCGACCACCTGAAGCATGAGACGGCCGCCCGCCGTACCGGGGTCGATGTTGGCCAGTGCACCCGTGAGCACCTTGAACCCAATGCCCCGCTCTCGAAGCGTGTCGACCATGGTCACAAGGTCGATGAGGGACCGAGCGAACCGGTCGAGCTTCCACACGCACAGGGTGTCGCCGGGTCTGGCGTAGTCCAGTGCGGCCGTGAGCTCTGGCCGGTTGGTGTTCTTCCCGCTGGCCTTGTCCTCGAAGATGCGGGCGCAGCCTGCGGCCGTCAGTGCGTCGCGCTGAAGCTGCGCTTCCTGGTCATCGGTTGAGACGCGGGCGTATCCGATGAGCAGACCGGTGATCGTGTTCGTCGCCATGGCCGGGGCAGTGCTGCGCCCCCTTCCGGGGCGCCTGCCGTCTCGTCTCACAAACCTTGGTTTTCGAGACGCGCGTTTCTGATCACGCTGCGCCACGGTCGGGCTGTGCTCTCTGTCATGCGCTGGCCAGCGCTACGCATGTCCGCAACGGCAAGAGGCTGTGAGCCTGTCTGCCTGCCAGTCGCTGTGCTCTCGCCTGCCTGCCAGGGGCGCAGCCTGTCAGCCGCTCACGCTGGCGCACAGCCGTTCGCCTGCCACGGGACACGGGCCGCTGGCCACCGTCTCGACGGCGAAGGAGGAGGCAACGGCGAAGGGGGTGGGGTATGACCCCTTGGAGGGGCCTTACACGACACGACCGCCATGTCTTACCGGCTCAAATCCTGCCACGGTTTCAGGGCCTTTCAGGCTGGCCTGCGCTCCAGCCGGCTGCGGCGTAGTGCCTGGTCAAAGGCTTGTGCTGCCTCTTTGGCGACGGCGAAGGAGTGCACGGAACGAAGCCCTACGTCCTTGCCTGTGGGGCGCGGCAGCGCCCCCTTGGGCTTGCTCCTGTTGGCCCCTTCGGGGCCGCACTGTCGTAGAGGCTTCGGGCTGTGGCGGCCGTCCGGCCGCCCATGCTGCACCTGCTTCGCCGATGTCTGTCTCTTGGGGCGCTGCCGCGCCCCCACTCCGCTTGCCGTAGGCCCCGAAGGCGCTTCCTTCTGTCGGCCCCTCGAGGCCGCAACTGGAGGGGTAACAGAAGAGAGAGTGAGCGAACCTTTCCGCAGGTCACTGCCCATGCCCCTACACGTACGGCGTGTGCTGGCTACACATGCGGTGTGTGGTCACCGGTCTTGATGGACGCGGCACGGCACCGGTGCGCGGAAGGCGGCTCCTGAGACTGCTCAGGAGCCGCCTTCTCACGTCCGTCCTGCACCTATGTCCTTCACCGACGAGGTCGGATGTCCTTCACCAGTGAGGTCGGCTGTCCTTCACCGGCGAGGTCAGACGACGCTCCGCGTGGGGAGCGGCTTGCCGTACCAGAGTTCGATCAGGCGGGCCGCGATGGAGATGCCGTAGGGCGGGAGCACCTCGCCCGACTCGAAGGCGGTGTGCAGTTCCTCGCGGGAGAACCAGCGGGCCTCGTGGATCTCGTCGCCGTCGACCTCGATCTCGGTCGAGGTGGCGCGGGCCATGAAGCCCAGCATGAGGCTGGACGGGAAGGGCCAGGGCTGGCTGGCGACGTACTCGACCTGGCCGACGCTGATGCCGACCTCCTCGTGGACCTCGCGCCGCACCGACTGCTCGATGGACTCGCCGGGCTCGACGAAGCCGGCCAGCGTCGAGAAGCGGCCCTCGGGCCAGTGGACCTGGCGGCCGAGCAGGACGCGGTCGTCCTCGTCGGTCACGGCCATGATCACGGCGGGGTCCGTGCGCGGGTAGTGCTCCGCGCCGCAGGCCGGGCAGCGGCGGATGTGTCCGGCGGCGGCGATGACGGTGCGCTCGCCGCAGCGCGAGCAGAAGCGGTGCGTGCGCTGCCAGTTCTCCAGGCCCACCGCGTGCACCATCAGGCCGACGTCGCGGGCCGACAGCAGGGCGCCCGCCTCACGCAGGCCGGCCGGGCGCGCGGACTGGTCCATCCGTCCGGGCAGGGCGTCCTTCTGGAGGGCGAAGTAGCTGACGCCGTCCTCGTCGATGCCGAGGAAGTAGCGGTGTGCCTCGGTGAGGGGGGCCTCGAAGGAGGGGGTCATGACGAGTTCGGTGTGCCCGTCCGCCGTCTCGTCGATGAGAACCTGTCCGCCGGAGACCACGAAGCAGCGTGTCGTCGGGTGGCTCCACGCCGCCGCGAGCCAGGCCTCGTCGAGCCGGTGATGGGCGGCCCTGTCGATGCCGCTCGGAGCGGTGAGCGAGATGGGGCGGTCGGCGTGGTGGTCGGTCCAGGTGGTCACGGGTGCTTCCAACTCCCCGGTGCAACGGTCGGGTTCGGCGGGCGGTTCAGCGGGACGTACGGCGGGCGGCGACCGGGTCCGGCGGGCTCGATCGGTGCGGGGCGGCGCTTCCAGTGTGCCCCGCGCGCGTGACCGGCACGGACGGAACGGGACGCTCAGGGCGCATGGCGCCAGTTCTCGGCGAGGTCACCCCACAGGTACGCGGTGGTCTCGACGCCCTTGAGGAGCAGGTCGAGTTCGACTTTCTCGTTCGGGGCGTGCCAGCCGTCCGAGGGGACGGAGATGCCCAGGAACAGCACCGGGGCGCCGAGGACGTCCTGGAGGTCCGCCGCCGGCCCGGAGCCGCCCTCGCGGGTGAAGCGGACCGGCGTCTCGAAGGCCCGGCCCATGGCGCGGGTGACCGACTGCAGGGCCGGGTGATCCAGCGGCGTCAAGCACGGGCGCGTGGCCCCGCTGAACGTGATGTCGCAGCGGATCCCGGGCGGCACCTGCCGCTCCGCCCAGGCGCGGACGGCCTTCTCCACATGGCCGGGATCCTGGCCCGCCACCAGGCGGAAGGACAGCTTCACCATGGCGGAGGAGGGGATGATCGTCTTGCTGCCGGGGCCCTGGTAGCCGCCGCCGATGCCGTTGACCTCCGCGGTGGGGCGGGCCCAGATCCGCTCCAGGGTGGTGTACCCGGCCTCCCCCTGGGCGGCGTAGGACTTGGCCGTGCTCAGCCACTGCTGCTCGTCGAAGGGCAGTTCCGCGAAGAGTTCGCGCTCCCGGTCGGTGAGTTCGACCACACCGTCGTAGAAGCCGGGGATCGCCACGCGCGCGTGCTCGTCGTGCAGGGCGGCGACCAGGCGGGCGGCGGCCGTCGCGGGGTTGGGAACCGCGCCGCCGAAGGAACCGGAGTGGATGTCCTGACCGGGGCCGTGCAGGCGTATCTCGCACTCGGCGAGGCCGCGCATGCCGGTGCACACCGTGGGGGTGTCCTCCGCCCACATGCCGGTGTCGGAGACGATCACGGCGTCGGCGGCGAGCCGCTCGGCGTACTGCTCGACCAGATCCCGGAAGTGCGGCGAGCCGGACTCCTCCTCGCCCTCGATCAGCAGCTTCAGGTGCACCGCCGGCGTGGTGCGGCCGGTGGCGGCGAGGTGGGCGCGGACACCGAGGGTGTGGAAGAAGACCTGCCCCTTGTCGTCGGCCGCCCCGCGCGCGTAGAGGCGGTTGCCGTGGACGACCGGCTCGAAGGGGTCGCTGTCCCAGCCGTCCTCCCGGGCGGCGGGCTGCACGTCGTGGTGGCCGTAGACCAGCACCGTGGGCGCCTGCGGATCGTCACAGGGCCACTCGGCGAAGACCGCGGGGGCTCCCGGGGTCTGCCAGACCTCGGCCGTCGGGAAACCGGTCTGCCGCAGCTTCGCGGCAAGCCAGTCGGCGCTGCGTCGTACGTCGGGCGCGTGGTCCGGCTGGGCGGACACCGACGGGATGCGCAGCCACTCCGCGAGGTCGTCGAGGAAGGCGGCGCGGTGCTGCTGTATGTACGTACGGACGACGCTGTCCGGGGCCTGGCTCATGGTCACGAGCCTATCGGCCCGCGCCGACGTCCTCGGAGTGCGGTTCCTCACCGGCCCCCGCCCCCTGCCACGCACCGGTCTCCCCGCCGGACGGATCCTCCAGCAGCAGCCGCTCCAGATCGGCGAGGTCCGGCAGCTCCGGACGGACGACCTCCCCGCTGCGCACGTACAGGAACGCGGCCGTGACGGACTCCGGCGGCACGCCCCGCTGCTCGGCCCAGGCCAGGCGGTAGACGGCGAGCTGCAGCGGGTCGGCAGTCCGTGAGCGGTTGGTCTTCCAGTCGACGATCTCGTACGTCGCGTCCTGTCCTTCGCCCTCCTTGTAGACGGCGTCGATGCGGCCCCGGACGATCCGGCCGGCGATCTCGAGCTGGAAGGGGGCCTCCACCCGGTAGGGCGTGCGGTGCGCGTACGGGGTGCGCTCGAAGGCTTCCTTGAGGGCTTCCAGGTCCCGTTCGTCGGCGATCTCGGCTTCGCCGCCGGGCAGTTCCTCCGGTTCCAGCAGGGGCAGCATGAGCTCTTCGAAGCGGGACTCGACCCAGGCGTGGAAGCGGGTGCCGCGGCGGGCCGCGGGCTGGGGCGGGCGGGGCATGGGACGGGCCAGCTCCTGGGCGAAGCCGTCCGGGTCGGCGGCGAGACGCAGCAGCTGGGACGCCGAGAGCGAGGCGGGCAGGGGAACCTCGGTGACGCCGTCGCGGGCCCGCAGGAGCTCGCCGGTGAGGGCGCCAAGGTCGCGGTCCCAGGAGGCGACGGTGCGGGCCTCCTCCGGGGTGAGGTACTGGTGTTCCCGGTCCGGGGGGCCCGGCTGCCCGGGGGTCCTGGGGTGGGGGCGGGCGGCCTGCGGCTCCGGCGGGGCGGCCTGGTGGGGCACGGTGGGGCGGACTGCGCCCCGGGCGTCACCGCCGGCCGGGTCCTCGCCGTGGGCGTCCTTGCGGAGCGCCTCCTCGAAAGAATCACCGCCGTCGGAGGGGCCCTCGCCGAACGGGCCCGGACCGTCGAACGGGTCCTTGTCGAACGGCTCCTTGTCGTACAGGTCCTTGTCGAACGGGTCCGGCTCGTCGTAGGGGTCCTCGGTGAACGGCCCCGGGCCGTCGTACGGGTCCTCACCGAACGGGTCGGGTTCGTCATACGGTGGCTCTTCAGTGGGAGGCGCGTCGTCGTCCGGGGGCGCCGGCCACTCCGGGTCCCCGAGGGCGTCCGGGTCGTGCGTGGCCGCGGGGCGCCCGTCCTCCTGGGAGGTGAGGTCCGCCAAGTGGGCCAGGACGGTCTCGGCGGCCGCGCGGCGGCGGGCCAGTGCCGCCTCGTCCAGGGGCAGGGGCCACACCTGGTCGGCCGCCGACCGGTGAAGGGCAGGGTTCTCCTCGTCCTCGGCGGGTTCCTCCGCCCAGACCTCGATCTCGCCGTATCCGGCCTCGCAGTGCTCGGAGAGCGCCTGGAGGAAGGCGGACGGCCCTCGGCGCTTCTTCTGGGTCGGGCCCCACCAGTGCCCGGAGCCCAGGAGGAGGGAACGGGGGCGGGTGAAGGTGACGTAACCGAGACGGAGTTCCTCGGTGTGCTGGTGATCCTTCATGGCCTCGTGGAAGGCCTTCAGCCCCTTGGCGTCCCAGGACTCCACGTCGGGCAGGGTGTCGGCGTCGCCGCGCAGCCCGTGCGGCAGGACCTTGCCCTGGGAGGTCCACTTCTCGCGGCCCTGGCTGCTGGGGAAGGTGCCGGTGACCAGGCCGGGGACGACCACGACGTCCCACTCCAGGCCCTTCGACTTGTGCGCGGTGAGCACCTTGACGGTGTTCTCCCCGCCGGGCAGGGCGTTGTCGAGCCCCTTCTCGTACTGGGCGGCGGTGCGCAGGAAGCCGAGGAAGGCGAGCAGGGTCGCCTCGTTGTCACCGGCGGCGAAGGATGCGGCGACGTCGAGGAAGTTGGACAGGGTCTCGCGGCGGCGGGCGGCCAGGGCGTGCGGGGACGCCGACAGTTCCACTTCCAGACCGGTGACGGCGAGGACGCGGTGCAGGACGTCCATCAGCGGGTCGGCCAGGGAGCGGCGCAGCTCCCTCAGCTCGGTGGCCAGCCGGGCGAAGCGCACGCGCGCGTCGGGCGAGAACGGCAGTCCGTCGTCGTCCCCGCGGCCGTCCAGCGGTGTCTCCAGGAACGTGTCGAGGGCGTCGGCGAGGGAGATCACCTCGGACGGGTCGACCCCTTCGACGGCTTCGGCGAGGCGCCGGTCCTGATCGTCGTCGTCCGCCACGCGCGCGTGGGCCACGAGGAGCCGTGCGCGCCGCCCCAGCAGGGCGAGGTCGCGCGGGCCGATGCGCCAGCGGGGGCCGGTGAGCAGGCGTACCAAGGAGGCGTTGGCGCCGGGGTCCTGGAGGACCTCGCAGACGGCGACGAGGTCGGCGATCTCGGGCAGGTGCAGCAGCCCGGACAGGCCGACGACCTCGACCGGGATGTCCCGGGCGACCAGGGCGCCCTGGATCTCGGCGAAGTCGGTCGCGGTACGGCACAGGACGGCGATCTCGCCGGGCGCGGTTCCGGTCCGGACAAGGTGGGCGACGGAGTCGGCGGCCCAGTCGATCTCCTCGGCGTGGGTGCGCAGCAGGGCGCAGCGGACCGTGCCCTCGCGTTCGGCGCCGGGAGCGGGGCGGAGGGCCTCCACGCCCGCGTGCAGGGCGCGCAGGGGTTCCGCGAGGCCGTTGGCGAGGTCGAGGAGGCGGCCACCGCTGCGGCGGTTCTCGCTGAGCGCCTGGCGGGTCGCGGGGCGGCCGTCGGTGTGGGCGAAGTGCTCGGGGAAGTCGTCGAGGTTGGCGACGGAGGCGCCGCGCCAGCCGTAGATCGCCTGGCAGGGGTCGCCGACGGCGGTGACCGGGTGGCCGGTACCCGCGCCGAAGAGGCCTGCCAGGAGGACGCGTTGAGCGACGGACGTGTCCTGGTACTCGTCGAGCAGGACCACCCGGAACTCGTCGCGCAGGAGGCGGCCCACCTCGGGGACCCCTGCGAGCCGGGCCGACAGGGCGATCTGGTCGCCGAAGTCGATCAGGTCCCGCTCGCGTTTGGCGGCCCGGTAGCGGGTGACCAGCTCGGCGAGTTCCCGCCGGGCGGCGGCCGCCTCGGGGACCTTGCGCAGGTCGGCGTTGCTGAGCTTGGCGCCCCGCAGGGTCAGCAGCAGTTCGGCGTCGTACGCGCGCAGGGCCTCGGGGCGTACGAGGTGCTCGGCGAGTTCGGCGTCGAGGGCGAGCAGGTCGCCGACCAGGTCGGGAAAGGAGCGGGTCAGGGCCGGGTAGGGCCCGGGGGCCTCGCGCAGGACGCGCGCGGCGAGCTGGAAGCGGGTCGCGTCGGCGAGCAGCCGGGACGTGGGCTCCAGCCCGATGCGCAGGCCGTGGTCGGTCAGCAGACGGCCCGCGAAGGCGTGGTACGTGGCGATCACCGGTTCGCCCGGAGGGTTGTCCGGGTCGATGGCGTCCGGGTCGGTGACACCTGCCTTGACGAGGGCCTTTCGGACGCGCTCGGCGAGTTCGGCGGCGGCCTTGTTGGTGAAGGTGAGGCCGAGCACCTGCTCGGGGGCGACCTGGCCGGTGCCGACCAGCCAGACCACGCGGGCCGCCATCACCGTCGTCTTGCCGGAGCCGGCTCCGGCGACGATCACCTGCGGGGCGGGCGGCGCGGTGATGCAGGCCGTCTGCTCCGGGGTGAACGGGATGCCGAGGAGCTCCTTGAGCTGGTCGGGATCGGTGATACGGGCGGGCACATCGAAAGGCTAGCGGCGGCCACTGACAGTGCTGACCGAACCGGCCTCCGGGACAGGAGAAGCGCAGGTCAGCACAGGTGGTGCGATACCTCACTCGACGATGTGCCGCCCTTCTTGGCGCGCGCTGCACGAGGCCCGGAACGCGCAGTGCGTGCAGTGCTGCCCGGCGGTCGGCGTGAAGCGCTCGTCGAGTACCTTGCCGGCGGCGGTGGCGAGAAGGTCGCCGACCCACTCCCCTTCCAGCGGCTCCTGGGCCTGCACCTTGGGCAGGCTCTCGCCGCCGTCCCGCTTGGCGGCTCCCTGCCGGAGGTGGACGAGTTCGGCGCCGCCCGGCGCGGGACGTACGCCGTCGAACGCGTCGTCGACGGCCCCTTCGCGGACGGCCAGCTGGTAGACGGCGAGCTGCGGGTGGCGTTCCACCTCCTTGGAACTGGGCGCCTGCTTGCCGGTCTTGAAGTCGACCACGTAGGCGCGTCCGTCGCCGTCCGCCTCGACCCGGTCCATCTGGCCGCGGATGCGCACCTGGTAGTCGCCCGCCTCGAGGGTGACGTCGAAGTCGTGCTCGCTGGCCACGGGGGTGCGTCCGGTGCGGTTCATGACGTGCCACTGCAGGAACCGTTCGAGCGCCACGCGCGCGTTGTCCTTCTCCTGGGCTGACTTCCACGGCGCGTCGAAGGCCAGCGCGTTCCACACGGAGTCGAGGCGTTCCATGAGGACGGTGAGGTCGGCCGGAGTGTGGCCGGAGGCGACCTCGTCGGCGAGGACGTGCACCACGTTGCCGAAGCCCTGGGCGGCGGTCGCGGGCGCGTCGGCCTTCACCTCCCGTCCGAGGAACCACTGCAGGGCGCAGGTGTTGGCCAGTTGGTCGAGGGCGCTTCCGGAGAGCACGACGGGCTGGTCGCGGTCGCGCAGCGGCACCTTGGACTCGGTCGGCTCGAACATGCCCCACCAGCGGTAGGGGTGCGCGGACGGCACCAGGGGGCGGCCGTCCTCGTCGGCGAGGGCGGCGAGTCGGGCCAGACGGCGGGCGGCGGCCTCACGGAGCGCGTCGGAGACGCGGGGGTCGACGGTGGTGGCGCGCAGCTCGGCGACAAGCGCCGCCACGGACAGCGGGCGGCGGGGGCGTCCGGTGACGTCCTTGGGTTCGACACCGAGTTCGGTCAGGAAGCGGGAGGGCTGGTCGCCGTCGTCCGCGGGGGCCTTGACCGCGGTGACCACGAGGCGTTCACGCGCGCGCGTGGCGGCCACGTAGAACAGGCGGCGCTCCTCGGCGAGCAGTGCGCCGGGGGTGAGGGGTTCGGCCAGTCCGTCGCGGCCGATGCGGTCGGCCTCCAGGAGGGAGCCGCGGCGGCGCAGGTCGGGCCACAGGCCCTCCTGGACGCCCGCGACGACCACCAGGCGCCATTCCAGGCCCTTGGAGCGGTGCGCGGTCATCAGACGGACGGCGTCGGGGCGTACGGCACGCCGCGTGAGGGTGTCGGCGGCGATGTCCTCGGCGTCGATCTCCGCCAGGAAGTTCAGGGTGCCGCGGCCGCCGGTGCGCTCCTCGGCGCGGGCCGCTGTGGCGAACAGGGCGCACACGGCGTCCAGGTCGCGGTCCGCGTTGCGCCCGGCGGCCCCGCCACGGCGGGCGGCCCGCTCAAGCCGCGTGGGCCATGCAGTGCCCTCCCACAGGTCCCACAGCGCCTCTTCGGCCGTGCCGCCGCCGGCCAGGCGCTCGCGGGCCTTGCGCAGCAGCGCGCCGAGGCGCTGGGCGCCACGCGCGTACGTGGGGTCGTGCATCGCGAGCCGCTCCGGCTCGGCGAGCGCCTGCGCGAGCAGCACGTCGGAGGGGGGCGGCAGCGGGTTGCCGGCGGCGCGTTCCTCGTCGCGCAGGGCGCGCCCGAGGCGGCGCAGGTCGGCGGCGTCCATGCTCGCGAGGGGGGACGTCAGCAGGGCGAGGGCGGTTTCGGTGTCGAGCCAGCAGGTGCTGTCCCGGAGGGACGCGGGGGGAACGCCCTCGGAGGGCTCGGAGGGCCCGGAGGACGCATCGGCCTCCGCCGGTTCAGGAGACGCGTCGCGTGGGCCATCACCGGCACCGGCCTCTCCGGCACCGGCCTCTCCGGCCCCGGCCTTCCTGGCACCGGCCTCCCTGGCACCGGCTTCCCCGGCCGCCTCCCCGGGCTCGGCCTCCTGAGCCTCCGATTCCCGGGGCCCGGCCTCCTGAGCCTCCGCTTCCCGGGGCCCGGCCTCCTGAGCCTCCGATTCCCGGGGCCCGGCCTCCTGAGCCTCCGCTTCCCGGGGCCCGGCCTCCTGAGCCTCCGCTTCCCGGGGCTCGGCTGAGGATCCCGCCTCCGCCTCGGCCACCGCCCGCAACGCCGTCAGCAACGGTGCCACCGCTGGTTCGTGCCGCAGGGGCAGATCGTCACCGTCGACGTCCACGGGGACGCCCGCCGCCGAGAGGGCGCGACGGAGCGTCGGGATGGTCCGGGACCCGGCGCGCACCAGCACGGCCATGTCCCGCCACGGGACGCCGTCCTCCAGATGGGCCCTGCGGAGGATGTCGGCGATGTTGTCCAGCTCCGTCCCGGCCGTCGGGTAGGTGTACGCCTCGACGCGGCCGCCGTCCCGCACGGGGGAGAGTTCGCGGTGGGCGCGGACCTTCTCGGCGGGCAGGCGGGTCAGGGGCATGCGCTGGGTGAGCAGCCGGGTGGCGGCGAGCAGGCCGGCACCGGAGCGGCGGGACGTACGCAGCACCGCGACGGGGGCCGGGCGGCCGTCCGCGCGCGGGAAGGCGTGCGGGAAGTCCAGGATGCCGTTCACGTCGGCGCCGCGGAACGCGTAGATCGACTGGTCGGGGTCGCCGAAGGCCACGAGCGTGCGGCCGCCGCCGGCCAGGGCCCCCAGCAGTCGCACCTGGGCGGGGTCCGTGTCCTGGTACTCGTCGACGTAGACGGCGTCGTAGCGGGCGGCGAGCCACGCGGCGACCTCGGGGCGGCGGGCGAGGAGCACCGCGCGGTGGACGAGTTCCGCGTAGTCGATCACGCCCTGGAGGTCGAGCACGTCGAGGTACTCGGCGAGGAAGGCGGCCGCGGCGCGCCAGTCGGGCCGTCCCGTGCGGCGGGCGAAGGCGTCCAGGGCGTCGGGACCGAGTCCCAGCTCGCGGCTGCGGGCCAGGACCGCGCGGACCTCATCGGCGAAACCGCGCGTGGTCAGGCAGGCGCGCAGCTCGTCGGGCCAGCGAACGTGCGCGAGCCCGAGGCGTTCCAGGTCGATCTGCCCCGCGAGCAGCTCCCGCACGGAGACGTCCTGCTCGGGGCCGGACAGCAGCCGCAGTGGCTCCACGAACAGGTCGCTGTCCTGGTGGGCGCGGACCAGGGCGTAGCAGAACGAGTGGAAGGTGGTCGCCCGGGGCGCGCGGGCCGCCCCGGTCCGCAGGGCCATGCGGTCGCGCAGTTCGACGGCGGCCCTGCGGCTGAACGTGAGCACCAGGATGCGTTCGGGATCCCCGTCGCGGGCGATCCGCTCGGTCACTGATTCGACCAGCGTCGTGGTCTTGCCGGTGCCCGGACCTGCGAGGACGAGCAGCGGACCGGCCTGGTGGTCAACCACGGAGCGCTGCGCGGCGTCCAGAAGAGGGGGGTCCACCCGAGCGGGAGGGGTACGTACCAGTCGGTAAGCGCCACTGTTCCCCCGCCGCACCCGGGGGTGCGACAGGCCGCTGGTGGAGGAAGAGGAGCTCACGTGGTTCGCCGGTTCTGGTGGAAGTGCTGGGTGGCGGGCCACCGCGCGTTGCGGGCGGTGACCGCGGGGTGACGGGAGCGCGCGCAGCCGACGCTACGCCGCCGAGTGAGGCGGAAGCAGGGCTTCCCCTTCTTCCCGTCGCCCCCTCGAGACGCTCGTGGCTCGCGTGCCCCTCGCCCCACGAACGTACGTCATGGCCCCGGTGTGCCCCGATTCCCCCGTACGGATCACGGGTCACACGGGAGGGCGTCCGATGGCGGAAGCTGTCAGGTGTGACCCTCCGCGCGATCACCGCCGTCCCACCGCGCCCGTCTCATGTCGATGCGCGGCAGGTGGCCCTCGGCGGCGCGGCTCGCGGCCTTCAGGGGTGTGCCCTCCGCCCGGTAGTGGCCGAGCGCCCGCTGTTCGTGCCCCGGCAGCAGGACGCCGTCCGCGCGGACGACCCGCCACCAAGGAGCGGCTCCCCCGTAGAGCGCCATCACACGGCCGACCTGGCGCGGACCGCCCTTCTCCAGCCACTCGGCGACGTCCCCGTAGGTCATGACACGGCCCGGCGGAATCAGGTCGGCGACGTCGAGGACCCGCTCGGCGTACTCGGGCAGCGCCTGCGCGGGCTCGTCCTCGGGCCGGCCCCCCGCAGGGCTCCTCTGCTCACTCATCCGCCCCATCCTGCCCCACCCCACCGACAACGGGCCGGGCGCGCTCCCGGGCGTTTCCCGCGCACGGCAGGGGCGCGTCGGGCAGACTGTCCGCCCCCGCATGTGCACCCTGAATGCCCCGTGTGCCGGTGCGGCATGCCACCATCGTGCGGGCGGTGACCGGTGATACGAGACCAAGAAGAGACGATGAAGCAGCAGGGCGCGCACCCCGAGGACACGGAGGGCACCCCTGACGCTTCGTCGCGCCCGGGCACTCCGGAGGACCGTCCCAGGACGGCCGCGAAGAAGACCCGCGCACCCGCTCGGGAGCCGGAGTTCGCGCACATCGACGAGGTGGAGGGCGACGAGCCGCTGCTCCCCGCGCGCGTGCACCGGCCGTCCGACCTGATGCGCCTGCTGGTGGGCGTGCTCGCCGTCGTGGTCCTGATCGGGATCGCCGCGTTCGCGCACGGCACCACATCGGGCCTCGAACAGGACATCAACAAGGGCACCGGGCAGGCGCCCGACCTGCTCATCAAGATCGCGGGGCTGGCCTCCAGCATCGCGATCCTGCTGGTGCCGGTCGCCTTCGCCATCGAGCGCCTGATCAAACGGGACGGGCTCCGCATCGCCGACGGCGTACTCGCCGCGGTCCTCGCCCACGGTGTGACTCTCGCCACGGACCTGTGGGTGGCCCGGGCCGCGCCCGACTCGATCCAGGAAGCGCTCACCCAGCCCTCCCCCGGTGACATCCACGCGCTGACCGACCCCGTGCACGGCTACCTGGCGCCGGTCATCGCCTATATGACGGCCGTCGGCATGTCCCGCAGACCGCGATGGCGCGCGGTGCTGTGGGTCGTGCTGCTCCTCGATGCCTTCTCGATGCTCGTCACCGGGTACACGACGCCGTTCTCGATCATCCTGACCGTGCTGATCGGCTGGACCGTGGCCTACGGCACGCTGTACGCGGTCGGCTCGCCCAATGTCCGGCCCACCGGGCAGACCCTGATGGCCGGCCTGCGGACCGTAGGCTTCCGCCCGGTCAGCGCCTCACGCGAGGACACCTCGGACAACCCGGACACCGGGGACCGGGGTCGCCGCTACTTCGTCACCCTCGAGGACGGCCCGCCCCTCGACGTGACGGTCGTCGACCGCGAGCAGCAGGCGCAGGGCTTCTTCTACCGCGCCTGGCGCAACCTCACCCTGCGCGGGTTCGCCACCCGCAGCAGCCTCCAGTCGCTGCGGCAGGCCCTGGAGCAGGAGGCGCTGCTGGCGTACGCGGCGATCGCGGCCGGCGCCAACGCGCCCAAGCTGATCGCCACCTCCGAGCTCGGCCCCGACGCGGTGATGCTCGTCTACGAGCACAGTGGCGGACGCACCCTCGACTCGCTGCCGGACGAGGACATCACCGACGACCTGCTGCGCGACACCTGGCGCCAGGTGAAGGCGCTGCAGTCGCGGCGCATCGCGCATCGAAGGCTGGTGGGCGACGCCATCCTGGTGGATCGTTCCGGCAAGGTGATCCTCACCGACCTGCGCGTCGGCGAGATCGCGGCCGGTGACCTGCTGCTGCGCATGGACACCTCCCAGCTGCTGGTGACGCTCGGCCTTCGGGTGGGCGCGGAGCGGGCGGTGACCTCTGCGGTGGGCGTGCTCGGGCCCGACGCCGTGGCGGACTGCCTGCCGATGCTCCAGCCCATCGCGCTCAGCCGCTCCACGCGCGCGACGCTGCGCAGACTGGCCCGGGAGCGGGCGCAGCGCGAGCGCGACGCGGTCCTGGAGGCGTCCCGGCAGGCCAAGCAGGCCCGCATGGAGGAACACCCGGAGGAGGCCGCGCCCGTCCTGGAGAAGCCCGACAAGAAGGCCGTACGGGCGGAGCAGCGCGCCGAGAAACGGGCCATCGACGAGGCGCTGGAGGAGGCGCGCGAGGAGGACCTGCTCACGCAGATCCGGCACGCGGTGCTGCGGATCAGGCCGCAGGCACCCGTCGAGCCGGCCCGGCTGGAGCGGGTGCGTCCGCGCACGCTGATCAGCTTCATGGCCGGCGCGATCGGTGCGTACTTCCTGCTGACGCAGCTCACGCACATCGAGTTCGGGCCGCTCATCGCCAACGCCGAGTGGGGCTGGGTCGCCGCGGCCGTGCTGTTCTCGATGTGCAGCTACGTCGCGGCGGCGATGGCCCTGCTGGGGTTCGTGCCCGAGCGGGTGCCGTTCGTGCGGACGGTGGCGGCGCAGGTCGCCGGGTCGTTCGTGAAGATCGTCGCCCCGGCGGCGGTGGGCGGCGTCGCGCTGAACACCCGCTTCCTGCAGCGCGCGGGAGTGCGGCCGGGGCTCGCGGTGGCGAGTGTCGGCGCGTCGCAGTTGTTCGGGCTCGGCTGCCACATCCTGATGCTGCTGTCCTTCGGCTATCTGACCGGCACCGAGAAGACGCCGTCGCTGTCCCCGTCCCGGACGGTCATCGCCGGCCTGCTGACGGTGGCGGTGCTGGTGCTCGTGGTGACGTCGGTGCCGTTCCTGCGGAAGTTCGTCTCCACGCGCGTGCGGTCCCTGTTCGCGGGTGTCGTGCCGCGCATGCTGGACGTGCTCCAGCGGCCGCAGAAGCTGGTCACCGGCATCGGCGGCATGCTGTTGCTGACCGCCTGCTTCGTGATGTGCCTGGACGCGTCGATCCGCGCGTTCGGCGACGAGTCCACCTCGATCAGCATCGCCAGCGTCGCCGTCGTCTTCCTGGCGGGCAACGCCCTCGGGTCCGCGGCGCCGACGCCGGGAGGTGTCGGCGCGGTCGAGGCGACCCTGACGGTCGGTCTGATCGCCGTCGGTCTGCCCAAGGAGGTCGCGGCACCCGCGGTCCTGCTGTTCCGCCTCCTGACGCTGTGGCTGCCCGTCCTGCCGGGCTGGCTGGCCTTCAACCACCTCACACGCAAGCAGGCCCTCTGACCCGGCCGGACCGGCCCGGGTCAGGCCCTCCCGCAGCGCCTCCGCACCCGCGGGACCGGCGCCGATGCGGGCCGTCCGACCCCAGCCGGCCTGCGTCGGTCAAGGCCTCCGCACCCGCAGGACCGGCGCGGGTCGGCAGACCCTCCGGCCCGGCGGGCGAGTTCTCTCACGTCTCACTGAACCCTCCTACCTCGTACGGCACGCGTCCCGCGCGCCCGGTCCTGGGCCGCCGCAGGATGGAACCATGCCAACCCTCCTCCGGCTGCGCGCCGTCGTTCTGACCGCCTCCGCCGTGTTGCTGTCCACCGTGCTGGCGGGCTGCGGCGACGACGCCAAGGACGAGGACGTGACCCGGCAGGAACTCAGCTGGAAGGCCTGCCCGGCCCCGGACGAGGCCCAGGGCGGCGGCCCGGCGCCCACTCCCCTGCCGGACGACGGTGAGTGGGAGTGCACCACGATGAAGGCCCCGCTCGACTGGAGCGACCCCAAGGGCGACACGATCGGACTCGAACTGATCAGGGTCAGGACCACCGGCACCGGGAACGAACGCATCGGCTCGCTCGTCTTCAACTTCGGCGGCCCCGGCGGCTCGGGCGTCGCCACGCTGCCCGCCTTCGCCAAGGACTACGAAAAGCTGCGCACCCGCTACGACCTGGTCAGCTTCGACCCGCGCGGCGTCGGCCGCAGCGACCCCGTGATCTGCGAGAACGACCAGCAGCTCGACGCGTACTTCCAGCAGGACGGCACGCCCGACGACGCCGCCGAACGCACCCAGCTCCTGGACAGCACCAAGGAGTTCAACGACGCCTGCGAGCAGAACTCCGAGCAGGTCCTGCCGCACGTGCGCACCACCGACGCGGCACGTGACCTGGACCTGATGCGCCAGGTCCTCGGCGACGACAAGCTGCACTACTTCGGCATCTCCTACGGCACCGAACTGGGCGGCGTCTACGCCCACCTCTTCCCCGAGCGGGTCGGCCGTGCCGTGTTCGACGCCGTCGTCGACCCCACCCAGGACCCCGAACAGAGCTCGCTGGGGCAGACCAAGGGCTTCCAGCTCGCGCTCGACAACTTCGCTGAGGACTGTGTGTCGAAGACCGAGGAGTGCCCGATCGGCGACAGCGCGCAGGACGTGAAGGACCGCATCGCCCGGCTGCTTCACGACCTCGACCGCACACCGATCCCGGGCATCTTCCCGCGGCAGCTGACCCAGACCGCCGCGACCAGCGGCATCTTGCAGGCCCTGTACTCGCAGGACTTCTGGGAGTTCCTCACGGACGGCCTGGAGGAGGCCTACGGCGGTGACGGCAGCACCCTCATGCTGCTGTCCGACTCGATGAACGGACGCAGCGAGAACGGCGAATACGACAACTCGACCGCCGCCTTCACCGCCATCAGCTGCGCCGACGCCAAACCGCGCTACGACGCCGCCTACGTCGAGCGGCGGCTGCCGGAGTTCCGGGCCGCGTCACCCCTGTTCGGCGACTCCCTGGCCTGGGGCATGATCGGCTGCACCGACTGGCCCGTGGCGGGCGCCGCCGACCACCCGGACGTCAGCGCGCCGGGCTCGGCGCCCATCCTGGTCGTCGGCAACACCGGTGACCCTGCCACGCCGTACGAGGGCGCGAGGGCGATGGTGAACGCGCTGGGCAAGGGCGTCGGCGTCGAGCTCACCTACCGGGGGCAGGGCCATGGCGCCTACGACAGCAAGAACCGGTGCGTGCAGGCTGCGGTGAACGGCTATCTGCTGGACGGGAAGGTTCCGCGGACGGGGACCGTCTGCACCTGATTCCGTCGGCCATCCGGCAAACTCGCAGGTCAAACGGTTATCCACAGGCTGGAACGGCCGGAGCGGGATCTGCCTACCATGGCCTGACCGCCATCCGCGGCACGGAGCGGACGGCTGGCGAGGGGGGATGGGCAATGACACGCTTGGTTCGGTGGACCGCTCTGGCGGCCGCCTCGGCCCTGCTGGCCGCGGGCTGCGGCGGCGGTACGTCCGACGACGACAGGAGCGGGCTGTCCTGGGGGCGCTGCAAGGCCACGGCCGACGGCCCGGCACCGGGCGGCGACTGGCAGTGCGCGACGCTGAAGGTGCCGCTCGACTGGTCGAAGCCGGACGGCGAGACGATCGGCCTGGGACTGATCCGCGCCAAGGCCCGCGGCGGCGACCGCGTCGGGTCGCTGCTGTTCAACTTCGGCGGCCCGGGTGCCTCCGGCGTGTCCATGATGCCGTCGTACGCCCCGGCCGTCTCGTCCCTCCGTGAGCGGTACGACCTGGTGAGCTGGGACCCGCGTGGCGTGGGGGCCAGTGAGGGGGTGCGCTGCCGGGGTGACAAGGGGATCCAGTCCGCCGAGTCGGTGGACCTCACCCCGGACACCCCGGCCGAGGAGAGGGCGTACCTGGAGGACGCCGCCGACTTCGGCAAGGGCTGCCAGAAGGACGCCGGCAAGCTCTTGGCCCACGTCTCGACCGCCGACTCGGCCCGGGACATGGACCGCATCCGGGAGGTCCTCGGCGACGCCAGGATGAACTACTTCGGGATCTCCTACGGCACCGAACTGGGCGGCACTTACGCGCACCTCTTTCCGAAGAAGGTGGGGCGCATGACGCTCGACGCGGTCGTGGACCCCGGAGCGGACACCGTGGGCCACGCCGAGAACCAGGCCAGAGGCTTCCAGCGGGCGCTGGACAGCTATCTCGCGTCCACCGGTCAGGATCCTCAGAGGGGCTCGCGAAGGATCGCGGCCCTGTTGCAGCGGATCGACGCCCGTCCCCTTCCCACGGGCGTGCCCGGGCGGAAGCTGACCCAGTCCCTCGCGTTCACCGGGATCATTCTGCCGCTGTACAGCAAGGACAGCTGGCCTACGCTGACCGCCGCCCTCGAAGCGGCCGAAGGGGGCGACGGCTCCGAGCTGCTGACCCTCGCCGACCGCTACAACGAACGCGAACCGTCGGGGCGCTACGGCACGACGACGCATTCCCAACGGGTCATATCGTGCCTGGACGACAGGCAGCGGCCGACCGTGGCCGAGACGAAAGGGCTGCTGCCCCGGTTCGAGAAGGTCTCCCCGGTCTTCGGGGCGTTCCTCGGCTGGGACACAGCCGGCTGGTGCCACGACTGGCCGGTGCCCGGACAGCACGACACCCCGGAGGTGAGTGCCCCCGGCGCGGCGCCGGTTCTGGTGGTCGGCAACACGGGCGACCCCGCCACCCCGTACGAGGGGGCACGGAGGATGGCCGACGAACTGGGCAAGGGCGTCGGGGTGATGCTGACCTGGCGGGGCGAGGGGCATGGCGCGTACGGCAGCGGGAGCGCCTGCGTCGACTCCACGGTGAACGCGTACCTGCTGGACGGTTCGGTACCGAAGGACGGCAAGGTCTGCTCATGACGACGGCGGGGGCTTCGGGCGCTCGTGGCGCCAGAAGCCCCCGCCGTTCGGGAAGGGAGGCCGGATACGGCTCAGTACACCGGCTTGGCCGGCTCGATCTGGTTGACCCAGCCGATCACGCCACCGCCGACGTGCACCGCGTCCGAGAAGCCCGCGGACTTCAGTACCGCGAGGACTTCCGCACTCCGGACACCCGTCTTGCAGTGCAGGACGATCTTCTTGTCCTGCGGGAGGCTCTCCAGGGCGGTGCCCATGAGGAACTCGTTCTTCGGGATCAGCCGGGCGCCCGGGATGGAGACGATCTCGTACTCGTTCGGCTCTCGGACGTCGATGATGTCGATGCTCTCGCCGTCGTCGATCCACTCCTTGAGCTGCTTGGGAGTGATCGTGGAGTCGGCGGCCGCCGCCTGGGCCTCCTCGGACACGACGCCGCAGAAGGCCTCGTAGTCGATGAGCTCGGTGACGGTCGGGTTCTCGCCGCAGACCGCGCAGTTCGGGTCCTTGCGGACCTTGACCTGGCGGTACTGCATCTCCAGGGCGTCGTAGATCATCAGTCGGCCGACCAGCGGGTCGCCGATGCCGGCGAGGAGCTTGATGGCCTCATTGACCTGGATGGAGCCGATGGACGCGCACAGCACGCCCAGGACGCCGCCCTCCGCGCAGGAGGGGACCATGCCGGGGGGCGGGGGCTCCGGGTACAGGCAGCGGTAGCAGGGGCCGTGCTCGGACCAGAAGACGGACGCCTGGCCGTCGAAGCGGTAGATCGAGCCCCACACGTACGGCTTGTTCAGCAGCACGCAGGCGTCGTTGACCAGGTAGCGGGTCGCGAAGTTGTCCGTGCCGTCGACGATCAGGTCGTACTGGCTGAAGATGTCCATCACGTTGTCGGCCTCGAGCCGCTCCTCGTGAAGGATCACGTTCACGTACGGGTTGATGCCCTTGACGCTGTCACGCGCGGACTCGGCCTTGGGCCGGCCGATGTCGGCCTGGCTGTGAATGATCTGGCGCTGCAGGTTCGACTCGTCGACCTCGTCGAACTCCACGATGCCGAGGGTGCCGACGCCCGCGGCGGCCAGGTACATCAGCGCCGGCGAGCCCAGGCCGCCGGCGCCCACACACAGCACCTTGGCGTTCTTCAGCCGCTTCTGCCCGTCCATCCCCACGTCGGGGATGATCAGGTGGCGGGAGTACCTGCGGACCTCGTCTACGGTGAGCTCGGAAGCCGGCTCGACCAGGGGTGGCAGCGACACGGGGACTCCGTTGGTCGGTCGATCACTACGGTTGTTCTCCCCGTAACAGTGCCATGCCCTTTTTCATTCCGAGACACCTGTTCCGACACGCGAGACGAATTCGTCCCAGTAGCCGGGCATGGCCTCCCAGGGGTCGGTGCGGCCGCCCCGGTCCGTGTGGTCGGTGATCCATACCGTCGCGGCGCCCTGCCGGTGTGCGATGCGCAGTGCCTCGGTCAGGTGGGGGCGGGGCACGCCGTGGACGAAGTGGCAGAAGCGCTCGGGAGAGTGGTCGGTGGTCCACTCGGCCACCTGCGACCAGCGGTAGTCGCTCCAGGGCCCGGAGAAGGTGACCAGCTGGTCGGCGAGCTCGACGTAGCCGGGATGCGGATGGATGCCGTGGCCGAGGACGATGTGGGCAGCATCACGGATCACGCGGAGCGTGGCGACCGTGCGGCGGATCTCGGGCAGCCCGGCGTGATCGGAGGGGCAGCGCTCCAGAAGGAAGCCGTCGACCTGGTACCAGTCGACGAACCGGTGGGCGTCCGAGATCAGCTCACCGAAGTTGCGGGTGCCGTAGCGGGTGTCGAGGTGGCCGAGGACACGGATGCCCGCGTTGCGAAGGCGGCCGGCCGCCGCCAGGCAGTGCGGGTCGGGACGCATGCCGGGACCGTCGTCCACGTTGAGGACCACCCAGTGCAGCGGGGTGCCGGGGCGGGTCAGCTCGCCCCATTCGGTGGGGGCGAGGAGGGGGTGCGCATAGCCGGGGACTCCGACGCCGGGGCGCAGTTCCGTGCCGGCGCCGTGCCGCCGGGATCTGGTCAGATGCGGCACGCCGCCTCCATCCAGATGTCGGCGAGGGACTCCTCCAGTCCGATCCGGGGGCGCCAGCCCAGCCGGTCGCGCGCGGTGCGCACGTCGGCCTGCTGCCAGCTGCCGCAGCCGTCCGGGTACGGGTACGCGACGGGGGGCGCGTGGTCCGGGTCGGGGCGGGGGTGGCCGATGGCCTGGCGAAGGGCGCCGGGCGGACCGTCGAGTTCGTGGAGGGCGCCGCCGTATCCGGCGACGCGGGCGAGGACCGCGGCGGCATCACGCAGGCGCACGGCGCGGCCGGAGCCGATGTTGATGACGCCCTGCGCCGCGGAGAGCGAGGCGGCATGGACGGCACGGGCCACGTCACGGACGTCCACGAAGTCGCGCTGGGCGCCGAGACCGCCGAGTTTCAGCTCGCCGTCGCCGGACTGCATGGCACGGCGCATGGCCTCGGCGAGGCGGCCCAGCGGGGAACCCGCGGGGGTGCCGGGTCCGGCCGGTGAGAAGACGCGCAGGACGACGGCGTCCAGACCGGATCCGAGGACCAGTTCGGTGGCGGCGAGTTTGCTGACGCCGTACGGGCCGCCGGGCCGGGGCACCGCGTCCTCGGCGGTGGAGGAGCCGGGCTGGCTCGGGCCGTACTCCGCGCTGCAGCCGATCTGCACCAGCCGGGCGCCGCAGCCGCTGCGGCGCAGGGCCTCGCAGACGGTGGCGACGGCGACGGTGTTGTGGCGGGTGAGTTCGCGGGCCCCGCCGCGGGTGGCGCCGGCGCAGTTGATGACGACACCCGGGTGCACGGCGTCGAGGAAGCGGGTGAGGGCACCGGGGCTGCCGGAGGCGAGGTCGAAGCGGACGTCGGCGTCGTCACCGCGGCCGAGGGCGGTGAGCTGAACGGCCGGGTCGGCGAGCAGGCGGTCGGCGACGAAGCGCCCGATGTAACCGTTGGCTCCGATCAGCAGGACTCTCATCGCGTGGCTCCCGGGGTCGCCGGGGTTCCTGGGTGGGTGATCATGCGGGTGCTCCTCGAGGTGAAAAGGAAGGCAGGTAAGGAACGGGAACGGTCTGCGGCCGCAGGGCCTACGACGGTCGTGGTCACCCGGCGGGCTCCGACGGTGCGTGCGCCGAGGCCCGGGTGAGCTTGCGGACCGTGTGGACCAGGAGGGCCAGGGCCGCCGCTGTGCAGGCGAGGGCGGGGACGCTGCCGGCGCCCCCGGCGGTGACCAGCGTTTCGACGGGGACGGCCAGGAAGCCGAGCCCGGGGAGGCGGGAGGCGAAGACGGTGGCGAGGGCGGCCGCCTCCGCCGTGGCCGCCGCGGCGAGGACCACGGCGGGGGCGTAGGTGAAGCCGTGCGTGATGAGGAGGCGGGCCAGGAACAGCAGGGCGCCCAGGGCGAGGACTTGGATGTAGGCCGCGGGCTCCCCGAGGGCTGCCGAGCAGAGAGTCAGGAGGCCCGCCAAGGCACCCAGGAACAAGGCGAACGTGCCGAGCAGGAGGGGGCGTACGGCGGCGGCGAAGTCCTCCAGGCCACGGCTGGACGCGAGCCTGCGGCGGGCACGCACGGTGAGGAGATGCGCGGTCCAGGCGGCGGGCGCGCAGGCCAGAGCGAGGGCCAGGACCGGCGTGGCCGTGAGGGGCCAGGGGCCACCGGGCGAGCCGGTGGGCAGGGCGTCGGGGCCGCCGGCGAGGGCGTTGCGGAGCAGGCCGTCCCCCAGGAGGGAGTAGGCGACGAGCCAGAGGGTCCATGGGGTGGTCCTGCCGGAGGCTGCGCCGGGTCGCGGCCCGGGCCGGTCCGGGCCGGTCCTGCTCAGGGGGCCCCGGCGCAGTGCCGCGCGGAGTGCCAGGGCCACGGCGAGGGCGCCGGCCACACCCGCGAACAGGCGCGACTGTCCTCGGGTGAGCTGGAGCGCGGCCACGGCGGCTGCGCACAGCGCACCGGGCAGGAGGGTCAGGAAGACCCGGTCGACACGCACCCGGGGTGGGGCTGCGGTCGTGGGCAGGGGGGTGTCGCCGTCCCGTGAGACCCGTGCGTACATCTCCTCCGCGAGGGAGAAGACGTCGCGGTGACGGAAGCGGGCGGCGGTCCGCTCGGTGATGCCGTGTGCCTCCAGACCCGCGGCGATCTCCAAGGGGTCGACCGCACGCTCGCACAGCTCACGGTGACGGTGCATCAGCGCCTTGACCGGGTCGCCGGCGCCTCGGCGCGTGGTGGACGCCTTGCGGTCGACGGCCGTCTCCCGACTCGCGGGCCCGTTGCCCTCTGCGGCGGGCTCCCCCGCCCCGGACGTCTCGCGCGAGGCCGTTTCCCGCGAGGCTGCCGGCCTCCGGCTTCCGGGCACCTTGCCTTCGGCGACCGCTTCCGGCGCAGTGGAGCCCCGTTCGTCCAAGTCGCTCATCACGCACCCTCCGGGGTGGGGACGGGGGTGGTGGCGCGCACGGGCCCGCCCGCCGCCCACCCGGGGCCGCTGCGGGCGGCGAGGCGGGGTGATGCGGCGGACCAGTGGACGGGGACGTGGGCCTCGGCGGGAACCGCGAACGGCAGCGGTGCCCCCTCCCCGTCGAGGAGGACACGGCGGACGGGCGCGCGCGAGACGATCTCCAGGTAAATGCCGTGAAATGCCTCGACGTTCTGCTCGACGGTGAACAGTTCGAGCGCGCGGGCACGGGCGGCGGCGCCCAGGCGCGCACGGCGCTGCGGGTCGCGCAGCAGCGCCACGCACGCCTCCGCGAGCGCCTGCGGATTGCGCGGCGGTACGACGAGTCCCGTGCCACCGATGACCTCCACGACCGCGCCGACGTCCGTGGACACCGTCGCGCTCCCGCAGAACATCGCCTCGACGAGGCCGACGGGAAAGCCCTCGACCACGCTGGACAGGACGGTCACGGCGCCCGAGGCGTAGGCGTCTGCGGCGACCGGGAGTTCCGGGCCGCCGATCTCCTCGAAGGAGACCGGATTGTCACCGGCGACGTGTGGGCCCTCGGCCTCGTCGGGGAAGAGCTGGGCGGCCAGGGTCCTGCAGTGACCGAGGTAGGCCGCACCCTCGGGGCCGGCGGGGGTGCCCACGATGCGCAGGCGGGTCCTCGGCTGCTGCTTGCGTACCTCCGCGAAGGCGTGCAGCAGCGAGACCAGGTCCTTGGCGGGCTCGACGCGGCCGACCCAGACGATCGTGTCCGCATCCGCGTGATCCGGCGACTCGCCCACCTCGGCGAAGGGCCGTGCGTCCATGCCGGGGTAGACCGTGCGGAGCTTGCCGCGGTCGGCGCCGCAGCGCTCCTGCCAGCGGCGGGTGTGGGTGTTGCCGGCGGTGACGAACTCGGCCCGCGCGTAGGCCTCGGCGGTGAGGCGGCCCTGGAAGGCAGCCACCAGGGACCGTTCGGCGGGTGGGGCGTCGGGAGCGGTGAGGTAGTGCGTCCGCAGGCGTACGCCGTACTCGGTCACCATCAGGGGAACGCCGGTGAAGTGCCGGGCGAGCAGGCCGGGCAGGGCCGCCGCGCCGCCGGACGCGGCGTGGCAGAGGTCGACCGCGCCGAGTCCGTCGTCCTCGTACCAGTCGAGGGAGAGGGGGCGCAGGGCGCGTTCCAGGTGCGCGGCGACGGCGAGCAGATCCGGTACGCGCGCCTCGCGCGCCGCCCGGTGGGCGCCGGGCGCGCGACAGGCGCGTTCCAGGGTGCGCACGGCGGCCTCCGACCGGAGGGCTCCGGCCAGTCCGCCAACCTCGCGGGCGAGTTCGGCGAGCCCGTACAGAGCGGTGGCGAAACGGTCCGCCTCAGCGGTCGGCGTACCTCCACCGGACGCTTCAGCGGCAGGGGAGGCTCCCCCGGGGCCGTCGCACAGTACGGCGGCCAGCTCAGCGAAGTACTCGGTGAACCGCCGGCGTGCGCGGCGCCCGAGCACCACCTCGTCGTCCTCGGCCATCCACAGGGACGCGGTGCGCACCCTGCGGACGTTCGGCGACAGCGGGACCCAGCCCTCGTCCTCCTGATGCTCGCTGCGGCTGAGCGCGTAGACGTCGAACTCGTGCTGGGCAAGTCCGCGCACCAGCCGGTCGCACCAGAGCCTGGCGTCACCGCTCACATACGGATACCCATCCTCCGTAAGCAGTCCGATGCGCACGAGTGCACCCCCGATCTCCCGTATGGGGAGCCGCCGTTGTCCGGCGGCTCGCAGCGGGACGAACGTATGCGGACAAGGCGGTGGTGCGACGGACGGTTGTCCGTCGCACCACCAAAAGGGGTGAACGGTCGTAACTTTCCCGTGCAGGTCGCGTTCTGTCGCGCTAGGAGATCAACCGGACACAGATCGTCATGCCGCCGCCAACTCCCTTCTCCGCGCCCGCCGTCGCGCCGCGGCCTCCGGGTCCAGCGCCGGTACGGCGGCGAGCAGCTGCCTGGTGTAGGGGTCGCGCGGCGACTCGTACACCTCCTCCACGGGCCCTTCCTCGACGATCCGGCCGCGTCTCATCACGGCGACCCGGTCGCTGACCTGGCGGACGACGGCCAGGTCGTGCGCGACGAAGACCAGGGCGAGCCCGAGTTCGCGCTGCAACTCCCCCAGCAGGTCGACCACATGCGCCTGGGTGGTGACGTCGAGGGCCGAGACCGGCTCGTCGCAGACGATGACCCGCGGGTCGGCCGCGAGCGCCCGGGCGATGCCGACGCGCTGGCGCTGCCCGCCGCTGAACTCGTGCGGGTAGCGGTCGTGGTGTGCCGCTTCGAGCCCCACGCGCTCCAGCAGTTCACTCACGCGCTCCCGGATGCGCTCCTCGTGACGCTCACCCCGTGCGCGCAGCGGGTCGGCGATGGACTCGCCCACACTGCGGCGGGGGTTGAGGGAGGAGACCGGGTCCTGGAAGACCACCTGCACGGCCGGGTTCACCCCGGTGTGCGGGCGGCCTTCGAAGCGCAGGGATCCGGCCTTCGGCTCCAGCAGCCCGACGAGCATGCGCCCGAGGGTCGTCTTGCCGCTGCCGCTCTCACCGACGATCCCGAGCGTCTCGCCGCGGCGCAGGGTCAGCGACACGTCGTCCACGGCCGTGACCGCCCGTTTCCCACGCCCGAACCCGCGCGTCAGGCCGGTCGCCTCCAGGACGACCTCCTCGGGGGCCGCCGAGACCTTGCGCGGCGCGTCCAGCCGGGGAACCGCGGCGAGCAGTTCCCGGGTGTACGGCTGGGCCGGGGAGCCCAGCACGTCGGCGACCGGGCCGTGCTCGACCGCCCTGCCGTGCCGCATCACCAGCACCTCGTCGACGCTCTCGGCGGCGACGCCCACGTCGTGCGTGACGAGCAGCAGACCCATGCCGGTCTCCTCGCGCAGGGTGTGCAGCAGGTCGAGGACCTGGGCCTGGATGGTCACGTCGAGGGCGGTCGTCGGCTCGTCGGCGATCAGCAGCCGGGGCTCGCACGCGAGCGCCATGGCGATCAGGGCGCGCTGGCGCATGCCGCCGCTGAACTCGTGCGGCCGGGACCGGGACCGCCGGGCCGCGTCCGGGATGCCCACCCGGTCGAGGACCTGCACGGCACGCGCGCGTGCCGCCCGACGGGTCGCGCGCGCGTGCACCCGGTGCACCTCGGCGATCTGGTCGCCGATCGCGTGATACGGGTCGAGGGAGGACAGCGGGTCCTGGAACACCATGGCGGCCGATCCGCCGCGCAGTCGCCGCAGTTCCTCGTCGGAGGCGCGCTGCACGTCGGTGCCGGCCACCTCGACCGTGCCCTCGACCCGCGCGCCGGTGCCGCGGTGCAGGCCGAGCAGCGCGGACGCCACCGTCGACTTGCCGGAGCCGGACTCGCCGACCAGGGCCAGGGCGGCGCCCTCCTCCAGGCGGAAGGAGAGGCCGTCTACGGCACGCAGCGCGCCGAACTCCACGCGCAGACCCGTCACGTCGACCAGGCTCATGTCAGCACCACCCGTCGGTCGGCCACCGCGTACAGGACGTCCGCGACGGCGTTGGCGAGGACCACGAAGAATCCGATGACCAGGACCATGCCGACCACGACCGGCAGATCGACGACCTTGACGGCATGGACGAGTTCCTGTCCGATGCCGGGCAGACCGAACAGCGTCTCGGTGAGCACCGCGCCGCCGATGGCGGAGCCGACGTTGTTGGCGTTGAGCGCGATGACCGGGGCGAACGCACCGCGCAGCGCGTGCCGTCCGACGATCGACCGTTCGCCGACGCCGTAGGCGCGGAAGGTGCGGATGTGGTCCTCGGCGAGCGTCTCCAGCATCGAGGCCCGGGTGAGCCGGGCGAACGCGGCGGCCTCGATGAGGGCGAGCGACAGCCAGGGCAGCAGCAGGTTCCACGCCCACTGCTCGGGGTCGTCGGTGAGGGCGACGTACTGCGGGAAGGGCAGCAGCCGCAGTTCACCGCAGACGACGATCATCAGGACCAGGCCGATGACGAAGACCGGGGTGGCCGTGCCGGCGAGGGTGAGGCCGGTCAGCACCCGCTCGGAGAACCGGCCGCGCCGCCAGGCGGAGAGCACGCCCGTGCCGACCCCGAGGATCAGCCACAGCGCCATCGCGCCGGCCACCAGGGACAGGCTCACCGGGAGTTTCGCCCAGATCAGCTGCGTGATCTGCTGGTCGCTCTGGTACGACAGACCGAGGCAGGGCGCGGAGCAGTGCTGGACGGAGGTGCCGGTCGAGTAGTCCTGGTCGGCGACGAGGCCCTGGAGGAAGTGCCCGTAGCGCACGAACAACGGGTCGTCGAGATTCAGCTGCCGGGCCACCTGGTGCACCTGTTCCGGTGAGCAGCGCGGGCCGCAGGTGATCTGGGCGACGTTGCCGGGGGTGGCGTAGAAGACGACGTAGACGATCACGGAGATGGCGAGCAGGGTGGCCACGGCGGCGACGGTGCGGCGCAGGACGAAACCGGTGAACCCGTTCATGCCGTGCCTCCCTCGGCCGCCTTCGTCTCCCGCCTGCGTCCCGTCCCGACGCGCAGCCGGGAGGCCGCGCGCGGGTCGAGGGCGGTGCGGACCCCGTCGCCGAGGACCG
This sequence comes from Streptomyces sp. NPDC101110, assembly GCF_044759525.1. Taxonomy (NCBI): domain Bacteria; kingdom Bacillati; phylum Actinomycetota; class Actinomycetes; order Kitasatosporales; family Streptomycetaceae; genus Streptomyces; species Streptomyces sp. NPDC101110. The sequence continues at coordinate 45,090 of NZ_JBIVZM010000007.1, read as the reverse complement.
TGAGGGCGAGCACTGTGACGAACAGGGCGCCCGCGGGCAGCAGCAGGTACTGCGGGGCGGCCTGGTACCAGACGTCGGCGGCGGTGAGCATCTGTCCCCAGGAGGGCGTCGGCGGCTTCACGCCCACGCCGAGGAAGGAGAGCGCGGCCTCGACGGTGATGTTCGTCGGGACGAGCAACGCGGCGTAGGTGATGACGGGTGCGGCGATGCCGGGCAGGAGTTCGCGGCGGGCGATGCTCCAGGTGCCCCAGCCGCTGAGCCGGGCCGCGGAGACGTGGTCGAGTTCCTTGAGGGTGAGAGTCTGCGCGCGCACGATCCGGGCGATGTTGCCCCACCCGATCAGGCCGATGACGAGCGCGACGAGCACGGGTCGCGGGAAGCTCGAGGGCACGATCGCGAGCAGCGCCAGCGACATGATCATGAGCGGCATGGCGACGATGACGTCCGTGAACCGGCTCAGCAGTTGATCGATCCATCGTCTGCCGAGCGCGGCCGCGACACCCAGGGTGATGCCGATGGTGACCTGCACGAGGGTCGCGGCCAGGGCGACGCCCAGCGACACGCGCGCGCCGTACACCAGCCGTGCGAACAGGTCCCGGCCGGTCTGGGGTTCGACGCCGAACCAGTGGTCGGCGCTCGCTCCGCCGAGGGGCCCGACGGGCACGCCGCCGCGCGCGGAGTCCACGAGGGAGGGGTGGTAGGTGGTCGGGTCCTGGCCCTCGACGGCGGTGAGGAGCGGTGCGGCGAGCGCGACCAGGACGAGCAGCGCGACGATTCCCGCCGCGACGAGGGCGGCCCGCTGCGCGCGCAGCCGCCGCCAGAACTGGTGGGCCCCCGAGGCGGCCGGGACTGCGGTGTCCGTCCGGGCCGCCTCGGTGGCGAGAAGTGCCTCACTCACGGCGTCACTTCACCGCGACCTGCGAGATGTCCAGCACACCGGTCCAGTCGCTGATCACGACGTTCCTGACGTCCTTGCCGACCAGTCGCTTGTAAACGGGGTGGAACAGCGGCACCGTCAGCGCCTTCTCCCCGATCTTCTGATCCAGTGCACCCCACCTCTTGGCGGCCTGGTCAAGATCCGTCAACTTGTTGATCGCGTCGATCTCTTCATTGACCGACTTGTCGTTCAGCCGGCCCGTGTTGAAGTTGGCGCCGTCCTCGACGATCTGCCGGCCGTCGAAGATCGGGGCGAGGAACGGACCGCCGGAGGGCCAGTCGGCACCCCAGTGGGCGAGGAAGAAGCCGGGCTCGGACTGCACGTCGTGGATCTTGTCGGAGTAGTCGTTCTCCTCCAGCCCCCGCAGCTCGACCGTGATGCCGGCCCTCTTGAGCGCGTCCTGGACGGCGGTGGCGATCTCGGGGCTGGTCTCGAAGTCCTTGGCGTTGGAGTGCGTCAGCGTGACGGTGAGGCCCTTCGCGTAGCCGGCCTCCTGGAGCAGTTCCTTCGCCTTGGCCGGGTCGCCGGCCCTGCCCGCGGGGAAGTGGTCGTAGGGCGTGTACCCGAAGGACTTCTGGTCCGGCAGGAAGGTGGTGGCGGGCTCGGCCAGCGCGGACCCGCCCGCGGCGTTGACCACGGACGACCGGTCGATGGCGTACGAGATCGCCTGCCGCACCCTGGCGTCGTCGAACGGCTTGGCCCTCGGGTTGAACGCGAGGTAGTTGGTGTAGCCGAAGTGCCCGGTGCCGACGCGCGAGGCGAGGTCCTTGTCGCCGGTGACCTTGGCCAGTTCGGCCGGGCCGAGGTTGGTGTCCGTGGTGACCGCGGCGGCGTCCGCTCCCTGGGACGCGGACAGCCGCTGGTTGATCACGGACGAGTCGAGCCCGGACCGCACGTCGATCCTGTCCGGGTAGGCCCTGCGCTCGGCGTCGGTCGCGGCGGACCAGTGCGGGTTGCGCTCCAGGACCAGCCGCTCACCGTCGTTGTCGTTCCGCACGACCTTGTACGGCCCGGAGGAGACCGGGTGCTCCTCGTACTCGGTGCCGGTGTCCTTGCTCTTCGGGACGGGCGCGAACTGCGTCTGCGTGGCGAGGTAGGGGAACTCGCCCTCGGGCTTGTTCAGATGGAAGACGATGGTCCGCTCGTCCGGCGTCTCGATCGCGTCGAGCCCCTTCTCGTCCTTGTACGGGCCCTGGTAGTCGGCGGCCCCGGTCAGCCAGTCCCGCAGGTAAGGCGCGCCGCCCGACAGCTCGGGAGCGAAGGAGCGCTCGATGCCGTACTTGATGTCGGCCGAGGTGATCGGAGTGCCGTCCTCGTACGTCAGCCCCTTCTTCAGGGTGTACGTCCACACGGTCGCGTCCTTGTTGGGACGCCCGGTGTCGGTGGCGAGGTCGGGGACGACCTTCGCGCCGGCGGCGCCGTTCTCGCGGTTGCGGGTGGTGAGGGTACGGAAGACCAGGGACGGGACGTTGCCGCCGCCCGAGGTGTACAGACGGGCCGGGTCGAAGTCCTGCTGGGGGTTGGCGTTCAGGACCGTGAGGGTGCCGCCCTTGTGGGGCGTGGAGTCGCCGCCGGCAGCCTTGGCATCGTTGTCCTTCGGCCCGCAGGCGGCGGCACCCGCTGCCAGGACCAGGCTGACGGATGCCGCGGCCGCGCGGCGCGCTGTGACGGACGGTTGGCGCATCGGAATGACGACCTCTCGGAAGGCGCCCCGGACCACGATTTCTCGTATCGCGAGACGAAAAGACGAAGGGTGAGACGGAAGAAGACAGACGTCTGCCCGGCGCCGAGTCGTCGGGAAAGCCGTGACGGGTCACGGAGAGAGTGAGCGACGCGCGCCGGGGGCGGGCGTCAGCAACAGTGAACGTCGGCCACGCAGAGCGGGGTCACGCCGATGAGCGCCAGCTCGATGGCGGCGCGTGCGGAGACGTGACGGGGCGACATGCTCAGAAATATGATCGAACTTCCCGAGCATGTCAACGCGAGCCGCGCCACATCCCGTGGGACGCCTGTCAACTCCCGGGGTAAGCCCAGGCGTTGGGACGACAGCGGATGCCGTCGTGGTCGAGGAACTTGGTCTGCTGCTGCATGACCGGGGCCAGGTCGCCGTCCTTGTCGCAGGTGACGTGGTTGTAGCCGAGGCGGTGACCGACCTCGTGGTTGATCAGCATCTGCCGGTAGGCGTGGATCTTGCTGTCGCCGTAGGTCTCCGAGCCCTGCGCCCACCGGTAGGCGTTGATCATCACGCGCTCGGTCGCGGCCGAGTCGCAGGAGACGTTGTCCTCGGTGGTGTCCAGACCCGACTTGGCACACCAGTCGGCGGTCGTGCCGGGGCTGGCGAGGGTGATCACGAAGTCGGGCTTGCCGGAGTAGATGCGCTCGAAGGTGCGCGCGCCGTTGTGGGCCCAGCTGCGCTGGTCGTTGAGGGTCTTCTGCACGGCCTCGGCGAACAGCGCGCCGTCCAGTCCGAGCCCCTGCTCCACGTCCACGCGGTAGGTGAACTTCTGCCCGGCGCCCGGCGCCTTGGCGATGCCGGGGACGGCGTCGAACGTCCCGGAGCCCTTGAGGGTGGCGCCGAGCGGGTACGTCCTGCTCATCTTCTCGTCGTACGTCAGCGGCACGGCTTCGGGCGCGGGCGCCCTGTCGTCCGCGCGTGACGCGGGGCCGCGGATGTCGCGGGCCTGGTCGGTGGCGGACTGCGACTGCACGCCGGCGCCGCCGCCGGTGTCGTCGGTGACCTGCCCGGCGACGACGACGGCCAGCACGGTGGTGACGGCCGCGGCCGCGATGCCGGTGAAGGTACGGCCCTTGCCGCCCTTGCCCGGCGCGGGCGTGCCGGTGGGCCCCGCGTCGTCGTGGCCGGACCCGGAGTCGGCGGGGGTGCCGACGCTCCAGTCCGAGACGGAGGCATAGGCGTCCGCGGCGTGCGCGGAGGCGGGCGTGCGGGGCGCGAAGACGTCGTCCTCCTCGTCGACGAAGGCGTCGATGTAGTCCTGCCGCGGCCCGGGCACGGATGCCCGGCGCTGCCGCGGTATGGGCACAGCGACCCCGGCGGTCCCCCGGCCGTCCTCCCTCAACTCACCCCAGCCGCCCCCGGCCTCCCGCTGCTCGGGGTGCCCGCCACGCGCGTGCGGGAAGCCGTGCGCCGGTGTGCCGTCGGGGTGCCGGCCGTCGGGCAGGCGTGGCGAGCCGTGCGGCGGTGTCCCCTGGGCGGGCGCGGGCCGCGGCCCCGGCACCCGGCGCGGGGCCTGCGGCGGCCAGTCGCCCTGCGGGACACCGGGCGGTGCAATCCCGGCACCCCGGCCGGAGTCCGCCGCGTGGCCCTGGCCCGGCCTCGGGCCCTTCGCGGGTTCGGCCCGGCCGTCCCGTGCTGCGGTCGTGTCCGCGGTGTCGCCCTTGACGACCGGTCCGCGGCGGCTGTGGCGTCCCACGTCGCGCCTCAGCCCCCCATGCTCTCGTCCGCACCCGATGCGCCGACGGCGTCGCCCCCGGTGTCCGTCCGGCCGGCCCGCCTCGCCCGCCGCGTGCCCGACTCGCCTGCCTCGTCGAGGAGTTCACGAAAAGCCGTGGCCACGGTCTCCGGGTACTCCATCATCGCCACATGGCCGGCATCGGGCAATGTCACGAGCCGGGAGTCACGGAAGGCGCGGGCCGCCTTCTGGGCCATGCGGAAGCCGACGAGCTGGTCACGGCCGCCGTAGACGAGCAGGGTGGGTGCGAGGACCCGTTCCGCCTGGCGCCACAGCCCCTGCTGTCCGCCCAGCGTGTAGGCGTTGACGATCCCGCGCGCCGAGCGCGCCATCGCGTCCCAGAAGTACGGCAGCCGCTGCCGCCGCTCCATCTCCTGCACCGCGTTGCGGAACCCTTCCGCCGACACCCGCCCGGGATCCCCGTAACAAAGCGCCATCACGCCGCGGACCCGCTGCTCCGCCGTCCACCCGCGGGTGAGCCGGGTGAAGAGCAGGGCGACGCCCGGCACCGCCAGCAGCCCCGTGGGCACGGCGGTGCGCTGCACTCGGATTTCCGGCAGAGCAGGCGACACAAGCGTGAGCGTACGGACCAAGTCGGGCCGAACCGCGGCGACACGGGTGGTGATGGCGCCACCGAGCGAGTTCCCGAACAGGTGCACGGGGCCGCGCCCGGAGGCGTCGAGGTAACGGATGACCGCGCGCGCGTGGGCCGTGACGGAGTAGTTGCCGTCGTCCGGGGGCGGGGAGTCGCCGAAGCCGGGCAGGTCGAGGGCCTCGCCGTCGACGGTGCCGTCCAGCAGGGCCATCAGCGCCGACCAGTTCTGCGAGGAGCCGCCGAGCCCGTGCACGTACAACGCGGGCGGCAGTCCTTCGCGTGCCGGCGGCCGGGACCTCATCGTGAGCGTGACACCGGGCAGCTCGACCGACCTCAGCCGCTCGCCCTCCGCGACCCGGACGGTCCCCACCTTCGGCAGCACATTGGCGGGCGGCACGAACGGCAGCTCGGTCGAAGACATGCGGCAATGTTACGAGACGATCACGCAGTGACTCATGTGTTCGCCTGTGTTCGCCGTCACAGGAATCGGACGGTTGAGCCCCCGGCGGAGTCGGCACCCGGGCACGGACGGGTAGCAGTCAATGGGATCAGCACTGCGTCACATCCCGGACGCGGATCGCATGGCGTCCGGATCGGGTGTCTCCTAGGCTCGTACAGAGGGCACCCGCGTGTGGCCCCTGCATCCCCAGGGACGTTCGTAGGAAGGGAGCCCAGCATGGCCGTAGACCCCACCGACCCGGAGACGTTCGAGGCCGAGGACGCGCCGGAGGTGCAGGAGTTCGACGTCGAGGCGCCCGAGGTCGACGCGGCCGAGCAGCAGGCGGACCTCGCGCCGGACCGCGACGACCCGCTGACCGGCGTCGACCCGGACCGGGCCAACGAGGCGGACCTCGTGGAGCAGGCCCGGATCGTCTCGCTCGACGAGGACGACTACCGGTGACGCTCGCCGCCGACGGGCGCCGAGCTGCTCCACCGGACGGGAAAGGGGCGGATTTTTGCCCGCTCTGACCGTGTTTGAAACCTTCGCAACCGCTTTCGCATCCGTCCGGTCCGTGAAATTCTGCGCTCTCACCGCGCACACCACGGTTACCGAAAAGTACGATGGCGACGCGGCCAGATCCGCACGTGGACGACTATGGGAGGCGGCGTGACAGCCATCGAGCAGACAGAGGCGGTTCGCCCGCGGGGCACACGCCTGCCGCGCCGTGCCCGACGGAACCAGCTCCTGGGTGCCGCCCAGGAGGTCTTCGTGGCCCAGGGCTATCACGCGGCGGCGATGGACGACATCGCCGAGCGGGCCGGCGTCAGCAAGCCGGTGCTGTACCAGCACTTCCCGGGCAAGCTCGACCTCTACCTCGCGCTGCTGGACCAGCACTGCGAGTCGCTCATCCAGGCCGTGCGCAACGCGCTCGCGTCGACGACCGACAACAAGCAGCGCGTCCGGGCGACCATGGACGCCTACTTCGCGTACGTCGAGGACGACGGCGGCGCCTTCCGTCTGGTCTTCGAGTCGGACCTGACCAACGAGCCCGCCGTGCGCGAGCGCGTGGACAAGGTCACCAACGAGTGCGCGGAGGCGATCTGTGACGTGATCGCCGAGGACACCGGCCTGTCGCGCGCGGAGTCGATGCTGCTCGCCTCGGGCATGGGTGGCCTCGCCCAGGTGGTGGCGCGGTCCTGGCTGCACAGCGACCGCAGTGTGCCGCGCGACCAGGCGGTGCAGCTGCTCACCTCACTGGCCTGGCGCGGCATCGCGGGCTTCCCGCTGCACGGCATGGACCAGCCGCAGCACTGACGACATCACCACGGACAGCACTTTGTTCCCGCCCGATGTTCGCTCGTGGCGTTCTCGGGCGGAGCATGTACGTCCCCTCACCGGGCTAATGTGTGCTGCGTACGGCGCGGAAGGTCGCGCACATCACTGACCGTCGGAGGGACATAGCCGTGGAGGTCAAGATCGGCGTGCAGCACGCGCCCCGCGAGATCGTTCTGGAGAGCGGTCAGACCGCCGAGGAGGTCGAGCGCGTGGTCGCCGAGGCACTGGCCGGGAAGTCGCAGCTGCTGAGCCTCGTGGACGAGCACGGCCGCAAGCTCCTCGTCCCGGCCGACCGTCTCGCCTACGTCGAGATCGGTGAGCCGGCCCCGCGCAAGGTGGGTTTCGGCGCGCTGTAGGCGCACGCGTGGAGCGGGGCGGGACGGCTGTCGGCCGTACCCGCCCCGTTTGCGTCGCCCTCCCGCGGACACCCCTTCCGCGTGGCCCTCGGCGTCCTCGCCCGCGCTCCGCGTGGGCATCGCCGCCCCTTGCCCTCGGCTTCCCCTTGCGGCGCACCGGTTGCTCCACGGATGGAGCACAAGTCGCCCATAGGGGTGGATTGGATTTCGCAGGTCAGGGGTAAGACGGGCTACGACCGATTTGGGCAGGCCGGCCACGTGGGAGGGACCCCGACATGCTGCTGGAAGCATTGAGCTCCGCGATCCTCGGCCTGGCTCTGGCATGGGCGGCCGCACACCGCCTGCCACACCGTCTCCCGGCCCGCTCTTTGGTGCTGTCGACCGGAATCGCCGGCGCCCTCTTCGGTGCCTTCGTCATGCACAGCGCGCTGGACGCCGGGCATGTCCTGCTCGTCCTGCTCGGCGCGGCGATCGTCTCGGTGGCCTCGCTGTCGCTGCTGCTGCGCCCCGCGGGAAGACTGCGCCGCCGTTCGGCGACCGCGTGACGGGTCGCCGATGGTGGCGCTTCTGAGGATGCGGGTCGGCCGAAGGACCTAGGCGGCCAGTCCCAGGGCGGCCATCCGTTTGGTGTGGGCCTCGGTGATCCGGGAGAACATCTTGCCGACCTCGGCGAGGTCGAAGCCGTCCGCGACCCCGCCCACCAGCATGGTCGACAGCGCGTCGCGGTCGGCGACCACCCGCTGGGACTGCGACAGGGCCTCACCCATCAGCCGCCGCGCCCACAGCGCGAGCCGCCCGCCCACGCGCGGATCGGCGTCGATCGCGGCCCGTACCTTCTCCACGGCGAAGCCGCCGTGTCCCGTGTCGTCGAGCACGGCCAGCACCAGGTCGCGGGAGTCGGAGTCCAGCCGGGCGGCGACCTCCCGGTAGAAGTCGCTGGCGATGGAGTCGCCCACGTAGGCCTTGACGAGGCCCTCCAGCCAGTCCGAGGGAGCCGTCTGCTTGTGGAAGCCGTCGTATGCGGCGACGAACGGCTCCATCGCCCGCGTCGGCTCCTCCCCGATCTCGGCGAGCCGGTCGCGCAGCCTCTCGAAGTGGTGGAACTCCGCCGACGCCATCTTCGCCAGCTCCGCCTTGTCCGCCAGCGTCGGCGCCAGTTTGGCGTCCTCCGCGAGCCGCTCGAACGCCGCCAGCTCCCCGTAGGCGAGCGCACCGAGCAGGTCCACGACCGCGGCGCGGTACTGGGGATCGGCGGAGGCCGTCGCCCAGTCCCGGGCGGCGACTGAGGCGGATTCGGCGGCGGCGGTGTCCGAGGCGTTGTCAGGCTTGTCAGAGCTCGTCATGAAGCGCACAATAACCCGCTTGCCGGGGGGCGTAAGGCCCTGGTCAATCACTGTGACGACGACTACGTGACCGAATCGGCCATCGCATGTGCGCGATTCCAGGGTATGGTGGTAATGCGCCTGCTGGTACGTCGACGTACCTCGACAGGCCGCACGTATGAGGATGCCCGGTCGGTGGCCCGATCGGCTCCGACCCGACAGCCCTCCCCGGCCGTCCGCCACAGTGCGTACGAGACCCGGAGGGGGACACCCTCAGCGGCACGAGCGCTAGAGCGTCGGCGCGGTCCCGTGCTCTACGGCCCGCCCGTAGGCAGCCGACGTCCCCGGCACGGTCTGACACGACCCCGCGCTCGCCTCGCGCCGCCCACACAGAAGAGGCAGCACCCTGACTACGTTCCGAGAGCTCGGAATCCTCCCCGAGACCGCCGAGGCCCTGGAAGCCGTCGGCATCACCGCTCCGTTCCCCATCCAGGAGATGACGCTCCCGGTGGCCCTGTCGGGCACGGACGTCATCGGCCAGGCCAAGACCGGCACCGGCAAGACGCTCGGCTTCGGCCTCCCGCTCCTCGAGCGCGTCACCGTCCCCGCCGACGTCGAGGCCGGGCGCGCCGCTCCCGAGGCCCTCACCGAGGCCCCGCAGGCGCTCGTCGTCGTTCCCACGCGCGAGCTGTGCACGCAGGTCACCAACGACCTGCTCACCGCGGGCAAGGTGCGCAACGTACGCGTTCTCGCCATCTACGGCGGCCGGGCCTACGAGCCCCAGGTCGAGGCCTTGAAGAAGGGCGTCGACGTGGTCGTCGGCACCCCGGGCCGGCTCCTCGACCTCGCCGGTCAGAAGAAGCTGAACCTGAAGCACGTCAAGTGCCTGGTCCTCGACGAGGCCGACGAGATGCTCGACCTGGGCTTCCTGCCCGACGTCGAGAAGATCATCAACATGCTGCCGGTGCGCCGTCAGACGATGCTGTTCTCGGCCACCATGCCGGGCGCGGTCATCGGCCTGGCCCGCCGCTACATGTCACAGCCCACGCACATCCGGGCCACGGCTCCGGACGACGCGGGCGCGACGGTCGCGAACACCAAGCAGTTCATCTACCGCGCGCACAACATGGACAAGCCCGAGATGGTCGCGCGCATCCTCCAGGCCGAGGGCCGGGGACTGGCCATGGTCTTCTGCCGCACCAAGCGCACGGCGGCCGACCTCGCCGACCAGCTGAAGCAGCGCGGCTTCGCCTCCGGCGCGGTCCACGGAGACCTCGGCCAGGGCGCCCGTGAGCAGGCGCTGCGCGCGTTCCGCAACGGCAAGGTGGACGTGCTCGTCTGCACCGACGTCGCCGCCCGCGGTATCGACGTCGAGGGTGTCACGCACGTCATCAACTACCAGTCGCCTGAAGAGGAGAAGACGTACCTGCACCGCATCGGCCGTACGGGCCGGGCGGGCGCGAAGGGTACGGCGATCACCCTGGTCGACTGGGACGACATCCCGCGCTGGCAGCTGATCAACAAGGCGCTGGAGCTCGGCTTCAACGACCCGCCGGAGACGTACTCCACCTCTCCCCACCTGTTCTCCGACCTCGGCATCCCCGAGGGCACGAAGGGCATCCTGCCGCGCTCGGAACGCACCCGCGCCGGGCTGGACGCGGAGGAGCTGGAGGACCTGGGCGAGCCGGGCGGCCGCGGGCCGCGCGGGCGCGGCGGCCGAGGTGGCCGTGGCGACCGGGACGAGTCCCGTTCGGCCGACCGCGAGCGTTCGTCGCGTACGCCGCGTCGCCGCCGCCGTACGCGCGGCGGGGCCACCGTGGACGGGGCTCCCGAGTCCGTCGGCACCACCGCCCCGGACGCCACGGAGACCGGCGCCGCCGAGGCGGACGCCGTGACGGCTCCGCGCACCCCGCGTCGCCGCCGCCGGACCCGCGGCGGGGCGCCGTCGCAGGCGGCTCCGGTCGCGGCGGTCGAGTCGCCCGCGCCTGAGCAGGCGGAGAACGCCGTCGCGACGGCGGAGGGCACGGTCGCGGAGGCCGCCGAGGCGGCCGCGAAGCCGCGCCGACGCCGTACGCGCCGGGCGGAGACCCCGGCGGCAGGGACCCCGGTGGTGGAGGCGGAGGCCGCGGTGACGCCGTCGGCCACGGAGCCGGCGGTCGTCGCCGAGACTCCGGCCGTCGTGGATGCCGCGCAGCCCGACGCCGCCGCCAAGCCCCGTCGCCGTACCCGCAAGGCCACGGCGGCGTCCGCGGCCGAGGCGGCACTCGACACGGCCGAAGGCACCACCGAGTCCGCGCCGGAGCCGACCGAGACGAAGCCGCGGCGCACCCGCAAGGCGGCTGCGGCCGCGGTCGCGGAGACCACCGACGAGGCGGCCGAGGCCAAGCCGCGCCGCACCCGTAAGGCCGCTGCGAAGGCGGAGGCCGGTGTCGACACCGCCGAGGGCACCGAAGCCAAGCCGCGCCGCACCCGTAAGGCGGCCGCGGCCGCGGAGAGCGTCACGGACACCGCCGAAGCCGCCGAAACCAAGCCCAGGCGGACGCGCAAGGCGACGGCCGCGGCCGAAGCCGCCGTCGACACGGCGGAGGCCGCCGAGGCCAAGCCGCGCCGCCGCACCCGCAAGGCCGCCGAGACGGCCGAGACCGCGGACGTGGCCGAGGTTGCCGAGGTGGCGGAGACCAAGCCTCGCCGGACGCGGAAGACCGCCGCAGCGGCCGAGGCCGCGGTCGACACCGCCGAGGGCACGGAGGCCAAGCCGCGCCGCCGCACCCGCAAGGCCGCCGAGACCGCCCCGACCGTCGCCGGGATCCCGGCCCAGACGGCTCAGGAGCCGGAGGCCGTCGAGGCCAAGCCCCGGCGGACGCGGAAGACCGCTGCCGCCCTCCCGGACACGGAGGCAGGGGCGGAGGTGGCGGAGGCCAAGCCGCGCCGCACGCGCAAGACGGCAACCGCGACCCCGGACGCGGAGGCCGCCGAGGCCAAGCCGCGCCGGACGCGGAAGACCGCCGCAGCGGCCGAGACCGCGGTCGACACCGCCGAGGGCACGGAGGCCAAGCCGCGCCGCCGCACCCGCAAGGCCGCGGAGCCGACGGAGATCCCCGCGCAGGCGGATCAGGAGCAGGAGCCCGCCAAGCCGCGCCGCACCCGCAAGGCCACGGCAGCGACGGCTGCCGCCGCCGAGGACACGGCGGAGGCGAAGCCCAGGGCGCGCCGCACGCGCAAGGCCACGGCCACCGCGGAGCCCACGGAGGGCTGACACACCCCTCCATGACGGCCCGGACCCCACACGGGGGCCGGGCCGTCGGCGTCTCACCCGGACAACAAGGCCTCACCCAACGAGCCATCGCCCCGGCGGAAACCACCCACCTCCCCCACGGCCCGCCCCGCCGCGCACCCAAGCAACCAGCCCGGCCGACTCGCTGCCCCCGCCCGTCCACGGCCCGCCCCTCCGGATGAAGCCGTATCCCCGAGGACCGCACCCAAGCAACGAGCCCGGCCCACTCATGCTGCCTCCACCCGTCCACGGCCCGCCCCTCCGGATGAAGCCGGACCCCCGAGGACCGCACCCAAGCAACGAGCCCGGCCCCACCCGCTACCCTCGCCCCGTGACCAGCCACCCCGCCTTCCCCCCGCCCCCGGGCGCCCGCGCCTACCCCCTGCGCACCTCTCGCGGTGAGTTCGCCGTCGTCGACTCGGCGTCGAAGCCCGGTGTGGAGGGCAGGGGGGTCGTTCTGATGCTGCCCGGGTTCACGGGGAGCAAGGAGGACTTCAGGCTGTTGCACGAGCCGCTCGCGGAGCGGGGGTACCGGGTCGTCGCCGTGGACGGGCGGGGGCAGCACGAGTCGGCCGGGCCCCTGGACGACGAGTCGGCCTACGCGCAGCGGGAACTGGCGCGGGACGTGCTCGCGCAGGCCGAGGCACTGGGCGGGACGTTGCACCTCGTGGGGCACTCGCTGGGCGGGCAGATCGCCCGCGCGGCCGTGCTGCTCGACCACTCCCCCTTCCTGTCGTTCACCCTGGTCTCGTCCGGCCCGGCGGAGATCTCCGTCTCCCAGCAGCAGCGCGTGAAGCTGCTGCGGGACGCGCTGGCCGTGCTGTCGATGGCGGAGGTGTGGGAGGCCATCCAGGCCATGGGCCCGCCGGAGGAAGTGGGCGGACCTGCCCGCGGCCTCGGCGACCAGGACCAGTTGCGCCGCCGCTGGCTGGGTCACAGCCCTGCCCAACTTCTCGCTACGGGGCGCCAGTTGTGTACGGAGCCGGACCGCGTGGCCGAACTCGCCGCCGTACCGCTGCCGTTCCATGTGCTGTCGGGTGCGCACGACGACACCTGGCCGCTGGCGATCCTCGACGACATGGCCCGTCGGCTGGACGCGCGCCGCACGGTCGTCACGGGAGCCGAGCACTCCCCCAACGCCGACCAGCCCCTGCCGACGGCCCACGCCCTCGCGGACTTCTGGGACGGCCTCGGACAGGCCCAGGGTCCTGCGGCTCGCGGGCCGGCCTAGTGCTGCGTCCGGCGAGACGGCCCACTACCGCGCCCGCCAAGACGGCCTGCTGCCGCATCCGCCGGGACGGCCTGGCCCTGCGTCCGGCGAGACGGCCCACTACTGCATCCGCCGAGCCGGCCTAATACAGCGTCCGCAAGTGCTCCCAGAAGCCGTCGCGCAGCGCACGCCGCAGATCCGCCTGGCCGCGCAGCGAGTACTGCAGGAGGCCCTCCGCCTCCACAAGCAGGTCCTGGTCCACCGAGCCGGGCAGGTAGGGGTGTCCGGGCAGCAGCTCGACGAGCGCCTCCCGGCCGCGTGCCGACAGCCATTTCGCCGCGATCTGCGCGCCCACGAACCGCACGTTCTCACGGGTCGGCCGTTCCGTCGTCGTCTCCTGGGCGGGGCCCGTGCGGCGGGAGACGTAGGGCTTGAAGAAGTCGAGGTCGAGGGTCCGCTGGCTGTCGACCTCCCACAGCAGCGGCTCCGCCTGGTTGCGGCCGTCCGGCGCCTCGATGCCCCAGAGGTGGACGCGGGCGCCGTAGCCCTGGGCCGCCTCGACCGCCGAGACCAGGTCCTCGTCGCCGCCGAGCAGGGCCGCGTCGCTGATGGCGCGGTGCCGGGCGAGGGACTCCAGGTCGGAGCGGATGAGTGAGTCGACGCCCTTCTGCTGGTTGTTGGCGTTGAGGTTGCCGAGCCGCACCTTGACGTCCGGCAGTTCCGCGATGGTCTGCTGCTCGGCCGTGTGGATGCGGCGCCGGGCGCCGTCGTACCAGTAGACCCGCAGCAGCCGGCTGTCCGCGAAGATCGTGCGGGCCCGGTCGATGAGCGCGTCGATCAGGCCCTCGGCGTCCACGTCGAAGGCGCGGCGGTCCTCGGTGCCGGCGACGAGCCGTCCGGCGGCCGCGTACAGGTACCCGGCATCCACGAAGATCGCGTGTGTCGAGGGCGTCTTCGCGACCTCGGCGAGCATGCGCTGGAGCAGCTCGTTGGTGTGGTCGATGCGGGCGCTGAGGGCCGCGAGGTCGTCGTTCATCACCTTCATTGTCCCGGCGGTCACACTGCGAACACAACCGGTCCCGTTGGGTCCTGTAACGACACTCTTACGGCTCAGTAATTAGCTGTTCGAAAAATTTCCTTAGCGTAGGGAATGTTTCACCCACGCATCCCCGTTGACTCGTACGAACACCGAGTAGTTCTCCTCAGGAGGATGACCAGACGAAGGGAGAAGCCCTTGCGCTTCGAAATCATGCGACTCGACGACGCCGACGGCACGCCTGTGGACACGACCGTCGTGGACGCCGCCTCCGTCAACCGCATCGTTCAGCAGGCGGCCGCCATCGGGCAGCGCCTCTGGATCCGCCCGGCCGAGACCGCGGCCTCATAACGCGCGCAGCTCTCCCGTACGCGAAAGCCCCCGCCCGGCATCGGCCGTGCGGGGGCTTTCGCTGTTGCGGACTTCCGCAGTCGGGGGCGTACTGACTGAGGGGGCCGGCGCGAGCCAGAACAGGACGGTCGAGCATGTCGGTGACGGACAGGTCGCACAAGGAACTGCATCACCAGGCCGCCGCCGAGGCCGCGCGGCGCTACGAGGACTCCGCCGCCGAGCGCGAGCGGGTCGAGAGCCGGCTGGCGGCCGGTGTGCGGTTCCCGGACTCCCCGGACGCGCTCGCCGTCCGCGCCGACCGGATCCTCGACCGGGGCGGTCTGTCGCCCTCGGCGGTGGTGGCGGACATCCACCGCGAGGCCATGGACCTGCCCGACGCCAACGAGCGGATCATCGACCTCTCCAACGAGCTCCAGGCCTGGAGCTTCCTGCCGCGCGGGGTCAGGGCGGGCGCCACGGTCGCCCGGATCACCCTGCGGCGCGGCGGCCGCGAGCTGCCGCACGGCACCGGCTTCCTGGTCTCGCCACGGCTGCTGATGACCAACCACCACGTCCTGCCCGACGAGAGCTTCGCCCGGAACTGCTTCGCCGAGTTCAACGCCCAGGTCACGGCGGACAACGTGCCCGACACCGTCGTCCGCATGGAGCTCGATCCCGGGGCCTTCTTCACGGCGGACCAGCGGCTCGACTTCGCCCTCGTGGCGCTGGCGGCCACGCCGGACGGCCCCGCACCGGGCGATGTCTTCGGCTGGAACCGGCTGAGCGTGCAGATCGGCAAGCTGGTGCTCGGCGAGAAGGTGAACATCATCGGCCATCCCTCGGGCCGGCTGAAGGAGATCGCGCTGCGTGACAACGCGGTGCTGGTCCGCCTCGACGACTTCGTGCACTACACGACCGACACCGAACCGGGGAACTCCGGCTCCCCCGTCTTCAACGACCAGTGGGAGGTCGTGGCGCTGCACCACAGCGGGGTGCCGAAGAAGGACGACCAGGGCCGCGTCCTGCGCAAGGACGGCCGGCCCTGGCAGCAGGGCGACGGCGACGACGCCATCGAGTGGGTCGCCAACGAGGGCGCCCGGATCAGCTCGATCCTCAAGCACCTGGCCGGACTGGAGCTCGACCCGGCGCGGCGGGCCCTGCTGGCCGGGATGGGCCCGGACACCGGCCTGGACCAGGCCGTGGCCACCGCGCCGGCCCTCCCGTCGGCGTCCCCCGGCGCACAGCCCCGGACGGCGGCGGTGCCGGGCGTCACGACCCCGTCGGCGGCCACGACCGGGACCGAGGCCGCCGAGCGCGGACCCCGGGTGGGGCTCCGGGCCCGCGGTACCGCCTTCGGTGGCCGTCAGCACCTGGTCTTCCTGCACGGCCGCGACCAGCAGGACAACCAACCCGACGAGCTGCGCCGCACCTGGACGGCCGGCCTGAACCGCGGCCTCACCCTCGCCTCGCTGCCCCCGCTGGACCCGGAGGACGTGTGGTTCCCGTTCTACGGCACGCGACTGCACGACCTCGTGAGTGGCAGGGAGAGCGTGGCCGAGCCCATCGGTCTCGACCGGCTGAGTGCCGCGGCTGCCGCCGAGGTGTTCGCCGCCGAGTCACCCACCGGCTCCTACGAGCGGCTGCTCTACGAGGCGGCCGCCCGGGCCGGCATGCCCCAGAACGGGCCGGCGGCCACCGAGGGCTTCGGCGCGGGCCTGGTCGGCGCGCTGCACCGGCCGCTGAGCTGGCTGGCCGCCCGGTCCGACCTGGACGAGTGGACCATCGCCACGTTCCTGAGGGACGTCGACCTGTACCTCGGCGACGGCGCCGTACGGCAGGCGGTGCTGGACGGCGTCATGGAGACGATGCCCACGAGCGGCGAGCTGGTGCTGGTCACGCACAGCCTGGGCACGGTCGTGGGCATGGACCTGCTGACCCGGCTGCCCGAAGGCCTCGATCCCGTCCTGCTGGTCACCGCGGGCAGCCCGCTCGGGCTGGACGGCGTCAACGAACGGCTGCTCACCCGTGGCCCGCACCAGCCGCCCAGGGTGCGTGACTGGGTGAACGTCTGGTGCCCCACCGACGCGGTGGCGATCGGCTGCCCGCTGGCGGACGAACGGTGGGGGAAGGTCACCCAGTTGGCCGTCTCCAACGGCCGCGACCGCGCGCACAAGATCGACGAGTACCTCGGGCATCCCGGACCGGCCCGCGAGATCCGCGGCGTCCTGAGGCCCTGACGAGGGTCGTCAGCTCCCCTGGATCACCTGGGTGACGCCGTTGATGATCTGCTGCACGGCGATCGCGGAGAGCATCATGCCGGCGAGGCGGGTCACCAGCACCACACCGCCGTCCTTGATGATCCGGATGATCACCAGCGAGTAGCGCATGACCAGCCACAGGACGACGTGGATGGCGAGGATGGCCGCCCACACAGACACCTGCGCGGTGACGCTGTGGGCCTTCTGCACGGCGAGGATGACCGACACGATCGCCCCGGGCCCGGCCAGCAGCGGCATGCCCAGCGGTACGAGGGCGACGTTGACGTCCTTGGTCTGCTTCGGCTCGTCGGTCTTCCCGGTGAGCAGGTCCAGCGCGATCAGGAGGAGCAGCAGACCGCCCGCGATCATCAGCGCGGGCACGGACACGTGCAGATAGTCCAGGATCTGGTGGCCGAGGAGCCCGAACACGGTGATCACACCGCCGGCGACGCAGACGGCCTGGAAGGCCATCCGCTTCTGCACCTTGCCGGGCCGGCCCGCGGTCAGGGCGAGGAAGATCGGTGTGATCCCGGGGGGATCCATGATGACGAAGAGGGTCAGGAACAGGGAGCCGAAGACGGCGAGGTCGAACATGAGCGTGATGGCCTTGCGGTATGGGTGGAACGGCGGAGCACGGCGCAGCGGCACCGCTGTGGGCAGGCGTTCCTCAGGGAGTCCCCTCAGACTCTTGTGTCACCGGGGGAGGAACGGGTGGGCACGGCGAACAGCGCCGAGTGCCTGAAATGGATGAGGAGCAGAGGAACCTCAGACGGCTCCGCCGGCCCCGGGCACCGGGAACGCCCCGAAGGCCCGCCGCGTGATCTCGCCGTACACCTCGGGATCCGTCGTGTACTCGCCGAGCACGCAGGTCTTGCGGCTGCCGTGGTAGTCCGAGGACCCGGTCACGAGAAGGCCGAGCTCCTTCGCCAGGCCCCGCAGCCGCGCCCGCGTGTCCGCGTCGTGGTCCATGTGGTCGACCTCGATGCCGTCCAGTCCGGCCGCGGCCATGTCGGCGATGGCGGCCTCCGGCACCGTGAGCCCCCGATTGCTCGCCCCGGGGTGCGCGAACACCGCGACCCCGCCCGCGCCCTTGATCAGGCGGATCGCCTCGAAGGGGTCGGTCTCGTGCTTCTCCACGAAGGCCCGGCCACCGTCGGCCAGCCAGTCCTGCGTGAAGGCGTCGTTCACGGTGGGCACGACACCCAGCTCGACCAGCGCGCTCGCCACGTGCGGGCGTCCGACGGACCCCTCACCGGCGATCCGCGCCACGTGCTCCCAGGTCACCGGGACACCCAGCTCCCGGAGCTTGGCGATCATGCCCTGGGCGCGCGGCACCCGGTCGTCCCGAACCAGTTCCCGCTCGGCGAGCAGGGCGGGCTCCTCGGCGTCGAAGAGGTAGGCCAGCATGTGCATGCTGATCCCGTCGATCCGGCAGGAGAGCTCGGCGCCGGTCACCAGCGTGAGCCCCTCCGGCAGCGCGGCGATCGCCTCGTCATGCCCGCGGGTGGTGTCGTGATCGGTGAGCGCGATGACGTCGAGCCCCGTGGCTGCGGCCTTCCGGACCAACTGCGCGGGCGCGTCCGTGCCGTCGGAAGCGGTGGAGTGGGTGTGCAGATCGATACGCACGGCACGGACTCCAGACGCGACGGCAGCAACAGGACCGCTCAAGGATAACCGGATTTTCAACGACCGCGGTCACACCCGAACCCTGCAAGCGCCCCCTACATCAGCGACCTCGAGGGGCGCGGGAACCTGCGCGACTTGCCACAACGAGCCGGCAGCCGCCACCGCGCCCGCACCCCACCGCCCGTAGGCACTACGGCTGAAGCAAGCGCGGCGACAACGCCCCGCACGGCACCAGCTCCACCTCGGCCCCCGCTTCCCGCAGATCGGCCAGGACCAGTTCGTCGTACATCAGCAGCCCGGACTGCTCGGGCCACACCACGGCCCACAGCCACATCCCGAGCGCCTCCCCCGCGAACACCGCACGGTCGCCCGGCGTCCCGGCCACGTGCCACAGCGGTGTGGGACGCCCGGCGGCCAGCACCTTGGCCTGCGGCGGCTTCTCGACGTTCATGTGCGGCCCGGGGTCGGGCCCGTCCATGCCCGCATAGCGCGCCCCGAGCCCGACGCCGAGTTCCTCGGCCACCAGGATCAGCTCGCCCATCCCGCCGAGCGGCCCGGGCCCCGTGCAGGCCACGGCGGTCGCGCGGCCGCCGGTGCGGTCGTCCCCCGCACAGGCCACCCCCGTGAACAGCCAGCCCACCGGCAGCGGCCAGGGCATCCACAACGGCACCCGGGTGCGGTGCACCACGACGTTGAGGGCGTCGACGCTGGGCGGTATCACGGGCTGCACCGGATGAACGGTGCCGTGCACATCGCACTGCCACGAGTCGGAGAAGAGGCCGGGAGCCCTGACCCGGCCACCGCACTTCGGGCAACTGGGTTCGCCCCTCATAGGGCCCCACGGTCCTACCCGCGCCCCGCCGCGTCAAGGACGATCACCCATCCGGACGGAACCCTTCACCGGGAACATTAGATGCAGCTTGCATTAATTAGCATGGCTAACTTAGTGTGTGCATATACCAACCATCTCGTCTCGGGAAAGGGAGCAAGCAATGGACTCCTTCGACGCCGGAGCGGGCGGCCTCCTGAAGCAGCCCAAGTCCGTGTGGGCGACCGCCGGGGCGTCGGTCGTCGCCTTCATGGGCATCGGGCTCGTCGACCCGATCCTGCCGTCCATCGCCCAGGGCCTGAACGCCACGGCGAGCCAGGTCTCCCTGCTGTTCACCTCGTACTTCCTCATCACCGCCGTCGCGATGCTGGTGACCGGCTTCGTCTCCAGCCGGATCGGCGGGAAGAAGACGCTGCTGCTCGGCCTCGCGTTCGTCGTGGTGTTCGCCGGGCTCGCGGGCACCTCCGGATCCGTCGGCGAACTGGTGGGCTTCCGGGCCGGATGGGGCCTCGGCAACGCGCTGTTCGTCTCGACGGCCCTCGCGGTCATCGTCGGCGCGGCGGCCGGCGGCAGCGCCGCGGCGATCCTGCTGTACGAGTCGGCCCTCGGCCTCGGCATGGCCTGCGGCCCGCTGCTGGGCGCCCTGCTCGGCGACGCCAGCTGGCGCTACCCGTTCTTCGGCACGGCGTTCCTGATGGCCGTCGGCTTCCTGTGCATCACGGTGTTCCTGAAGGAGCAGCCGAAGCCGGCCCGCAAGACCTCACTGCTGGACCCGCTCAAGGCCCTCGGCCACGGCGGCCTCGCCTCCGCGGCGGTCTCGGCGTTCTTCTACAACTACACGTTCTTCACCGTGCTGGCCTTCACGCCGTTCGTGCTGAACATGAGCCCGTACCGGTCGGGTGCGGTGTTCTTCGCCTGGGGCGTGCTGCTCGCCGTCTTCTCGGTGATCGTCGCCCCGCGGCTGCAGAGGCGGTTCGGTTCACTGAAGGTGCTCGGCGGTTCGCTGGTGCTGCTCGCGGCCGACGTACTGGTGCTCGGCTACGGCTCGCACACCACCGCCGTCGTATGCACGATCCTGTCCGGTGCCTTCATCGGCGTGAACAACACCGTCTACACCGAACTGGCCCTCGGCGTCTCCGACGCCCCCCGCCCGGTGGCGAGCGCGGGCTACAACTTCGTGCGCTGGTTCGCGGCGGCGGCCGCTCCGTACTTCGCACCGAAGATCGAGGAGTGGACCGACCTCCACATCCCGTTCGTGGTCGCGGCGGTCACCGCGGTCGCGGGCGCTGTCGTGGTCGTCGTACGGCGCAAGGCCCTCACGAACGAGGCCGAGGAGCTCCAGTCGCAGCACGCGACCGAGGACGGCGTGGCCGTCTTTGCCAACTGAGGCCGCACAGCAGGAGTTTGGTGAGCTTCCTCACTCCAGCGGGACGGACTTCCGGGACGGATCCCGGAGGTCCGTCCCCTGGTTCAGCCACCGCTCCTGAAGCGCCTGCGCGCCGTGCACCCGCTTCCAGGCGGCCTCGTTCGGAGTCATCGGCAGCAGCGGCAGGAAGCGCACCGGGTCGAGGGGTTCGTCGAGCTCCAGGTCCTCCACCAGGCCGCCCGGTTCGGCGACCAGGACCGAGGTGAACGGGGCGCCGGGCCACAGCGGCTCGCCGACGTCGAGGGAGGCGCCGGGAGCCACGACCAGGCCCTCCACCTGCGGAGACGCGGCGAGCACGGCGAGCGGCCGGAGTACCTTGTCGGTGTCGGCGAGACCGGCACGGACCGACAGGACCAGCTCGGCGCGCGGGCCCTTGACCGGGTCGGCCACCACCGCCGTGGGGTCCGTCATGGGGTGCGCGGACATGCCGAGCGAGGCGTAGCGGACGATGTCGCCCTCCTGGAAGCGGAGCACCTCGATGCGGTCCGTGCCGAGGAAGGTGACCGCGGCGCGCGCGTCCGGTTCACCCAGTGCCGTGCGCAACCGGGCTTCGACCAGAGGAAGAACATCTGCCATGCGGCGAGCATAGAACTCGCCAGTAGCGGGCAAGGCAGCACCTTGACAGTTGTGTCGGCTGCTACTCTTGCCCGGTGGTTCGGGGCAGCACGCAGAAGCGTCGCGATCAAGCTCCGACGCCGAAGGAACTCCCTTACGAGGGACCGGCCGGAGGAGGTGGGGCTGCAATGGATCGAAGTCGACCGTGCAGTAGCACCACGCTCTTCGCGCCGCCGATGTAGCTGCTTCTGTCCCTGGCTGCCACCTCTCGCACTCGCTTCACCGCGGAAGAGCGCTTCGTTTCGCTTTGCCTGATCTGCCTCAGTAGCTGAATCAGTGACGAAACCGGCCACCGCGACGATGCGGTGCTCCCCGCTTTGTGGACGTGCGAAACATCCGTGGTCACAACGTCCTCATTCCGGGTAGTTCCACCCGTCGCCGGCGCCGTTCGTCGCACGCCCGCGAAGGAGCCCGCCATGTCGATGATCCGCGACCTGCGCGCCGTTGTCCGTCCGTCCCGTGTGTCGCTGCGCAAGGAGGGCGGCACCTACGACGCCACCCGCAGCCCCGCCGCGGCCTCGGCCGTCGTCGACTGCGCCGTCTACCGGGACGGCCGCCGCATCGAGACCGAGACCGCCCTGACCCCGCACGAGGCGGTGCGCCTGGTGCGCCGCGACGGGGGTTTCGTGTGGATCGGCCTGCACGAGCCGACGGAGGCCGAATTCTCCGGCATCGCCGGTGAGTTCGGGCTGCACCCGCTGGCCGTGGAGGACGCCGTCCAGGCCCACCAGCGGCCCAAGCTGGAGCGCTACGACGACTCCCTCTTCACGGTCTTCAAGACCATCCACTACGTCGAGCACGACCAGCTCGACGCCAACAGCGAGGTCGTCGAGTCCGGCGAGGTCATGTGCTTCACCGGGCGGGACTTCTTCATCACCGTCCGGCACGGCGGGCAGGGCTCCCTGCGCGCCCTCAGGCACCGCCTCCAGGACGACCCCGAACTTCTCGCCAAGGGCCCTTCGGCCGTGCTGCACGCCATCGCGGACCACGTCGTCGACGGGTACATCGCTGTCGCCGACGCGGTGCAGGACGACATCGACGAGGTGGAGACCGAGGTGTTCTCCCCGGGGCGCAAGGGCGCGCCGCGCGGTTCGGACGCCGGACGGATCTACCAACTCAAGCGCGAGGTACTGGAGTTCAAGCGGGCTGTGTCGCCGCTGCTGCGGCCCATGCAGCTGCTGAGCGAGCGGCCGATGCGGCTGATCGACCCCGACATCCAGAAGTACTTCCGGGATGTCGCCGACCACCTGGCCCGCGTCCAGGAGCAGGTCCTCGGCTTCGACGAACTGCTCAACTCCATCCTCCAGGCCAACCTCGCGCAGGCGTCCGTCGCGCAGAACGAGGACATGCGCAAGATCACCTCATGGGCGGCGATCATCGCCGTGCCGACGATGGTGTGCGGTGTGTACGGCATGAACTTCGACCACATGCCGGAGCTGCACTGGCGCTACGGCTACCCGGTGATCCTCGGCTTCACGGTCGTCGTCTGCCTCGGCATCCACCGCACCCTGAAGCGGAACGGGTGGCTGTGAGCGGCCTGGTTAGGCTGGGCCCCATGACAAGCGAGCTGCTCGACCAGGCCCTCGTCGAGGAGGCCACCAAGAAGTCCGGCCTCGTCTGGGTCCAGGGACCCGGCGGCCCGGCGCGTGCGCTGTGGCACGTGTGGCACGAGGGAGCCGCGTGCCTGGTCGGCGACGGGCCGGGCGAGCAGCCGCTGCCGGGTCTTGCCGACGGCGCCGAGGCGGCGGTGACGGTCCGCAGCAAGGACAAGGGCGGCCGGCTGGTCACCTGGACGGCACGGGTCGTCGAGCTCGCGCCGGGCTCCGAGGCGTGGGACGCGGCGGTCGCCGAGCTCAAGGGCAAGCGGCTGAACGCGCCGGACGGCGAGGGCATCACCGGCCGCTGGGCCCGCGAGTGCCGGGTGCTGCGCCTGGAACCGACGGGGACGACGGCGCCGCTGCCCGACGGATCCCTGTCCGAGCCTCCCCTGCCGTCCCCGGCGATCACCCGTCGGCCGGTCCCGGCGGGGCTGCCCCGCCTGCTGCTGAAGAAGCGCAAACGGACCTGACGGCCTACGACGACGGCAGCTGCTTGCCGTAGTCGACCGTCTCGTTCCGCTCCGGCTCCCTGAGCGAGAAGTCCTCGCCCCAGGCGGAGAACGTGAGGGTGCCCGCCCTGCCGGCCCGTTCCAGGCGCAGCGGGTACGGCTTGCCCTCGAGGGAGACCTCCAGGGTGCCGCCGGAGCCCTTGTCACCGGTGACGCGGATGGTGCGGACGCCCGCCTCCTCGTCGTGGCCGTCCGCAGCGAGCGTCCCGTGCAGGGTCAGCAGACCGTCGAGGAGGAGGCCCTTGTCCGTGAAACCGCTGAACTTCTTGTACGCGGGGTCGCCCTGCGGCACCTTCACGAACTTGCCGTCGAGTTTGGAGGCCGCCGCCGCGTCCGCCTTGCCGCCCTCCTCCTGGCCGCTGCCGTGAGTCCAGAACTCGGCGTCCGCCTTGACGTAGAGCTGCTCGCCGATGCGCAGCAGCTTGAACGTCGCGCCCTTCGTGGTGACCGAACCGTCGCCGCCCTCGTCCTTCAGCCGCATGTCGAGCGTGTACGTCCGCCCGCCGCTGACGACGTTGCCGTGCACCCGGACCGCCCCGGCGGACTCGGCGGCCGACCGGGTCTTGCCCTGGATCTTGGCGGCGGGGAGTCTGCCCACCCCGTTGGTGCCCTCGTTCGGATCCTCCGCGCAGCCGGTGAGCACCGTTCCCGTCACGAGCAGGGCGCACGTGGCGCTCGCGAGTGCGGCGCTGCGGCCACGGCTCTGGCGAATCGGAGTCACAGGTGGGGCTGCCTCTCTGACGGGAGACCTGAACGGCGTACCGCAGGGTACCGGGGTCGTACGGGCGGATCGGAGCCAGTCCGTCCGGACCGGCCGCCGACGCGTCACCGATCAGGACGGGCTAGCCTGAAGCCCACCCGAGCGGGCAATTCGGAAGACACAGGCACAAAGACAGCCACTCAGACAGCCACGAACCACCCCGCACGAAAAGGAGCCGCGGCCATGGCAGCGGGCGCCCCCCGGATCTTCGTATCGCACCTCCAAGGTGTCGCCGTCTTCGACCCAGCCGGCGACCAGGTGGGGCGGGTGCGCGATCTGGTCGTCATGCTGCGGGTGGGACAGCGACCGCCGAGGCTGCTCGGCCTGGTCGTCGAACTCGCCACCCGCCGCCGTATCTTCCTGCCGATGACCCGGGTCACGGCCATCCAGTCCGGCCAGATCATCACCACCGGTGTGCTCAATGTCCGGCGTTTCGAGCAGCGGCCCACCGAGCGGCTGGTCTTCGGGGAGCTGCTGGACCGGCGCGTGACGCTCACCGAGACCGGCGAGGAGGTCACCGTCCTCGACCTGTCGGTGCATCAGCTGCCCGCCCGCCGGGAGTGGGAGATCGACCGGGTCTTCGTCCGCAAGGGCAGGAAGGCCAGCGCCTTCCGCCGGGCCAAGGGCGAGGCGCTGACCGTCGAGTGGACCGCCGTCACCGGCTTCTCCCTGGAGGAGCAGGGGCAGGGCGCGGAGAACCTGCTCGCCACCTTCGAGCAGCTGCGCCCCGCCGACCTGGCCAACGTCCTGCACCACCTCTCCCCCAAGCGCCGGGCCGAGGTCGCCGCCGCCCTCGACGACGACCGGCTCGCCGATGTGCTGGAGGAGCTGCCGGAGGACGACCAGATCGAGATCCTCGGCAAGCTCAAGGAGGAGCGCGCGGCCGACGTCCTGGAGGCCATGGACCCCGACGACGCGGCCGACCTGCTGGGCGAGCTGCCGACGGACGAGCAGGAGCGGCTGCTGAGCCTGATGCAGCCCGGCGACGCGGCCGACATGCGGCGCCTGATGTCGTACGAGGACCGCACGGCGGGTGGTCTGATGACCACCGAGCCGATCGTGCTGCGCCCGGACGCCACCGTCGCCGACGCGCTCGCCCGGGTCCGCAACCGTGACCTCTCCCCCGCCCTCGCCGCCCAGGTCTACGTCTGCCGTCCCCCGGACGAGACGCCGACCGGCAAGTACCTGGGCACGGTCCACTTCCAGCGCCTCCTGCGCGAACCGCCGCCGTCCCTGGTCAGCTCGATCGTGGACACCGATCTGCAGCCGCTCGACCCGGAGGCCGAGCTGCCGGCCATCGCCGGGTTCTTCGCCACGTACGACATGGTCGCGGCGCCCGTCGTCGACGAGGCCGGATCGCTGCTGGGCGCGGTCACCGTGGACGACGTGCTCGACCACATGCTCCCGGAGGACTGGCGGGAGCAGGAGTTCCACCTGGACGAGGAGGCGGCGACCGATGGCTCCTGAGCGCGAGAGCCTGCGCGAGCGCACGCCGGCGGGCGCCACGGCCGCCTCCCGGCCCCGCACCACCCGCCTCGACCAGCCGCTGCCGCGCCGGCGCCGGTTCCTGCCCGAGTACGACCCGGAGGCCTTCGGGCGGTTGTCGGAGCGCATCGCGCGCTTCCTGGGCACCGGGCGGTTCATCGTCTGGATGACGGTCGTCATCATCCTGTGGGTCGTGTGGAACAGCCTCGCCCCCGGCCACCTGCGGTTCGACGAGTACCCGTTCATCTTCCTGACCCTGATGCTGTCCCTCCAGGCCTCCTACGCCGCCCCGCTGATCCTGCTCGCGCAGAACCGGCAGGACGACCGGGACCGGGTCAACCTGGAGCAGGACCGCAAGCAGAACGAGCGGTCGATCGCCGACACCGAGTACCTGACGCGCGAGATCGCCGCCCTGCGCATCGGCCTGGGCGAGGTGGCCACCCGCGACTGGATCCGCTCGGAGCTGCAGGACATGGTCAAGGAGATGGAGGAACGGCAGAACGGCCACCGTCACGACCCCGTCGTATTCCCGGCGGAACGGTCAGGGGGACGTGACGCAGACGACCGCTGAGACGCTTTCCTACGCACCGGTACAGCGCCGTACCATCGTCCTATGGCTACGGAAGACGCGGTGCGCGAGGCACTGGCGACGGTGAACGACCCCGAGATCCACAAGCCCATCACCGAACTCGGGATGGTCAAGTCCGTGGAGATCGGCGCGGACGGGGCGGTCGCGGTCACCGTGTACCTCACGGTCTCGGGCTGCCCGATGCGGGACACGATCACCCAGCGCGTGACCGACGCGGTCTCCGCGGTCGAGGGCGTGACCCGCGTCGACGTCACGCTCGACGTGATGAGCGACGAGCAGCGCCGCGAGCTGGCGTCCGCCCTGCGCGGCGGCCAGACCGAGCGCGAGGTGCCGTTCGCCAAGCCGGGCAGCCTGACGCGTGTCTACGCGGTCGCCTCCGGCAAGGGCGGCGTCGGCAAGTCCTCGGTGACGGTCAACCTGGCCGCGGCGATGGCGGCCGACGGGCTCAAGGTCGGTGTCGTCGACGCCGACATCTACGGCCACTCCGTGCCGCGGATGCTGGGCGCCGACGGGCGTCCGACCCAGGTCGAGAACATGATCATGCCGCCGTCGGCGAACGGCGTGAAGGTCATCTCCATCGGCATGTTCACGCCGGGCAACGCCCCGGTCGTCTGGCGCGGCCCGATGCTCCACCGCGCCCTCCAGCAGTTCCTCGCTGACGTCTACTGGGGCGACCTGGACGTCCTGCTCCTGGACCTGCCGCCCGGCACCGGCGACATCGCGATCTCCGTCGCCCAGCTGGTCCCGAACGCCGAGATCCTGGTCGTGACGACCCCGCAGCAGGCGGCGGCCGAGGTCGCCGAGCGGGCGGGCTCCATCGCCGTGCAGACCCACCAGAAGATCGTCGGCGTGGTCGAGAACATGTCCGGCCTGCCCTGCCCGCACTGCGACGAGATGGTCGACGTGTTCGGCACGGGCGGGGGCCAGCTGGTCGCCGACGGCCTGACGCGCACGACCGGCGCGAACGTCCCGGTCCTCGGCAGCATCCCGATCGACGTCCGCCTGCGCGAGGGCGGCGACGAGGGCAAGCCGGTCGTCCTCACGGACCCGGACTCCCCGGCGGGTGCGGCCCTGCGGGCGATCGCGGGCAAGCTGGGCGGACGGCAGCGCGGCCTGTCGGGCCTGTCCCTGGGGATCACCCCGCGGAACAAGTTCTGATCTGAACGCCGGTGGGCTCAGCGCCCCCTTCTTGGGGGCGCGGGGAACTGCGCGATCGGCCATCGACGGCCCGCAGCCGCCCGCACACGGGAACCTCTACGGCGAAGGGGCGCCGAAATCCCACGGCGCCCCGGAACTCATGCGTACGCGGCGATGTCCTTGACCACGGAGAAGCCGAGCCCGTACGCGCTCATGCCCCGGCCGTAGGCCCCGACGTGAACCCCCGACGAGGTGGACCCGGCCAGCACCCACCCGAACTCGGACTCCCGGTAGTGGAACTCCGTCGGCACCCCGTCCACGGGAAGCGACAGCGTGGACCAGTCGGCCCCGTCGAGGTCGTCCGCCAGCACCCACGCGGTCTCGGTCTGCTGATCCAGCCAGTCGTCCCGCAGCGCGTGGTCCATCTGGCCGGGCCAGGTGAAGGACAGCAGCCCGACGCCCGCGAGCCACGCCGCGGACGACACCGACGTGGCCTCCAGCAGTCCCGTGCCGTCCGCCGTACGGCGTGAGGGGTTCGCGGCCACGGTCACGACGACCGCGAACCTCTCCTTGGATTCCTGATCGCCCCCGGCGGCGTACTCGTTGCGCACCGAGGGCTCGTCGCCGTGTCCGATCGACCCGTGTTCCACGGTCCCGTCGGCCGTCGTACCGACCTGCATCAGCCAGCGCGGTCCCGTGAAGGCCTCGTCGAGGCCGTACCAGGGGAAGGGCGCACGCAGGTAGCCGTCGACCGCACGCCGGGCGGAGGTGACCTGTTGTCCATCCTCCGCGGCCGGCGTCTGCGCGACTGCCTGACTCGTCGTCTCCATGTGCCCGGACGCCTCCTCGCTCTAGTCGGACCGGAACGGCCCGCCCCCCTTCGGGCGTACTCGTCACGGTCCGCACAACAACTCGGCAGCATAGCCACACCGCTGCGAGCAGCAGGGAAACCGCCCGGCGCCTGGGCCGCACGGGCGCCCGGTTCAGGCCGTACACAGCCCGACCGGAGTATGAAACGCGTCACGCGCCGGGGGCGTGCACCCCCCGGGGAGTGTCGCTCAGGTGGCGTCCGCGTCGAAGGGCGGCCGGTCGTCCGGAGCGGACGTCTCGGGCTTCTTCATCATGTCGACACGGCCGCCGGACGAACCGGTGGAGGAAGCCGAGGACGTGTCGGAGTCACGGCTGTGGACGGCGTCGGTGACCTCGGCCATCTCCTTCTTCAGGTCGAAGCCGTTGCGGATCTCCTTGAGGCCCAGATCCTCGTTGTCCAGCTGCTTGCGGATGAACGTCTTGGGGTTGAGGTCCTCGAACTCGAAGTCCTTGAACTCCGGGCCCAGTTCCTGCCGGATGTCGTTCTTGGCGCTCTCCGAGAACTCACGGATCTTCCGGATGGTGCGCGTCACGTCCTGGATGACCTTGGGGAGCTTGTCCGGACCGAAGACGAGCACGGCGAGGACGACGAGCGTCACCAGCTCGAGTGGTCCTATGTCATTGAACACCTGAAGCTCCTTGCGATGTCCTCGGTCCTCGGCCCTCGTGGTCGGTGCGGGTCTTGCCGTGGTCCGGGCCGGATCCACGGTACCCGGCGATCCTGTCCGACCGGTACTGTCCCGGGACCTCCGAGTGCGGGAGGTGGGAGCGCTTTCCCGATTGTTTGCCTTGTCGGTCCCTTGTGGGGCCTGTTGCAGTGAATCCGCGCGCCACGGGCCTCATGTCTCAGCCACCCGACGATCCGAGGACGAGCGAGATCTTCCGCTCCTTGCCACCACGCTCGACGGTCAGTTCCAGCCGGTCGCCGGGGCGGTGCGCCCGGGTCTTGACGATCAGTTCCTCGCCGGAGTGCACCCGCAGGCCGTCGACCTCGGTGATGACGTCACCCGCCTTGATCCCGGCCTTGGCTCCCGGGCCGCCGGGGGTGACCGGCGCGCCGCGCCCGCTGCCCTCGGCGGCAACGCGGGCACCGTCGCCCGTGTACTCCATGTCCAGGGTGATGCCGATGACCGGGTGGGTCGCCTTCCCGGTGTTGATCAGCTCTTCGGCGACGCGTTTGCCCTGGTTGATCGGTATGGCGAAGCCGAGGCCTATCGAACCGGCCCGGCCGCTGTCCTGCCCGGAGCCGCTCTCCGCCGAGCGGATGGCCGAGTTGATGCCGATGACCCGGGCCCGGGCGTCGAGCAGAGGCCCGCCGGAGTTGCCGGGGTTGATGGGCGCGTCGGTCTGCAGCGCGTCGACGTAGGACACGTCGCTGCCGTCGCCCTTCTCACCGCCGGCCGTGATGGGCCGCTGCTTGGCGCTGATGATGCCGGAGGTGACGGTGCCGGCCAGGTCGAAGGGGGCCCCGATGGCCACGACGGGGTCGCCGACCTGCACGTTGTCGGAGTTGCCGAGGGGCAGCGGGGTGAGTCCGCTGACGCCCTTCACCTTGACGACGGCGAGGTCGTAGCCGCTGTCCCGGCCGATGACCTCGGCCTTGGCGGTCTGCCCTCCGTTGAAGGTCACGGTGATCTCGCCGCCCGAGCCGGCGGGCTGCACGACGTGGTTGTTGGTGAGGATGTGTCCGCGGGTGTCGAGCACGAAGCCGGTGCCGGTGCCCTGCTCACCGGCGCCGCTGACATGCAGGGTGACCACGCTGGGCAGGGCCCGCCCGGCGATCCCGGCCACACTGTCCGCGTCCCGCGCGGTGGCCTCCTTTCCGGCCTGCGGCAGTTCGAGGGTCCCGACGCCGCCGTTGCGCTCCAGGTACGTCCCGACGGCGCCGCCGATGCCCCCGGACACGACCGCGAGCAGTACGGCACCGAGCACCAGGGACTTCCTGCCCCGCCTGCGCCGCTGCTCCGTGCTGAGCACGGCGGCGCCGTTCTGCTGGAGAGGTCCTTGTCCCCCGGCGACGGCGGGGGCCGCCCAGGGGTCGTAGCGCTGCCAGGGGTCGGGGGCCGGGGCGGGTACCGAGGCGTCGGCGTAGTGCGGCGCGGGTGCGGGGGCGCCGGGAGTGCCGGGGGGCGGTGTCTCGGCCGGCCCGTGAGCGGCGGTGGGGTGCGCTGCGGGGGACGGCCCCCCGGGTGCCGGGGTGGGCGGCGTGCCCTGCGCCGACGGCACGGCCGGTTGCCCCGGCAGCGCCACTCCCTGCGCCGGGGTCGCCGGGTGCTGGACGGGCGGCGCCGGCGCCCAGGGACCTGGTTCGCCGTAAGGCGGGGTGCTGTACGGGTCGGGGTCGTGCAGCGGCTTGGGAGCTTCTTGCGGTGGCGTGGCGGATGAGGCGGCGGCGACGGGGACGTCCTGGTCCGATCGCCGGGCGGCGGGGACCGGGGCAACGGCCTGCGCAGCGCCCGAGACCAGACCGTCATCCGTCGTCACCGCCCCGTGCGCCGACCCGGCGGGAGCCGGGGCAACGGCCTGCGCAGTGCCTCCGACCACGGCCTCATCCGTCGTCGCCTGCCCATGGGTCGGCTCGGCGGAGTCGTCCTCGGCCCCGGCCGGAAGCGCCTCGGGACGCCTCAGCTCGTAGTCGCCGTCCTGATCGGGCCGGGGCGCGGGACGCGGCAGCTCGAAGTCCCCGTCGGAGGCGCCGGACCGGTTCGCCCGGGCCGACTGCGCGTTGCGCGGACCGCCCACGCCCTGGCCCTCCACGGCCGGGACCTCCGTGCTGGCCGGACCGTCCGCCACGCCCTGACCCTCCGCCATGACCTGGTCGTCCGGCACGCCGCGGCTCTCCGCCACGCGCGGGTCCGTCCCCTCCGGCTCCCCTGGCAGGTGCTGCGGCCGCGGACGGCTCCACCACTTCGCTTTCGTGGGCTTCCCCTCGTTCATGCTCTCCCCACAGCCGCGGCACGGCTCGTCGCGTTGGCCGCAGTTCCTCGAACCGGCGCCCGGCCACACCTCGGCCGCGGCGACAACCCCCGGATTCAATCAGGTTCGCGGACCGGTGCGCAGAGGCCGGTCAGTGAGCCGTACGCGGGGAGGCGGGTGAAGAGGGGGACGAGGTCGGGTCCGCGAGGGGCACGGCCAGCAGGGGAGCCGTGATCTCGGGGACCGCGGACCACGAGGTCAGGGCGGCCGGAGTGGCCGCCTCGAGCGGGCGTATCAACGGGGACATGACGGCGGCACCCGCGACCACCGGGGCGGTCAGCGCGTGCAACGCGTGGTGCCGGGCGGCGGACGGCACCCCGGGCAGCAGCGGGGCCGATACCTCGGTGGGGGCGACCGGCGCGCGGCCCAGCAGGCTCTCGCCGTGCACCTGCCCGAGCAGCGGCGCCGTCCGGCGACGCTGGGATTCGGGTGGTGTCACGGCGCCGGTGCCCTGGGTCCGCATGGGTGTCACGTTGCTCCCCGCGCCCTGGCCTCCGCGGGCCTCCACGTCGGTAGGGGTGCCGCCCGTGACGCCGCCCAGGGCGATCGCGGCCAGGGACACCGCACCGGCGGCCACGAACGCGAACCGCAGCCGGGAGGAGGACCGGTCGCCGTCGGGCCGGCCGACGTCGTGGATGCGGAAGCCTCTCCCGGAAGGGAGGCCCCCGTGACCCGAGAGCGGGCCGCCGGCGTCGGAGGGGAGGCTCCCGCGTCCCCCCGGGGACACGGGCAGGTGCGGACGAGAGGGTGCGTACCCGAAGTCGAAGCGCTCGCCGCGCTTCACTCCGAAGGCCCCGGACGATCCGAAGCGTCCGGACAGCCCGCCGGGCAGGCCTCCCCCGCCCGGCGGTGTCACATCACCGTCCGGGCCGCCGCCCGCGGGTAGTCCCTGCAGGCGGGCCAGGAAACTCTCGGAAGGGGGCGGCGGGGCCGCCTCCGCGAAGACGTTCTTCAGCCGGCGCTGGGCGTCCACCTCCGCCTTGCACTTCGGGCAGGTGGCCACGTGCGCCAGTACGCGCTCACGCGCGTCATGACCGAGCTCTCCGTCCACCAGGGCGGAGAGTCGGTCTCCCAGATGCTGCTCTGCGAGGTGACCCTCGGAGGCTTTCGGCCGAGATCCGCTCACGCGCTCGCGCCCCCTCCTCCCAGGGCGGGAACACGGGGCACGAAGGAACGGCGCTCGGCGCGCGCCTCCGGGGAGCGGTGCGCGAGAGCCTTGCGCAGCTGGGAGCGACCGCGGTGGATCCGGGAGCGGACCGTGCCGAGCTTGACGCCGAGGGTCGCGGCGATCTCCTCGTAGGACAGGCCTTCGATGTCGCACAGGACGACCGCGGCGCGGAACTCGGGGGCGAGGGTGTCGAGGGCCTGCTGAACGTCCGCGTCGAAGTGCGCGTCGTTGAAGATCTGCTGCGGTGTGGGCTCCTTGCTCGGCAGGCGCTCGGCAGCGTCCTCGCCGAGCGCGTCGAAGCGGATGCGCTGCTTACGGCGGACCATGTCCAGGAACAGGTTCGTGGTGATGCGGTGCAGCCAGCCCTCGAAGGTGCCCGGCGTGTAGGTCGACAGGGAGCGGAAGACGCGGACGAAGACCTCCTGCGTGAGGTCCTCCGCGTCGTGCTGGTTGCCGGTCAGGCGGTAGGCGAGCCGGTAGACCCGGCCGCTGTGCGTGCTGACGATCTCCTCCCACGTGGGCGGAGTCCACGCCTGCCCGTCCGCGTCGGTGGTGAAAGTCGCGGTCTGGGCGAAGTCAGCGGCGTGACTGTGGTCAGCAGCGGTGTCGTTCACAGATGTCGGCCTGCCCGCCGGTCCGAGGAAGCGCCGGAGCACTCCTCCGCGATCCACAGGCGCAGCCGCACCTCCCCTGTCAGCTCTGGTGGTGTCCAGTGGAGCCCCTACCATAGCCACCTCGCCCGTTAGGACCGGATAAGCGGTTTTACGAGAATTTGATCTGTGCTGATACGCCTCGTACTGCTGCGTCGGCACTTGCTCGGCGCCCCGATCCACTGCCTGCCCCCCGTCACGACCCGTGCCACTTGCTCATCCCTTTAAACGACCGGTCCCATCTGCGGGTTCCCGTGCCCAACGGATACAGTCACGCCCAGGCATTCACGGGGACAGGAGAGGGTCATTACCGGCAACCGGCAGACGAGCTGGGCGTTCGCCGACGCCTATGTCGCCGAGGACGAAACGCTGCAATGGGCCCGGGACCGGGCCCGCGAGGCAGGGTTGCGCTCGGTGACGCCCGGCACGGGCGCCGCGCTGCGGTTGCTGGCCGCGTCGGTCGACGCGAAGGCCGTCGCGGAGATCGGGACGGGCTGCGGTGTCTCCGGGATCCACCTCCTGCACGGTATGCGGCCGGACGGTGTCCTGACGACCGTGGACCCCGAGCCGGAGCACCAGCAGTTCGCCCGGCAGGCCTTCCGCGCCTCCGGGTTCGCCAGCAACCGGGCCCGCTTCATCCCGGGCCGGGCCCTGGACGTGCTGCCCCGCCTCGCGGACGCCGGTTACGACCTGGTCTTCTGCGACGGTGACCGCCTGGAGGTCATGGACTACCTCGCCGAATCGTTGCGTCTGCTGCGCACCGGCGGGCTGGTCGTCTTCGAGGGCGCCTTCGCCAACGGCCGGACGGTGGACTCCGGGCCCCAGCCCACGGAGGTGCTGCGGCTGCGGGAGCTGCTGCGCGCGGTGCGCGAGAGCCAGGAACTGGTGCCGTCCCTGCTCCCGGTGGGCGACGGGCTTTTGTGCGCGGTGAAACGCTAGCCGGGTCGTACGTCAGCGGAGCGGGAGGCGGGCAGCCGCGTGTCAGCGGCGGGAAAACAGTTGCCCCGGCACCACAGGTGATGCCGGGGCAACTGAAAGGGTATGGTCGCTTGCGCGTCAGCCGACGACCTTCTTGAGGGCGTCGCCGAGCGCGTCGGCCTCGTCAGGGGTCAGCTCGACGACGAGCCGCCCGCCGCCTTCGAGCGGAACGCGCATGACGATGCCCCGCCCCTCCTTGGTCACCTCGAGCGGGCCATCACCCGTTCGCGGCTTCATGGCCGCCATGCTCGTTCCCCTTCCTGAAACCCAGCTCATCGTCAAAGCCGACGGCCCCTGAGAAGGGCACACGTGCGGCCCTTGTGGCAGGACACGCGACACCGGCATCGAACACATTGCTTCCAGGCCATTATCCCGCATCTCAGGACCCGATGACCAACATCAGTCGGCATCGCTTGGGCAACGCACGCGAGCAAAACCACTCAATTCGGCGATGAGACTGCGATACTCCGCCACCGCACACACTTCCGCTGAACCGATCCGGACGAGAATTGTTTGACGCAGGTCACACGTCCGGTCCGTTTCCTCGCCCGCGATCTCCGTCATGCTGTCCTGCAGACCCGGGGCGTACCGGCCGGTACGTCCCCGTTCCGCGACCCGGAGGGGATACGCCATGGCCGACACCGTGCTCTACGAGGTGAGCGACGGACTCGCGACGATCACGCTGAACCGCCCGGAGGCGATGAACGCGCTGAACGTGGCGACCAAGGTCGCCCTGCGGGAGGCGGTCGAGTCGGCGGCGGGCGACGACGCCGTGCGGGCGGTGCTGCTGACCGCCGCCGGGGACCGGGCGTTCTGCGTCGGGCAGGACCTGAAGGAGCACATCGGGCTGCTGGTCCAGGACCGGGAGACCGGCTCGGGGCAGACCATGAGCACCGTACGGGACCACTACAACCCCATCGTGCGGGCCCTGGCGGGGGCGGCGAAGCCGGTCGTGGCCGCCGTGAACGGCGTCGCGGCCGGGGCGGGCTTCGGCTTCGCGCTCGCCGCGGACTACCGGATCGTGGCGGACACCGCGGCGTTCAACACCTCGTTCGCCGGTGTGGCGCTGACCGCGGACTCGGGGATCTCCTGGACGCTGCCGCGGGTGATCGGCCCGGGCCGCGCCACCGACCTGCTGCTCTTCCCGCGGAGCATCAGCGCGCAGGAGGCGTACGAGCTGGGCATCGCCAACCGGCTGGTACCGGCCGGTGAGCTGCGCGCGGAGGCCGAGAAGGTGGCACGGGCGCTGGCCGGGGGGCCGACGGTGGCATACGCGGCCCTGAAGGAGTCGGTGGCTTTCGGGCTGACGCACTCCCTGGAGGAGGCCCTGGAGAAGGAGGACGAGCTCCAGACCCGGGCCGGCTCCTCCGAGGACCACGCGATCGCGGTGCAGGCCTTCGTCAACAAGGAGAAGCCGAAGTATCTGGGCCGCTGAGCTCGGGGCCCTGAGCGGTCTGCGGGTGCGTGGGCTGGTCGCGCCCCCACGCACCGCAGCCGCACATCGACTCAGCCCCGCGCCCCTTGGGGGGCCCTTCTCGCTGTGCAGGTTTCCAGGTGATCGTCGACCAGGCCGCACGCCTGCATCAAGGCGTACGCCGTCGTCGGGCCGACGAACCGCAGGCCCCGTTTCTTCAGGGCCTTGGACAGGGCCGTCGACTCCGGAGTGATCGGCGGGACCTCGGACAGGGTCTTCGGGGCCGGCCGGCCGGCCGGGTCGGGGGCGTGGGACCAGATCAGTTCGTCCAGTTCGCCCGGTGACCATTCGGTCAGCGCACGCGCGTTGGCGAGGGTCGCGTCGATCTTGGCGCGGTTGCGGATGATGCCCGCGTCGGCCAGGAGGCGCTCGCGGTCCTCGTCGGTGAACGCGGCCACCGCAGCGATCTTGAAGTCGGCGAAGGCGGCGCGGAAGCCGGGGCGGCGGCGCAGGATGGTGATCCATGACAGACCGGACTGGAAGGCCTCCAGGCTGAGCCGCTCGAAGAGCGCGTCGTCGCCGTGGACGGGGCGGCCCCACTCCTCGTCGTGATAGGCGATGTACTCGGGGGCGGACAGGGCCCAGGGGCAGCGCAGTGCGCCGTCCGGGCCGGCCAGGGCGGCGCCGTCGCTCACGGCCGGTCCTCCTGCCGCGGCTTGTCCATGGAGACGTGGTTCTCCCCGGCCGGGCGCACCGGCCCGTGGTTGGCCGACCGGGCACCGGCCAGGGCGGACTCCAGGTCGGTGATGCGGGCGTCGCGCTCGGCGAGCTCGGCGCCCAGGCGGCTCAGGGCGTCGTCCACGTCGGCCATGCGGTAGCCGCGGGCGGCGAGCGGGAAGCGGAGTCCCTCGATGTCCGCGCGGTCGACCGGCCGGTCCGGGGGCAGCGGATCCCGCAGCCGCTCGGGCACCGCCTCGGGCAGCGGGGCGTTCTCGCCGCCGCCCACCACGGCGAGCGTCACCGCGGCGACCACGACGGCGAGCGCGACGACCAGGAACAGGAACATAACCATCGCGGGGCCCCCACGGCGGATGGATCGGACGCTGCGGACGTCCTCCGAGTCGGATGTGTCAGGCTCCGATCGTGCCATGCGAGCGCGCCGGTTAGGGTCGCAGGCGGCGGAAGACGGGACGTACCAGGAAAGGTCACAGGGGATGCTCAGGCTGGGCAAGCGGGAATTCGGAACGCACGAGCCGGTGATCATGGCGATCGTGAACCGCACCCCGGACTCCTTCTACGACCAGGGCGCCACCTTCCGCGACGAGCCGGCCCTCGCGCGGGTGGAGCGGGCGGTGGCCGAGGGTGCCGCGATCATCGACATCGGCGGGGTCAAGGCCGGTCCGGGCGAGGAGGTCACGGCCGAGGAGGAGGCCCGGCGGACGGTCGGGTTCGTCGCGGAGGTGCGGCGGCGGTTCCCGGACGTGATCATCAGCGTGGACACCTGGCGGGCCGAGGTCGGCGCGGCCGTGTGCGAGGCCGGGGCCGATCTGCTGAACGACGCGTGGGGCGGGGTCGATCCGGGGCTGGCGGAGGTCGCGGCGCGGTACCGGGTGGGGCTGGTGTGCACGCACGCGGGCGGGGCTGAGCCGCGGACACGGCCGCACCGGATCGAGTACGACGATGTCATGGCGGACATCCTTGACGTGACGGTCGGGCTGGCCGAGCGGGCGCTCGCGCTGGGGGTGCCGCGGGAGTCGATCATGATCGACCCGGGCCACGACTTCGGGAAGAACACCCGGCACAGCCTGGAGGCGACACGGCGGCTGGACGAGATGGTCGCCACGGGGTGGCCGGTGCTGGTGTCGCTGTCCAACAAGGACTTCGTCGGGGAGACGCTGGACCGGCCCGTGAAGGAACGGGTCGTGGGGACGCTGGCGACGACGGCGGTGTCCGCGTGGCTGGGGGCGCAGGTGTACCGGGTGCACGAGGTCGCCGAGACGCGGCAGGTGCTGGAGATGGTGGCGACGATTGCGGGGCATCGGGCCCCTGCGGTGGCGCGGCGCGGGCTGGCCTGACCGAGGTACCAGGGGGCTCCGCCCCCTGGAGCCCCGGCCCTTGCCCACCCGCCGCCCGACAGGAGGCTGGGCTCGTAAGGCCCCTACCGCCCCGCCTCCTTCGACACCAGGGCCACCGCCTCGTCCACGTCGTCCGTCACATGGAACAGCAGCAGGTCCTTCTCCGCCGCCTTGCCCTGGGCGATCACCGTGTCGCGGAGCCAGTCGACCAGACCGCCCCAGTAGTCGGTGCCGAAGAGGACGATCGGGAACCGGGTGACCTTCTGGGTCTGGACCAGGGTGAGGGCCTCGAAGAGTTCGTCGAGGGTGCCGAGACCGCCCGGCAGGACCACGA
Organism: Streptomyces sp. NPDC101110; assembly: GCF_044759525.1. Lineage (NCBI taxonomy): Bacteria > Bacillati > Actinomycetota > Actinomycetes > Kitasatosporales > Streptomycetaceae > Streptomyces > Streptomyces sp. NPDC101110. The sequence continues at coordinate 7,486 of NZ_JBIVZM010000007.1, read as the reverse complement.
AGCCCTGGGCGTACTTGACGAACATCATCTTCCGGACGAAGAAGTAGCGGAAGTTGAGCCCGATGTCGACATACGGGTTCAGGCCCTGCTCGAACGGCAGCTCGATACCGAGGCCGACCGACATGCCCTTCGCCTCCAGGGCGCCCTTGTTGGCCGCCTCCATCGCGCCCGGCCCGCCGCCCGTGATGACCGCGAAGCCCGCGTCGACCAGGCCCCGGCCCAGCCGGACGCCGGCCTCGTACTCGGGTGAGTCGGCGGGCGTACGGGCCGATCCGAAGACACTGATCGCGGGAGGCAGTTCGGCCAGCGTGCCGAAGCCCTCGATGAACTCCGACTGGATGCGCAGCACGCGCCAGGGGTCGGTGTGGACCCAGTCGGAGGGGGCCCGCTCGTCCAGCAGCCGCTGGTCGGTGGTGCTGGCCTGCACCTGGTCCCGCCTCTGGAGGACCGGGCCCAGGCGCTTCTCCTCCGGCGGCTGCTTCTTCCCCTCGGGGTTGCCGGTCGCCATGTGCGCTCCCTCCGTCGTGCCTGTCTTTCCACCTCAGCGTAGATCTACGCGGGTTACGAACGAGGGACGTGAGCATGTCCGCGATGCAGCGGCGTAAACCCCTGGGGTGCCGGGCGGGCTCAGGCGGTCAGCCAGTTCCGCAGGCGCTCCTCGCCCGCGAGGATCTTGGCGACGTCCACGCGCTCGTCCCGCTTGTGCGCCAAGTGGGGGTTGCCGGGGCCATAGTTGACGGCGGGGACGCCGAGCGCGGAGAAGCGGGAGACGTCGGTCCAGCCGTACTTCGGCATCGGGGTACCGCCGACCGCCTCGATGAACGCCTTGGCCGCAGGGTGGGACAGCCCGGGCATCGCCGCGCCGCTGTGGTCGACGACCTCGAAATCCTGCACGCCGCAGTCCGCGAAGACCTCACGGACGTGTGCGACGGCCTCCTCGGGTGTGCGGTCGGGCGCGTAGCGGAAGTTGACGGTGACGACGCACTCGTCGGGGATCACGTTGCCGGCCACTCCCCCGCTGATCCCCACGGCGTTGAGGCCCTCGCGGTACTCCAGGCCGTCGATGACCGGCCGGCGGGGTTCGTAGGAGGCCAGGCGGGCCAGGATCGGGGCCGCGGCGTGGATCGCGTTGGAGCCCATCCAGCCGCGCGCCGAGTGGGCCCGCTCGCCCGTGGTCTTCAGCAGCACCCGCAGCGTTCCCTGGCAGCCGCCCTCGACCTGGCCGTCGGACGGCTCCAGGAGCACCGCGAAGTCTCCCTCCAGCCACTCGGGGTGCGCCTCGGAGACGTGCTTGAGGCCGTTCAGCTCCGCGGCGACCTCCTCGTTGTCGTAGAAGACGAAGGTCAGGTCGCGGTTTGGAGCGGGCACCGTGGCCGCGATGCGCAGCTGGACCGCGACGCCGGACTTCATGTCACAGGTGCCGCAGCCCCACAGGACGCCGTCCTCGTCGAGCCGGGAGGGGACGTTGTCCGCCACGGGGACGGTGTCGATGTGGCCGGCCAGGATCACCCGCTCCGAGCGGCCGAGGTCCGTGCGGGCCACGACGTTGTTGCCGTACCGCTCGACCGTCAGGTGGGGCAGCGCCCGCAGCGCGGCCTCGATCGCGTCCGCGAGCGGCTTCTCGGTACCGCTCTCGGAACGGAAGTCGACGAGCCGGGCGGTGAGCTCCGCGGCGTCCAGCGTGAGGTCAAGCGAGGTGTCGGCCATGCCGTCGACCCTAACGCGCCAGGCCCCGCCCCACTCTTCCCACCCGGCCCATACCACTCCGTACTCTCCAGTACCTTGTACGGCGTGCCAGAGTCGTCCTCTCCCAAGCGTCGTGGCCGCCTCTTCCGATGCGGAGCCGCCTTCATGGCCCTGCTCGCGGTCGCCGGTTACCTCGTCGTGCAGTACATCACCGGGGGCTCGGGAGGACCGGGCTGCAAGGTGGTCTCCGGCAAGGGCGACGGAGCGTCGTACGAGTTCACACCCGAGCAGGGGGTGAACGCGGCGACGATCACCGCCGTGGGCACCGCGCGCGGGCTGCCCGAGCGGGCCGTCACCATCGCGCTGGCGACCGCGCTTCAGGAATCCGCCCTGCGCAACATCAAGCACGGCGACCGGGACTCCCTCGGCCTGTTCCAGCAGCGGCCCTCGCAGGGCTGGGGAACACCGAAGGAGATCATGGACCCGACCTACTCGGCCGGTGAGTTCTACGACCATCTGGTCAAGGTGCCCGGCTACACCCGCCTGCCGCTCACCGTCGCCGCGCAGCGCGTGCAGCGCAGTGGCTTCCCGCAGGCCTACGCCAAGCACGAGCCGGACGCCGCGCTGCTGGCCGCGGCCCTGACCGGGCAGTCCGCGGCCACGCTGACCTGTGAGGGCCGCCCGGCCGCGACCCGGGCCTCGGGTCCGGACGGGGTGCGTGCCGCGCTCGTGCGGGACTTCGGGCGCGATGTGCTGGCGCCGGCCGGAGCCGAGGTGGGCGGCGCGACGGCCGCGCCCACGCCGTCCCCGGGCGCCGCGGACGGGGCCGGGGGGCGGACCGTGACGCTGCCGGTGACCGCCGACAGCAAGGCGGCGGCCGGGCGGAACCTGGACCGGCGCGGCTGGCAGCTGGCGCACTGGGCCGTGGCCAACGCCTCGGAGCTGCACATCGCGCGGGTCACCTACGCGGGGCGCGAGTGGATCGCCGGGAACACCGCCAGCCAGTGGCGGGATCCCGCGGCGAAGGGCACCGCGGGCGCGGAGCGGGACGCGGCCGCCGTCCGCATCGTCACGATGGGCTAGTGCCGCGGCAGTGCCGCGGCAGGCAACGTTTGGCCAGTACCGGCCGTACTTGGGCTTTGGCCGGTGCGGCGAGAGGGCGTGCCGGACGCCGCGACGGGGCGAACCTTGCCTGCCGCGGCACTGGATCGCGCAGGGGTACGGGAGGTCACCCGCGGGGATTAGCCGCACGGCCCGGTGGCAAGGGTGTGCGCAGGTTTTCGCACCCTCACCCGGGAGACCGGGATCCCTTGGGAACACAGGGCGGTAAGGATTCGGCGGGGCTTCGACGGATGCCTCTTTGACCGTTTTCATCCGCAGTCGAATATGCGACGCATTGCCAACTCTTTACATTGCGGCGCCGCAACCTTCGCGGGCTTCGAGCGGTAGTCACTGCGTCCGAGCCGGGGAGATCGACAGCCGGTCGATCAACTGCCGGACCCGGTCGGACCTTTCACCAAGCTCACTGTTCTCTCCCGTCGAAGGAGCACCATGTCCCTCCCCCTGACCCGCCGTATCGCCCGTGCCGCGCTGATCGTCGCTGCGGGAGCGGCTGCCGGGGTCGGTGCGGCCGGCTCCGCCAGCGCGGCCCCCGAGCTGCCCGCCACCCCGAACCTCGGTGGCCTGTCCGCCCTGGACGGGGCGAACGTCGGCAACACCGTCGACGGCACGACGCAGGAGGTCACCGGGTCCGCCGGTGAGACCGGCGGCAAGACCGTCAAGAACGCGGTGTCCTCCGCGGGCAAGACCGGCGGCAAGGAGGTCAAGAAGACCACGCCCGTCGCGCAGAAGGCGGCCGGTGACGCGGCCGGCTCCGCAGGTCAGCTCGTCGGCGACACCGCCGGTTCGGCCCAGGGCGGTCTGCCGACGGACTCCCTGGCCAAGGGCGGCGTGCCGTCCGCGGACTCGCTGCCGGTGCAGAGCCTGCCGGTCGGCTGATCCGCCCGCACCAAGACGCCGATGGGGTCCAGGGAGCTTTCCCTGGACCCCATCGGTGTGCTCGGCGGCGGGTCCAGGGAGCCTTTTACCTGGACCCCAACGGTGTGCTCGGCGGCGCTCACAGACGCTGGACGGCCGCGGCCACCCTCTCGTCCGTCGCCGTCAGCGCCACCCGGACGAACTCCGCGCCCGCCGGGCCGTAGAAGTCGCCGGGGGCCACGAGGATGCCGCGCTTGGCGAGGTGGTCCACCGTGTCCCAGCAGGACTCGCCCCTGGTGGCCCACAGGTAGAGGCTGGCCTCGCTGTGCTCGATGCGGAAGCCGTGGGTGACCAGGGCCTCGCGCAGCAGCTCACGGCGGGACGCGTAGCGCTCGCGCTGGACACGCACGTGGTCGTCGTCGCCGAGGGCCGCGATCACCGCCGCCTGCGTCGGGGCCGACGTCATCATGCCGCCGTGCTTGCGGATCTCCAGCAGCGGGCCGAGGACCGCCGGGTCACCGGCCAGGAAGGCCGCACGGTAGCCCGCGAGGTTCGAGCGCTTGGAGAGGGAGTGGACGGAGACGATGCCGTCGTACGAGCCGCCGTTGACGTCCGGGTGCAGCACCGAGACCGGGTCGGCCTCCCAGCCCAGCTCCAGGTAGCACTCGTCGGAGACGAGCAGGATGCCGTGCGAGCGGGCCCAGGCGACGATCCGGGTCAGCTCCTCCTTGGAGAGGACCTTGCCGGTGGGGTTCGACGGGGAGTTCAGCCAGAGCAGCTTCAGGCCCTCGGGGTCCAGCTCCGTCGGGTCGTCGTACGCCTCGTACGCGGCACGGGCCAGTCGTGCGCCGACCTCGTACGTCGGGTAGGCCAGACGCGGGAAGGCCACCCGGTCGCCGGGGCCCAGACCCAGCTGGGTCGGGAGCCAGGCGACGAGTTCCTTGGAGCCGACGATCGGCAGCACGTGGTGGTGCGTGACATCCCGGGCGCCGAGACGCCGCTCCACCCAGCCGGTGATCGCGTCGCGCAGCTCGGGCGTGCCCCAGACGGTCGGGTAGCCCGGCGCGTCGGCGGCGGCCACCAGCGCTTTCTGGATCAGCTCGGGCACCGGGTCGACCGGGGTGCCGACGGACAGGTCGACGATGCCGTTGGGGTGGGCGGCGGCCGTGGCCTTGTACGGGGTCAGCTTGTCCCAGGGGAAGGTGGGCAAGCGGTCGGAGACTGCGGACACGGGTCTGGCTCACTTTCTGGCACGTACGAGCCGGTCACGGCAAACGCCTCGGCCCCGTACGGCGATCAGCGGGCTGATCGGGCCGTACGGGACCGAGGCGGCACGGAGTGCGGGCCGCTCTTACTGGTTCTGCGGCGGCAGCGCGGCGACGAAGGGGTGGTCGCGCTCGATCAGCCCCAGCTTGCTGGCGCCGCCCGGCGAACCGAGCTCGTCGAAGAACTCGACGTTCGCCTTGTAGTAGTCCTTCCACTCCTCGGGAGTGTCGTCCTCGTAGAAGATCGCCTCGACCGGGCAGACCGGCTCACAGGCACCACAGTCGACGCATTCGTCCGGGTGGATGTACAAGGACCGCTGGCCCTCGTAGATGCAGTCGACCGGGCACTCCTCGATGCACGCCTTGTCCTTGACGTCGACACAAGGCTGCGCGATGACGTAGGTCACGCTGTCGTTCCTCCTCGATAGGGCGCTGGCGGGCCTCCTCAGGCTCCGCCGCCTGGCGCGCGGGAGCGCGGCGTCGTCGATGCCCGCCCCTAGTATCTCCGTTCCTGGGCATGATCCGAACAGGAGGGGTGAACTGACCTGTGGAAATCTCTGCCGCCGGGCGACTCGAGGTCCGTATCACCGCTGCTGACGTGGGCAAACGCGTCTCGGTGCGGAGCTTGATCGAACATGAGGCTCCGCGTGAGAAGTTCACCGACACGGTCGGTGTTCTCACATCATGGGACAACGGTGTGCTGCTCATCACACGCAAGAGCGGCGAGAGCGTCCGAATCGCGGAATCCGCGCTGGTCGCGGGCAAGACCGTGCCGTCCGCACCGGCGCGTCGCCGTGGTCCGGCCGCCTCGTACGAGGAGCTGGCCCGGGTCGCCGCGCGGGCCTGGCGGCCCGTGGAGAGCGAACGGCTCGGCGAGTGGGAACTGCGGTCCGCCTCGGGATTCACCCGGCGGGCCAACTCGGTGCTGCCGCTGGGCGCGCCGGGCGTGCCGCTCGACGAGGCGCTCGTGGCCGTACGGCGCTGGTACGGCGAGCGCGGGCTGCCCGCCTACGTCCAGACCGCGACCGGTGCCGAGGGCACGCAGGAGCTGCTCTGCGCGGAGCTGGAGCGGCGGGGCTGGGTGCGGGAGGTGACCGCCGAGCTGTGGATCGGGCCGCTGGCGCCGATCGCCGACGCGGGCGACCCGGACGGGGTCGTACTGTCCCGGGAGGCCGGTGCGGGGTGGCTGGCCCGGTACCGGCGCAAGGGCGTCAGCGAGGTGGCGCTGCGGGTGCTCGCGAGCGGGCCGTCGGTGTGGTTCGCGACCGTGCCCGGGGCGGTCGAGGGGGCGCCCCCGGCCGCCATCGGGCGGTGCGTCGTGGACGGGCGGTGGGCCGGGTTCGCCGCCGTCGAGGTCGATCCGGCGCTGCGCCGGCAGGGTCTCGCGACGGCTGTGATGGCCGCCCTGGCCCGCAGGGCGCTCGACGAGGGCGCCTCGGCCGCGTGGCTCCAGGTCGAGGCCGACAACGCGGGAGCACGGGCGCTGTACACCGGCATGGGCTTCGCCGCGCACCACGCCTACCACCACTACCGGGCGCCGGATGCCGGCGGCAGCGGAAACGGCCGGTAACCGATCGTCGTGAGAGGGCACGAGCCAGTCATGCGTCCCCCGTATCCCCCGTCCCCGGAACGCTCCGCCGAGCTGCGGAGGCGGTTCGCCGAGGAGGCCCGCTCCGAGCGGCCCGATCTGTCGACGCTGTGCCTGCTGGTGGGGGCGGAGGCGGACCGGGAGCTGGACGAGGCGGGCCTGGACGCCGCGCAGGTCGAGCTGGACCGGCTGGCCGGGCTGCTGCCGTACCGGCCCGCCGGGCCGCGGGCGTGGGCGGTGGCCCTGCGGGAGCTGCTCGGTGAGCGGATGGGGTTCCACGGCACGCCGGGTGAGTACCAGCGTCTGGAGTCGTCGCTGCTGCACGCGGTGCTGGGGCGGCGCAGGGGGCTGCCGATCCTGCTGTCCGTGGTGTGGATGGAGGTGGCCAGGCGGGCGGGGGCACCGGTGTACGGGGTGGCCCTGCCGGGGCACTTCGTGGTCGGGTTCGGGCCCGAGGAGGGGCAGGTGCTGGCGGATCCGTTCGACGGGGGGCGGGTGCTGACGGGGACGGACGCGGAGTTGCTGGTCGCGGGGGCGACCGGGACGCGGCTGGATCCGGCGATGCTGCGGCCGGCCGATCCGCTGGACGTGGTGCTGCGGATCCTGAACAACGTGCGGGCGTGGGCGGCGGCCCGGCCCGAGCGGTCGGACGTGGCGTGGTGGGCGGTGGAGTTGTCGTTGCTGCTGCCGTCGCATCCGGCACGGTTGCGGTACGAGCGGGCGCAGCTGCTGGTGCAGCGGGGGGAGTTCCTCGGTGGGGCCTTGGAGTTGGAGGCCTACGCGGAGGTTGTCTCGGCGGTGGACGAGGGGGCCGCGGAGCGGGTGCGGGGGGAGGCCTTGGCGGCCAGGGCGATGCTCAACTGACGTCTTCTCGCCCTAGGTGTGCTGTCCCGGGACGTTGGTGACACGCGTGCTGGGTGCTTGAACAGGTGAGGGCCTTCTGGGTTCGGTGTGGATTGCGACATCTACA